>NZ_DATFAO010000091.1:0-106276 GCF_035254505.1 Aromatoleum sp. | reverse complement strand
CTTGCGCTCGATCGGCGATGAGCTCACGCTCAGCCAGCGCAGCTTGCGCCCCTTCTCGTCGCGCATCCCGATTTCGATGTTGTTGATCGAATCCTTCTGAAAGTCGCGGATCTGCCACGGCAGGCGATCCCTCGGGATCTCCGTTCCATCGTGCAGAAAGAAGCGCAGCGGCAGTTTCCGCCAGTTCTCGGGCGACGCGCGCCGCAGGCCGACCATCTCGGCAAATTGGCAATTCGCCTCGAGAATGCCGCCCTGCGCATCGGTGATCGAAATGCCGATCGGCAGCATGTGAAAGAGCTTCTGGTACTTCTCGCGGTTCTCGTTCGCGACCTCCTCGGCGCGCTGGCGCGTCGCGACTTCCTCCTCAAGGCTCGCGACGTGCCGGCTGAGCTCCACGGTGCGCTGCTGCACGACGAATTCGAGCTTCTCGACGTCGGCCTTCAATTCGTCCTCGATCCGCTTGTGCTCGGAGATGTCCTGCACCACCCAGATGCTGCCGAGTTTGGGGTTGGCCGGATCGAGCAAGGTGCCCGTGACGATGCACCAGATCAGCGTGCCGTCCTTGCGCACGAACGGCCGCTCGTCCTTGAAGGTGTGATGAGACTCGAAGAAGTGGCCGAATTTCCGACCGATCGTCGAAAACGAGTCCTCGCTCAGGTAATGCACACCGACCGACTGGTTGTCGAGCTCGCCGGGTTCGTACCCGAACAATTCCTCATATCGCCGGTTACAGCGCCTGATCCTGCGGTTGAACAGGTGGCAGATCGCCACCGGCGTATTCCGGAAGATCGCTTCATAGCCGACCGAGGCATCCTCACCCTGCTCGTCGTCGGGTTCCACGTCGAACACGTCATCGCTAACGAGCACCGTCTTCTCGCGGTGGAGGCGCGCGGACTCCGATCGCAGCAATGTCGTGGGGGATCTCATTAATATGTCCCGTTCGTGGTTTTGACGGACCCGCACTTGCAACTGGGGTGACGGTAGCTCCCAGCAGAAGACGTGCCAGAGGTGGATCAGGCGGGCAGGAGTCTCGGTATTCAGGAAGGAAATCACCCAAACCCGCGAACTAACGAAGATGAGAAGACCTTCCTGCGGGACGCAGAAGGGCAGAAGCTCGCGGAGCACAGCCGCAATTTGATGATTTGACCGAGTCGATCGGGAGAGTTTTTCCATCAAATGATCGATTCCCTCGACGTCCTCTCGAACAAGGTTCGCTTGCAGCCTCTCGGGATTCTTTATTATTTGATACAGAACAATCGCTCATCCGGCCGCAAGGCATAAGCTCTTTCAACGGCGCCGGCCGCGATCGAGGAAATCATGGCGAAAAGGCATCTGCAGGGACCCGAGCCCGACTCACCCGCGCAAACTCACCAAGAGCTCCACGCGACCTCCAAAGGAATTCGGGTGCCGGCTTTCCATGACCTTGCCAAGCGCCTGCGTTTCGCGCCCCAGCAAGGCCGGATCTGGCTCGACGATCAGCGGATGATGCTGATGCATGTCAGCTCGCTTGGCGCGCTGCGGCAGGAGCTGATCGAGAGCCTCGACAAGGAAACTGCGCGCGGGCTGATCACCCGCATCGGCTACCAGGCCGGCACGCGAGACGCGGCGATGGCGCGCAAGGTCCGCGCGGGCTTGAATACCTACGACGACTTCCTGGCCGGTCCGCAACTCGTGTCGCTGGAGGGCATGGTGCATTGCGAGCCGGTGGCACTGGATATCGACGTCCAGCGCGGCCGCTATTTCGGCGACTTCTATCTCGAGGACAGCTCCGAGGCGGAGGCCCACATCGCCGGCTACGGTATCGGCAACGAACCGGTGTGCTGGATGCTGATCGGCTACGCGTGCGGCTATACCAGCGCCTTCATGGGCCGCCCCATCCTGTGGCGGGAGACCGAATGTCGCGGGATGGGGCACGCCAAATGCCGCGTGGTGGGCAAGCCTGTGGAGGAATGGGATGACGCCCAGGATGACCTACGCTTCCTGCGAATCGGCGACTTCGTCAAATGGGCGCCGCAGGCCGAGGAATCGCTACCCGCCACGAGCCGCATCGCCGCCGGGCTCACCAGCGCACCCGAGAACAGCTTCGGCGTAGTCGGCATCTCCGGCGGCTTCAACACGGTCTGCCACATGGTCAACAAGGTGGCGCCCACCGACGCTACCGTGCTGTTCCTGGGCGAAAGCGGTGTCGGAAAGGAAGTCTTTGCGAATAACCTGCATCGTCTTAGCAAACGCGCAAAGGGCCCATACGTCGCGGTGAACTGCGCGTCCATTCCGGAACATCTGATGGAATCGGAACTGTTCGGCGTCGAGCGCGGCGGATTTACGGGCGCTACCACGTCTCGTGCCGGACGCTTCGAGCGGGCCGACCGCGGCACGCTCTTTCTCGACGAGATCGCCACGCTGAGCTTCACGGCGCAAGGCAAGCTACTGCGCGCACTGCAGCAGGGTGAGATCGAACGCGTGGGCGATACCCGCACGCGCCAGGTGGACGTCAGGGTGGTTGCCGCCACGAACGTAAACCTACGCGAAGCCGTCAAGGCCGGACAATTCCGCCAGGACCTCTTCTTCCGCCTCAACGTCTTCCCGATCGAGGTGCCACCGCTGCGCGAGCGCCGCGACGACATCCCGCTGATGATGAACTGGTTTCTCCAGCGCATGGGCCGCAAGCACGATAAACATATCACCGGCTTCCGCGAACGTGCGGTTGATGCGATGTTCGCGTACGACTGGCCGGGAAACGTGAGAGAGCTTGAGAACATGATAGAACGTGCGGTCATCCTGGCCGAGGATGGCGGTGCGCTCGACTTATGTCACCTGTTCACCGGCGGCGAGGAAGTCGATACCACCGCTTTCATGTTGAAGCGCAGCGGCAGCATCGGACGTGTCAGCAAACCGGGGGGAGCGGAATCGCTGTCGGCCGCAGCCGTCGGACACTCGGGACTGGCGGAAACGGAGGTGGCGATGTTGCGGGCTGCCGTCGCGGAGGCTAACGGCAACCTGTCGCAGGCCGCCCGCGCACTCGGCATCAGCCGTCCGACGCTTGTGTACAGGCTTCGCAAATACGACGTCGTGCCTGAAGCACGTTGATGAGACGCCCTCGGGCCTGTCCTTCCCCGGTCAGCCCAAGACACCGTCGGGGCTGATCATTGCCCCGCCGACGATCCGTACGATCCTCTCCCCCCGTTCCATCTTCGTCCGCTCGCGAGCAGGCGGCCGGCCGACTCGGCGTCGAGCGGGCGCGAGAAGAGGAAGCCCTGGCCGAAGGCAACGTTCAGTTCGCGCAGCCGCGCGAGCGTCATCATGGTCTCGAGGCCTTCTGCGACAACCTCCATGTTGAGGCTGCGCGCGAGCGCGACGATCGCCTGCACGATTTCATCGTGCCGGGCCTCGATGTCCATCCTCTGCACGAAGGAGGCGTCGATCTTGAGGATGTCCAGCGGGAAACGGTGCAGATACGACAGACTCGAATAGCCGGTACCGAAATCGTCCATGAGGAACTCGATGTGCTCGCCCTGCAGCCGTTGGAGCATTGCGCGGACGGCGTCGCTGCCGTCCATGAGGACGCTCTCGGTGATCTCGAGCTTCAGGTAACGGGCCTCCAGCCGCGCCGTGGCCAGCGACTGAAGAACGGCCTCGGCGAGGTCGGGCTGCGCGAACTGGACCGCGGAGACGTTGACGCTCACCTTGGGGCGGCGCTGGGGAAACTGCGTCTGCCACGCGCTGATCTGGCGGCAGGCTTCCTGGAGCGCCCAGCGTCCGATAGGCACGATTAGGCCGGTGTCTTCGGCCACCGGGATGAATTCGGTGGGCGACACCAGACCGCGCTCGGGATGGCGCCAGCGCATCAAGGCCTCGAAACTCTCCATTTCGCCGCTGGCGAGATTGACCAGCGGCTGGTAGTAGAGTGCCAGTTCGCCGCGATCGAGCGCCCGGCGCAGGTCGGTTTCCAGCCCTAAGAGGTTGACCGCGAAAGTATGCATCGTCGCGTCGAACACCTGGCAACGCCCTTTGCCCTGCGCCTTGGCGCGCTGGTTGGCAGTGTCGGCGTCGCGCAGCATTTCCTCCGGCGTGGCGTAATCGCCCGGCCCCATGACGATGCCGATACTCGCCGAAGTGAATACCTCGTGGCCGTCAATGGATAGCGGACCCGTGAGCGAGGCCTGGAAATCGCGGGCGAAGTCGATCGCCGCATCGGCGCTCGACAGCCCCTCGACGAGCAGCGCGAACTCGTCGCCCCCCAGACGGGCGACGGTGTCCCGCGGGCCGATCCGCGCCTTGAGCGTGCGTGCGATGGAAAGCACCAGCGCATCGCCCACGTTGTGGCCAAAGCTGTCGGTGATGATCTTGTAGCGGTCGAGGTCGAGCAGCATCACGGCGAAGCGGCATCCGCCGGCGCCGGCGAGCGCACAGTGCAGCCGTTCCATGAACAGGGTGCGGTTGGGCAGGCCGGTCAGCGCGTCGTGCAGGGCCTGGAAGCGCAGCCGCTCCTCGGCGAGCTTGTGTTCGGTAATATCGGTCTGCGAGCCGGCGATGCGGTACGGCTGGTCGGCCTCGTCGCGCACCGCGAGACCGCGGGTGAGCATCCAGAGCAGCTCGTTGCGCCGGTTGCGCATGCGGTGCTCGCTTTCGAAATGCGCGGTGCTGCCCGAGAGGTGCGCCTGCAACCGGGCCTGCACGGCCGGCCGGTCTTCTTCGTGCACGCGGGAGAACCATTCTTCGATGGCGTCGCCAATCTCGTCGCCGGCGTAACCGAGCATGCTCTTCCAGCGCAGCGAGTAGTAGATGCACCCGGAACGCAGGTCCCAGTCCCACAGGCCGTCGTTGGCGCCCTGCGCGGCGAGCGCGTAGCGTTCCTCGCTCTCGCGCAGGCGAGCCTCGGCGATACGGCGCGCGCGGCGCACCGCGACCTCGCGCAGTTCGCGCTCCACCGCAGGCACCAGCCGGGCGAAATTGCTCTTGAGGATGAAGTCGTGGGCGCCGGCCTTGAGCAAACGCACTGCAGTTTCCTCGCCGATGGTGCCCGAGACCATGATGAACGGCAGATCGCAGCCGCAGCTGTTGAACAACTCCAGCGCCGCGGGGCCGGAAAAGTGCGGCAGCGTGTAGTCCGAGATGACGAGATCGAAGGCCCTGCAATCACCGAGGGCGGCGCGCATGGCCGGTCCGGTTTCGACGCGCGTGGGCAGCGGATCGTAGCCGCCGCGGCGCAGTTCGCGCACGATGAGCAGCGCATCGTCCTCGACATCGTCGACGATCAGTACCTTGAGCGGTTGGCTGGGCATGACGGCTATCTCAGTGCGGGCGGCGGTTCGTTGAGTTCGAGCCAGTACACAGCCAGCTGACGCACGGCCTCCATGAACGCGACGAAATCGACGGGTTTGCGAATGTAGCTGTTCGCGCCGCAGCCGTAACCTTCGAGCAGGTCGCCTTCCTCCCGGGACGATGTCAGGATCACCACCGGCAGGATGCGCGTGCGCGCATCCGCGCGCAGCTGCCGCAGCGCTTCGAGCCCATCCACCTTGGGCAGCTTCAGATCGAGCAGCACCACCGCCGGCAGCGGCGCATCGCCGTCAAACAGGTAGCCCAGCGCCTCAGCGCCGTCGCGCTTGACCACCACGCTGGTGATGTTGTGCTTGCGCAAGGCGCGCAGGGTCAGAGCCTCGTCGTCCGGGTTGTCTTCCACTAGGAGTACGGTTCGGTTTTCCATTGCACGCCTTCGGATGGATTTCATTGTCCCGTCACTCGATGGCGGCATCGTCGGGGAGCGTAAAGCGGAATGTTGCCCCCACCTCCACCGCACCCTCCGCCCACACCTCGCCGCCATGGCGGTGAATAATGCGTTGCACACTGCTGAGACCTACGCCGGTGCCGGGAAATTCGGCGGCCGTATGCAGCCGCTGGAACGCCCCGAACAATTTGCCGGCGTAACCCATGTCAAATCCGGCGCCGTCGTCGCTCACGAAGTACACGGTGGTACCGTCCGCGTGCCGTTCGACGCCGAACTCGATCTGCGCGCGCGGGTGGTGCGAGGTGTACTTCCACGCATTGCCCAACAGATTCTCAAGCACGACGCGCATCAGCCGCGGATCGGCCGTCGCGGTGACGCCGTCGGCGATAACGAATTCCACTTGGCGCTGCGGATCGGCCTCACGCAGCTCATCGGCAACCGCGCGGGCCATGGCCGAGAGGTCGACCGGCTCGTGCCGCAACTCCGCGCGCGACAGGCGCGAAAGCTTGAGGATGTCGTCGATCAGCTGCGCCATGCGCTGGCTGGCCGCGCGCACGCGCCTCAGCGAGTCGCGCCCCTCTTCGTCGAGCCGATCCGAATAGTCCTCCAGCAATACCTGGCTGAAGCCATCGATGCTGCGCAACGGCGTGCGCAGGTCATGAGACACCGAGTAGGAGAAGGACTCCAGCTCACGATTGACCGCTTCGAGTTCGGCCGCGCGCCGCTCCAAGGCGCGGTTGAGGTGCTCGATGGCGGCTTCGGCCTGCTTGCGCTCGGTGATATCCCGTCCTTCGGGAATCAGCAGGACGACTTCGCCGTGCTCGTCGTACACCGGCTTGAGCGAGAAATCCAGGGTGCGGATGGTGTTGTTTGCTCCGAGGGCATCGATCTCGTAGCGCACGAACCTGCCTTGCGCAGCCTCTGCGATGGCCAGCCGCAGTCGATCCCGCACTTCCTGCGAGATGCGCCACCACAGCGTGTCCCAGAAAGGGCGGCCGACCACGTCGATACGCTCGGCGCCGACATAGTCGAGCGCTGTCTGATTGGCTTCGAGCACGGTGCCGTCCGGCGTGAGCAACCCGGTGAACTGGAACGTCTGGTCGAAGATGGCGCGAAAGCGACGCTCTTGCTCGAGCATTGCCTGCTCCGCCCGCTTGCGCTCTGTAATATCCGAGGCGATGCCAAGGTAGCCCGTAATTGCACCTTGCACACCCCGCAGCGCAGTGATGGAAATCCGTACCGGAACGCGCACGCCGTCCTTGCGCACGTAGGTCCATTCTTCTTCGTCGAGCTGGCCGCGCCGCGGTTTCACTGTGAAGACCTCGAAGCCCGCATTCACCGGTTCGCCCTGTTCGCGCGACAGCGCCGCCGCGCGTTGCGCCATTTCCTCCGGGTCATGGAAGATCTGCGGCGTCGCCCGGCCCACCAGTTCCGCGGCCGAATACCCCAGCATGCGTTCGGCGGCGTGGTTGACGGTCAGGATGGTGCCCTGCGTGTCGGTGGAGATGATCGCGTAGCTCGCGCTGTCCAGGATCGCCTGCAGCACGGTGAGCGTCCGCATCAGTTCGAGCCCCGTCCGCCTGCGTTCGGTGACGTCGGTGGCGATGCCGCACAAGGCGAGGATGTGTCCGTCAGCGTCCCGGACGGGGAACTTCATCGCCAGATAGGTGCGCGGCTCGCCTTCCTGCTGCACGACTTCCTCGACTTCCATCGGCGCGCCGGTCTCCAGCACGCGGCGGTCGTCTTCACACAGCCTTTCGGCGACGTCTGGCGGAAAGAGCTCGGCACAGGTCTTGCCGACGATACCTTCGCCGCGGAGATTGAACACCCGCTCGAAATAGCGGTTCACGAGCAGGTAACGACCATCGAGATCCTTCATGAAGATGATGGCCGGCGTATTTTCGAGCAGCGCCTCCATCTGCCCCTCTTTCGCCCTCAAGGCGGCAGCGGTCTGTTCCAACCGCCGCGACTTCTCCTCGAGGCTGGCAGTCCGTTCCCGGACCCCCCGTTCGAGCTCCTCGCGTACCTCCCGCTCCCGCTGCGCCGCCTGCCGCAGCGCGAGGCTCAGGGTGTCGAGTTCCTGAATGCGGGTATCCGGGATATCGGGGGCGGTACCGCGCTGCAGCGCCTCTGCCGAAGCGGCCAGCGCGGCGAGCGGCAGCGCCATGCGTCGTTGCAGACGATGCGCGAGGTAGGTGGCTGCGCCGAGCAGCAGCACTGTTGCGATCAGCCACGGAACGAACATGCGCAAGACGGGTGAAAGGATTTCCTCACGAGGTATCGCAATCACGGTCACCCAGTCGGCGGGCGCCACACGCCGATACGCATAGACGACGGGCACGCCTTCGAGATTGCTGCCTTCACCAACGCCTTCGCGGCCCAAGGCAACGACCTGATCGAAAGGGGCCGGGGCCCGGGCGCCGAGATATCGGGCCTGATCCGCATTGCGCGCAATGATCCGGCCGTTGGCATCGACCACGGCGGCGTCTGCGGTGCCCGAGCCGCGCTGGCTGGCCAGCAGTGCGGCCAGTGCGTCGGGCGTGAAACCCATGTTGAGCGAATAGCGCGGCTCGCCGTTGCGTAGCACCGGCACGCTCGCACTCAGCACCGGCCGTCCGATCACCGGACCGTAGAACAGACTCGTGACATTGGCGCGCCCCGAGGCCAGCGGCTCCAGGATGCGCGTGTCGAAGGAAGGCAAGTGCCGCCCCTCCCATTCGATCTCCTGCTGCTTCGCAGACGTCTCCAGCAGGTTCGGCAGCGGCGCACCAACAGGAGCCTGCGTATTGACCACCATCTGCCCGGACGGCTCGACCAGCACGATCCAACCGAGCGCGTGAGGCGACATCGCGGCGGCGGCGACCCGGTGGAACCCGGCCCAGTCTCTCCTGTCGATTTCGGGCAGCGCGGCGAGCGTATCGAGGATCGCCAGATTCATGCCGAGTTCGCGCTCCACCGCCAGCGCCAGCATCTGCACGCGTTCACGCAGCTCCTCGACGGCCGCTGTGCGATGCATGCTCCACTGCAACCACAGGAAGCCGGCGGTCACCAGCACAAGGGGTACGAGCGAAGCCAGTACCAGCCGCAGCAGGGCCGCGCGTAGCGACACCGACCGCTGGCCGGTGACCGGCAGCGGGCCCGGAAATCGCACGGAAGACGGTCGGAGGTCCATGTTCCTCCCAGAAACGGCGGTGCCGCCTGCCGTCAGCCGCCCGGCACGCATCACGTCGCTGCGCGCCGCCCGGTGTAGAACCCGGCCCGGTCCGGGACTGGAACGCGGTGAAGAATGAAATATTACTTTCGACCTATTCGTCCGGCTTGTCCAGCGACTCGCCGGCGAAATGGCGGGAGCGGCCTAACCGGCGAGCCCCGGCAGTAGCGGCCGCGGGCCTGCAATCTGACATCACCGCGCATACGACTGAGATCGCGTATTCCAGCACCTCCCGCAGCGCCTGCTTCATCAGCGCCTTCATCAGGTCCGGATCCGAAAATCCTAAAAAAAACCGGCAGTGGCTGGCTATTCAGTCGCGGCTCACTATCTCTATCGACACCCTCCGGCGAGGCGCCCCGCCCCTGCCAGACGGTAGCCACTATCCACGCCGGTCCCGTGCCCGACTCCGTCGGGACTGGTAACATGCACCCCCGTTAAAGCATCCGGCGGCCGGCTGGATCGCAGGTCGAGCAGCGGCCTAAGCGCCCGTTTTCGACGGCAACTCGCACTTGAACGGCAGCGCCCCCGGTACGCAAAAAGCTACGCCGAAGAGGCAAGTGTAGACGGGCATCGTCGGGCCTCGATGGCACCAAACCCCGATACATGGCATATTCACATATCAAGGTGTTTTCACGGCGTGATGCAAAAACACGTTAATAAACAATCGACTGGTGACGATTCGCTGGGCAGTCATACGCCCATGATGCAGCAATACCTTCGGATCAAGGCGCAGCACCCCGACACGCTGCTCTTCTACCGCATGGGCGACTTCTACGAGCTGTTCTTCGAAGACGCCGAAAAGGCTGCCCGTCTGCTCGACATCACGCTCACGACGCGCGGTCAGTCCGCAGGGCAACCGATCAAGATGGCCGGCGTGCCCTTCCACGCAGTGGAGCAATACCTCGCCCGGTTGGTAAAGCTGGGCGAATCGGTCGTCATCGCCGAACAGGTCGGCGAACCGGGTGCGACCAAGGGGCCGATGGAACGCGCGGTCAGCCGGATCGTCACCCCGGGAACGCTCACCGACGCAGCCCTGCTCGATGATCGGTCGGATTCGCTGCTGCTCGCCGCAAACCTGCATCGCGGCGTGCTTGGTCTCGCATGGCTGAACCTTGCCAATGGCGATCTGCGCATCATGGAATGCCCGTCGGAACAACTCCAGGCGCAATTCGAGCGCCTGCGTCCAGCGGAGGTGCTCGTTCCCGATGCGCTCACCCTTCCCCTGATCGAGACGCTCTCGCCCGTCCTGCGTCGCTTGGCCGATTGGCAGTTCGACGCCGAGACCGGCGAACGCCTACTGACCGGCCATTTCGGCACGCGCGATCTCGCCGGCTTCGGCGCCGAAGGCTTGACCGTCGGACTGGCGGCCGCCGCAGCCCTATTCGATTACGCGCGTGCAACCCAAAGGCAAAGCCTCGAGCACGTCACCGGCTTGCGCGTCGAGCGCGAGGCCGAATACCTGCGCCTCGACGCTGCCACGCGCCGCAACCTCGAACTGACCGAAACCCTGCGCGGAGAGCCGGCGCCGACGCTGATGTCACTCCTCGACGGCTGCGTCACCAGCATGGGATCGCGCTGGCTGCGTCATGCACTTCACCACCCGCTGCGCGACCGTGCTCACGCCGCGGCCCGGCACTCGGCGGTCGGCGAATTGATTGGCGCCGAGACCGACGGCAATACTCGCATGCTCGGGCAAACGCGTACCGCCTTGCGAGGCGTCGCGGATGTCGATCGCATCACAGCGCGCATTGCACTACGCAGCGCGCGTCCCCGTGATCTCGCGGCGCTGCGGGACAGTCTTGCAAGATTGCCGGAACTGCACGATGCACTCGGACAAGCGCAGTCTTCCATGCTCGCCGATCTTCTCCGCGCGCTGGCGGTTCCCGACGACGCACTACAGCTGATGATTCAGGCCGTCGCCGCCGAACCCGCCGCTGCCGTCCGCGACGGTGGCGTCATCGCCACCGGTTACGACGCGGAACTCGACGAACTGCGCGGTATCCAGACGAACTGCGGTGAGTTCCTACTGGCGCTGGAAACGCGGGAGCGCGAACGGACTGGCATCACGAGCCTGAAAGTCGAGTTCAACAAGGTGCACGGCTTCTACATTGAAGTGAGCCACGCCAACGCCGAAAAGGTCCCCGACGACTATCGCCGCCGCCAGACGCTGAAGAACGCCGAGCGTTACATCACGCCCGAACTGAAGGCATTCGAAGACAAGGCACTGTCCGCGCAGGAACGTGCGCTGGCACGCGAGAAGATGCTCTACGAAGCACTGCTTGAGCAGCTCGCGACGCACATCGGCACGCTCCAGCGCATCGCCCGCGCCCTCGCCTGCCTCGACGGCCTCGCGGCCTTTGGCGACGCCGCATCCCGCTACGGATACGTTCGCCCTGAATTCTCCGACCAACCCGGCATGGAAATCATCGCCGGCCGTCACCCGGTCGTCGAACGACAGGTCGAGAACTTCATCCCCAACGACTGCCGCCTCTCGCCGACGCGGCGGATGCTCATGATCACCGGCCCGAACATGGGCGGTAAATCGACCTTCATGCGCCAGGTGGCGCTGATCGCATTGCTGGCTCACGTCGGCGCCTTCGTGCCGGCCCGTTCGGCGCGTATCGGTCCGCTGGACGCGATCTTCACGCGGATCGGCGCATCCGACGATCTCGCATCCGGCCGCTCGACGTTCATGGTCGAGATGACCGAAGCGTCGGCAATCCTGCATGGCGCAACCGAGCAAAGCCTCGTGCTGATGGACGAGATCGGACGCGGCACGTCGACCTTCGACGGCCTCGCGCTCGCCTTCGCCATCGCGCGCCACCTGCTGGACAAGAACCGTTGCCAGACACTGTTCTCGACGCACTATTTCGAGCTGACGCGCCTCAACAGCGATTATCCCGAATGCGCCAACGTTCACCTCGATGCTGTCGAGCACGCACACCGGATCGTGTTCCTCCATGCGCTTGAGGAGGGCCCGGCGAGCCAGAGCTACGGGATCGAAGTGGCAGCCCTCGCCGGCATTCCCGGCGCCGTGATCCGCGACGCCAAGCGCCGCCTGCGGGCGCTGGAAAACCGCGAAGTCGGCACCGGCCCGCAACCGGACCTGTTCGCTGCCTTGCCCGAACCCGAGGAAGAGAAGCTCTCCCACCCGGTGCTCACCGCACTCGCCGACATCGACCCGGATAGCCTGAGCCCGCGCGAGGCGCTCGAGCACCTCTACAGCCTCAAGCGGATGGTGTCATGAGCACGCCGATCGATATCAGTGAAGACGGCGGCGTCCGCTACCTGCACTTCGGCTCCGAATGGATTCAGGGCGCGATGCGCATCCGGCGCCCTTACGCGCTCGAGCTCGCCTACACGCGCGAGATGATGGCCGGCCTGCTGTTGCACGATAGCGACGAGTGGCCGCGCACGGCCCTCGTCATCGGCCTCGGCGCCGCGTCGCTGACGCGCTTTATCCACCGTCACTGCCCGCAGACCCACATGCAGGTCGTCGAGATCGAACCGCGGGTGGTAGCCGCCGCACGGCAGTTCTTCAAGCTGCCGGACGAGGACGAACGGCTCGCGATCCACGTTGGGGACGGCGTGCGTTACGTCATGGAAACGAATCGGAAATTCGACCTGATCCTGGTCGACGGTTTCGATCGCAACGCGCGCGCGGGTGGGCTCGATACGGCCCCGTTCTACGCTGCGGCGCGCTCCTGCCTGTCCGATCGCGGTTTGATGTCCGTAAACCTCTTCGGCCGTTCGCGGGGCTTTCGCGCCAGCGTCGAGCGCATCGTCACGACCTTCGAAGACCGTGCGATCGCCTTCCCGTCCTGCGACAGCGGAAACGTCGTCGCGCTCGCCGCCCAGGGCGACCGGATCGAACTCCCGCTCGCCGAACTGCGCGACCGCGCACACAAACTCAAGGAACTGACGGAGCTCGATCTCAGGCAGACCGTCACGCGACTGGAACAGGCCGGCAGCCTGCCGGGCGGCCGCCTGATCCTCTAAGCGCGCCCGTCAGCCGACCGGCGTTTCGGCCGGCGCTGGGGGCGCTATCCAGAGGCAAAGCCCCTTCGTCGCCTTCACGATCTCCTGCAGCACCCGCTCGTGCTCGGCGAGTTCCTCATCGGACGGACGCAACACGATGAGCGGCGGACGGTCCACGAGCGCACCGCCGTCGCTCGCGCCGCCCATCCCCGCCGGCTCGTCGTCCAGGCTCATGATCAGGCTCTCCTGACCGCGCGTCATTGCCAGATAAACGTCGGCCAGAAGCTCCGCGTCGAGGAGCGCCCCGTGCAGCGTGCGCGATGCGTTGTCGATCTGGTGGCGATCGCAGAGCGCGTCCAGCGAGGCCTTCTTCCCCGGATTCTGCTCCTTCGCCATCTTGAGCGTGTCGATCACGCCGCTGCACAGCGTATCGAGCCGTTCCTTCGCCAACAGCGACAGTTCGTGGTTCAGGAAGCCGACGTCGAAGTTGGCGTTGTGGATCACCAGTTCGGCGTCGCGAACGAACTCGATGAACTCCTCGACGACGTCCCGGAATTTCGGCTTGTCCGCGAGGAACTCCTCGGTGATGCCGTGAACGGCAATCGCCTCGGCGTCGATGCCTCGCTCCGGGTTGATATAGACGTGATAGTGACGCCCGGTCAGGTTGCGGTTGAGCAGTTCCACGCAGCCGATTTCGATCACACGATCGCCGTTGCGCCAGTCGAGGCCGGTGGTTTCGGTATCGAGAACAATCTGTCTCACTGGAAATTCCTTTCTGACGACTCAGCTGACAACCCAGGCCCTGCGGCCTTAACCATGGACCGCCGCACCGCGCGCGCGCACCGCTTCCACGCCTCGACGCGCGAGCGCATCCGCACGCTCGTTCTCGACGTGCCCTGCATGGCCTCGTACCCAGATCCACGACACCTTGTGGCGGCTTGCGGCGGCATCGAGCTCCCGCCAGAGGTCCGCGTTCTTGACCGGCTCGCGGGCGGCCGTCTTCCAGCCGCGCGCCTTCCAGCCGTGAATCCACTCCGAGATCCCTTTCTGAACGTACTGGCTATCCGTATGCACGCGCGCCGCGACCGGCCGCTTGAGCAGTTCGAGCGCCCGGATCACCGCGAGGAGTTCCATGCGGTTATTCGTCGTCTGCGGCTCACCGCCCCAGATCTCCTTCTCATGCTGCCCGCTGCGCAGAATCGCACCCCAGCCGCCGGGGCCCGGATTCCCGCTGCACGCGCCGTCGGTGAAGATCTCCACCTTTTCGACTTCTTCCATTGACCTCTTCCGTTATTCCGTCTTCTGTATGCCGTGCACTTCCCGGCCGCGCTGCGCGACCGGAGAAAGCCGCTTCGTTGTGGCACGGCTATCACGCCAGTTGGGCATGATCAGCCGCATCCCCTGCACCCGCTTGATCCCTTGAAGGATGTAAGCGCCGCCGCAAATCGGCCACCACCGATCCCCTGCCTTGTCCATGAACCGCCACTGCTCCAGTGAGGTCGCATGCGTGAACGGTGGCGCATAGCAACCGAAACTGCCACCCTGTGTCTCGAACCCCAGCAGCGCCAACCAGTCCTTCGCGCGCCGGACCGACAGATACTGCCCGCACCACGGGTAATGACCGCGCCCCCGTGCGATCAAGCGACGCAGTCCCCAAAGACTGAAGGGATTGAATCCGCTGATGATGACGCTGCCCTCGGGAACCAGTACCCGCTCGACCTCGCGCAGCACGTGGTGCGGCCTCTGCGAAAACTCGAGCACGTGGGGCAGCAGCACGAGATCGACACTGGCCGTTGCGAACGGTAGCGCATCGGGGTCCGCGACGATGCCGCACCGGCCGGACTGCGCGCATGCCAACCTGAACGGGATCCGGTTGCTGCGCAAAAAGTCGTGCTGCGGCAGGCCGATCTGGACCGCGTTGTAGCCGAAGATGTCCGATACCATCAAATCGAACTTGGCTTGCTCCCACTGCAGCAGGTATTGTCCTTGCGGGCATTCAAGCCAGTCAGAAAGACTGAGGATGGTCATGAAGAATCAGCACCCCAAAATCCGCAGCTGCGACAT
This sequence comes from Aromatoleum sp., assembly GCF_035254505.1. Classification (GTDB taxonomy): domain Bacteria; phylum Pseudomonadota; class Gammaproteobacteria; order Burkholderiales; family Rhodocyclaceae; genus Aromatoleum. The sequence continues at coordinate 91,295 of NZ_DATFAO010000091.1, read as the reverse complement.
TATCCCTCTTCCCGCATTCCGCGATAACTACATCTGGCTGCTGCGCCGCGACGGGGCTGCAGCGGTCGTCGATCCCGGCGACGCCGCCGTCGTCGAAGCTGCCCTTCTCCAGCAAGGGCTGCGTCTCGACGCGATCCTGATCACCCACCACCACGCCGACCACATCGGCGGCGTTGCCGAACTCGTGCAACGGCACGCGCCGGCAGTATACGGTCCCGCTGACGCAAATATCCCCTGCGTTACGAACCCGGTGCGCGAAGGCGACGAGATCATCCTCGAGGCCCTCGATATCCGCTTCGACGTGCTCGAAGTGCCAGGGCACACCGCCACGCATATTGCCTATCTCGCGCCGTGGATCCTGTTTCCGGGTGATACGCTCTTCAGCAGCGGCTGCGGACGGCTGCTCGGTGGCACGGCCTCCGAGCTCCATGAGTCGCTGCAGCGGCTGGCTGGTCTGCCCGGAGAAACGCGGGTGTACTGCGCGCATGAATACACCCTCGCCAACCTCGATTTTGCCCGGCACGCCGAGCCCGAGAACGCCGAACGCGAGCGCGTCAGGAAGGAATGCGAGTTCCTGCGTGCAGCCGGCCGACCCACGCTGCCGACCACGATGGAACGCGAGCGCGAGATCAACCCCTTCCTGCGGACTCATATCGAGGAGGTCGTGCGCGCCGTTACCGCGCATGCCGGAACCCGACCGCAGGACGCCGGCGAATGCTTCGCCGCCCTCCGGCGGTGGAAGGATGTCTTCTGAGCATCGGGAACGCGCGCCAGGCCGGAGAGGCGGCTAGACCGGCGTCACAAGATCGCCGCAGCGGGTGGCATTCCACCGGTTGCGGCCATTGCCCTTGGCACCGTAAAGCGCTTGGTCGGCGCACTTGAGCAGACTCGCGAAACCGCCGTCGTCGGCGCGGTCGGGCGTCGTTGTTGCGATGCCGACACTGATGGTGACAACCGGTGCTGCGGACGAATGGCGATGCGTGATCGCAAGCTCCTCGATGCTTCTGCGCATCGCTTCCGCAACACTTTCGGCGCCCTCCTGGTCGGTATCAGGAAGGACCGCGGCAAACTCCTCGCCACCATAGCGCGCGACCAGATCAGCCGGGCGCCGCGTGTTGCACGACAGCGAGCGCGCGACCGCCTTCAGACACTCATCGCCGACCTGATGTCCGTATGCGTCGTTGAACTGCTTGAAGCAATCGACATCGATGACTAGCAGCGACAACGGCGAACCGACCCGAGCGCTGCGACGCCATTCGCGCAGCAGCGTCGTATCGAATGTGCGGCGGTTCGCGATCCCCGTGAGGCCGTCGAATGACGAGATGCGAGTGAGTTCGCGATTCGCCTCATCCAGCTTCCGGGTCAGCACCAGCAGCGAATATCGCATCTGCGCAATCCGCTGCATTGCACGCACCTTGGCTTTCAGCACCGCCTCTGAAACCGGCTTCGCTAGGTAGTCGTCGCCGCCCACCGCGATCCCGCGCTCGAGGTCCTCGTCACTCGTTCGCGCCGAGAGAAAGATGATCGGCGTCCATTCGCCATCCTTCTCAAGCTGACGGATCCGCTGGGCGACCTCAAACCCGTCCATGCCGGGCATTACGATGTCGAGTAGTACTAGATCCGGTCGTTCCCGCTTGAAGGCTTCGATCCCGGCCGTGCCGTCGCGCGCGTGCACGGTCTCGAGCCCCATCCTGCCGAGCGAATGGCAGACCAGGGTGGCACTCGTGACGGTATCTTCGATGATGAGAGCCTTCATCGGCTGCGCAACGCTAACCCGTTGATCAAAACCTCGCAATCCTATCAACTTAGCGCCCGGGTGTCGCGAATTTCCTTACGATTTGCACGTCTATACGAATGGATGGTGGCGAAGCATGCCGATGGTTTGCGCCGGCACGCGACGCAGGACTTGCCAGGACTGCAAATCGGGTTTGACGCTCCCCCCTGCCTGCCATAGAGTCCACGTCTTTTCTCGAACGAGCACCGGATTCATGTCGGGATCTCTCGCACGATTCCTGTTGATGATGATTCTCTCGGCGCTTGCCCAATTCACTTCATTGGCGCACGCCGATGACGATCAGGCGCTGGAGCCGACGCCCGTCGCCCCATCCCCGGAAATATCGACATCTCAGGAAATTCGCGGCTTGCGGCTACCGTCCGCCTCCCGCAGCGCCGAAGGCATCTCGGCCTCCCCCTATCAAGTGCAGGAACTGCGCGATCCGACGCCCCGCGTCCTCACGCTGGACCTCACGCGCGAAGCGAACGACATCTGGGACCGCATCCGGCGCGGCTTCGGCATGACCGACCTCGACACGGACCTGGTCGCCGAGCAGCAGGCCTTCTATCTGAACCGTCCGGGTTTTCTCAAGAAGGTGTTCGAACGGGGCGGCCGCTATCTTTACTACATCGTCGCCGAACTCGAACGGCGCGGCCTTCCTACCGAACTGGCACTGCTCCCCATGGTGGAAAGCAGCTACAACCCGATGGCCTATTCACGCGCGAAGGCCTCGGGGCTGTGGCAGTTCATCCCGTCTACGGGCCGCAACTACAACCTCGTGCAGGACAAGTGGGTCGACGAGCGGCGCGACGTCGTTGCCTCGACCAACGCGGCGCTCGATTACCTGCAGACGATCTACGAAATGCACGGCGACTGGCATCTCGCGTTGGCCTCCTACAACTGGGGCGAAGGCGCCGTGGCGCGTGCCGTGCAGCGCAACCAGAACGAAGGCCTGCCGGCGGACTACAGCAGCCTGCGGATGCCCGAAGAAACGCGCAACTATGTCCCCAAGCTGCAGGCCCTCAAGAACATCGTTGCGCGCCCCGAACTCTTTCACTTCGAGCTGCCCTACGTCCCGAATAGTCAGCATTTCGTGACGATCGAGACCCCCGGTGGGATCGATCTGGCGACCGCCGCGAAATACGCGGAAATGCCGCTCGACGAATTCATGGCGCTCAACCCGAGCCACAACCGCCCGGCGATCGCGCAGGCCGAAAAACTCGTGATTCCGGTCGATCGCGCTGAAAGGTTCCAGCTCCGCCTTGCCGAGCACGAAGCGTCAGGTAAGAAATGGCGTACCCACGAACTGCAGCGCGGCGAAACGTTGGCGTCCGTGGCGCGAAATTTCGGACTTTCTCTGGGTGAGTTGCAGCAGATCAATGGCCTGGATGCACGGAGTCGGGTCAGCGCCGGCTACACGCTCCTCGTCCCCGAGGGCGTCGAGGCTGCAGGAGCGCTAGCCGCGGCGCGTCTGATCCCGCGCGCGATGGCAACCGATCGCAGCACCCTTCCCCCGCCGGCACCCGAAAAACCCGCAAAGCGCGGGGCCAAGGGCGCAAGTACCAAGAAGCCCGGAAAGGCCGAAACTTCGAAGCACTCGACAACCCATGCCGCAAGTGGCAAGGCCGCGTCCACGGCGAAGAGCAGCTCTCATCCAACCGACGCCACGCCTAAAGCAGCCGCAGCGACGCCCAAAGCGGCGAAGGGTGCTAAGCAGTCGGCGGAACCGAAAAAGAAGCACAAGCATTAACTAGCGCCGAGAGCCGATCGCACCCTCCTATATCGGCCAGTGGCAACGCACTGCATGTCCCGGTCCGCGTTGTGTTTCGTCCGGATACTGCTGGCGGCAGATATCTGTCGCACGCGGACAGCGAGGATGAAAATGGCAACCGGCCGGCGGCTTGAGGGGTGACGGAAGGTCTTCGGCTCCGCCCCCCCTGCGCGAAGCGCCGGATGCAGTAATCGGCTTGTCACGCTCGATATCCGGCACGGCAGCAAGCAGCGCACTCGTGTAGGGGTGCGCCGGGGCGCCCAGGACCGCATCGACCGGCCCGCGCTCCACAATGCGGCCCAAATACATCACCGCGACGTCGTGAGCAAGCCAGTTCACCACGCCGAGATTGTGGGTGATGAACAGGTAGGCAAGGCCCAGTTCGCTCTGCAGGTCCCGCATGAGGTTCAGGATCTGTGCCTGAACCGACACATCCAGCGCACTGGTCGGTTCGTCGCAGATAATGAGCTTCGGCGAGACCGCCAAGGCACGCGCAATGGCGATGCGCTGCCGCTGTCCGCCGGAAAACTCGTGCGGATGGCGCAGCTTCATTTCGGAGCGCAGTCCCACACGCTGCAACAGTGCCTCCACGCGCTGCGTCCGCGATCGCGCGTCGCGTTCGACGCCGAGCGCCATCATCCCCTCTTCAATGATCTCGCCCACGCGCATTCGCGGATTCAACGACGCGAACGGATCCTGGAAGACCATCTGGAACTCCCTCCGCGCCTCCCTCAAGGCCGAGCCCGACAGTGCGGCCAAGCGCTTCCCGTCCAACAGCACTTCACCATCGGTCGGAGCAATCAGTTTCAGGATCGCCTTGCCGGCGGTGGTCTTGCCGCAACCCGACTCCCCCACGAGCGCAAGCGTACGCCCGGGCATCACTTGCAGATTGATCCCATCCACGGCCTTGACGCTCGCAACCTCGCGTCTCAACAAGCCCTTGCGGACGGGAAAGTGGACCTTCAGCTCACGCACGTCGAGCACGGGACGCGAACCGGAAGCGGCCTCCCTAAAGCGTTCGGAGGATGCCCCCGCCGGTACTTCCGCGTTCCGTTCCGAACCTGGCTCATAGAGATGACAACGCACCTCCTGCCCTTCAAGCGGGTGCCAAGCCGGCGCCTCACCGTGGCAGCGCTCGAACGCCTGGGGGCAGCGGTCCGCGAAGCGGCATCCGACAAATCCACGGTCGAGCGGCGGAACGTGACCAGGCAGAGCTGATAGCCGGTGACCACGCTGTCCTTCGGTCGGCAGCGCGGCGAACAGCTTACGCGAATAGGGATGCAGCGGACGCCGAAAGAAGTCCGAACGATTCGCGATCTCCACGAGTTCGCCCGCGTACATGACCCCGATGCGATGCGCCATTCCCGCGACGACGCCGAGATCGTGCGTAATCAGGAGCATCCCCATACCGCGCTCTGCCTGGAGCTGAGCAAGCAGATCGAGCACCTGCGCTTGGATTGTCACGTCCAGCGCCGTCGTCGGCTCATCGGCGATGAGGAGTTCCGGCTTGCCGGCGAGCGCCATCGCGATCATCACCCGCTGCTTCATCCCGCCGGAAAACTGGAACGGGTAATCGTCGAGGCGTCGTTCCGCGTCCGGAATCCCGACCGATTCCAGCAGTCGCCGCGCCTCGAGCCTCGCCGTGGCACCGCGCATGCCCCGGTGGCGGTCCAGCACTTCGCCGATCTGCGCCATCACCGTCATCACCGGATTGAGGCTTGTCGACGGCTCCTGGAAGATCATTCCGATTCGCCTGCCGCGCACGTCACGCATCTGCGCCTCGGTTTGCGCCAGCAACTCGACGCCGCCAAACCGGATTTTCCCGGCTTCCACGCGGCCGCCATCGGGAAGAAGCCTGAGAAGCGCGAGCGCTGTCATCGATTTCCCGCAGCCGGACTCTCCGAGCAAGGCGAAGGTTTCGCCTGCCGCGATCGAAAATCCGACGCCGTCGACCGGACGAATTGGTAACTCCCCTGCCCCGATCCTGACCCGAAGGTCCTCGACTTCGACAAGGACCGTTCCAGCAGTTTGACGACCTGCGGTTGCGGAAGAAGCGGACGCTGATAGAGCGGTCATCGGCACGAGGAGGAATAGGTCAAAAAAAGGGCCGCTTGCGCGGCCCCCTTTACCGATCGGTCGGAACGATCAGTGATGATGTCCGCCGGCACCGTGCACATGACCGTGCGACAGTTCTTCGGCCGTTGCCTTGCGCACCTCGGCGACGGTAATGTCGAAGACCAGCGCGGTACCGGCCAGAGGATGGTTGCCGTCAACGACGACTTTGCCGTCGGCGATGTCGGTGATGCGATATAGCATGTCTTCTTCGCCGTCGTCGGTGACGCGCTCGAAGGACATGCCCACCTCGATGTTTTCGGGGAACTGGCTGACGTCCTCGACCAGCACCAATTCTTCATCGTAGTCGCCGAACGCATCTTCGGGCTGAAGCTTGACCTTCAGCTGATCGCCGACCTTCTTGCCGTGCAGTGCCTCTTCCAGCGTCGGGAAGATGCCGTCGTAACCACCGTGGAGGTAAACGAGCGGCTGATTGCCGTCATCGATTATGTTGCCGTCGGGGTCGACGACCGTGTACTTAAGCGTTACGACAGTGTTCTTGACGATTTCCATTTCTTTTCTCTGCTTCCAGATTCCTGACCAGTTCGAAGACCCCGGCCACGTGGCCGCGGGCTGCAACGTCGCGGAGCGCGTGGCGGACGGTGCCTTCCTTGTCGATGACGAAGGTCGTCCGCACCACGCTCATCTTTTTCACACCGTCGACTTCCTTGGGTTGCCAGACATCATAGAGCCGGCAGACCTCCGTCTCGACGTCTGAAAGAAGACGTACGGACAGCCCGTGCTGATCACGAAACTCGGCGTGGGTCAGGCAATCGTCGGGACTGACACCGATCACGATGCAATCGTGGCGGGCAAACTCGTCTTCATGGTCACTGAAGTCGGCGGCCTGCAAGGTGCATCCCGGCGTGTTGTCGCGGGGGTAAAAGTAGAGGACCACATGATGTCTGCCGCGTTCAGCGGCGAGGTCGAACGTTTCCATGTCCGCATCAGGCAATGAAAACGCTGGAGCAATGTCACCGATCTGCAGCATGTGATCTCCCTGACGTGCATTGGATTCTAGCCGAGACACGAGGCGAACTCTACTCGCGTCACCGTTCTTGCGCCATACCGTTTCGAACTCATTTTCGGGCTTGCGAATTCAGGACAACTGTTTAAAAATACAGTTTAAATGGAGATATGATGATGAGCCACGAGCAAGGGCTCACCGCCCGCCAGTCCGAGATCCTTGAATTCATTCGCCAGACGGTTGAATCCGAAGGGCGTCCTCCGACTCGCGCGGAGGTGTGTACAGCGTTCGGCTTTCGTTCCCCGAATGCGGCAGAGAGTCATCTTCGCGCGCTCGCGGCCAAAGGCGCGATCCTGCTCGAGGAAGGACGCGCACGCGGTATCCGCCTAGCCGAAGGACTTGGTCTGCCACTGATCGGTCGAGTCGCGGCCGGTAGCCCAATTCTTGCGGTGGAACACGTCGAAGCGCGTCACCAGGTCGACCCGTCGCTGTTTTCCCCGCGTGCAGACTACCTGCTGCGCGTGCGCGGCATGAGCATGCGCGATGCCGGCATTCTGGACGGCGACCTGCTGGCGGTTCATCGCAGTCCCGAGGCACGGGACGGTCAGATCGTCGTGGCTCGGGTTAACGACGACGTGACCGTCAAGACCTTCGCCAGAAACGGACCGATAGTCAGCCTCTTGCCGGCGAATCCCGATTTTCAGCCGATCGTCGTCGATACGCGCGCCGAACCACTTGTCATCGAAGGCGTCGCAGTCGGCCTGCTACGCAACGGGCTGCAGTAAGGCCGAATGAAGCAGGCGGCGACGTGCCGCTGCCGCTTGCCGACTTCGAGCACCTCAACGTGTCGTCGGCGATCCGACCACAGCGCGCTGCTTGCCCATGGCAACCTGTTGCCCAATTTGGCTAGACTGGGTCCCTTCCCGCCAGACGGCCAGCCTCCGGCCCCTCGCTCTCCAACTCGTCCATAATCCGTGAGCTCACCAGACTCGTCTTCGGGCATTGCCCGCCGCCTGCTCCATCAGGCTTGGCCCGTGTTGATTGCCCAGTTGTTGTCCATGAGCATGATGGTTGCCGACACCGTGATCGTCGGCCGCTTCGGTACCCGCGACCTCGCAGCTGTCGCAGTCGGGAGTGGGCTCTATATTTCCGTCGTGATGCTCCTCGTCGGTGTGCTGCAGGCGGTCGCACCGACCGTGGCTCATCATTACGGCGCCGGGCGGGTCGCGGACATCGGCCCGACACTCCAGCAAGGCCTGTGGCTTGCCGTGATGCTCGCCGTCCCGGGCATGATCCTGCTTGCGTTCCCTGATCGTTTGCTCGAAGTGAGCGGCGTTCCCGCCGATGTCGGAGCGCGGACGCGCGGATATCTGCTCGCCACAGCCGCCGGACTTCCGGCCGTGCTGCTGTATCGCACCTTCTATGCGTTCAACAACGCACTGGGGAGGCCGCGTGTACTGATGGTCATCAGCCTGACCGTCGCGATGACGCACATTCCGCTCGCCTGGGCGCTCGTGCATGGCCACCTCTGGCTGCCGCCCCTCGGCGTACTCGGTAGCGGCATCTCGACCGCCTGCGTGAACTGGCTGGGACTCAGCTGCGCCACGGTCTACCTCCTCCGCAATCCGTCCTACCGGCCGTATCGGCTGCTGGCCAATTGGCATGGGCCGCGCCGGACGGAACTCCTCGCCCTGCTTCGCCTCGGTACCCCGATGGGCCTCTCCACCTTCATCGAGGTTTCCTCGTTTACGCTGGTGTCCTTGTTTGCCGCCCGCCTGGGCGCAGGGTCGGTGGCGGGTCACCGCGTCGTTGCCAACCTCGCCGCGCTGGTCTACATGCTGCCTCTGGCGATGTCCATTGCGACCCTCGTGCTGGTCGGCCAGGCTGCAGGCGCGCGCGAGTGGGCCCGCGCCCGCGCGACCGTGCGCGTCGGAATGTTCCTGACCTCGGCGCTCGTGTCGGTTATCGGCATCAGTCTATGGCTGGCGCGGGAACGCGTGATAGGCCTGTTCTCCGATGATCCGGCAGTGCGCACCGTCGCGCTGGCCCTGATCTTCTATGTGTGCATCTATCAGGTTTTCGATGCCGTCCAGACCGTCGCCGCGCATGCGCTCCGTGGCTACAAGGTGACTTTTGTGCCGATGCTGATGCACGCCATATGCTTTTGGGGCGTGGGGTTGACCGGAGGATACTGGCTCGCCTTTCATGCCCCCGGCCGCGAACAGGCGCCCAGCGTTGCAGGCTTCTGGGAAGCCGGGGTGGTTTCGACCGTGCTTGCGTCGATCCTGTTCGGAGCCTTGCTGCGAATGATCACCCGTCGCCTGCAAACAACGCTCTCATCGGAACAGCAAGCGCGAGCGGCCTGATCACGCGCCCAGCCACCCCTTGCGCAAAGTCCCCATCGTCGGAGACGGGCGCTTAGCCGGTGCGAGCTTGATCGTATCAGCCGGCGCCGCCTCCAGCGTCACATCGAACTCCATCAGCTCGTCTCGCCGGAATGCGTGAATCTTGAGGTGCTCACCGACTGCGCGCCGCGCGATCGTCGCGTCCAGACTGCCGCCGCTGATCTTGAGGCCGTCGACGGCGATCAGAACGTCTCCTGCCGACAAGCCTGCCCGTTGGGCAGGCCCCTTGTCGAATACGTTTGCGAGCTTCGCCTCTCCGATGCCTGCCGCGAGCTTTATCCCCAACGTGGGCCCCTTGGCGCTCGTTTCCGCCTGCCACGCGATGCCGAAGGGCTTGAGCAGTTTTTCCAGCGGAAGGTCGTCTGTGCCCTCGACCGCCTCGCGCAGCCAACGACCGATGCGTCGCCCGCTTCCGACCGCCCCACGCTCTGCAACCTCCCGGACGAGCGCGAACAAACCATCCTCGGGCACGCCCTCTCCCGTCAGACCGTGCCGGAGCCAAAGCAGACGCATGACGTCGTCGAGGCTCACCCGTCCCTCGCTTGCCTTCCGTAACTGCAGATCGAGTGCGAGCGCGATCAGCGCGCCCTTCGCGTAGTAGCTGACGATCGCATTCGGGGCATTTTCGTCCTGCCGGTAATACTTGATCCAGGCGTCGAAGGACGACTCGGCCACGCTCTGCTTCAGTCGGCCGCTCGTGCGAAGAACGCCTGAAATGGTCTTGCCGAGCAGCCCCAGATAATCCTCGATCGCAATGACGCCTGAGCGCACCAGGGCGAGGTCATCGTAATAGGACGTAAACCCTTCGAATGCCCAGAGTAGTCGGGTGTAATTCTCGTTCGCCAAGTCATAGGGCGTAAAGGCCGCGGGCTTGATTCTCTTGACGTTCCACGTATGGAAATATTCGTGGCTGCAAAGGCCCAGGAAGTTCTTGTAGCCGTCCGGCTCGCCGTTCATTCCCCGGTAGGGCAGATCGGCCCGGCTCGCCAGAAGCGCGGTCGACGAACGATGCTCGAGCCCGCCGTAACCATCGCCGACGATCATCGTCAGGAACAAGTATCGTTGAACCGGTGCAGGCTGTCCGAAAAGGTCGATCTGCCAGCTACAGATTCGCGACAAATCCTTGCAGAGACGCTCCGTATCGCAGTCATGACGTCCTGTAATGGCGATCTCGTGCAACGTCCCGCCCGCCTCGAACGACACGTGATCGAACGTCCCCATTTCAACAGGATGATCGACCAATTCATCGTAACTGTCGGCGCGGTAGAGTCCGAAGCCCATCGCAAGCGCCGCACCAGGCTCGTCGATCGCTCGAGGGAGAGTGGTAGCAACCCTCCATGTCTTCAGCAGCTCTCTCCCCGGAGGCAGCAGTTCAACAAGACAAGGGCGATCCGTTCGACCGTCGACGGCGAGAAACACGCTCGTGCCATTGAAGAAACCGTGGGTCGTGTCGAGATGAGCGGCGCGCACCGAAAGATCCCAGGCGTAGACGACGTAGCTCAGGGTCAGCGCCTCCCCCTCCTGTAGCGCTTCTGCGCGCCAAGTGTGCTTGTCGAGCTTTTCGATCGCAACCGGCCTGCGCGCGGATGTCGCGTGAAGGGTGACGATGTTTCGCGCGAACTCGCGAATCATGTAGCTCCCTGGAATCCATGCGGGCAGGCGGAATACTTGCCCGGACGGATCCGGATCGGCGACCGTGCAGCTGACCTCGAACAAATGGGCTTCGGGATTGACGGGGATGATCGAATAGCGAACGGGAGAAGGACCGGGCGTTGGCATCGTGCACGCGGGCTCAAGCGGAAAGGCTGTCATTCTAGCCCGTCGCGCGGCCCTGCTCAGCAACAGCACCCGTTGCGCGGATGCCTCATTTTTGCGCAACCGCAACACTCCCTTGTGGCTCATGGGAAAAGCCGCCATCCCCACAAGTTATCCACAAAGCTGCTCACGACGCTTGGGGATATCTGCGAGGACTGCCAATTAATGTCTTTGTAATATTGCCTGAATTTTAGGCAATCAAATCTTTTCCTTTTGTTTCAGCCATCTACCGCCCGCACCAACACCTTGTCCACAGTACTGCTCACGCCCCGTGGGGATAAGCGTCAATTGGCGTCCGGACGGCCTTTCAGTTCGAAACCGTCGCTAACGGCGACGACTCGGTTTCGCCCAAGACTCTTTGCACGATAGAGAGCCGCATCTGCTGCCGCCAGGAGATATTCCAGTTCGTCGCCGGGTCCGTAGGTGGCCACGCCGATGCTAGCGGTCAACTCAAAAGGATTGCCGTCGGACCCACGCAAGGCGATACCGGCAATGGCGATGCGAAGACGCTCGGCAAGTTCTCGCGCCCCGTCGAGGTCCGTCCCCGGCAGCACGATCACGAATTCCTCCCCGCCATAGCGCCCGACGACGTCGATCTCGCGCACGCTCTCGACGCAGGCACGAGCAACCTGGCAGATCGTTTCGTCGCCGGCTGCATGCCCGTGCCGATCGTTGATCTGTTTGAAATGGTCAATGTCGAGCAGCAGTACCGACAGGGGGCTTCCAAACCGCTGGGCTCGCATCTGTTCGTGTTGGGCCCGTTCGAGCAGGAAGCGTCGGTTGCCGATTCCAGTCAGCGGATCGATTTGTGCAAGCTGACGCAAGTCTTCCTCCCGCCCTTTTCGTTCGGTGACGTCTTCGCGCACCGCGACAAAATGCGAAATCCGGCCGAAGCGATCCCGCAGCGGTGAGATGGCGATGTTGTCCCAACATTCATCCCCATTCTTACGGCGATTCAGCACCTCGCCGCGCCACACGTGGCCGGACAGGATTGTCTGCCAGAGACTGCGGTACACGGCGGCATCGGTATGTCCCGACTGGAACATTGCGGGACTGCGGCCGATGATTTCCTCCCGCTCGTAACCCGAGCTCTTCACGAAGGCGTCGTTGGCGTATTCGATGCGTCCGCGCGAGTTGGTGATGGTGATTGCGGCTGGAGCATGATCCATCGCCGCCTTGTAGGTTTCGAGGGAGTATTCGCTGATCGGGAAAAAGCAGTTGGCGACTTCGCCCCGTGTTCGCTCGTCCGAACTCCCCCCGTGCCGACCACGTCCGCGCCGCCCTCCGAAATCGCCTCGAAGGAAATAAAGTTGAGAGCTACTGCGCGCGCGTAGTAGCGGCCAGATCGCCCACGCCACGACAAACGCAAGCAAGGTCAGGGAGACAAGCAGAAACGGCAGAAAGATGCTGTCGGCGGGGCTTGAGCGTTGATCGATCTCTCCGGCGGCGAGCACCCCGTCGAGCATCCACAGACCGATCGCGGTCAGGGCGGAAAATGCCGCCACGAGAAAAATGGACAATGCGATGCGGGATCGAAGCATCAGGCGCGACCAGCCCTTCAGCGGTGAGGTAAAAGGAGTTTTTCCTGAAAACTAATGATATTCGATTTTCTCCAGAAAATGCCATACAGATCATTGCAATCATCTGATTTATGTGGACAGGCCGGGCACCCGTTGCGGGGCGCTGTGCCCCGTCAGCCGGATTTCGGCCGCATGCGGTAAGATCTCGGGCTCCCCATCCCGGCCTCGCACTCATCCTCCCATTGCAGATTCCCCGATGTTCGATAACGCCAGCTGTTTTGCATTGTTCGACGATAACCTGGACGGGACGGGCGATTTTCTGCTGACCGGGCTCGTTGAGCGTGTCGAATGCAATGATCCGGCACTGCTCGCTGACGTCCTGGCTCGAATCGAAACGCAACGCAAGAATGGGCATTGGGCGGCCCTCAAGCTCCGCTACGAGCTTGGCTACGCCCTGGAGCCCCGCCTGCATGCGTTGCTCCAGCACGACGCACCCTTGCTGACGGCGTGGATTTTCAGTGACTGCAAAGCACTCGGCGCCGATCAGACAACAGCGAGAATCGAAGTCTCGCTCTCGGCTCTGGATGAACATGAGCGAGTCGCGGGGCTCGCCAAAATCTCGCCAACACTATCGCCTGAAAGGTATGTCCGAGCGATATCTCGCATTCAGGAGCTGATAGGCGCCGGCGACTGCTACCAGGTGAATTTCACCTTCCCGATGCAGGCGCAGGCTTACGGCAGTCCGATAGCGCTATACAAGGCGCTGCGTCATGCCCAACCCGTCAAGTACGGCGCGCTGATACGCGACGCTGATGGGACGATCCTGTCGCGCTCCCCCGAACTCTTCGTCGAGCGCCATGGCGACCGTCTAATCTGCCGGCCGATGAAAGGCACCGCCCCGCGCGACGGTGATGCCGAGGCGCTGGCCGGCTCCGAAAAGAATCGCGCAGAAAACGTCATGATCGTCGATCTGATTCGTAACGATCTCGGAAGACTCGTTCCGGCGGGTGGCGTCCACGTTGAACGTCTGTTCGACGTTGAGGCCTACCCCAGCGTCTGGCAGATGACCTCGACCGTTACGGCAGCCCCTGTTTCCGCGGGATTCGAAGACATCCTGCGGGCGCTGTTCCCCTGCGGTTCGATTACAGGGGCGCCAAAGATCCGCGCGATGGAAATCATCCATGAGTTGGAGGAGGAACCGCGCGGCATTTACTGCGGCGGCCTGGGATGGCTGGCGCCGGACGGCGATTTCCGTCTCAGCGTGCCGATTCGCACGCTTGAAATCGCGCGCTCCGGCGATGCCCGGCTCGGCATCGGCAGCGGGATCGTCGCCGACTCGGACGCGGCTTCCGAATGGGCAGAATGTCTGCTCAAAGGCCGTTTCGCAACCGACCTGAAACCGGCATTCGGCCTCATCGAGACTTTGCGTTGTGAAGGCGGGATGCCGGATCCTTATCCGCTGCTCGAAAGGCATCTGGCGAGATTGCAGCGGTCGGCTGCGGAACTCGGTTTCGTCTTCGACCGGCAAGCGGTATGCCGAAAGCTCGATGAGGCGGCCTCCGATCTCGCCGGCACACATAGGGTGCGCCTCGAACTCTCGGCCGACGGATCGATCTCTGTGATTGTCGTCGCGCTCGACCCGATCCCCTTGAGCCCCCTTCCCACCGTGATCCTGTCGCAGGAGCGCGTGTCGAGCATCGACCTGCTGCAACGACACAAGACAACTGCCCGCGAACGCTACGACCGGGAATTGCGCAGAGCTACAGCGGCCGGCCACTTCGATGTGATCTTTCTCAATGAGGACGGAGAAGTCGCGGAAGGCGCCCGCTCGACCCTCTATCTCGATAGCGGCGACGGCCATCTGCTCACCCCACCACTCGCCAGCGGCGTGTTGGATGGGGTCTATCGCAGAAAACTGCTCGACGAAGGCGTGGCGTTCGAAAAGCGTCTCACGCTGGCCGATCTGAACTCAGCCGATGTGATCCACCTGTCAAACGCCTTGCGCGGGCTCGTGCCGGCCCGCCTTGTGAAGTCTCAGTGAGTGAGGCGGCAGCGTTGCGCGCAGCTGCAGCGGAGCAAGGCGTTGCCCTTGTCGGTGCACAGGCAGTAACGAACCGCCTTGCTTGCGAAGCGTTGGTCGAGCGCTTCGCCGGGTTCGAAATTCTCGATCCCATGCAGCTTCAAAAAATGGAGCGCGGCACTCAGGCCATGGAACACGGTAATTCCGCCATTGCTCACGCATAGCCAGCGATCATCGAGGGAGATGGTATAGCATCCACCATTCTCGACCCCGACGGCATGAACTCGTACCTTGAATCCATTTCGACGCCACTCCGGGGCCACCGCCAATTCAAGCCAAGTCGCCACCTTTGCGCCCTGCGCCAACGTCTCCATCCCTTCCCCCTCCCGCGAAGTATCACAGCCGGTTTCTACGAACCTAATTGCTGCCGTGCTCTACTGAGGTGTTTAGTTTGCAGAATTTTGGCTAACCGCGCAATTCGATTTGGGTAAAAATTGTCATCGAATTACCAGATATGGGGTACTAACATCCTGCATTTTGGGTATCCCGATAGCATCGTTTTTGATTAACTCAGCCAGTGGCTATACTTGCCACACTATTCAGAGCGGCATCGTACCAATCAGGAGACCGACGCATGAAACTTGAAACGCTCGCTGTACACGGCGGCTACTCGCCCGATCCGACAACCCGGGCGGTCGCAGTGCCGATCTACCAGACGACGTCCTATGCTTTCGACGACACGCAGCACGGTGCGGATCTGTTCGACCTGAAGGTCCAGGGCAACATCTACACCCGCATCATGAACCCGACGCAGGACGTGCTTGAAAAGCGCGTTGCCGCAATGGAAGGCGGCATCGCTGCGCTCGCGATGGCTTCGGGCATGGCGGCGATTACCGCATCCATCATGACGATTGCGGAAGCCGGCGACAATATCGTGACGTCGAGCACGCTGTATGGCGGCACCTACAATCTCTTCGCGCACACGCTGCCGCAGTACGGCATCCAAGTGCGCTTTGCCGATTACCGCGATCCGGATGCATTCGAACGACTGATCGACGACCGCACGAAAGCCGTGTATTGCGAATCGGTCGGCAACCCGCTCGGCAATATCACGGATTTCGAAAAACTGGCGGAAGTCGCCCATCGTCATGGCGTACCCGTGATCGTCGACAACACCGTCCCGTCGCCCTATCTTTGCCGTCCGTTCGAACACGGAGCCGATATCGTCGTCCATGCGCTGACGAAATACCTGGGCGGCCACGGCAACTCGATCGGCGGCATCATCGTCGATTCAGGCAAATTCCCGTGGGCAGAACACAAGGCCCGCTTCAAGCGGCTGAACGAGCCCGATGTTTCGTATCACGGTGTGGTCTATACGGAAGCGCTCGGTCCTGCAGCCTACATCGCCAGGGCCCGCGTCGTTCCCCTGCGCAACATGGGTGCGGCGATTTCGCCCTTCAATGCCTTCCTGATCCTTCAGGGGATCGAGACGCTAGCGCTACGGATGGACCGGATCTGCTCCAATGCTGTGGAGATCGCGAGCTATCTGAAGGACCATCCGAAAGTCGGCTGGGTCAACTACGCAGGCCTCGAGGATCACGCTGACTATCCGCTCGTCCGCCGCTACATGGGCGGCCGCGCCTCGGGCATTCTGACGTTCGGCGTCAAGGGCGGGCGTGATGGCGGTGGACGCTTCCAGGATGCGCTGAAGCTGGTAACGCGCCTGGTCAATATCGGCGACTGCAAGACCCTGGCCTGCCATCCGGCATCGACCACCCATCGCCAGCTGTCACCCGAGGAACTGGTGCGCGCGGGTGTGTCGGAAGACATGATCCGCCTGTCGGTTGGTATCGAGCATATCGACGACCTGATCGCGGACCTGGATCAGGCGTTGGCGGCCGCCTGACCATGCGCGGCCTGCGCCCTACTCCGGCGCGGCCGCGTCGATGAACCGGGCGAGCGCGAGGTCGCGCTCGCTCAAGCCACCAGCGTCGTGCGTGCTGAGCGTGATCTCGACCCGGTTGTAGACGTTGAACCATTCCGGGTGGTGATCCATCCTTTCAGCCATCAGGGCGACGCGAGTCATGAACGCGAAGGCCGCGTTGAAGTCCTTGAAGCGCAGCGAGCGGCGGATTGCGTCCCGATCGGTGAGTTCGGCCCATAAGGGCAAGGCAGCGAGCGCGGCCTGGCGTTCGGAGCCGGTAAGCCTTGAGATCATGGAGTCCTCCTGGGTCGTAATGCGCCAACTAGGATGTCACGCTACTTGAGGCTGAACAGCGTGCGCCGGCCTGCCCCGCCCTCCTTCGCGTCGTCGCCGCCTCCGATGTGAGGGGTCAGGACGAAGATACGTTCTGCCGATACCTTTCCTTCGGCCAGGAGCGCATCCTTGACCATTTGGGCGCGCAGTTGCGCGAGCTGGCGCAGAGCGTTGTCGTCGACCGGCGTGTTCGCCATCAGCAACGCCTCCATCTCCGCTGCGGGAAGGTCCTTCAGCAGTCCGATCGCGTTGCGCGGGCGCTTGAAATCGGCGTCGCGGTAAACCTGCTTCAGGAAGACCTGATACTCCGTCGCGTCGATCGGGACGTCGTCGAGCGAAGGCGCCTCAGTGCCCCTGCGCAGCATTTCCTTGAGTTTAGCCGCCTTGATCTTGCGTTCAAGCAACACGCGCTTGATCCCCTCGATGTCGGTCGCCGGGTCCGCGCGGCCGGTGATTTCGAGCTTGACCGCGGGGCGGTCGGACAGCGCATGTGCGAGATTGGCGATCTTGTCGGTCGCTGCCTTTTCGAGGTTGGCGCGCCCCGGAGCGTAGTCGATATACGAGAGCTCCTCACCGCCACCGAACATCGAGCCGAGCAGCGAAAATGGCGAAGTAATCGCCTTGCCGATCAGATTGATGAATGCCTTGAAGACGATTCCAGCCACGCTGAATTCAGGATCGTCGAGCGAGCCGCCGATCGGCACGCTGAGGTCGATCTCCCCACGGCTGTTCTTGAGCAGGGACACCGCGAGGCGCACAGGTACCTTGAGCGCGTCGGGACTCTCGACCTCGTCGCCGAAGGTCAGTTGATCGAGGAAGACTCGGTTGGTGGCGGTGAGTTTGCGATCCTCGATGCGATAGTTGAGATCGGCCGAAAGCTTGCCCTTGGCAATGCCGTATCCGACGTACTTGCCGGAATAGGCCGAGATGCCGGTGAGCTCGAAGTCCTTCACCGAGGCCGCGATCTTGAGATAACGATCTTGCCGGAACGGGTTGAGCTCGCCCGCCACCGTCACCGGGGCGCTGTTGTCCACCTTCCCGCGCAGATCCAGCTTCGCGATCGTAGACGGGTCGGACGACAATCCGGTCAGCTCACCCTCCATTCCTGTCAGATTGGCATCGTAGTTCGGGCGGATGAAGCGGTCGCTGAAGGCGATGTTGCCTTTCTGGATGGCGATCTTGCCTATCGCAATCGGCATCACGGGTTCGGGAGGGGGCGGAACAGTGGCCTGGGCGGGAGGACTTGCCGCCGCGGCGGGCGACATGGGTGGGGCCGTCTTGTCGCCGTCGCCCTGCGCACGGATTTCCCGCAGGTTGAGGCGACCCTTTTCGTCGAGAATGAGGCGGGTGTAGAAGTCGTTGAGCGAAATCTCGCCAACCGCCAGCGCCGGTGGTTCGGTACGCAGATCGATTCCGGTTACGGCGAGGCGGCGCAAGCGGACAAAGTCGGTGGCCTGCAGTTTGTCGATCGATGCGAAGTCGTCGACGCCGATATCGCCCTTGAAGCTTGCCTTGATGGCGCCGTCTCGCTTCTGATCGAAGGCGAGCGCACCGCGGGTCGTGATCTGGCCGCGGGAAATGGCGATGTTCACGGCCTCGGCAACGTAAGGTTGCAGGGGCAGGAGATCGACGCTGCGCAGGTCGAGCCGCAGATCGCCTTTCAGCGGATCGAGCCCAATCCCGCCGGTAATCCCGATGCGCCCGCGCTTATTCACGCGTGTGGCAAGGTCGATACGAGTCGTCGCGCCTTTCGCGGTGCTGATGCCGTCCGCCGTGAGCTTGAACTCCTCGGCCTGCATCACGATCGGCGTACCCTGTGTCCGGTCCTCGAAGCGGATCGACCAGTTGTTCAGGGCGAGCCGGTTGAGGGCAAGACTCCAGACAGGCGCTACCGGCGCGGGTGCGGCCTTGGCGGACGCTTTCGCGACGGCCTTTGGCTGCGCTTTTGCGGGGACTGTGGCGGCGGCAGGCTTGTCTCCCAGGACCCTCAGCGCGTCGAATTGTCCATTCTTGTCGCGGACACCGTTGATGACCGTTCCCGTGGACTCGATCGTCCCGATCCCCAGCGTATGCTCGGCGGGATTGACCACGACGTCGCTCACAGTGAGACGCGGAATCTTTGCCAGCGCGCCCTTTTGGCCCCTGAGTCCGATCTCGAAGTCCCGCAGCGCGATCGATTCGGCCTTCGCGGAGAAGCTCACGTCGTCGCCTGCAGCTTTCGCCGCATAGGAAATATTGGCGTCAAGCTGCCCATTGCGGATCTCGCCGCCGGGGATCTGGTCGGCGTAATACGGCAGATAACGGCCGACACCGAAACCTTCGGCCACCACCTTCCCCTCGATCTC
Source organism: Aromatoleum sp. (assembly GCF_035254505.1). Lineage (GTDB taxonomy): Bacteria > Pseudomonadota > Gammaproteobacteria > Burkholderiales > Rhodocyclaceae > Aromatoleum. The sequence goes on along the minus strand of NZ_DATFAO010000091.1, from coordinate 72,309 downwards.
CCGCGCGGCCACTTTCAGCTTCGCCTCGTGCGTGAGCCGTTCGCCGGTGTCGGTGACGAACGCGGCTGATATGTCGGTGACCGCGTTTGGAGCGTTCGCGAGGTTCTTGATTTCAACGGATAGATCGCGCAGTTCCGTGCGGAACGGGACGCTTCCGGTACCGGCATCTTCAATTCGAAGGGTCGCTCCGCTGAGGGCGAAACGGTCCAGAAGAAAGACCGGTTCTGGTTTCGCCGCAGATGGTGCCGCAGGCTTGGGAGCGTTGGGACTTTCAGTGGCAGGCGTGGGAAGTATCCGCTGGAAGTTCAGCCGGCCATCGTCGAGCCGCGCGAGATCGATTTCGGCGCCGGGCATCGAGACCTCGCCGACATGGATCTTCCCGGCCAGCGGCTGGACGTCCACGAGCGTCACCGTGAGCGACGGGAGTTTTAGGAGTTGCTTGCCGACGTCGTCCTGCAGTTGGAAGTCGGCGAGTCCGGCCGTTCCTTTCAGCGCGACCGCAGGTTCGCCGGTCTGCGGCTCGGCGAACGACAGCTCGAGCTCGGTCGAAAGGCGCGCGGAGGGGACGCGAAAGGACGGTTTGAATGGAAGATATGCCAGATACGGCGTGAGATCGAAACTATCGAGTTTGAATTCGAGGACGGTTTCGTGTGTCGTGCTGAACGGCCGGCTGCGCCCCGAAATATGCAGCGGTCGGCCATTGATCGTTGCCGAGATCAATGGCTCGACGAAGAGGTCGACCTTGACCGGCAGATTGGAAATGAACGGCAGTCCGATATTGATCGTCGTGAGCTCGTGCTTGACGCCCGTCGTCTCGTCGTCCACGAGCACCGCGCCGTTGATCAGCTGCAGGTTGTTGAGCGAAAACAGCGCCGGCGATTCGTTCTCATCCTTTGGCCGCGCGGCGATCTTCTCGACGACATCAGTCCAGCTGTGGCGGCCGCCCTCGAGAAGCGCAACGTGGATCTGCGGCGCTTCGATACGCACCTCGCGTAATACAGGCGCAAGCCTGAAGAGCGATTCGGCCTCCATATTGACGTACAGGCTGCTCAGCGAAAAGGCGTCGGGCCGCCCATCGGCTTCGGCGAGGTGCACGCCGCGCGCCGTGAGCGACAGTGCGAAGGGATTGATGCTGACTTCTTCAAGGGTCGCTGACCGTCCCGTGAATTCGGCGATCGCCTTCTCCGCGAAATGGCGAACGATTGGAGGAAGAACGAAAAACCCGAGCAGGGCGATCGTAACGAGTCCCCCCGCCAGCCATTTGGCTGCACGGTAGGCGCGAGTACGATCGATACGCAAGCGGTGTCCCTTCCCTTCAGCAGTCATGCATTGCTCCATGGAACGGGCATCAGTCGGAAAGCCCATGACGGAAATCTATCAGGCCGCATGGCGGCTGTGAATCAACCATATGGGCGGTTGCTGCCAGCTCAAAAAGTAACTTCAGCGGAATCTGGACCCGTTTGATACTGATCAAGGAGGGAGACATTGGATCTCGGACAATTGAGACACCTGACCGGAGAGCCGACCATGACCCAGATTACCGCCCTGATGACCGATGACCACCGTGCCTGCGACGAGGCCTTTGCTCGCGCCGAAACCGCTGTTTCCAAAGGGAAATGGGATGACGCCAAGAGCGCGCTGCAAACCTTTGTTGAGGGATTGCAGGCCCACTTCGACGCCGAGGAGTCGATCCTGTTTCCGAAGTTCGAGGCGGCGACCGGCATGGCTGGAGGACCGACGCAGGTCATGCGTGGAGAGCACGCCGAAATGCGTAGCGCCCTCGAGCGGATGCAGGAAGCTCTGAGCAACCACGACGCGGACGAGTATGCCGGCGAATCGGAAACGCTGCTGATCCTGATGCAGCAGCACAACATGAAAGAAGAGAACATCCTGTATCCGATGTGCGACGCGCATCTGCCCGGGGCGGAGCTCTCTTCCGACCTGAAGGGCCGGCTCGGTGCCGGCGCGCAGGCATGACGAGGGTGATCGACGCGCGGGGCCTGGAGCCTCCCCAGCCTTTCGAACTGGCAATGGACGCAATTGCCGACCTGCAGAAAGGGGAAGGTTTTCTCCTTCTCCTCGATCGGATGCCGCACCCGCTGCTGCGGCTTCTCGATCGGGACGGATACCGGCACGAGAGTCGCGTGCAGGATGACGGCTCGGTCGAAGTGAGGATCGACTGTCCATGATGCCACCTGGCCAGAGCCTCAGCTACGATGCGGCGCCGTGCTTTTCGACGCCGCTGCGCTTCTTCCTTACGGCACCGCTGTTCGGAGTGGCCGCCGGGGCTCTGCTGTTGGGGATGCCTGAACTGCTCGATTCGCGCTGGACCCCTGGGGCGCTCGCGCTGACGCACCTCATTGCGGTCGGTTTCATGCTGTCGGTCATGCTTGGCGCACTGCTCCAGGTACTGCCGGTCGTCGCCGGCGCGGTGATCCCGCTATCCGGGACCGTTTCGGCGCTCGTTCACGGCGGCCTGAGCATCGGCGCCGCTTTGCTCGCACTAGGACTCGGAGCCGGCTTGCAGGTCGTGCTGCTGCCCGCGATGGTTCTCCTCGGCGGTGCGCTCACGCTGTTTCTGATTGCCGCGGCGCTGGGTCTGCGTCGGGCGCCCGTCGCGCAGGCGACTCCGCGCGATCTGCGCCTTGCGCTCGGCGGCTTCGGTGTTGCCGTGGCGCTCGGCATTTCGCTCGCTCTCGCAGTGTCGGGCCGCGTCTCCCTCCCCCTGCTGACGGCGCTCAAGCTGCATATCGGCTGGGCCATGCTCGGCGGTGCCGGGATCTTGTTGGCGGCCACGAGTTGGGTCGTGGTGCCGATGTTTCAGATCACGCCGAATTATCCGACTCACATGACCCGCTTCTGGGCAACCGGCACGGGTGCAGTGCTCGTCGCGTGGAGCGTTGCGGTGCTCACCGGACACGATGCAACCGAGTTCGCACTGCTGCTGGCGATCGCGGCGGCGTGCTTCCTGTTTGCTGTGACCACTGTCCGCCTGCAGCGCCAGTCACGCCGCACGGTGCCGGATGTGACGATGCGGGCATTCCAGCTCGGCATGGGGTGTTTCATCGCGGGGCTCGCCTGCGTGCTGCTCGCGCAGCGTTCGGACGGGGTACTGTGGCCCGTGCTCGCCGGCATACTGATCCTGCATGGCGGCTTCGTCAGCGTGATCGTGGGGATGTTGTACAAGATCATCCCCTTTCTCGCCTGGCTTCATCTGACGCAGGATCTGGGCAAGGCGCCGAACATGAAGAAGCTGCAGCCGGATGCGCAGGTGAAGCGCCATCTTTCCCTTCACGGCGCTGCGATCGCAGTGCTACTCACCGCGACGGTTGTCGGGCACCCCCTGGGCATCCGGATCGCGGGCCTGGTGCTGATCGCGGAGTTCGCCCTGCTTGCTGCCAACACGATCAAGGTGCTGCGCACCTACCGCGCCGTTCGCGCGGCCGCCTGAGCGCGCTATCGCGACAAATTTTCATTCTTAACCGGGATCAAGGATTTCCCCTTCTCCGGTCCCTAGAGTGCCTCCCAGCTTGCAGATTGCCAGATTCGCGAAGTGCGCCAAGGCATCCATGTTTCGATTATCAGAAGGGAGTCGTAGATGAGCCAGGACCGTATCAAGGACCAGAAGCAGGACGGCCAACCAGACGTGAGCCGTCGGAAATTCCTCAACACCGCCGCCTTTGCAGGCCTTGCCGGCGCAAGCATGACCGTCGGATTGTCAGCCTGCAAGCAGGAGGAGAAGACCGCTCCCGCTGCGGCGCCCGCCCCCGCTCCTGCCGCAGCTTCGGAGGCCGGGAAGTATGAAGTCCCGCCGGGCCAGCTCGATACGTACTACTCGTTTTCAAGCGGCGGCCATTCGGGCAACGTCCGCATCTACGGCCTGCCTTCGGGCCGCGAGCTGAAAGGCATCCCGGTGTTCAACACCGACTGCCTCGTCGGCTGGGGGATCACGAACGAATCGAAGGCGATCATCGGCACCAAGCCCGACGGTAGCCTGAAGTACCATACCGGCGACACCCACCACGTGCATCCGTCCTACACGGATGGCACGTATGACGGCAAATACCTGTTCGTCAACGACAAGATCAACTCCCGCCTGGCTCGTGTGCGTCTCGACACGATGGAGTGCGACAAGATCACCGAACTGCCGAACGTCCAGGGCTTCCACGGCACCTTCCCGGACAAGCGCGACCCGGTCGACGCCTCGATCAACCACACGACCCGCGTGTTCTGCGGCGCCGAGTTCTCAATTCCGCTGCCGAACAACGGCCATAACATCGAGAAGACGGCCGACTATCGTTCGCTCTTCACCTGCGTCGATTCTGAGACGATGCAGGTCCGCTGGCAGGTGCTGATCGACGGCAACTGCGACCTCGTGGCGACGTCCTACGACGGCAAGCTGGCGGCGACGAACCAGTACAACACCGAGATGGGTGTCCATTACGCCGAAATGATGTCGGTCGAGCGGGACGCTTGCCTCTTCTTCAACGTCGCACGTATCGAAGAAGCGGTGAAGGCCGGCAAGGTGACCTACATCGGCGATTCGAAGGTGCCGGTGGTCGACGGCCGCAAGGAGGCCAACGCCGATCCGAAGACGGCGCTGACGTGCTACGTGCCGATCCCGAAGAACCCGCATGGCGTGAATATCAGCCCGGACGGCAAGTACTACGCGTGCTCGGGCAAGCTCTCGCCGACGGCCACGGTCATCGAGCATGAGTTGGTGCTGAAGTGGTTCGAAGGCGAAATCAAGGAGCCGCGCGACACCGTCGTCGCCGAGCCTGAGATCGGCCTTGGCCCCCTGCATACCGGTTTCGACAACAAGGGCAACGCTTACACGACCCTCTTCCTCGACAGCCAGATCGTGAAGTGGAACGTCGAAGCCGCGATCAAGGCCTACAAGGGCGACAAGAACGTCACCGTGGTGCTCGACCGCATCGACGTGCATTACCAGCCGGGCCACGGCTTCACGTCGATGGGCGAAACGAAGGAAGCCGACGGCAAGTTCTTCATTTCGGACAACAAGTTCTCGAAGGACCGCTTCCTGCCGGTCGGCCCGCTGCACCCGGAGACGGCGCAGATGATCGACATCAGCGGCGACAAGATGAAGCTCGTCGCCGACCACTCGGTGCTGTCGGAGCCGCACGATTCGATCGTGGTCCGCCGCGACATCATCAAGACTCGTCAGGTCTACAACATGGACGAGTTCCCGAACGCGGTGAAGGATCCCAAGGATTCGGGCGTGTTCCGCGAAGGCAAGAAGGTTACCGTGAAGATCACCGGTCAGGCGCCCGCGTACAGCCTGCCTGAATTCACCGTCAAGAAGGGTGATGAGGTCACGATCATCGTGACCAACCACGACAAGGTCGAGGATTTGACGCACGGCTTCGCGATTCCGAAGCACGACATCAACTTCATCGTGAACCCGCAGGAAACCAAGTCGGTGACCTTCAAGGCTGACAAGCCCGGCATCTACTGGTGCTACTGCACCCACTTCTGCCACGCACTGCACCTGGAGATGCGTAGCCGCATGATCGTGGAGCTGTAAGCGCTCCGACCGAACCGCGCCGGGATGGCATGGATTCCGGCGCTGGTGCCCGCCCCCCGAAATGGGGGCCCCGATGGGTGACTGTTTTAGAGGGGCTTCGAGCCCCTCTTTTTTTCTGCGCTTACGCAGTCGCCTCACGCAAAGTACCTTTCCCCAAATGAACTTGACGGGAAACAATTACAGCTCGGGGCGGAATTCCTAGACTTGCGGCAATCTCACCAACGGTAACCGTGATGAAGCTCCCGGTCGTGATTCGCCAGATCCTCCTCACCCTCGTCGTCTTTCTTGCAGCCTCCTCCGTCTTCGCCGACACGTATGAGGCGAAGCTGCCGGCCGAGATGAACAGCTCGCCCGATCTGTGCAAGTACGTCCCCTGCACCGAAGTGCTGCCCGGGGCGACGGTCTTTTCCGAACGCAAGGGTCAGCCTCCTTACGTGGAGGGGTATTCCGAGCAGAACGGCCAACGCAAGCTCGTCGGCTATGTGATGCTGTCGACCGACATCACGGACACGCCCGCCTATTCCGGCAAGCCGGTGATTACGCTCATGGGGATGGACACGCAGGGGCACTTCGTCGGCGTGAAGATCCTCAAGCACTCGGAACCGATCCTGCTCCTGGGGATCCCTGAATCGGCGCTGGTCCGATTCAATCAGCAGTATCTCGGCAAATTCATCGGCAGCAATATCGAGATCGGCCAGTCGCGGCCGGAAGAGAACATCATCGGACTCGACGCGATCTCCGGCGCCACCGTGACCGTCATCGCGCAGAACCAGGTGATGATGAAATCGGGCTCCGCAGTCGCAAGACAGGTGGGGATCCTCAAGCCGACGATTCGCGAGCAGGCGAAACTCCTCGAGACGGGCGCGAAACCGGACTGGGCGACGCTCGTGAAGGAAGGCAGCGTCCAACGTCTCGTCGTCAGTAACGAGCAGGTGGGAACGCCGCGCGGGGACAAGCCCTTCATCGAGCTCTGGTTCGGCTACCTCAATCAGCCGGACATCGGTCGTGCGATCCTCGGCGACGGGCCTTATCGCAGCCTGATGGCCAGTTTGAAGGAAGGCGAGCACGCGCTCTTCGTCATCCGCACCAACGGCACCCAGTCCTTCAAGGGTTCGGGCTTCGTGCGCGGCGGCATCTACGACCGTGTCCAGATCCGCCAGGACGGCGATTCCTTCACTTTCCGCGATCTGGACGCGGCGAATCTGTATGGCATCGCGGCGCCCGGCGCCCCGGCCTTCTCCGAATCGTCGATCTTCATCATCCGCTCGAAGGCTTTCTCCGCGGCTTACCCGTGGAAGTTCGTCTTTCTCGGCAACCGGGTCGACCGCGCGACCGGCGCCCGCAGTTTCGCGAACTTCGACACCGAATACTGGCTGCCGGCAACCTATCTGCAAGGCGGACGGCCCGAGGTCGTGAAGCCGGATGCGCCGTGGCTCCGCGTGTGGAAGACTCGCGCGGTCGAGATCGGCCTGTTCGTCGCACTGCTCCTTGCCGTCGCGACCGTCTATGCGCTGCGTGACAGCTTGACGCGCCGTGCGACGCGCAAGCGCAAGTGGCCCGTCAACGCCTTCAAGTACAGCGGCTGGCTCATCAGCATCGGCTTTGTCGGCTTCGGCATGCTCGCGCAGCCTTCCGTGACGCAGGTCCTGACTTGGTTCCACGCGCTGCTCTTCCACTGGACCTGGGAACTGTTCCTTTCCGATCCGTTCATCTTCCTGTTCTGGATCTTCATCATCATCACGGTCTTCGTGTGGGGACGGGGGCTGTTCTGCGGCTGGCTGTGCCCCTTCGGGTCCCTGTCTGAGTTGCTGTTCCGGATCGGCCGCCTGGTGGGCCTGAAGCGCTTCCAGTTCCAACTGCCGCGCAAGTGGCACAACCGGCTCAAGTGGGTGAAGTACGGCGTCTTCTTCGGCCTGCTGACGGTGTCCGTCTTCTCGATGGGGCTGGCCGAAAAGCTCGCCGAGATCGAACCGTTCAAGACGACCTTCCTGGTGGGCCTCTTCAACCGTAGCTGGCCTTATACGTTGTTCGCGTCGACGTTGCTCGGCCTGTCGATCTTCATCGAGCGCCCGTTCTGCAAGTACCTCTGCCCGCTCGGCGCGTCGCTCGCGATGCCCTCGACCTTCCGCTGGTTCGGGCTCAAGCGAAAGCAGGAGTGCAACTCCTGCAAAGCGTGCGCGGTCGAGTGCGGCTCGCAGGCGATCGACGCGGACGGCCGCATCGATCACCGCGAGTGCCTGCACTGCCTCGACTGTATGATTCTGTACACCGATGCCCATGCTTGCCCCCCGCTGTCGCAGGAGCGCAAGCGCCGCACGAAGGCTGGACTCGTCCTGACGCCGATCGGCGCCGACGGCTATTTCATCCCGATCAAGCCAGTCGCGGCTCCCACCGACGTCGCGGCATCGAACCACTGATTTCCGGAGCAGTCTGTAATGGTCAATCCGACAATGCCGACCGATCCCGCTGAGCCCCCCTATGCGGCGGCGAGCAGCGTGACGCAGCTGATCGCTGCCGAAGTTTGGGATCACCTGTGGCCCTGGAGTCACCACGGTTTCCAGCGCCAGCGGGCGATGCAGGCCGCAAGCATGGCCTTGGGACTCGCAGCGAGTGTCGTCTGGATCCTGGCAGCCATGGGACAGATGGAGGCTGGTGCGCTGATCGGCTGGTGGTTCGGCTGGAGCGTGTTCGAAGTCGTCGTGCGCCTGGGCTCCAAGCCCTACGTGAAGGACGGTCCGTGGTGGGGCCGGCGTTATCGCGTCGCCAACACCATGGACATGGTCTGCTACGTCGGCTTCAAGAACCTGCTGATTGGCGCGACGCTGTTCATCGGCTTGAAGTCGCTGGGCCTTCTGACGCCGTGAGCTTTGCGAAGGGCGTCACGCACCTTGTCTCAGCCGTCAGTCTGGCGCTGCTCGTCAGTGCTCCCGCAGCGGCAGAAGTCTGGCGCCTTTCCCCCGGGGACAGAATCCAGACGGCGATCGACCATGCTGCGGCCGGGGACACGATCCTGCTCGCGCGCGGGCGCTATCACGAGCGCCTGCGCGTCGAGAAGCCCCTGACCCTTCGCGGTATCGACCGGCCGACGCTCGACGGCGACGGCCGCGGCGACGTGATCCGCGTCGTCGGGACGGATGTGGTCGTCGAAGGGCTGATCATCAGCAATTCGGGCGACGATCTCGGCGCACAGAATGCCGGCGTTTACATCCAGCCTGGCGCCGACCGCGCGGTCGTCCGGGCCTGCGATCTCACCTACAACCTGTTCGGACTCTGGATCGAAAAGGTGAAGGACGTCCGCATTGAAAACAACGTCATCACCGGCAAACGCGACTATCGCTCGGCGAGCCGCGGCAACGGCATCCAGCTCTACAACACGACCGGCGCGCAGATCATTGGCAATCAGGTGAGTTTCGTGCGCGACGCGCTCTATATCGACGTCTCGCACCATGCCGTGTTTCGCGGCAATCGCCTGCACCATTCCCGCTACGGCACGCACTACATGAATTCCTACTACAACCTGTGGGAAGACAACGAGGTGTACCTCAATCGCGGCGGCCTGGCACTGATGGAAGTGCGCAACCAGATCGTTCGCAACAACCGCACGTGGGGCAACTCGGATCACGGCATCATGCTGCGCACGATCCAGGATTCCGTTATCGAAAACAACATCGTGGCCGGCAATACCCGCGGCTTCTTCATCTATGACGCCGAGTACAACACGTTGCGCGGAAACCTCGTGATCGACAACGTCGTCGGCGTGCACCTATCGGCGGGGTCGAAAAACAACACCGTCGAGGACAACGATTTCATCAGCAATCGCGAACAGGTCCGCTATATCGGCGCGCGTGACGAATTGTGGGGCGTCAAGGACGGAAACTACTGGAGCAATTACCTTGGCTGGGATCGCAACGACGACGGCAAGGGCGACATCCCGTATGAAGCGAACGACATCGTCGACCGGCTGTCGTGGCAGCACCCGATGATGAAGCTCCTGCTCGCGAGCCCTGCCGTGCAGACGCTGCGCCTGGTCGGCCGGCAGTTTCCGCTGCTGCGTGCCCCGAGTGTCGTAGATCCGACGCCAAAGATGAGCCCTGCCCATGACAACTGGAGAGACTGGCTTGGCAAGTATTTCCCCGGCGCCCGCTAAGACGGGCGCCCCCGTGATCGCCGTACGCGGCGCGGCGCGGCACTACGGCGCGGTGCGCGCCGTCGACGGTGTCGACCTCGCCGTGATGCCCGGGGAGGTGTTCGGCCTGATCGGCCATAACGGCGCGGGCAAGAGCACGCTCTTCAAGATGATGCTCGGACTGATCCCCGCCACTGCGGGCGAGATCGAAATCGACGGAGCGGCCGTTACGGGACGGGACTTCCGCGCCGTGCGCCGAAAGATCGGCTACCTGCCCGAAAATGTGGTGCTGTACGACAACCTCACGGGCATCGAGACGCTGGAATTCTTCGCGAAACTCAAGGGCGTGGCTGCGGAGCAGTGCGCGCCGATCCTCGATCGCGTTGGCCTCAGCGGAGCGGCCCGCCGCAGGGTCCGCGAGTACTCCAAGGGGATGCGCCAGCGACTCGGCTTTGCGCAGGCGCTGCTCGGCGATCCACGCATCCTCTTCCTCGACGAACCGACGACCGGCCTCGACCCGGAGGCGATCCGCGAGTTCTACGTGATCCTGCGCCGCCTCAAGGCCGAAGGCGTGACAATGATCCTGACCTCGCACATCCTTGCCGAGATTCAGGAACGCGTCGACCGCCTCGCCATCATGGCCAGCGGGAAGATCCAGGCAACGGGCACCGTCCAGGCGCTGCGCGAGCAGATGGATCTGCCGCTGTGGTTCCGCGTACGCCTCGCGCGCAAGGATTTCGAGCAGGTGCGCGCGGTCCTCGGCGGGCTGCCGGTGCTTGCCATCGAGGCGCGCGACGATCACGTCGCCGTCGAATGCCGGCGCGACTCGAAGATGGTGGTCATGAACGCGCTCACGTCGCTCGGCGCGAAGGTACTCGACCTGCACGTGCACGAACCCTCGCTCGAGGACGTGTTCTTCGGCTTCTCGGACTGACCTCATGGAACTGCGACAGATCGCCACCATTGCCGGCAAGGAATTCCGCGACCGCATCCGCAACCGCTGGGTGCTCGCGGTCGCTCTCGTATTTACGGTGTTTGCGCTGGTCATTGCCTATTTTGGCGGCGCCCAGCAAGGCACCGTCGGCTTCCGCTCGATCGAATTCACGATCGCGAGCCTCGTCAGCCTCGTCATCTACCTCGTGCCGCTCATCGCGCTGGTGCTCGGCTTCGATGCGGTCGTCGGCGAACGGGAGCGCGGATCGCTCGATCTGCTCCTGTCGATGCCCATCACCCGCTTCGAGCTGCTCCTCGGCAAGTATCTCGGGCTCGCCGCGGCGCTGGCGTTTTCGACGGTCGTCGGATTCGGCCTCGTCGGCGTCGTGTTATCGGCGCAACTGCAGGCGGCCTCTCTGCTCCACTACGCCGGCTTCATCATCAGCTCGGTGCTGCTCGGTCTCGCCTTCCTCAGCCTCGCAGTGATGACCTCGGTGTTCGCCGCCGACCGCACCCGCGCGTCGGGACTCGCGATCGCGCTGTGGTTCTTCTTCGTGCTGGTATTCGACCTGATCCTGCTCGGCGCGCTCGTGGTCACCGGCGGCAAGTATGGCGGCGAGGCCTTCCCTTACCTCCTCTTGCTGAACCCGGCCGACGTCTTCCGCATCCTCAACATCTTTTCCCTCGACGACGTCCGCACGCTATACGGACTCGCGACCGTCTTCCCCCGCGCGCTCGCCGAACCGTGGCTGCTGGGCCTCGTCATGGCCGGCTGGATTGCAGCGCCGCTGGGCGTCGCAGCATGGAGATTCCGCAAATGATCCATCGAACATCGCGCCGCATATCCGGCGTTCTCATCGGCCTGATCGCAGCCATGCTCCTTTCGGCCTGCGGCCCGTCGGGTACGGGCCAAGGCGCACCAGTGGCTGCGGAGATTGACAGGAGCACCGCCTGTTCACTGGACGGCATGCTGCTCAGCGACTACCCCGGTCCGAAGGCCCAAATCCTCTATGCCGACAAACCCGACCCCGAATTCTTCTGCGACACGATGGAGCTCTTCGCAATCTACCTGAAGCCGGAACAGGTGCGGGCCGTGCGGGCCGTCTTCGTTCAGGACATGGGCAAGGCGGACTGGGACGCGCCCAAGGACGGTTGGGTCGACGCCAAGACAGCGTGGTACGTCGTCGGCAGCTCGCGGCAAGGCTCGATGGGACCGACGATCGGTTCTTTCGGCCAGGAGGCGGACGCGCGGAAGTTCGCCGAAAAATACGGCGGCAAGGTATTCCCCTTCTCGGGCATCACGCCCGACATGGCGGTGCTCGACGGCGGCGCGCTGCATGACAGCAAGATGTGAGTGACGATCATGGCAAATTTCTATCAGGACATGGACCCGGCCGACGCGGTGGAGCTCGAGAAGCTCACTCGGCTGGTCTACGAGCTTCGCGAGAACCGCAGCGCCATCCTCGCGCGATATGGTGTTGATGACGAAATCGCCTTGATGGAACAGATCTACACCGGGAAGATCGATGAGCACCCGGCCTACGAACACTACCTGAGCGCCCGGGTCCTCGCGGACACCCGTGAGACGGTTCGCGCGCTGCTGGCTGATTGCCTCAAGGAGGTCGGACGTCCATGAGCCTCCATATTGAACTTGCCGACGCCCTCCACGTCGCCTTCGGCGCGCATCTGTCGGCGACCCATCAGAAGCAGGACGCGTTGATCGTGCAACTCGATAACGGCACGGAGCTGACCGTCCGCTACCCCGCACCTGACGCCTATTCCCTGCGCTGGACCTTCCAGGGGGCGGAACTCGGAATCGACACTGCTCCCTTGCACGAGGGACTCAAGACGTTTCCGAACCACCTCCATCAGGCCGACGGCCGGGTCGTCGCGGACCCGGTGACCAAGTCCGAGAGCACGCCCGCAGAAAACCTCACGCGGCTCGTCGCTGCCCTCCTGAAAGACCCCCTGCTCGGGCACCGGCCGCCGGTCGCAGCGCCGTAGCCAGCATTCCTATCCTCGCCGTCGGGCCGATGCAGAGAAATGCTGCTCGATCCGGCGCGGGCGCGCCCCATAAATAGCGCACGCCTATCACTCGTATTTTTTCATTCAATTTTGGTTATTGAATGAGCCTCGGTAGCATCCTCTCCATCGACGCACCACGCACAAGGAGAGGCACCATGGCTACCCCGTTCCACAATCCCGAATCGGTCACGATCAAGAACCTCGAGTCCGCCTTCGCCGGCGAATCGATGGCGCACATCAAATATCGCTACTTCGCGAAACTGTGCCGCGAAATGGGCGACGAAGAGACCGCGAAGGCCTTCGAAGCCACGGCCGACCAGGAAGTCATGCACGCCTTCGGCCACCTCGACCTCCTCTACCCGCGGGAGAAGATGAGTCCTGCCCGTGCTCTGCAATTCGCCATCGAAGGCGAGACCTACGAGTACACCGAGATGTATCCTGGCTTCCGCCACGCTGCAGTTGCCGAAGGCAACGAGGCCGCAGTCAAGGAGATCGATGAGCAGATCGAGGAGTCGAAGGAACATGCGGCGCAGTTCAAGGCGGTGCTGGAACGTGCGGCCAAGCGGTTTGCCGCGCTCGCCAAGGTGGAAGAGCGACATGCCAACCACTATCAGCAAGTGCTCGATCGCATTTCGGCCTGAACGCCCCTTCGCCCAACCCTGACAGACTGGACATGACAGACTGGACATGACAGAAAGGAACATCATGAAAAAATATCAGTGCATCGTGTGCGGCTTCATTTACGACGAATCCGAGGGCATGCCGGACGAAGGCATCGCGGCCGGCACGCGTTGGGACGATATCCCCGCAGACTGGTGCTGCCCGGACTGCGGCGTTGCCAAGGCCGACTTCGAAATGATCGAAATCTGACCGACGCCGGGGCGGCGACACGACGCTCCGCCCCGGCTTCCGAAGCCCGACCTCGCAATAAAACCAATAACGTACAGAGAGAATCCGCAGATGAATCCGCCGATCGTCATCGTAGGCAGCGGTCTTGCCGGCTACACCTTCGCACGCGAGTTCCGCAAGCTCGACCGGGATACGCCACTCGTCGTCGTCAGCCGCGACACGGCGGATTTCTACTCCAAGCCGATGCTCTCGAACGCGTTCTCCGGCCACAAGACGGCTGCCACCCTGGTCATGAAACCGGCAGCCCGGATCGCCGAAGAACTCCACGTGGATATCCGTCCGCATACGGCGATCGCCGGCATCGAAACCGCAACGCAGGAACTCATCCTGGCGGACGGCAACCGAATCGCGTACCGCGACCTGGTCCTCGGGCTCGGCGCTGACCCGATCCGCCTGCCGATTGCCGGCGATGGCGCAGCCGACATTCTTTCCGTGAACGATCTCGACGACTTCGCACGCTTCGCCGAACGCCTGCAGGGCGTCGAACGCATGGTCGTGCTCGGCGCCGGTCTCATCGGCTGCGAGTTCGCGAACGACCTCCTTGCACGGAACGTCGTACCCACCGTGATCGACATCGCCGAGCGGCCACTCGGCCGGCTGTTGCCCCAAGAGGCGGGACAATGGATGCAGGCCCGGCTCGAGGCGGCGGGCATCGCCTTCCGCATGGGGAACTCGGCGACTTCGGTCGAACGTGCCGGCACGAAATATCGTGTCACCCTTGCCAACGGCGAAGTGCTCGAGACGGATCTCGTCCTCTCCGCAGTCGGCCTGCGGCCTCGCATCGAGCTCGCGAAAGCCGCCGGGCTGGTTACGAACCGCGGAATCGTCGTCAACCGCATGCTCGAAACCACGGTCTCGCACATCCATGCGCTGGGCGATTGCGCGGAAGTCGAGGGCCTCGTGCTCCCCTTCGTGATGCCGATCATGAACCAGGCCCGGGCCCTCGCGGCCACCCTCGCCGGCAAGCCGACACCGCTCACCTACCCGCCGATGCCCGTCGTCGTGAAGACGCCCGCCTGCCCGACCGTCGTCTGCCCACCGGCACTCAACGCGCAGGGAAGCTGGCAGATCGCGGCGACCGACGACGGCGGCGGCCTCGAGGCCCTATATGTGGGGAGCGACGAAACTTCGCTCGGCTTCGCGCTACTCGGCACCGCCACCGCCCGCAAACAGGGCCTCACGACGCGAATGCCCGCTCTCCTCAGCTAAACCCGCCGCGCGTCCACGGTCCCGGCCGGGACGCGCTTCGGGTTACAATTCCGCTCTTCGCCGCACCCCGGAGCGTGCCATGCCCGTTGCCCAGACTGAAAACCTGAACATTCTCGCCCTTGATCACATGCCCTCCCCGGAGGAGATCAAGGCACGTGTGCCACTGACCGATCGCGCCGCCGCGTCGGTACTTGCCGGTCGCCAAGCCCTCGCCAATATCCTGGATCGCAAGGACAACCGCCTGTTCGTCGTCGTCGGCCCCTGCTCCATCCATGACCCCGTCGCCGGCCTGGACTACGCCCGTCGCCTGAAAGTGCTCGCCGACGAAGTCTCCGAGACTATGCTGCTGGTGATGCGCGTGTACTTCGAAAAACCGCGCACCTCGACGGGCTGGAAGGGTTACATCAACGACCCCCACATGGACGACTCGTTCCGCATCGACGAAGGAATGGAGAAGGCGCGCCGCTTCCTGCTCGACGTGAACGAAATCGGCCTGCCCGCGGCGACCGAGGCGCTCGACCCGATCGCGCCTCAGTACTACGGCGACCTCATCTCCTGGACCGCCATCGGCGCCCGCACGTCCGAATCCCAGACGCACCGCGAGATGTCGTCCGGCCTGTCGACGCCCGTCGGCTTCAAGAACGCCACGGATGGCGACCTCGAAGTCGCCATCAACGCGATCGTCTCGGCCTCGCATCCGCACAGCTTCCTGGGCATCAACGGCAAGGGCCAGTCGGCGATCCTCCGCACCCGCGGCAATCGCTACGGACATGTCGTGCTGCGCGGCGGCGGCGGCCGTCCGAACTACGACACTGTGTCGATCTCGCTCGCCGAGCAGGCGCTCGCCAAGGCCAAGCTGCCGCAAAACATCGTCGTCGACTGCTCGCACGCCAACTCCTGGAAGAAGCCCGAACTTCAGCCGCTCGTGATGAAGGACGTCATTCACCAGATCCGCGAAGGCAACCAATCCGTGGTCGGCCTGATGATCGAAAGCTTCTTGGAGGCCGGCAGCCAGCCGATTCCGGTCGACCTGTCGCAGCTCAAATACGGCTGTTCGGTGACCGACGCCTGCGTCGGCTGGGACACGACCGAAGAGATGATCCGCAAGGCCGACAAGGTGCTCCGCGAAGCACTTCAACGCCGGAGTATTGCCTAATGAATCTTGTGGTACAGGGCGAGGATGTCGATTCGGTTGCCCTGAAGACGGTTGCAAAGCTCGCCGGCGCCCGCGCCATCGAACAGATTACTCCGCAGGCCTTCCGCGTCATCGCGGCCGCCCAGCATCCCGACATCGCCGACGTGTGCGAGAAGGCCCAGCTCGACTGGGCCTGGATCGACGCCAAACGCCGCCTCGGCGATTTCGGACTGTTCGTCACGGACATGGACTCGACGCTGATCAACATCGAGTGCATCGACGAAATCGCCGACATGCAGGGCCTGAAGGCGCAAGTCGCCGCTATCACCGAGGCCGCAATGCGCGGGGAGATCGATTTCACCGAATCCCTCACCCGCCGCGTGAGCCTGCTCGCCGGCCTGCCGGAATCGGCACTTACCGAAGTCTACGAACACCGTCTCCGCCTCAATCCGGGTGCCGAGCGACTGATGCAGGGGCTGAAGCGAGCCGGCATCCACACGGTGCTGGTCTCCGGCGGATTCACCTACTTCACCGAGCGTCTGAAGGAACGCCTGGGCTTCGACGAAGCCTACGCGAACCAGCTCGAAGTCCGCGACGGACACCTCACCGGCCGAGTCACCGGACCAGTCGTCGATGGCGCCGCCAAGGCAGAGCACTTGCGCACGACGCGCGAGCGGCTCGGTCTGCGTTCGGATCAGGTGATCGCCGCCGGCGATGGCGCAAACGACATCCCGATGCTTAGTGAAGCTGGCTTCGGCGTCGCCTACCACGCGAAGCCGGTGCTGCGCGAGATTGCAGACTGCCGACTCGACTACGTCGGTCTCGACGGGCTGCTGAACCTCTTCGCATGATCGTCGACGGGCCCGGAAGCGGGCCCGATAACCGACCTGCCCTTATGGCGCTTCAACGTGCGCGAGGATCGCGTTCAGCATCGCAGCCCCCAGCCGCTTGCTGCGCGCGCCATTCCAGCCCACGTTCCCATCCGGCAGGTTCGCGTTGTCCTTGAACGGCATCTCGAGCGTCAGCGACACGCAGCCGAAGCGGTGCGCGACCCATTTGCTCGCCAGCGTCAGCAGTTCCTCACCGAATCGCCCCGGCTTGTAGCCGTGCTCGGTCTGGAAGTCCGGGCTCGCCGCCTTCAGCGCCGCGATGACCCGCTCCTGCTTCGCCGCCATTTCAGGCGTGAATCCCGGCACTTCCTCGGCCGTCGAAAAGAACACGTAAGGCAGCGCCTCATCCCCATGGATGTCGAGAAAGAGCGAGCAGCCCACCTTCTCCATCGCGGCACGCACATGCAGCACTTCAGGACTTGCATCTAGGTCCGGCGCCAGCCATTCACGGTTGAGGTTGCGGCCGGCGGCGTTCGTGCGCAGGTTGCCGTGAATCGCACCATCCGGATTCACGTTCGGCACGATGTGCAGCACGGCGCGTTCGCGGATGTGACGGGCTACGGGATCCGCAGCATCTAGCAATCGCTCGAGCAGCCCCTCGATGAACCATTCCGCCATCGTCTCACCCGGATGCTGGCGGCCGATGATCCAGATCGGCAACCGCGCCGGCGAATCCCGGCCCACGACGATGCGGTCGATTTCCCGCCCCTCGACTGTTGCACCGAGGCTGTCGACGCTCGCAAAAGGCGACACTTCCACCCAGCCGAGCATGTCCAGGTGTCGCTCGTAGGAATAGGGCTCGAAGTAGGCGTAATAGACGCTATTCCGCTCTGGCGTATGCTCGACGACCAGTTGTCCGTCCTCGTAGCTCGTCGCATACACGCGAAACCACGTACGGCGATCATAGGACGCCGTGCAGCGATAGCCCGGCCAGCCGTCCGGGTAGGCAGCCTCCGCGGCGTTCTCGAACACCATCCGCAAGCCCTGCCCCTCGGCACCCTGCACGCGGAAATGGAACCACTGGCGAAACTCCGCTGCATTGTCCGCGCGCAAACGCAGGCGGATATCCTGCGGGTTGTCGAGGCTCAGCACCTCGATCGCGCCGGAATCGAAATTTTGGCTGATTCTCACGGCCAGGCCCTTTCGATCATCCCTACGTCAATCGGCACGACGCCGGAACACCAGCGTCGCATCGTCCGAAGCTTCCGGCGCGAAGACGTAACCCTCGCTGTCGAAGCCCTTCAGCCCTTCCGCGTCGTCCAGCCGGTGCCGGATCGCGTACCGGCTCATCAGCCCGCGCGCACGCTTGGCGTAGAAGCTGATGATCTTGTAGCGCCCGCCCTTCCAGTCCTCGAAAACGGGCGTAACCACGCGCGCCGACAGCTTCCGCGCCTTCACCGACTTGAAGTACTCATCTGACGCCAGATTCACCAGGAGGCCCTCCTGCCCGGCTTCACGCTCTGCCGCGATCAACTCGTTCAGCTTCAGCGTCAGCGTGTCACCCCAGAACGCATACAGGTTTGCCCCGCGGGAATTCGCAAGACGAGAGCCCATTTCGAGCCGGTATGGCTGGATCAGATCGAGCGGGCGCAGAATGCCGTATAGCCCTGACAGGATCCGCAGGTGCGCCTGCGCCCATTCGAGATCCGCCTGAGACAGCGTCTTCGCATCCAGTCCTTCATACACGTCGCCGTTGAACGCGAGCGCCGCCTGTTTGGCGTTCGACGGGTCGAAAGGCAGCGACCAGCTCTCATACCGTGCAACATTGAGCGTCGCGAGCTGGTCGGAAAGATCCATCAAGGCAGCGATGTCGGCAGGAGATTTTTGCCGCAACACTCCGATCAGCTCGGATGCCTGGGGCAGGAAATCGCACTGCGTGAAGGTCGAGGTGATGGAAGGTGTTTCGAAATCGAGGGCTTTTGCGGGGGAAATGACGAAGATCATTGGAGTCGTCTTTATTGTCGGTAGCATTACATGGTAGCAAAACGCATCCCCGCGAGACCTTGCATGTTTGACACGGCGCGCCCATTTGCGCCACATTTGCCGACCGCACCACCGCAGGAAACCCGATGTCCAGCCCCGATTTGCTCCAACGCTCGCTTGCCGCCGTCTGGCACCCGTGCACGCAGATGAAGCAACACGAGGCTCTGCCACTGGTGGCGATTACCCGCGGCGAAGGGCCATGGCTGCACGATGCTGACGGGCGCCGCCTCCTCGACGGGATCAGCTCGTGGTGGGTCAATCTCTTCGGCCACTGCAATCCCCGCATCAACGCCGCGTTGCGCGATCAGCTCGAACGGCTCGAGCACGTGATGCTCGCCGGTTTCACGCACGAGCCGGTCGTCGCACTGTCGGAGCGCCTCGCCGCGCTGACCGGCCATCGTCTCGGACACGCCTTCTACGCCTCCGACGGCGCCTCCGCGACCGAAATCGCGCTGAAGATGAGCGCGCACTACTGGCGCAATCTCGGACGCCCCGAAAAATCGCGCTTCGTGAGCCTCGCCGGCAGCTATCACGGCGAGACCGTCGGGGCACTCGCCGTCACAGATGTCGCGATCTTCCGCGATGCCTATGCGCCCCTCGTCCGCGCCGGCAGCATCGTCCCCACGCCGGACGCCCGCCTCGCCGAGCCCGGCGAATCCGCGGCTGACGTTGCCCGTCGCGCCGCGGCTCAGCTCGAAGTCCACCTCGCAGACCATCACCACGAAACTGCCGCCCTCATCGTCGAACCCCTCGTCCAGGGCGCGGCCGGCATGGTGATGTACGACGAGGAATACCTTCGCCTTGCGCGTGCTCTGTGTGACCGCTACGAAGTGCTGCTGATCGCCGACGAGATCGCCGTCGGCTGCGGCCGTACCGGCAGCTTCTTCGCCTGCGCGCAGGCGGGTATCTGGCCGGATTTCATCTGCCTGTCGAAGGGGATCTCGGGCGGCTATCTTCCCCTGTCGCTCGTCCTGACGACCGACCACATCTACGCGGCTTTTTACGACGACGCGACGGTCCGCGGCTTCTTGCACTCCCACTCATACACCGGCAACCCGCTCGCCTGCCGCGCGGCCCTCGCGACCCTCGACATCTTCGAGCAGGACGACGTCCTCAACGCCAACCGGCAGCGCGCCGACAAGCTAGGCAAAGCACTGCAGGCCCGCTTCGGCGACCATCCGGCAGTCCGGCATCTGCGCCAACGCGGCATGATCGCGGCCTTCGACATCGACACGCCGGAGCGGGGATTCTCCGGCCGGTTCTTCAGCGCAGCGCTCGACCACGGCGTGCTGCTGCGCCCCATCGGCAACACCATCTACTTCATGCCGCCCTACGTCCTGGATGATGCACTCATCGCACATCTCGTCGACGGCGCCGGCGCCGCGCTAGACGAGGTCCTCGCGTGAGTACCAAGCTCCTCGACGACGTGAAAGCGAACCTGGCGGAACTCGATGCACGCGCGCTGCGCCGCGTCCGCCGCAGCCTCGACTCGCCCTGCGGCCCCCACGCATGCGTCGATGGACGCGACATGCTGGCATTCTGCAGCAACGACTATCTCGGCCTCGCGGCGGACCCTGCGATCGCGCAGGCTTTGCAGCGTGGCGTCGAACGCTGGGGCGCCGGCTCTGGCGCGTCCCATCTGGTCAGCGGCCACTACACGGTTCACGACAAACTCGAAGCCCGGCTTGCGGCCTTTGTCGGCTGCGAACGCGCGCTCTATTTTTCGACTGGTTTCATGGCGAACACGGGCGTCGTTCCCGCGCTGGTCGGACGGGGCGACGCGATATTCGCCGACCGCCTCAACCACGCATCCCTGGTCGACGGCGCGCTGCTGTCCCGCGCTGACCTGCATCGCTATCCACACAGCGACCTCGCGGCCCTCGAACGCGCGCTCTCGGGCTCGACAGCCAAGCGCAAACTGATCGTCACCGATTCAGTGTTCAGCATGGATGGCGACGTCGCCCCGCTCGCCGACCTGCTCGAACTCGCGGAACGACACGATGCCTGGCTGATGGTCGACGACGCGCACGGCTTCGGCGTACTCGGCCCGCAGGGACGAGGCGCGCTCCGGGAGGCCGGGCTCGACTCCTGGCGTCTGATCTACATCGGCACGCTCGGCAAGGCGGCCGGCGTCTCCGGAGCCTTTGCTGCGGGCAACGCCGATGTCGTCGAGTGGCTGATGCAGACCGCTCGCCCCTACGTCTTCACCACCGGTGCGCCTCCCGCCCTCGCGGAGGGTCTGTTGGCAAGCCTCCACCGCATCGAACACGGTGATGCTCTACGAACCCACCTCGACACACTGATCCGCGTCCTGCGCAACGAACTTCACCTCGAACGCTGGCAGCTGATGAATTCCAGGACATCGATCCAGCCGGTCGTGATCGGCGACAACGCCGAAGCCTTGGCTGTTGCCCGAGCCCTCTGGGATGAAGGAATCTGGGTTCCAGCCATTCGGCCGCCTACAGTACCGGCTGGCACCGCCCGCCTGCGCATCTCCCTGAGCGCCGCCCACAGCGTCGCTGACGTCGAGCGACTCGCCGCCGCGCTGCGGCGTCTGGAGCGCTCAAGATGACTCCGCTGGTGCTGCTACACGGCTGGGGCCTGACCCCAGCCGTTTGGCGAAACTTCTTGCCCGCCCTCCCCTCCGGGCTCGACCTCCACACACCGGCGCTTCCCGGTCATGGAGGCGGCGCGCCCCCCGATTCGCTCGACATCGCCGACTGGGCCGATGTGCTCGCGCCGACACTGCCCGACGGCGCGGTCGTCTGTGGCTGGTCGCTCGGTGGCATGATCGCGATGAACCTCGCCCGCTATCGTCCCGAAAAAGTCTCGCGTCTCGTCCTGATCGGGAGTTCGCCACGCTTTGTCGCAGTCGACGAGCAAGACTGGCCCCACGGGCTGGCCGCAGGCACCGTCAGAGAGTTCATCGATAATTTCGAGGCCGCACCCGAAGTCACGCTGAAGCGTTTCATTGCGCTGCAAACGCTCGGCGACGCCCACCGCCGCGCTGTCGGCAATGCCCTTACCGAAGCTTTGATCGGAATCGACGGTACCCGCCTGCCAGCCCTCTCGCGCGGCCTCCGCTTGCTTGCAAGCTCCGATCAGCGCGCCATCCCATCGGGGATTCGCCAGCCCGTCACGCTCATCCACGGCGCCGCCGACGCACTGATGCCCGTCGGCGCGGCCCGTTGGCTCGCAAACGCACTTCCGTTGGTCCGCCTGATGGTACTGGACAAATGTGGGCACGCCCCCTTCCTTTCCCGGCCCGACGTATGTGCCGAGCAACTCGCCGCGGCCTGCAATGCCTGAAGATTGCGTCGGGAAGCACTCCGTACGCTCTGCCTTCAATCGTGCAGCGGCGAGTTACGACCAGGCCGCCGCCGTTCAGCGCGAGATTTGTCATCGCCTTGCCGCGTTCGCACTGACCGCTCTGCAAGGCACGAGACCTGAGCGCGTCCTCGACGCCGGCTGTGGCACCGGCTATGGCCTGAAGATCCTCAACGGCGCCTTTCCCGACGCCTCCAGCGTCGCCGTCGACTTTGCTCCGGCGATGCTCGAGCAGGTCGTGCGCACGGCGTTCCCGAACGACAATCCAATATTGCCCGTATGCGGCGACCTCGAAGCTTTACCGCTCGCATCGGACAGCTTCGATCTCGTATGGTCCAGCCTCGCCTTGCAATGGTGCGCCCCCAATCGGAGTCTCGCCGAACTCGCGCGCGTTCTGAAGGTGGGCGGCATCGCGTGTATCGCCACCCTCGGGCCTCGTACGCTGTGGGAGCTGCGCGAAGCCTTCGCCGCCATCGACCAAGCCGAACACGTGATCCGCTTTCACGAAGCTGATTTCTGGTTGGCCGCAGCCAGGAACCATGGCCTGCAACCCGTTGCGGACGCGCGTGAAGACGCATTCGCCCTCGCCCCCGATCTGCGCCGACTGCTACGAGACATCAAGTCGATCGGCGCACAGACGGTCGGCGAGCACCGTCGCCGGCAGCCTCTCGGCCGTGCGGCGTGGAACACGCTGGCGGACCGCTACGAAGCCCACCGGCGCCTAGACGGCCTGCTGCCCGCCACCTACGATCTGATCCTTCTCACGCTGAAGAAGTCCTGAACCATGACGAATCGTCAGGCCTGGTTCCTCACCGGAACCGACACCGAAATCGGCAAGACCTTCATCACCTGCGCGCTGCTCCACGCCGCGCGGGCTTCCGCCCGCTCAGCCTTGGGCATGAAGCCGGTGGCGGCGGGCGCCGAAGACGTCGACGGCGTACGAATCAACGAGGATGCAGCACGCCTGCTCGCCGCCGGCAGCTTCGATCCGGGCCTGCAATGGCTGAACCCCTACTGCCTATCCCAGCCCGTCGCACCACATATCGCCGCCGCCGCCGAGGGTGTCTCCATCGATCCGTCGCACATCCTCAAGGCCTTCCGCCTGCTTCAGACGCAGGCCGATGTCGTGATCGTCGAGGGCGTCGGAGGCTTCCGCGTGCCGCTCGATGATCATTACGACACTGCCGACCTCGCCGTCGACCTGGGCTTGCCGGTGCTACTCGTGGTCGGGATGCGGCTGGGCTGCATCAACCACGCGCTATTGACCGTCGAAGCCATTACGAGACGCGGCCTGCGTCTAGCCGGCTGGATCGCAAACTGCATCACCCCGGACATGCCGCGCCTGGACGAAAACATCGCAGCGCTCCAGCAGCGCATTTCCGCACCGCTGCTCGGCGTCGTGCCCTATGTCCCGGGAAGCGACCTGTCCCTCGCCGCGCAGCGCCTGCAACTGCCAGACTGAAAAGAAACAGATTAGCGCCGGGCAGCGCGCTGCTGCCGCACCTGCTCGAACAGGCAGACCGCCGCCGCAGCGCCGACGTTGAGCGATTCCACCGCTCCCGGCATCGGGATGATTACCATGCCCTGGGCCAGGGCGGCGACCTCGGGCGAAAGGCCCCCGCCTTCCGAACCGAATAGCCACGCAACCGGTCCTCGGAGGTCGCACTCGTACAGATCGCGCGCCCCCTTGCCCAGGCCGGTCGCGAGCACCGCGCCCCGGAAATCTTTCAGGACCTCAACCGGATCGACGCCCTCATGGATGCGCAGACAGAAATGTCCGCCCATTCCCGCGCGCAGCACGCGGGGCGACCATGCGTGCGCACAGCCAGAAGTCATCAAGACGTCCGGAATCCCCGCTGCGGCAGCCGTTCTCAGGATCGTTCCCAGATTGCCGGCGTCCTGGATGGCGTCGAGGACCAGCAGGGAACCGTCGAACGCGGCATGTGAGTCGCTCGTGTCGGGAAGATCGATGACCGCCATCAAACCGGATGGCGCGTCCACCGGGCTCACATGCGCGAACAGGGAGTCGGTCAAATGCAGGACCGGCGTTCCCCCACATCGCTCAAGCAAACCCGAAATCTCCTCGCGCTGAAGCCCCTGATCGCTGACCACCAACTCTCGCAGTGGAAAGCGCGCCTCCATGGCCGCACGAACAAGATGCGGACCGTCGAGCAGCGTCTGGCCGTGGCTTCGACGATCGCGCGACGAATGCGCCAGGCCGTGCAGGCGCTTGACCGTCGGATTGTCGCGGGATGTGATGTGCTTCAAAAGACGTGCCTCAGACACCTAGCCCCAGCGTCGCGATCCCGATCGTGACGATTCCGATGGCAAGGTTGAATCCCACTCGTTGGCGAATACCGTTCATCGCAACGGCCGCAGCGGCCCAATCTTCCCGCGCCACCGCCCTCCGCAGCTGCGGCAATGGACGGAACCAGATGTACATGAACATCACGATCATGATCGTTCCGGTAACGAGCATCACATGCCAGGCCGTCGGTGCGCGCTCGAACCCGACCCGGACCAGCATCGTGCCGCCACTGAGCCCGATCAAGGCGACCGAGACCCATACCAAGCGGAAGAAACGCGACAGCACGCTTGCCCATAGGACCAGGCGCTGAGGCGGCGCGAGCGTCGACGCTGCCGGGCGCAGGCACGCATACGCGAAAAGCATCCCACCGACCCATGTAACGACCCCGGCCAGGTGCAGAAAGAGCAGCAGATGATGAATCGTCATAGCAGCGTGCCCGCAGGCCAGAGTTCCGGATTCATCACTAGGTCGCGTACCGGCGCGAAGCTACGACGGTAACAGTCGACAACCCCGTGCAGACGCAGCGCCGCAAGGTGTTCCGGCGTCGGATAGCCCTTGTGACGCGCGAATCCATATATCGGATAGGCCGCATCGAGTTCCACCATCTGTGCGTCCCGCACCGTCTTCGCCAAGATCGAAGCCGCGGCGATGGCGGGTACGGTCGCATCCCCTTGAACCACTGCTTCCGATGGAACGTCGAGCATGGGACAGCGATTTCCATCGATTCGTACCAAGTCCGGGCGATGCGACAAGCCCGCCACCGCACGCTGCATTGCAAGCATCGTCGCGTGCAGGATATTGAGGCGGTCGATCTCCGCGACCGTCGCTTCGGCGACCGCCCACGCGAGTGCCCGCTCGCGGATCAGGATGGCCAGACGGCCGCGAGCACGTTCGGTGAGCTTCTTGGAGTCATTCAAGCCTTCGATCGGCCGTGCCGGATCGAGGATCACAGCCGCCGCAACGACCGAACCCGCTAAGGGGCCGCGCCCTGCCTCGTCGACGCCGCAGATCAAGCCGGTTGATGGGACGGCTTCCATTCGGAACTCCGACTCAGATAGGGAAGAATTGCCGCAGCTGCCTTCTCGGCGGTGTTCTGGCGCAGCGTCAGGTGCATCGCGGAGAACCGTTCTTCCAGCCTCCGGCACCCCTCCGGGTCAACAAGCCACTTCTCCAGCGCATCCGCGAGCGCTTCCGGCGTCGCCGCGTCCTGCAGCAGTTCCGGAACCACGGTCTCGTTACACAGAACGTTAGGCAAGCCGACCCAAGGCAGATAGGCCATCCGCTTCATGAGCCGATATTGCCACTTCCCCATCCGATAGCAGATCACCATCGGCCGCTTAAGCAATGCCGCCTCGAGGCTCGCCGTCCCGCTCGCGACCAGGACCACGTCCGCGGCCGTCATCGCCTCCACAGCATGGCCGAAGAGCATCCGCACCGGCAACTCCTGGCCGGGGAAGCCCTTCAAGGCCTCGACGAACAGTTCACGAGTCTCGCGCGTTGCCAGCGGCACGACGAAAGACACCTCAGGGTGACGTTCATGCAGAATGCGCGCTGCCTGCAGATACGTCGGCGCAAGATTTCGCACTTCGGATTGCCGGCTGCCGGGCAGAAGCGCGACGACGCGCGATTCCAGCGGCAAGCCCAGCATCTCGCGTGCCGCATCGCGGTCCGGGTGCAACGGGAACACGTCCGCGAGCGGATGTCCGACATAATCCACCGGCACGCCGGCACGCTCGTAAAGCACGGGTTCGAACGGAAACAGGCACAGCATGCGGGACACCGACCGTGCGATCTTCCGAATACGTCCGCCGCGCCACGCCCAAATCGACGGGCTTACGAAGTGGATGGCAGGGATCCCCGCCGCCCGTACCTGACGTTCGAGCCACAGATTGAAGTCCGGCGCATCGACGCCGATGAAGGCGTCCGGCCGCTCGCGGCGAATCTGCCGTAACAGGCTACGACGGATTCCCGATAGCTCGCGATATCGCTTCAGCGCATCGACGTAGCCATGAACGGCAAGCCGCTCGCAAGCCCACTCGGCATCGAAGCCCTCGGCCTGCATCTTCGGGCCCCCGATGCCAAAAAACTCGACGTCCGGCACACGCTGCTTCAAGGCGCGAATCAGGTGGCTGGCGAGCAGGTCTCCCGACGCCTCGCCCGCAACCATTGCAATCCGGATCGCCATCGATTCACTTGCGCACGGTCAGCGAACGATCCCGCGTGCCGATGCCGAAATGAATTCGTGGAATGGTGCGACTTCCGATTGCTCCGCGGCGATTTCTGCCACTCGCCCACGCGCCTCGTCGAGGCTCAGGCCCGACCGGTAGAGCGCCCGATACGCGCGCTTGACCGCAGCGATCGCTTCCACCGAGAACCCGCGCCGCCGTAGACCTTCGCTGTTTATCCCATGCGGCTTGGCCGGATTTCCGGCCACCGTCACGAACGGAGGCAGATCCTGCAACAGCACCGTACCCACGCCGCAGAAGCTATGCGCGCCGACGCGTACGAATTGGTGCACCCCGGTGAATCCACCCAGGATCGCCCAGTCGCCGACATGAACGTGGCCCGCGAGCGTCGCGTTGTTCGCGAAGATCGTGTTGTTCCCCACGTGGCAATCGTGCGCAAAATGCACGTAGGCCATGACCCAGTTGTCGTTACCAACACGGGTGACGCCGGCATCCTGACTCGTGCCGACGTTGAACGAGCAGAACTCTCGGATCGTGTTGCGATCGCCGATCTCGAGCCGTGTCGGCTCGTCGTCGTACTTCTTGTCCTGCGGCGCAGCACCGATCGAGCAAAACTGGAAGATCTCGTTGTCGCGCCCGATCTGCGTGCGCCCTTCGATCACCACGTGCGGCCCGACGCGAGTGTTGTCGCCGATCTCGACGTGTTCGCCGATGACCGAGTACGGACCGACATTCACGTTGGCTCCCAGCTTCGCGCCGGGATGGACGATGGCGGTCGGATGGATCATGAGAGGGTCTTCAGCGCACACATCAGTTCCGCTTCCGCGGCCACCTCGCCGCCCACGCGTGCTACGCCCTTGTACTTGTAGATGTTGCGCTTGCCGTGCGTAATCTCGACGTCGAACACCAACTGATCGCCCGGAACCACCGGCCGCTTGAAGCGGACGTTGTCGATCCCGGCGAAATACACCACCGAGTTCTCGTCCGGCTTGATGCCCATGGTCTTGAACGACAACAGCGCTGCAGCTTGTGCCATCGCTTCGACGATCAGCACTCCCGGCATCACGGGGTGGTGCGGGAAATGTCCTGGAAAGAACGGCTCGTTCATCGTGACGTTCTTCAGCGCCAGGATGCGCTTGCCTTCCTCCAGCTCGAGCACACGATCCACCAGGAGGAAGGGATAGCGATGCGGCAGGTACTGGAGAATTTCGTTGATATCCATGGATTACTCTTGCTTTCGTTCTTCGAGACGTTGTTCGAGGGCGCGTATTCTATCTACGAGCGCGTCCAGATGGCGAAGATGCGCAAAATTCCGCACCCAGTCCGCATGTCCCTGCAGGGGCAGGTTCGCGGTATAGACGCCGGGGCGGGTGATCGACTTGGTGACGAGCGTGCCTGACGACACGACGACGTCATCAGCGATCCGCAGATGTCCAATGATGCCGGCCTGTCCCCCGATCATGCAGCGCGCACCGATCGTAGTACTCCCGGCTATCCCGACGCAGCCCGCGACCGCTGTATTTTCTCCGATGCGGACGTTGTGGGCGATCTGGATCTGATTGTCCAGCTTCACGCCGTCGGCAATCACCGTGTCATCCAGCGCACCACGGTCGATGGTCGTATTGGCGCCGACCTCGACCCGGTTTCCGATCACCACCCGTCCCACTTGCGGAATCTTGACCCAGTTCCCGTCGCGCTCACGGGCGAAGCCGAAGCCGTCGGCGCCGATCACCGCGCCCGAGTGGACGACGCAGTCATCGCCAATCACGCATTTGTGATAAATCGTGACGTTAGCATGCAACCGCGTTCCGACTCCGATCCTCGCGCCCCTGCCGACGCTGCAACCCGGACCGATCACCACGCCCTCACCGATGCTCACGTCGGGCCCGATCGATGCACCGGCAGCGACACACACGGAAGCGGGGATCGGAGACTCGACCGACGCGCTGCCGTGCACACCCGGCACCGAGACATCGCCCGGATTGAAGAGCTGCGCGACGCGCGCGAAATAGATGTAGGGATCCGGCGTGACGATTCGGGGACGATCGGTCAGGTCTCGCGCCGCCGGCGCAACAATGACCGCCGATGCCCGGCAATCCTTCAGCCGCGACTGGTACTTTGGATTGGCGAGGAACGCCAGGTCCCCGACTTCAGCCTGATCGAGCGTTGCCACGCGTCCGACCCGGGTCGCGGGGTCGCCCACGACTTCGCCGCCTAGTCGGGCAACCAGTTCCTCCAGCGAAAACAGCACGTCGCAGAAACCTTACTTGGTATCGGCGAGCGCCTTGATGACCTTGTCGGTGATGTCGATCCGCGGGCTGGCGTACACCGCCTCCTGGAGGATCACATCATATTTTTCCGCCTCGGCGATCTGCTTAATCGTGCGGTTCGCACGGTCGAGCACCGAAGCGAGTTCCTCGTTGCGTCGCTGGTTCAGATCTTCTCGAAATTCGCGTTGCTTCCGCTGGAAATCACGATTCAGGTCGTTGAAGGAGCGTTCCTTCGTCCGACGATCCGACTCGGCCATCGTCACCCCGTTGCGCTCGAGATCCTCCTGGACCGATTGCAAGTCCTTACCCATGCGCTGCAATTCCTGATCACGCTTTTCGAACTCCTTTTCGAGGCGTTGCTGCGCACGAACCGCAGGGGCCGCTTCGCGCATCACTCGGTCCGAGTTCACGAACCCGATCTTGGATTCCGCAAAAGCGGCAGGCGCGACAATGGTCAGCAGAGCAGCTGCGAGAAACGACAGGGTCTTCACTTTCACTTCTTGTATCTCCAACGGAACCGGGCTTGTTTCGTTCGTTCAGAATACCGAACCCAGCTGGAACTGGAATTTTTGCAGTTTGTCGCCTTCTTCCTTCTTCAGCGGGATACCCAAACTGAACTTGAGCGGCCCGATCGGCGACCCCCAGGAGAAGGCTAAACCGGTACTGTAGCGCAGGTCGCTGAACTTTAGCTTGTCAGTCTCACCCCAAACGGTACCGGCATCGACGAACGCGGACAGACGGAACGAACGGTCCGTGCCCGATCCTGGCAGCGGGAAATAGAATTCCGCATTGCCAAGAATCCGCCGATTGCCGCCGAGCGCATCGTGCGTCACGGAATCCTTCGGGCCGATCGAGCTCTGCTCGAAACCACGGATCGAACCGATACCGCCGGCGTAGAAATTCTTGTAGAACGGGAGCACCTTGTCGCCGTAGCCCTTCGCCCAACCCACATCGGCGTTCAGCATCAGCGCATAGTCGCGGCCGATCGGGAACCACTGCTGGTTCTGGTAGCTGATCTTGCCGTACTGCACGGCGCCCGGCGGCACCGCCACTTCGGCGTGCACCTTCTGATAGCTGCCGGAACGCGGATAGATCACGCTGTCGCGCTTGTCCCGCGACCAGCCGGCGCTCGCGACCAGGCTCGTGACGTTATCGCAGTTGAAATCGTCCTTCGCCGGATCGCAGAAATTCAGATATTGCTGCGGGCTGTCCGTAAAGGTCGAGATGACCGTGCGGTCTGCCGCGAGGCCGAAGTTGATCGAGTCATCCTCGCCGATCGGGAAGCCGAAACGCAAACCCGCCCCCGTCGAGACCGTCTTGTAGCGACCGACCGACAGCGACGTGGACGGATCATAGGTGCGGTGGTACAGATCCCAGCCGAGGCTCACCCCGTCGACCGTGTAGTACGGATTCGTGAACGACAGCGCATACGTACGGCTCGATTTGCTGGTATTGAGGCCCAGCGTCAAGGAGTTGCCCGTACCGAACAGGTTCTGCTGCGACACGGAGGCGGACAGCACGATCTTTTCGGAACTGGAGAAGCCGGCACCGACCGACAGCGTGCCCGTCGCGCGCTCCTTGACATTGAAGTTGACGTCGACCTGGTCTGTCGTTCCCGGCACCGCCGGCGTCTCAACGTTGACTTCCTCGAAATACCCCAGGCGGTCGATCCGAGTGCGCGAGCGGTTGATCTGCTCGGCGTCGTACCAGGCGCCTTCCATCTGCCGCATCTCACGGCGGACAACTTCGTCACGCGTCTTCGTGTTGCCTCCGACATTGATCCGACGCACGTATACGCGACGCCCCGGGTCAACGAAGATCGTAAAGGCGACTTCGCGCTTGTCCTTGTCCACCTCAGGAGAGGCATTTACGTTCGCAAAGGCATAACCTTCATTGCCGAGGCGATCCGCCACCGCCTTGGTGGTCTCGGTGAGCCGCTCGCGAGAGAAGATTTCACCAGGCCGGATCGTGACAAGCTTACGATATTCCTCTTCGGGAAGTACCAGGTCACCGGCAAAACGCACCGCCGAAACGGTGTAACGCTCTCCCTCCGTGATGCTGAGGGTGATGTAAATGTCCTTCTTGTCGGGCGTAATCGATACCTGCGTGGAATCGATATTGAAATCCAGGTAACCGCGATTCAGGTAATACGAGCGCAGATTCTCAAGGTCCGCCGACAGCTTCTGCCTCGAGTACTGATCATTCTTCGTATACCAGGTCAGCCAGCCGGGAGTCGTTAATTGGAACAGGTCGAGAAGCTCCTTTTCCTTGAACGTCTTGTTCCCGATGATGCTGATCTGGCGAATCTTGGCCACTTCGCCTTCATCGACCTTGAAATTGATCCCGACACGGTTTCGCTCTAGGGGCGTAACGGTCGTCTCAATCACCGCTGCATATTTTCCACGGCTCAGATACTGGCGTTTGAGTTCCTGCTCAGCGCGATCAAGCAAGGCGCGATCGAAGATGCGCGATTCAGCCAGACCGACCTCTTTGAGGCCCTTCTTTAGCTGATCCTTGTCGAACTCCTTCACTCCGACGAAGTCGATCTGTGCGATCGCCGGCCGTTCATCGACGATGACGACCAGCACATCGTTCTCGACCTCGATCCGCACGTCCTTGAAAAACCCGGTGGCGAACAAGCCGCGAATCGCGTCCGCTGCCTGGGTTTCCGTGAAGGTCTCCCCGACGCGAACCGGGAGATAATTGAAGACGGTGCCGGCCTCGGTGCGCTGAAGACCTTCGACGCGGATATCCTTGACCTTGAACGGCTCGAATGCGAAAGCCGGCGCGGCGGCAAACAGGGCCATAACAAGCCCGGAGAGGAGCTTCTGTTTCATCGAGGATTTAGCCGGAAATGAGACGATTTATGTCGTTGTAGAAGGCGAACGCCATGAGCATCGCGAGCAAGATCAAGCCGATCTGTTGACCGACCTCCATGATCCGCTCCGGAATTGGGCCGCCCTTGATAATCTCTATCACATAATACAGTAAATGCCCGCCATCCAGCACTGGGATGGGCAGGAGGTTCAGCACGCCAAGGCTGATGCTGATGAGCGCAATAAACTTCAGATAATGGCCCAAGCCCAACTTTGCAGACTGACCCGCATAGTCGGCAATCGTAACGGGCCCGGAAAGATTTCGCCACGAGACTTCGCCTGTCAGCATGCGGCCGATCATTTTGAGACTCAAGGTGCTCGTTTCCCACGTCTGCTTCAGCGCCTTCCCCAAACCTTCCGCTGGACCATAGTGGACGATCACGAAGACCGAGTCGTCGCCCGCGGCGGGCTCCGCCACCGCAACCCCGATCTTTCCGACACGGCGCCCCTGCTCTTCAGCGACATCGGGAACCAAAGTCACCGACACCTCTTTGCCCAACCGGAAAATCTCCGCCGGGAGCGACGTACCGGCATGTTCGCGCACCCGCTCGACCACCTCCACCCATGAGGTGACGGGCTTGCCGCCGAGCATCACGAATCGGTCCCCCGGGAGCAAACCGGCCCGCGAACCCGCAGCTCCGTCGATCACCTTGCCGATGACCGGATCGATGGGCGGCCGCCACAGTTTCAAACCGAGATCGGCAATGACATCGCGCTCGCCGTCCTCGATGTGCGTGCCGGACAGGTCAATGTGTCGATCGGTTTCGACGTCGGCGAGAGTCCGCACACGCAGCTTCACCTCCCGCGCGTCGAGTGCGTGTTGCAACAGGGCCCAGCGCAACTCGGGCCAGCTACGGACCGGCTCATCATCCACCTCGAGCACCAGGTCGCCCTCTTGAACGCCAGCCAGGGCGGCAATGGTGGACGCTTCCGCCGCCGCAAGCCGCGGTTTGAGTTCCTGGGTCCCACCGACGAACAATCCCCAGTACAGAACGACCGCAAGCAGGAGGTTGGCCAGAGGACCCGCTGCGACGATCGCGAAGCGGCGCAGCACGTGCTGGCGATTGAAGGCGCGATGAAGCTCGCCTGGAGCGACCGCCCCCTCCCGCTCGTCGAGCATCTTGACGTAGCCGCCCAGCGGAAATGCCGCAAGCGCCCACTCCGTACTGTCCGCGCCAGCCGTCCAACGGACGAGCGGACGGCCGAAACCGATCGAAAACCGCAAGACCTTCACACCGCACAATCTGGCGATCAGATAGTGCCCAAGCTCATGAACGAGGATGAGCAGCCCTAAGGCCAGAAGGAAGGGGATCAGGTAATCAAACAGGTTCATCGGCGAACTTGGCGTGCCGCGAGTTCCGCACGGGCGAGCTCCCTCGCCCGGGCATCGGTTGCGAGAATCGATTCCAGCGAATCGACCGATAATCCTTGCGCGCGTTCCATCGTCGCCGCAATGACATCGGCGATACATTGAAATGGCAGCTGTCGCTCAAGAAAGGCCGCTACCGCGATCTCGTTTGCAGCATTCAGCACGGCCGGAGCAGCGCCCCCGGCCCGTAGGGCCTGGTAGGCGAGGTCGAGACATGGGAAACGACGAACATCAGGACGCTCGAACGTCAGACGCGCGATCTCGAACAAGTCCAGCGAACGCACGCCTGCTTCGATGCGATCGGGGTAAGCCATGGCATGCGCAATGGGCGTACGCATATCCGGATTTCCCAACTGCGCCAGCACTGAGCCGTCCGCGTACTCCACCATCGAATGGATGACGCTCTGCGGATGCACGACGACATCGATCCGCTCTGGGGGCACGCCGAACAGCCAATGGGCTTCGATGACTTCGAGCCCTTTGTTCATCATTGTCGCGGAATCGACCGATATCTTCCGCCCCATGACCCAGTTGGGATGAGCGCAGGCTTCTTCCGGCGTGACATCCTGGAGACTTTCGAGCGAACGCTCACGAAACGGACCACCCGATGCAGTCAGCAGTATGCGCTGGATCCCGCAGGCGTCGGCATTGCGGGCGTAGCTCGAGGGCATCGCCTGGAAGACGGCGTTGTGCTCGCTATCGATGGGAAGCAGCTCGGCGCCGCTTTCCGAAATCGCATCCATGAAGAGCCGCCCGGACAGGACGAGCGCCTCCTTGTTCGCAAGGAGAACCCGCTTTCCGGCACGCGCGGCTGCCAGGGCAGATGGCAATCCGGCCGCGCCGACGATCGCGGCCATCACCGTATCAACTTCCGCGTGCGCGGCAACATCAACGAGCGCATCGGCCCCGAACAATACTTCCGTACATACGTCGC
The DNA here is from genome assembly GCF_035254505.1 of Aromatoleum sp. Taxonomy (GTDB): domain Bacteria; phylum Pseudomonadota; class Gammaproteobacteria; order Burkholderiales; family Rhodocyclaceae; genus Aromatoleum. Next base: position 38,284 of record NZ_DATFAO010000091.1, on the reverse strand, counting down.
TGCCGGCCAGCATCTTGCGCAGCTGAGCAGCACCCGCAGCGTCACCCATCACGGCAAAGCGAGGGCGGAACTTGGCACACAGTTCGGCCATTCGCTCGGCTTGGACATGCGCGGTAAGTGCTACAGCCTCAAACCGGTCCGGATGACGCGCGATGACATCGAGCGTGCTCATCCCGATCGAGCCGGTCGCGCCTAGCACTGCTACGCGTTGAATTCTTGTTTCGGTCATCTGTGACTATGCGAGCCAGAGAGCCGCGAGGCCGACCAGCGGAAGCGTGGATGTGAGGCTGTCGATTCGGTCGAGAATCCCGCCGTGCCCGGGAAGAATCGTTCCGCTGTCCTTCAAGCCCGCTTGGCGCTTGAGCAGCGACTCGAACAGATCCCCCTGGATACTGACGGCCGTGTAGGCAATCAACAGCGGAAACAGGAGAGGCAAGGAGATGGCGCGAATGGCCTCTACCTTGCTGGTCGTCGCAATAATCAGACCGAACAGACACACTCCCGCAACCGCACCGGCAGCCCCTTCCCACGTTTTCCCAGGACTGATGTTCGGCGCCAGCTTGTGCCGCCCAAGCGCTCTGCCGGTGAAATAGGCCGAGATATCCGCGACAGACACCGCTGCGATCGCGCCAAGAAGAAGCCACGGGTCTACCAGCCGCAGGTGTGCCATCGCCAGCGCGGGCGGCAGCAGCACGACTGCCCCTACCGACACGGCACCAGGAATGCTACCGAGGTGCCACTTTCGCTTAAGCCAGAACGGGACGGCGCAAAGCCAAAACAGTGCGCCCGCGAGATAGAAACCCGCAACCGGAAGCGGTGCCTCCTGCAAATCCTCTGCAAGACCGCTTGCGCCCCCGACCAGCAGACATGCGCCTGCCATCAACACGGCAAATGTCATCCGCTGAGGACGCGAAAACCGTGCAAGTCCGCCCCATTCCCAGCTGGCTCCAGCACAGATCAATGCGACCAGGATGAGCCATCCAGCCGGCGGAAGAAAGAAGACGGCGGACAACAGACCGCCCAGCAGGACAAAGGCCGTAATTACTCGGGTTCTAAGCATGATTCCCCGGTACGCCTTCGGCCGTCGAAGTGCTCACGCGCTTTTCCGTTTCCCGCAATTGCTCGCTGGTTCTTCCAAAACGGCGCTCGCGCGACTGATACGACTGAATCGCATGCCCCAAGGCGTCATCATCGAAATCCGGCCACAAGGTGTCCGTGAAATACAGTTCTGAATACGCCAACTGCCAAAGGAGGAAGTTGCTGATACGCTGCTCTCCGCCGGTGCGGATAAACAGATCCGGCTCGGGACCATAATTCAGCGCAAGCTCGCCGCTCAATTCGTCCTCTGTAAAATCGCCCCTGCGCTCCGGGTACTTGGCGAGCAACCGATTGATCGCCTGCATGATGTCCCAGCGGCCGCCGTAATTCGCAGCGACGGTCAGGGTCAGCCCTTCATTGCCCGCCGTCAGCGCTTCGGCCTTTCGGATCAGTTCGACCAAGGCAGGGTCGAAGCGGGAAAGATCGCCGATAACGCGGAAACGGATTCCGTTTTCATGCAATCGAACGACCTCCTTCTGCAGCGAACGCATGAATAGCTGCATCAGGAACGACACTTCATCCGCCGGACGCCGCCAATTCTCGGAACTGAATGCAAAGAGAGTCAGATAGGACACTCCGCGTTCAATGCAACCGCGGATCGTGCTGCGCAAAGCCTCCACGCCACGTCCGTGCCCGGCGACCCGAGGCAGGAAGCGCTTTCGTGCCCAGCGGCCGTTACCATCCATGATAATGGCGATATGCCGCGGTACTGCCGAAACGACCGGCACGTCACGCGTAGAACTGGTAAAAGGTGACCTCGCCATTCCGCGCTCCCCGCGTGCCGTCCGGTAATGCAAATCGATCCCGACGGGATCAAATCTGCATCAGTTCCTGTTCTTTCTGGGCGAGCAGCTTGTCGACCTCACCGATGTACTTGTCGGTCAGCTTCTGAACGTCGTCTTGCGCCCGGCGCTCGTCGTCTTCGGAGATCGTCTTGTCCTTTACGGCATCCTTGAGCTGCTGGTTTGCATCGCGGCGCAGGTTCCGCACGGCAACCTTCGCGGTCTCGCCTTCGTGGCGGACAACCTTCGTCAGGTCGCGGCGACGCTCCTCGGTCAGCGCCGGCATAGGCACGCGAAGCATTTCACCCATGTTCGACGGGTTCAGGCCCAGATCGCTTTCGCGAATCGCCTTCTCGATCTTCGCCAGCATGGGCTTTTCCCACGCCTGGACGCCGATCGTGCGGGCGTCTGCCAGCGTCACGTTCGCGACCTGATTGATCGGCACCATACTGCCATAGTATTCCACCATCACGTGATCGAGCAGACCGGTATGGGCTCGTCCGGTACGGACCTTGGCCAAGTCCGTCTTGAGCACATCGATCGACTTCTGCATCTTCTGCTCGATCGCTTTCTTGAGTTCGGCAATCATCATCGAGCCCTCAGGAATGAACCAGCGTGCCTTCGTCCTGACCAAGCACGACACGCTTGAGTGCCCCCGACTTGAAGATCGAGAACACGTTGATCGGTAGCTTCTGATCCCTGCACAGGGCGAACGCGGTCGTATCCATGACCTCCAGGTTGCGCCCGATTGCTTCGTCGAAACTGATTCGGTGGTACCGCTTTGCGTCCGGGTCCTTTTTCGGGTCGGCCGTATAAACGCCGTCGACCTTGGTCGCCTTCAGGACGATCTGTGCGGCCATTTCCGAACCGCGCAACGCCGCCGCGGTGTCGGTCGTAAAGAACGGATTACCGGTACCCGCCGCGAAAATTACAACACGGCCTTCTTCAAGATGCCGTATGGCGCGCCCGCGAATATAGGGCTCGACGACTTGGTCTATCCGCAGAGCAGACTGCACTCGCGCTTCGACTCCAGCGCGACGCAGCGCATCGGCGAGCGCCATGGCATTCATGACGGTCGCCAGCATCCCCATGTAATCGGCCGTTGCACGATCCATGCCCGATGCGGCGCCCTTCATCCCGCGAAAAATGTTGCCGCCCCCGATCACGACTCCCACCTGCACACCGAGACTTTGCACCTCGGCGATTTCGGCGACGATGCGACCGACGACGTCCTCGTTGATTCCGTACGCGTCGTCACCCATCAGGGCTTCGCCGGACAGTTTCAACATGATTCGCTTATAGGCGGCAACACTCATCGCTTACCTCTTACTTCTTTGCAGCAGCAGCTTGCGCGGCAACTTCGGCGGCGAAGTCGTTCACCTTCTTCTCGATGCCTTCGCCAACCAGATAGAGCGTGAAGCCTGCGACGGAAGCATTGCGCGACTTGGCCAGCGCTTCGATGGTGAGCTTGTCGTCCTTGACGAACGGCTGGCTCAGCAGCGTGACTTCCTTCAGGAACTTCTGCACGCTGCCTTCCGCGATCTTCTCGAGCATCGCGTCGGGCTTGCCAGCTTCGCGCGCCTTCTCGATCGCGATCCGACGCTCGGTGTCGATCAGCTCGGACGAAACTTCAGCGGCGGTCAGTGCCTTGGGCTTGGCAGCAGCGACGTGCATCGCGATGTCCTTGCCCAGCGCTTCGTCGCCACCGACGAGATCCACCAGCACGCCAATCTTGGCGCCACCGTGAATGTAGTTGGCGACGGCGCCCTTGGCATCGACGCGAGTGAAACGACGAACGGTGATGTTCTCGCCGATCTTGCCAACGAGCGCCGTACGGACGGCCTCGACGGACTGGCCGTTCAGATCGAGCGCCGCCACCGCGCCCACGTCGGCTGGATTGTTCTTCGCGACGAGCTCGGCGACCGAGGCGGCGAACGCGAGGAAGTCATCGTTCTTGGCGACGAAGTCGGTTTCGCAGTTCACTTCCACCATCGCGGCGAGCTTGCGGTCCGCGGACAGGTAGGTCGAGACGATGCCTTCAGCCGTCACGCGCGATGCAGCCTTGCTCGCCTTGTTACCCAACTTCACGCGGAGGATCTCTTCGGCCTTCGCGAGGTCGCCGGCAGCTTCAGTCAGCGCCTTCTTGCATTCCATCATGGGCGCGTCGGTCTTCTCGCGCAGTTCCTTGACCATGCTTGCGGTAATTTCCGCCATGCTAACTCCTGAATTACGAATTCAATGCGTTGTCATCGACAACCGGGAAGGCTCAGGCCTGATCGTCCGCGCCTTCTTCTTCGACTTCGACGAACTCGTCGGAGCCGCCGGCAACGATGTCCTGCATGGCCAGCGCACGACCTTCGAGTACGGCATCGGCAACGCCACGGGCGTAGAGACGGATCGCGCGCGACGAATCGTCGTTACCGGGAATGATGTAATCCACGCCTTCGGGCGAGTGGTTCGTATCGACCACGGCGATGACCGGAATACCGAGCTTCTTGGCTTCGGTGACGGCGATCTTGTGATAGCCGACGTCGATCACGAACAGCGCGTCGGGCAGGCCGCCCATATCCTTGATGCCGCCGATACTCTTCTGCAGCTTGTCCATTTCGCGCGACGCCATCAGCGCTTCCTTCTTGGAAAGGCGCTCGATCGAACCGTCTTCGACCATGGCTTCCATTTCCTTCAGGCGCTTGATCGACTGCTTGACCGTCTTGAAGTTGGTCAGCATGCCGCCCAGCCAGCGCTCGTCAACGAACGGAACACCTGCACGGCGAGCTTCTTCCGCAACGATTTCACGCGACTGACGCTTCGTGCCGACCATCAGCACATTGCCGCGATTGGCGGAAAGCTTGCGGATGTAATCCATTGCCTCGTTGTACTTGGCAAGCGTCTTCTCGAGGTTGACGATGTGGATCTTGTTGCGCTGGCCGAAGATATACGGGGCCATGCGCGGGTTCCAGAAGCGGGTTTGGTGACCAAAGTGGATGCCAGCTTCCAGCATCTGGCGCATCGTGACGGACATGTGTTACTCCAAATCAAAGGGTTGAACCTCCGCCCGGCACGACGGCGTTTGACCGTCACCACCGCCATCAGGCATTGAGCCGGACAGCGGACCCTTTCGGCGCACTGCCGGGCGTGGGGATTTTGCCCGCACGCAAAGGCGGACAAGCCCGAGATGATAACAGCTTCAACCCCACCCACTCAAGGCGAGCATACAAGCGGACCTCCTCAGGCCGACGCGGGCAATTTGCTGCGACCCGCTCCATGCGCTAGCCTTCCTCCTTTAGCGAATTAGCTTCGGACCCCCGACAAATGAGCATCACGATAAAAACACCCGACGAAATCGAGAAAATGCGCGTCGCCGGCCGACTCGCCGCCGAAGTTCTCGACTACATCGCCCCCTTCGTCAAACCCGGCGTGACAACCGGCGAGCTGGATCAGCTATGTCATGAGTATATGGTCAACGTCCAACAGACCATTCCCGCTCCGCTGAACTACGCCCCCCCCGGCTATCCGCCCTATCCCAAGTCGATCTGCACTTCGATCAACCATCAAGTGTGCCACGGCGTACCGGGCCCGAAGGCACTCAAGAAGGGCGATATCGTCAACCTCGACATCACCGTCATCAAGGACGGATACCATGGCGATACCAGTCGCATGTTCATCGTAGGAGATGGAAGTATCCTGGCCAGGCGCCTTTGCCAAGTGACCCTTGAGTGTCTGTGGCTGGGCATTTCCGTCGTCAAGCCGGGCGCACGACTTGGCGACATCGGCCAGATCATCCAGAAGCATGCCGAAGACAGTGGTTTTTCGGTTGTAAGGGAGTTCTGCGGTCACGGAATCGGACTCAAATTCCATGAGGAGCCCCAAGTCCTGCACTACGGCAAAGCTGGAACCGGGCCCGAATTGCTTCCCGGCATGACCTTTACCATCGAACCGATGATCAACGCGGGCAAGGCGGCCATCTCCGAACTGCCGGACGGCTGGACCATAGTGACCAAGGATCGCAGCCTGTCGGCCCAATGGGAACACACGATCCTCATTACGCCGACAGGTTTCGAGGTCCTCACGGTCTCACCCGACTGCCCTCCTCCACCGGCACTCGTTGCCCCACTTCTTTCCTGAGCGGAAGCCAAGAACGGGATGAGCGTAATATCGATCGACGCAATCCAGGCGGCCATTGCGAACGCACGCGGGTCCCTCGCCGCCGGCGGTGCGCGCATCCGCGCCGCCTATGAGGTGCATCCGGCCACCACGGCAGTCTTGCGCGGCAGAGCGCACCTCGTCGATGAAGCCGTCCTGCACCTCTGGCGCATTTGCGGAATACCTGCCGATGCTGCACTTGTCGCGGTCGGGGGTTATGGGCGCGGCGAGCTTTTCCCTCATTCAGACGTTGACCTCCTGGTCCTCCTTCCATCCGAACCCGACAGCGCGCTCCAGGCCAGCCTTTCCACCCTAATCGGCGCGCTGTGGGACGTTGGACTGGAAATCGGTCAAAGCGTGCGTACGATCGAAGAATGCCTCGCCGCCGCAGACCAAGACATCACGGTTCAGACAAACCTCCTCGAAGCTCGCCTCCTCGCCGGCAATCGAACGTTGTTCGATCGGTTCGCAAACGAATACCGCGAGCGACTCGACGTGCGCGCCTTCTTCAAGGCCAAGCAACTCGAACAGGAAAATCGCTACGCACGCTTCAACGACACGCCATACGCGCTAGAGCCGAACTGCAAGGAAAGCCCGGGCGGCATGCGGGATCTGCAAATGCTCGGATGGATTGCCCGCGCCGCGGGTCTGGGACGCAATTGGCGCGACCTCGCCCGGCGACGCCTGATCACGGGTGCCGAGGCGACGGATCTGCGCAGCATCGAACGCTTCCTCCAACACGTCCGCATCCGATTGCACTACTTGGCGGGACGCGCCGAGGATCGGCTCCTGTTCGACCATCAGGAGAAGCTCGCGCGCGCCTTCGGTGTGGAGGCCACGGCCGGCAAGCGCGCCTCCGAAGTGTTCATGCAGCGCTACTACGTGAACGCGAAGAAGATCACGCAGACCAACACGATCCTGTTGCAAAACTACGGCGCCGAGATCTTCCCGAACCGTGGCGGGCCGGCCATAGTCATCAACGAACGCTTCCAGGCAGTACGCGAACTGCTGGACATGCGCACGGAAGACACTTTCGAGAACCACCCTTCGGCCCTGCTGGAGTGTTTTCTCCTGCTGCAGCAGCGCTCGGAACTGAAAGGCATGACGGCGCGCACCTTACGCGCGCTGTGGCTGAATCGTAAACGCATCAACGCGAGCTTCCGCGCCGACCCGAAAAACCAGGCCCTGTTCCTAGAACTGCTGCAGCAACGCCGCGGCATCGTGCACGAATTTCGGCGCATGAATCAATATGGCATCCTGAGTGGCTACCTCCCGCCGTGGCGCAGGATCGTCGGCCAGATGCAGCACGACCTGTTCCACGTCTACACGGTGGATCAGCACATCATGATGGTGCTGCGCAACGTCCGGCGATTCACGATGGGCGAACATGCACACGAATACCCGTTGATGACGCGCCTGATTCTCGGCTTCGAGCGGGCTTGGCTGCTCTACATCGCTGCGCTATACCACGATGTCGCGAAGGGACGAGGCGGTGATCATTCGAAGCTCGGAATGGTCGAGGCGCGCGAATTCTGCGAAACGCACAACCTTTCGCAGAAGGACGCCGATCTTGTCGTATGGCTGGTCGAACACCACCTTACGATGTCGCATGTCGCTCAGAAGGAGGACACGTCGGACCCGGAGGTGATTCGCCGGTTTGCCGACACGGTCGGCGAGGAGCGTCGCCTTGTTGCGCTCTACCTCCTCACCCACGCCGACATCCGTGGAACCAGCCCGAAAGTCTGGAATGGCTGGAAGGGAAAGCTGCTCGAGGATCTGTTCTTCGCCACACAGAAACTGCTACGCGGCGCGACGCCGCAGCAAGCTCTCGGACTGGACGACCGACAGGAAAATGCCCGCGCCCTGCTCCGCTATTACGGACTGCGCCCAGGAATGGAGGACGCGTTCTGGAAGCAGCTAGATGCCGTCTATTTCATGCGCCATTCGGCCGAGGAAATCGCCTGGCATTCGCGGATGCTCTATTTTCGCCCCGATGCCGACGAACCGGTCGTCAAGGCGCGGGTCCCTGAAGAAAACCAGGGCGTCCAGGTCATGGTCTTCACGCGCGACCAGAAGGATCTGTTCGTGCGACTGACCGGCTTCTTCGGGCGACTGGGGTTCTCGATCCTGGACGCGAAAGTGCACACGACCCGTCACGGCTATGCGCTCGACAGCTTCGTCCTGCAAGATCCTGGTAACGACTTGCATTACCGCGACATGATCACGCTCATCGAGCACGACCTCGCGGAGCGTCTGACGAAACCTGCTGCGCCCGATCGACCCGCGACCGGTCGCCTCTCGCGCCAGGTGAAGCACTTTCCGATCACCCCACAGATCAGCATCCAGCCCGACGATTCAGGCAAGCACCATATACTGTCGCTGGTCGCTGCGGACCGCCCCGGGCTGCTGTTTTCGGTGGCCGAAGTCCTGGCCCAGCATGAAATCCGGCTTTACACGGCAAAGATCGCGACCCTCGGCGAGCGAGTCGAAGACACCTTCCTGGTCAGCGGCCAAGCGCTCTCGATCGATTCACGCGTCCTGCAGATCGAGCGAGAACTCCTCGAGCGACTCCAGCTCTAGCAGTCAGTGCCCTTTGCCGTGAAGGCGGTCCATCAATGCATAGAGCAGACCGGAAACGACAAACGTCAAATGAATACCGACCATCCACGCAAGGTGGCGGTCGGGCAGATTTCCGACGTTCATGAAGGCCTTCAGCAATTCAATACCGGAGATCGCTACGATCGAGCCGATAAGCTTGATTTTCAGGTCGGAAAAGCCGATGTGTCCCATCCATTCGGGACGGTCTGCATGCGAATGCAGATCCTCCATCTTCGACACGAAGTTCTCATAGCCGCTGAACATGATGATCACCAATAGACTCATGATCAGTGCGATATCCACCAGCGACAGCACGCCGATGATCATTTCGCCGCCCGTCGCTTCCATGATGTTGGCGAACAGGTGATAGATCTCCTTGCCGAACTTCACGAGCAGCACAACAAGCGCCAGGACAAGGCCCATATACACAGGCGCCATCAGCCATCGGCTGGCAAACAGCGCATGCTCGAAGGCAGATTCAATACGTTTCATTGTCTAGCCGAAGTATGTTGGGGCCGGGCATTTTAGCAGCGCTATCGTCGCACCGCCCCTCCCGCCGAGGCAGAGAGATCTCTCCTGCATCAGCAAGCGGTCATTCGGATCGGCCGGGCCCGGCGTTTTGCCTCCGGATGGGGGATTGCCGTGGATGTCCCCCCGCGCGGGAAACGCGACTGCCGATCACTATCCCGAAAACAGCGAGAGCGATTGCATTCGCGACGCCGGACGCGGCATGAAGCCCATGCAGCGCCGGTGCAAATGACGCGACCCGCAGTGCCAACGATAGGTGCAGAAGCACTAGCGGAAAATACATCGCGGGATGATAGGCGATGCGCACGCGCGCGACGGCCGGCAGGATGATTGGCGCATGGCCGAACACCATCGCGACCACGAACCCAAGCCCTACCGCGTGCAGCGCCGCGTCACGCCATGGCACGCCCACCTCCAAGCCGCCCAATGCCGCCAGAACACCGCCAAAGGCCAGCCAGCCATAGCCTGACAGCAGGCAGACCGCAATGAAGCGCGTAAGGCCGCTCTGCCTGACGTTGTGACGCGCAATGTCGTACCGTGCGAGCCACAAGGCAAGCAACAGCAGGCCAAGACCGAAGACCCGATTTCCGACGTCCGGCATATGGAACGACATCAGGCACCCGGCCGAAACGACGCCGACCGCAAGAAGAAACATAGGCAGCGCCGCACGCTTCCGTGGCAACAAACGCGTCAACTCAAGACGCTCGCCGGCAATCGTGATCACAAGGAAGCCGAGCCAGGCAGCCACCGGCAGCGCCCCCTCTGCACGGAATGCCCACACAAGGTTCCCCACGAGCCAACACAGTGCGGCCAGGAGCAACGTCACCGTATGAGCCGCCAGATGACGCCGTATCACCTCAATACTCGCGGCAACGAGAACAGCACTACCGCAGACAAACAAGAGCGCAGCCGCCTCCGGAGGCAATCCTACCACCAGCGCGACGCCACCCAAGGCACAGGCCGCCGGCGCGAGATAAACCCAGGCGCCGCCAAGGGCGACGGCGCGCTCCAGGCTGATAACGGTGCCGAAGAAGGCGCACACCATCAGCGGCCCGTGCACCGCTGCGAGAATGGACGCCTGCAGCGGCGTCGGAACGCCGAGGCGAGCGATACCAGCCATCACAGCCGCGATCAGGATCATCACGGCCGGCAAAAGAAGTATCAGTCGGCTACGCATATATGAAGTCGCGGACCGAACCGACTCACCATCCAAAATGTTTGCGCGCTTCCGGCGTCATCAACTCCGGACTCCAGGGCGGCTCCCAGACCAGCATCACCCGGATTCGAATGTCCTGAGGCACAGCAGGGTCCAGCACTGAATCGATATCCGAGACAATCACGTCGCCGAGAGGGCAGGCCGGGGATGTCATGGTCAGACGAATGAGCAATTCGTCGTCAGCGAATTCAAGGCCGTATATCAACCCCAGGTCAACGATATTGATGCCGACCTCCGGATCAATAACCTGCCGCAGCAATTCCCTGATTTGGTCTAGATCAATAGCGCCAGAAGCGTCCGACATAATTTGCCATCCATTTGGCACGCGGACCGCAGCACATCAAATTACGACATGCAGTCCGTCAGCCGCGCGTGTGTTTTCGAAAGCCGAACTCCGCCGGGGAGCCCGCACTCAACAATCAATAAGGAGAATAGCGCCAGCGCTTCCGCGGGACAACATTAAGCCGGACATACGGCACGGGACGCAAAACACAGTTGGAGGGCGCAACTTCGCTCTGAACGAAAGCCGATATTGAAATAGGGGCGAAACAAAACAGGCGCCTGAAGGCGCCTGTTTTTGCTGTAGCTTGGGGCGACATACCGGGATCGAACCGGTGACAACTGGAGCCACAAGACCGGGTTCTAAGCTAGTAAATCAAACACTTACGTCACTTTTATTTCAACACAACGCCGCGCCAAACCCAGTGACGGCGCGGAACTACGGCGGAGTTTTCAAAGGCCGTCGGGTGTAAGCTGGCTGATGCCGATGTCCTTATCCACACGACAGTCACCACCGGATGCTACCAAGTAATCACCACTCGGATCGATCGGCGAGAGCAGCCGCACGGCCGCATCCTCGGCAAGATCCGATGGGTCCCCCATGACACTGAGAGGCTGAACAGTAGTCTCCACCACGTTGAAGCTCTCCGTCGGCAGTCAATGCTCCGGTTCCGTTGGCGTCAGCCAGTTCTCCGTCACCACTTCGAGGTACCTTGCGAAGTCCTTCGTGTTGTTGGTGACGACCGTAACGCCGAGCGCCACCGCATGGGCTGCAATCAACTTGTCGAGATGATCCTTCTTGCTCTCGCGAGAGGCCAGTCGGATCGGGCCATACGCAAGTGCAGCCTCGGCATCAAACGGCATGACGGGGATATCCTGAGCGAGGTCGTCGAGATTGGCGCGCTCGCGCTCCGGATCGGCCGAGGCCGCTACGCCGTATTGAAGTTCGGCAAAGGTGATTGCTGACATCACGACATCCCCCACATAGCACTGGGCAAAACGTCGAGCGACCTCCTCGGGATGGTTCTTCATCAGATAGATGCACATGTTGGTGTCGAGCATGTACCGCGCCATCACAGCGAATCCCTTTCGGCTTGCTCCTGATCGCCGCGACCTTCAGCCATGAAGTCCGGGGAGAACCTCGCGAACTTGGCCATCACACCAGCGAGAGACCGACGAGCGGGACGAATGCGCAACTCGTCGCCAACGCGTTCGATTTCCAGCTCGATGTCGGTGCGTTCGAAAGCCAGGTCCGATGGAATGCGCACGGCCTGTGAATTGCCGTTCTTGAATGCGCGCGTGGTGCGCATGGGAAGCTCCTGCGGTGGATGTACGATGTATGTACACTAGTCTGGGAGAACTATCTTGTAAATACGACGGATGTACATGCAGGAACCTTGCTTCCCGTCACCGTGATCAGGGCCACCCCGCCCTTCGCCGCCGAGCCACGCCCGTGGGGAGATGTTCACGATGCGGCATGGTTGCTTTCCGACAAAGCCGCGACAATCGATAAATCACACGGACTTGCTTGAGCTTTACTCAAGTCAGCGCAAGCCACGATGGAACGCACCGCGGACTTCCCTGACTAAGAAATGAGGCGCTTTGCGGAGTGGTTCATGCGTCTCTTCGCGACGGGGATGAACGCTTGCGCGGGTGCCGCCTCGCGGGCCCCCTCGGTCATCGGGCTGCAAGGAGGCGGAACATGGACGGAGCCAAGGACGAAAGCACGCGGCCCCCTGAAGCGGCCTGCGTGTCCATCGAGGACTACAAGCGCCTGTACCGGGCCTTGAAGACGCTGAGCGCCGGCAACCGGACGCTTGCGCGCGCGGTCGACGAAGAAGCCCTGCTGCAGGACATGTGCCACGCCATCGTCGATCAGGGCGGTTACCGCATGGCATGGATCGGCTACGCGGACCGCGACGAGAAACGGACCATCCGGATGATGGCGTGTGCTGGGGCCGAGGAAGGGATCTGGGAGTTTTTCCCGCTGTCGTGGGCCGACGAAATCAAGCATCCCACGGCACTCGCGATCCGCAGCGGCGCACCGCGCGTGAGCCATCTCGTGCAGGAGGATCCCGCGCTCGCATTCCTGCACGCCGAGCAGCGCAAACGCGGCTACGTGGCCGTAAGTGCCTTTCCGTTGATCATCGACGGCCAGGTGGAGGGTAATCTCACCATCATCGCCGGCGACAAGGACGCCTTCGGGAACGAGGAGGTCAACGTGCTCAGCGAACTTGCCGAGGACGTGGCGTTCGGCATCGGAGCCCTCCGCGCGCGCAATCGCCAGCTGGAGGCCGAAGCGGCCTTGCAGCGCGTGGCCCTGTACGACCCGGTGACCGACCTGCCCAACCGTTCGCTGTTCCACAAACGACTCGGCGAGTTGATCGCGCGATCGCCGCGAACGCCTCGCCCGTTTGCCGTCAGCATCGTCGCGCTCGACCAGTTCCGCGAGGTCAACGAGTTGCTCGGGGCGCAGCACGGCAACGAACTGCTGGTCCAGGCTGCGGCAATCCTGCGCCCTCTTCTCGACGACGAGGACCTGCTCGCGCGGGTCAGCGACGACGAGTTTGCAGTGCTGTGGCGCGACACTGACGCCGAGCGCGCGGGGCAGAGAGCAGTCCGCGTTCTCGCGGCCTTCGACCAACCGCTCAAACTGTCCGGCTTCGCAATCGACGCGCGGCCGCGCGTCGGGATCGCGCTGTTCCCCGGCCACGGCCCCGGCCCGGACGCCCTCATGCGACGTGCGGCGCTGGCTTCGCGCGAGGCACGCCAGAGCCCAGGCAACTTCGCCATCTTCACCGGAAACCTGGACCGCGACTGCAACCGCAACCTGTCGCTGGTCGCCGAGCTGCATCACGCGATCGCCGACGAGCAACTGCGCCTGTACTGCCAGCCCAAGGTCGACATCGCCACCGGCATCCCCTGCGGCGCCGAAGCGCTGGTGCGCTGGGCCCATCCCGAGCACGGGCTGATCGGGCCGGACCGCTTCATCAAGATGGCTGAGAAGGCCGGCCTGATCACACCGCTCACGAACTGGGTGCTGGGCGAGGCCTTTCGACAGGTCTACACTTGGCAGTCCGACGGCATCGCGGTACCGCTGGCCATCAACCTATCCACGAGGGACCTCCTCGACTCCCGCCTCGTGGACCGCATCCGCGGGCTCTTCCTCACCTGGGGCGTCGACGCGGGGAACGTCCAGTTCGAAATCACCGAAAGCGCACTGCTGGAGGATCCGCGCGGGTCGCTCGAGACGCTCAAGCGCCTCAGGGACTTGGGCGTCCACCTCGCGATCGATGACTTCGGCACCGGCTTTTCCAGCCTCACTTATCTGCAGCGCTTGCCGACGGACTCGATCAAGATCGACCAGTCCTTCGTCGGCCGCATGCTCGAGCACGAAGGCTCGGACGCGATCGTGCGCTCGACGATCGACCTCGGCCACGACCTGGGCCTCAGCGTGATCGCCGAAGGCGTCGAGGACCAGGCGACATGGACCCGCCTGGCCGCGCTCAAGTGCGACGTTGCCCAGGGCTACTTCATCAGCCAGCCGCTGCCCGCGGAGGAGTTCGCGAGCTGGCATCTGCCCGAAGACATGTTCCACGCGACGCTACACTGACTGCCGCGCCGCGGTGGCGTCCGGTGATTGGCGATGGATCAGCAGCATCACGGCTGCGGCGAGTGCGAACGCACCGACCTGGATCGCCAGCATCGGCACCGCCGTTCCCGCATAGAGTCGCACTGCGACGTAGCCGAACAGCGCAGCGCCGAACATTTGCAGACAGCCGAGCAATCCGGCCGCGAGCCCCGCGCGCTGACCTTGGGGCGTCACTGCGCCGGCAATGGCGCTCGGAATCACGAGACCAGCCCCGAAGGCCAGCGGCAGCTGCGGCAGGAGCAGCTGGAGCAGTGTCGGTTGCGAGCCCGCGGCCACCATCAGCGCCGCGAGCGCCGAGACCAACGAGATGCCGAGCCCGATGCGCAGCGTTCTGACCACTCCCCCACGCTTCGACAGGAATTGCGCTGCCACCATGCCGACACCGTCGCCGCCGACGAACTGCACGTCACGCCCGGCGCCGTCAGCCGGCAGATCCGGTCGCTCGAGGAAACGCTCGGCATCCGACTGCTGCACCGCGGCCATCGCCAGATCACGCTGACCGGATCGGGCGAGGACTACTACCGCGCGGTGACGAAGGCCATGGTCGCATCCCGCCCCCGGCGATTCACTCTCGTTGCCCCTTCGTGGTTTTGTGACAGAATTCGCTTCCTGACGACAGGAAGGGAAGTACGGAAAGATGATCATTTCAGGGTTTCAAAATCTCTTGGAGACTGCTCGCCGGCAACCCGAGCCGCAGCGTTTGTTGTTCGTTTTCGTGCGGGCCGAATTGCCTGAAGGCGCCTCTGCAGAAGAAAAGCGGATCTTTGAAAATGGTCAGGGGGGCGCGCTCGTTCCCGTGATGTACGTAGACAAGAAAACCAACGAAATCCAGAGCTTCGCTGAACTGGTGGAAGAATCGCGCCACACCGGACAATCCTGGGACATGGTGTTTGTCGGCTGCCTAAGCGGGCAAGGACGCAGAGAACCGAGCGACGAGGCGACGCAGCAGGCACTGGAAACCATGGTCAAGTCGATTCAGGGCGGAGTGGTCAAGCATCTGCTGACCTATCGCCCGGACGGGCAGCAAGTCACCCTGCCCTAAGCACCGCCGCCAACGGCAGCAACGAGTCGGTCCGGGCTGGAGACGGCTGCGGACTCATCCTCTCGCAGCGCCCCCCTTCGCGAGGGCTGCTCTGCCTCGATACCCTACCTGGCCGGCCCCCTCACCGTGATCGCCCGCCCTCCTTTGGGCGCCGCTGCTGGTGCCCCATCGCGCCGGCGGCAACTGCACACACTCCGAGGTCGCGCCGCGGCTGTCGACTACGGCCAGTACCGCGGATCGTCGCGGCCAAGGGGCCGTCATCGCCGCGCTCGCGGCCGACCCGCGCGATCCATGCCATCCGGGCAGAATCGCGCCCCGGGGCGGGGACCCCTCAGGCACGCGCACGGTACTGACGCGCCAGCCAGCGGCTCAGGCCGTCCAGCCCGGGGAACAGCACCCGCTCGGTGATATTGCACTGATCGAGCTTGTCGCGGATCTCCCACTTGAGGGCCGCCGGCACGACGATCTTGCGGCACAGCGCCGGGTGCCGCGCGATCCAGTCGTCCACGCCGGCCGCCGCCGAGGACATCACCGAGAACAGCGCGTATTGGTTCGCGATGCGGTCGTCGATCGACGGCGGCTCGAAGAACAGCAGAAAGGACTGCGCGGACATGGCCTCGAGGCTGTCCAGCGTCGTCACGGTGTGCGCGAGCATCTCGGTCGTGAAGGCGTTCGCCCCCTCGCGGTCGAGCGCGTCGCGCACCACGGCGGGCAGCAGGCGGTGGGCGCGCTCGTAGTTGATGGACCAGATCGCGCCGTCACACTCCATCGCTTCGGCGCGGGCGGTCGCGAAGTGCATCGCGACCAGTGGCGAGTGCGTCCAGTCGAGGAGGCGCGTCGGCAGGCCGTGGTGCTGCGCGACCGAGAGCCAGTGCCACAGGGAGTCGCGCTCGACGACGTCGCGGTGGGCGTACTTGATGAAGTTGCGGATCAGATGGCGCTCGAGCCGCGCGCTGTCGCCGCCCAGCCGGGCGAGGCTGGTCGCAAGGCGATGGCCCGCATCGTCCAGGCCGCGGAAAGCGCAGGGCGAGCGGTAGCGAAGGATGCGCTCGTTCCACGCGCCCTCGAAGAGCAGCGCCTGCAGGTCGCTCCACGACTGCGCGACGCAGATTTGCATCGCCCTCTCCCGCCCGCCGGCCGCTCAGAGATCGAGCACCAGGCGCGCGCCCTTGCAGCCCGAGACGCACACCATCATGCTCTTGTTGGCCGCCCGCTCGGCCTTGCTCAGCACCGAGTCGCGATGGTCGGCCTCGCCTTCGATGATGCGCGTCTCGCACGAGCCACACACCCCTTCCTGGCAGTTGAACGGCACCTCGATACGGTTCGCCTGCAGCACGCTGATGAGCGACTCGCCCGCGGCGACGTGCAGGCTGCGGCGGCTGCGCTGGAGCACGAGCTCGTAGGCGCCACCGGCTTCGGCGGGCGCCTGGTCGGTGCGCGCGGCGAAGCGTTCGACATGCACGTTGGGATAGCCGAGCTCCTCGCACACCGCCTCGAAGCGGTCGATCATCGGTGTCGGCCCGCAGCAGTAGAAATGCGCCTTGACGTCGAACCTTGCAAGGTAGGCCTTGAGGTCCGGCGGGCCGCCCGCCTCGTCGTCGATGTGCCAGTCGGTTGCGCCGCCGAGCCGCTCGATGTCGCGCGCGAACGCGGCCTGGCGGCGCGAGCGCACGCTATAGAGCAGGCGCACCGGCCGCCCCAGCGCGACGAGGCGCGCGTACATGCTGTAGATCGGCGTGATGCCGATGCCGCCCGCGAGCAGCACGGTGTCGCCCGCATCCTCGTCGAGGACGAAATGGTTGCGCGGGCGCGACACCGGGATCTCCTGGCCGACGCGCAGCTGCTCGTGGATGTAGCGCGATCCGCCGCGGCTCGAGCGGTCGAGCAGCACGCCGACGACGTAGGCGCGCGGCGAGGATCGCGGCACGACCAGCGAGTAGCTGCGCGCGATTCCGTTGGGGAGGAAGAGGTCGACGTGCGCGCCCGCAGCCACCACGGGCAGTTCGGCGCCGTCGGGGGCGGCCAGTTCGATGCTCAATATGCCCTCGGCCTCGTAGCGCATGGCCTCGACGCGCATCGTCACGGTTTCGTCTGTAGTCATCTCGATATCCATCGGCTCGCGGGCCGTCCGGTATGCGGACGGCCCGTCGTGTGGGCGACCCGCTCAGCGGGCCGACTGGGCGGCCTCGATCTGCTCTGCCGCGATGCTGCGCATGTAGCGCCGCTGGCGCACGAGACCCATGTCGTGCTGGTAGAGGAACTCGCGCTCGCACGCATCGGGCTCCATCAGCTCGAGCGTCGTGCGGTCCTGTTCGACGACTTCCCAGTGCCGCGCCTCAAGGCGGTTCTTGTACAGGAAGCGCCACACGTCGCGCTGCCAGCCACCCAGCTTGCGGCAGCGCCAGAACACGACGCCGCAGGTGTCGCGCGTGATCGGAACGTACATGCCGATGATGGTGAAGTTGCCGCCGGGGCCGCCAGTCTTCGGGTAGGGGATCTCGAGGCGGTGGTACATGAGCTTGCCGTCGTCGTGGAGCTCGGTCCAGTCGAAGTTCACGTTGCGCTGGCCCTTCTTCTCGAAGAAGAAACCGTGGTCGGTGTCGCGGATCACGAAGTCGGCCGAGATGTCGCCTTCAGACATCGAGTGCGACTGGCGGTGCAGGTAGGCGCCGTGCATCGGGTCCATGACGTTGTCGGCGACGTAGCGGTAGTCGCTCTTCCACTCCATGTAGGAGTGGAAGCTGCTCCACTCGGGCGAGGCGAGGTACTCGGGCAGCTCCAGCGGCGGCGGCACCTCGACGGGGCTCGCGGCGTTGTACAGGAAGATCATGCCGGCGGCGTCCTGCACGTGGTACGAGCGTGTCGTGCGCGAGCCTTCGAGCTTGCATCCCGGGCTGCCGGGCACGCGCGTGACGACGCCGTCGCAGCGCACTTCGACGCCGTGGTAGGCGCAGGCGATGCGGTCGCCCAGCACGACGCCGACCGACAGCGGCGCGCCGCGGTGCGGGCAGTGGTCCTCGAGGCAGTGGATCGTTCCGCTCGCGGGATCGCGCCACAGGGCGAGCTTGAGGCCGAGGCGGCGCAGGCTGATGGCGCGGTCGGTGACGAAGCTGGACGGGCAGATCGCGTACCAGCGGTCCTTCAGGCCGTCCGCGAGGTATTCGTCGATGGGGTCGATTTCCTTGGTGCTCACTTTGGTATCTCCGATTCGTTATCGAGTCGCGGCGCTCAGGCGCCGAGGCGGGCCATCTCGGCGCAGAACAGCTCGGTCGTCCACTGCGAGCCGTTCGGCGCGCTGGGGCCGGACTGGTTCAGATAGGCGACCAAGGACTCCAGCTCGTGGATGCCCTGAGCGTAGGCGCGCTCGATCGCGTCGCCCAGCAGGTCCTCGAAGGGGGTCGGCGCCGCGCTGCGGGCCTGGTGCGGCTCGAGATAGAGCGGCCGGTTTGCGATACACATATGTGATGTCTCCTCGTGATTGACTCGCTGCGGGTGCATGCCGCGGCGATGGCGTGAAATAAAGGTTTGTCGGCCCCTCAGCGGTCGGTCTCGCCGCTGCGGTCCGTGAGAAAGCCCGAGCGTGGCGCGTCCGCCCCGTGCGGCCGGCGACTGAACCCGTCGATACCGCCTTCGACCGCCCATTCCGCGAACACCGTCGGGCCGGGCTCGAAGTCGCGCGGCACCCATTCGCCGGTGAGCTCATCCTCGTCGGCGTAGTACTCGACGAGCCCCCCGGCGGGGTTCTCGAAGTACCAGAAGTAGGCCGAGGACACCGGGTGGCGACCCGGGCCGAGCTGGGTGCGCCAGCCGCAGCGGTCCATCGCCATCCCGCCGCCGATCACCTCGTGGATGTCGCGCACCGTGAAGGCGACGTGGTTGAGGCCGTTCTTGCCGCTCGGCAGCTGCAGCAGGAACAGGTCGTGATGGCCGCCATGGGGCGCACAGCGCAGGAAGCTGCCGCGCCCCGGGTACTGGTCCGACAGCGCGAAACCGAGCTTCTCCGTGTAGAAGCGCACCGCCTTCTCGCGATGCGCGGCGAAGAACACGACGTGGCCGACCTCGATCGGCACCGCGCGCTCGTAGATTGGCGCGGACCGGTTCACGCGCGGGCGCCGGTTCCAGGTGTTGAACTCGGCGCCTTCGACCTCGACCGCGCGCTTGCGGCTCACCTGCAGGCCGAGTGCGATGCCGTTGGGGTCGATGCAGCGCACCCGTCCGTCCGCGACCGAGTAGCCGGGCGCATCGCGCAGGCCCTCGGCATAGGTCGCGAGATTGGCCTCGCTGTCGACGCCCCACACGACCTCGACCAGGGTCGGGCCGTCCTCGATGCCGGCCGGCACGCCGGCGCGCGATGGGTGGGCGACGCGCACGACACAGTCGTTCAGCGTGTGGAACACGAGCTCGTCGTCGCGCTCGGCGACAAGCCGCAGGCCCCAGTCGGCAAAGAACTTCCCGCAGGTCGCGAGATCCTCGGCGCGATAGGTGATCTCGTCGATGCCCAGTACCGCCATGATGCTGTCTCCTCTCATTCTCTCTGTATTTCTTCCGGGGCGCCTGTCGCGCCCCGTGACGATTGCTCAGACGCCCGCCAAGTCGGTCCGCGGCGCGGCCCAGGCCAGCGGGGTCTCGTTCATGCCCCAGTAGACGCCCTTCTGCTCCATGTACTGCAGGATCCCCAGGCGCCCCTTCTCACGGCCGAGGCCGCTGTCCCGCCAGCCGCCGAAGGGCGTCGAGGCGGAGAACTGCTTGTAGGTGTTGATCCACACGGTGCCCGCCTGCACGGCGCGGGCGACACGCCAGGCGCGCTGGTAGTCGCGCGTCCAGATGCCCGCGGCAAGCGCATAGACGCTGTCGTTGGCCTGCGCGACGAGATCGGCCTCGTCGTCAAAGGGCAGCGCGACCAGCACCGGCCCGAAGATTTCCTCGCGGCAGAGGCGCTTGCGGTTGTCGAGCCCGTCGAGGATCGTGGGCAGGTAGTAGTTGCCCCGCTCCAGATGTGCGCCCTGCGGCCGCGCGCCGCCGCAGCGCACGCGCCCGCCCTCCTCGCGGCCGAGCGCGACGTAGCGCTCGACCGATTCGCGGTGCTGCGCGGTGATCAGCGGCCCCATCTGCGTGCGCTCACTCGCCGGGTCGCCGACCGTCAGTGCCTCCGCACCAGCGACAAGGCGCGCGACGAAGTCCTCGTAAAGGGCGCGTGCGACGAAGAGGCGTGAGCCGGCGATGCAGGACTCGCCCGACGAACTGAAGATGCCGTAGAGCACCCCATTGACCGCGTGATCTAGGTCGGCGTCGTCGAACACGATGGTCGGCGATTTGCCGCCGAGTTCGAGCGACACCGGCATGCACTTGTCGGCCGCGATGTGCGCGATGTGGCGGCCCGTCGTCGTGCCGCCGGTGAAGGACACGCGGCGCACCAGCGGGTGACGGGTGATCGCGTCGCCGATCACCGAGCCCTTGCCCGGCAGCACGCTGATCATGCCGCGCGGCACGCCCGCCTCCTCGCAGATGCGCGCGAGCTCGAGCGCCAGCAGCGGCGTGACCTCGGCAGGCTTGACGACGACCGCGTTGCCCGCCGCGAGCGCCGGCGCCATCTTCTGCGCCTCGCTCGCGATCGGCGAGTTCCACGGCGTGATCGCGGCGACCACGCCCATGGGCTCGTACACGCTCATCGACAGGTAGTCGCCCCGCGCCGGCGTGATCGCCTCTTCGAGCGTTTCGCAGGCCGCGGCGAAGAACTGGAAGGTGCCCGCCGCGCTCGCGACCAGCGCGCGCGTCTCGAGGATCGGCTTGCCGTTGTCGAGGCGCTGTTTCTGCGCGAGCTCCTCGCCGCGGGCACGGATCAGCTCGGCGACGCGATACAGCACCAGCGCGCGCTCGTGCGGCTTCTTCTGCGCCCAGCCACTCGTCTCGAAGGCGCGGTGCGCGCCGGCGATGGCCTCCTCGACGTCGGCAAGGTTCGCCGCGTTGAGGCGCGCGACGACTTCACCGCTCGCCGGGTAGAGCGAGGCGTAGACGTCGCCGCCGCCCCGGCGCCATTCGCCGGCAATGCAGATGGATTGAATCTGGTCGGGGTCGTACATGGCGTTTCCTAGATCGTGATCGCGTGCGCGCTGTTGGTCAGCGCCCGCGCGACGCAGAACACCGTCAGCGCGGAGGTCTTGGGATTGGCGCGCAGCGGCTTGCCGCTCATCGTCAGCTCGAGGCGGCCGAAGGCGCCCTGCGCGTCGATGTGGTGCTGGTTCTCCTCGACGCGGGGGTCGGCCCACAGCTCGACACGGGTCGCGTCCAGGCCCAGCCCGGCGAGCGCGACGGTGGCGGCGACGTTGGCGTTCTTCGGAAAGCGGTGCGCGGCCTCGCGGGCGGTGCCGACGAAGATGCGCACCGGCTCGACGACCATGTCGAGGTCGAGCTCGGCCTCGGCCGGCGTGCCTTTCCAGGCCTGCGGCGGCTTGCGTCCGACGTAGCGCACCTCTTCGAGGCCGCCGAGGCGCGCCGCGGCGAGCGCGTCGATCGCGCCGATCGCGCCGGGCAGGAGCTGCGCCTGCGTGCCGCCGCGGCGTGCCGCCTCCTCCAGCCGCTCGGCGAGCCCGTCCTCGGACAGCGCGCCGACCGAGATCACGAGGCAGGGTACGCCGCGCTCGAGCGCCGGGATCACGTGTTGCCCGATCGCCGAATGTCCGGCGCACTCGACGATGAGGTCCGGACGGCCGGCCTCGAGCTCGACCGCAGCGGCGAGCCTCGCACCCGGGGCGGCACGGCGCAGCGCCTCGCGCAGCGCCGCGTCCGCGGGGTCCGGGACGACGACGGCGTCGATCGCGATCTCGGGGTTGCCGCGCACGAGCTCCAGCACGCCGGCGCCGATCGCGCCGAAGCCGATCATGGTCACGCGCTTCACGTTGGCCGGCCCGCTCATGCCGCGCTCTTCTCGAGGTCGCTCTTGCTGTTCACCGGCGGGCCGGCGAACACCGTCTTGAAGCTGCCGATCGCGAGCATGTCGATCTCGAGCAGGAACGGCCCCTTGCGCGACAGCGCGCCGTCGAGCGCGGCGCCCAGCCCGCCGAGCTCGCTCACCCGCGCGTGGCGCAGGCTCAGTGCGGCGCACAGCTGCGCGTAGTCTGGGGTGTGTAGGTCGACGTAGCAGCGGCGCCCGCCGTAGTAGGTGTCCTGGATGTTCTTGATGACGCCGTAGCCCTTGTCGTTCATCAGCACGATCAGCAGGTCGGCCTCCTCCTGCACGGCGGCAGCGAGCTCGCCGAGGTTGAGGATGAAGCCGCCGTCACCGGCGAGGCACACGGTCTTGCGCCCCGAGCCGCTCACGGCCGCCGCCACCGCGGCGCCGATGCCCATCGCGAGCCCCTGGCCGATGCCGCCGCCAAGCGCATGAACGCCCGCAGTCGGCTCGAAGACGCGCAGCTCGCGGTTGCCCCAGGTACTGTTCGAAACGGTCACGTCGCGCACCCAGTTGAAGTTGCGGCCGAGGCGCGCCTGCAGCGTCCGGACGAGCTGCGCGTAGGGTCCGAGGCCGTCGATGAGGCCGCGCACGGCCTCGTCGTGCGCGCGGCGCAGCGCTGCGGCGTGCTCGGGATCGACCTGCATGCGCCCTTCGAGGCGGTCGGCGAGCCCTTCGAGCGCGAGCACGGCGTCGCCCGTGACAAAGAAGTCGCTGTTGTAGCAGCGCCCCTCGGCGGACGGGTCCGCGTCGATGCGGAACAGCGGGCGCGGCAGCTCGAGCTCGTACTTCAGCGTCTCGTTGCTGCGCAGGCGCGAGCCCACGACCAGCATGGCGTCACACCCGCGGTAGAAGGCCTGCACCGGCGCGTGCAGGTTGTAGGCACCGAGCGAGCGCGGATCGTCCTCGGGCACGATGCCGCGGCCCTGGGTGCTGGTGACGACGCCAAAGCCCATGTCGAGCAGACGCTTGACCGCAGCGCCGGCCTGGCGCGCACCGCCGCCGAGCCACAGCAGCGGGCGGCGCGCGCTCGCGAGGCGGTCGGCGAGCTGGTCGAGCGCCTCGGCCGAAGGCGCAAGCGTCTTCAGCGGCAGCGGCGACAGGTCCTCGGGCATCGGGATGTGCGCGCCCTGGATGTCGATCGGGATTTCGACGCTGACCGGGCCGGTCGGCGCGCTCATCGCCGTCTGCACCGCGAGTTTCAGCGTGCTGAGCGCGGTCTCGGCGCTGCGCACGCGGAACGCGGCCTTCGACACCGCCTTCAGCATCGTCAGTTGGTCCGGCGCCTCGTGGATGTAGGCGAGGTTGCGGTCGAGGTAGGGACTCTCGATCTGGCCGGTGATGTGCAGCAGCGGCGTGCCGGCCGTGAGCGCCTCGACCATCGCGCCGGAGGCGTTGCCCGCGGCGGTGCCGGTGCTCGTGAGGCACACGCCCAGGCCCGCGGTCGTGCGCGCCGCGGCGTCCGCCATGTTGGTCGCGCCGGCTTCGCCACGTGCGGGCACGAAGCGGATGCGGCCGCGCTCGTGGAACGCGTCCAGAATCGGCATGTTGTGAATCGAGATCACGCCGAAGGCCGTGCGCACGCCGCAGCGCTCGAGGAAGGCGGCGATGGCGGCGCCGACGGTGACGGTGTTCTTATCTTGCATGGCGGGACAAACCTCCGGAAATATCGATATGGCTGCCGGTCGTGTAGGAGGACAGCGGCGAAGCCAGGAAAAAGACGGCATGGGCGGCCTCTTCGGGGCGGCCCAGGCGCCCGAGCGGAATCTGCTTCGCACGGGCGAGCTCGGCGCTCCAGGCGTCCCAGCCCTGCTCGCGGCGCTCGCGCAGCTCGTAGCGGCGGCGCCACTGACCGGACTCGACGAGCCCGATGAGGATGCCGTTCACGCGGATGCCCTTGGGTGCGAACTCGACGGCCAGCGAGCGCACGAGATTCGCGATGCCGGCCCGCGCAGCAGAAGTCGCAACCATGTGCGGCTCGGGCTGCAGCGCGAGCAGCGAATTGACGCAGACGATCGCCGCATCCGCCCGGCGCTCGAGCTGCGGCAGGAAGGCACGGGTCGGGTTCAGCACCGAGAAGAACTTCAGGTGCAGCTCCTCGGTCCAGGCCTCGTCGGAGGTGTCGGCGAAGGTCGACACGCGCCCCTGGCCGGCGTTGTTCACGAGGATGGACGCCGGGCCGAAGGTCTCCTCGGTGCGCGCCGCGAACTCCTGCATCGAGGCCGCGTCGAGCACGTCGCACGGGGCGGCGAGCAGGCGCGCGCCGGGAAAGCGCTCGCGCAGCTGCCTCTCGGCGCCGCGCAGGCGCGCCTCGTCACGGCCGCAGAAGGCGACGGCCGCGCCAGCCGCGAGAAACTCGGCGACGCAGGCGAGACCAATGCCGGACGAGCCGCCGGTCACGACGGCGACCGAGTCTTCGAGATTGCAGATTGCCATCATCGCTCCCCCGTCACAGCGAAATGATCTTGCCCGTGCGGGCGCGGCGCTGCGAATAGCCGAGCGCGGACGACAGCTCCAGCGCCGCGGCGCGGATGTGGGTAACCAGGCTCTCGCGCAGCCCCTCCTCGATCTGGCCGAAGGGCACCGTCGCGCCGAGCGCGGCAATTACCTGCCCTTCGCGGTCGCGCACCGGTGCCGCGACGGTCGAGATGCTGGGCTCGAAGAAGCCTTCGCCGACGACGCAGTCGCGACCCTTGTCGAGTTGCAGCAGGTTGAACAGATCCATCGCCGTCGCGGGGGTCTGCCCGCTGTGGCGCTCGAGATGCTCCTCCGGATAGAGCGCGCGCAGCTCGTCGAGCGACAGCTCCGCCAGCAGGATGCGGCCGAAGACCGTCGCATGCGCCGGCAGGCGCGTGCCCACGGTGACCGAGGACGCGATCCACGAGGCCGGCGTGACCTTCGCGACATACACGATGGAACGGCCGTCGCGCACGACGAGGTTGCTGGCGTAGCCGATCACGTCGCGCAGCCGGCCGAGGATCGGCATGCCAAGCTCGGTCAGCTCGAGCGACGAGAGGTATTCGAAGCCCAGCCGCAGCACCGCGATGCCGAGGCGGAAATCGCGCCCGCCCTCGGCGCGCTCGACGAAGCCCAGGTCCTCCAGCGTCGACAGCATGCGGAACACGGTCGAGCGCGGCAGGTCCAGCCGGCGCGCGAGCTCGGGCGCCGACAGCACCGGATCGTGGCGGCTGAACTCGCCGAGCAGGCGCAGGCCGCGCTCCAGCGCAGGCACCGAGTACTTGCTGCCCGGGTTGTCGAGGGAATTGTCGTCACTCACAGCGCTCTCCTTGCATTTCGATGGACTCCCGCAGCGTCGCCGCGAGGAGGTGGGGAATCTCGACCGGGCTTGCGTGGCCGCAGCCCGGTAACAGAACCAGTGGCACGCCGTACGCGGCGGCGACCGCCTCGCAGGCCGCCGGCGGCGTCACGACGTCGTCGGCGCCGCAGAAGCAGGCGACCGGCAGAGGCGCGGGAGCGTAGCGGGCGAGATCGTCGCCGCACAGCAGCTCGGTTGCCTGGCGATAGCCGTCGGCATTCAGGCTCGCCATGTTCCAGCGCACCCATTCACGCACCGGCGCGCCCGCCGACGGCGACACGAGCCGCCCCGCGCGCTCCGCGGCCATGCCGGTCACGCCCAGCGCGGCCAGCGCCTGCAGGCGGGAGGCACGCACGCGCTCGCGCTCGGCGTCGAACTCGCGCGCACCGTAGCCGCGCGCCGGCGACACCAGGATGAGCTGCGCCGCGCGTCCCCGCGGGTAGGCCGCGGCGTAGGCGGTCGCCATCAGCGCTCCGAGCGAGTGTCCGACCAGCACACAGCGCTCGATGCCGAGCGTCGCGAGGAAGCCTTCGAGCGACTGCGCGTAGTCGGTCGCGAGCGGGCGCTCCGCCGCAAGCGGGGTCGAGCCGCCGTAGCCGGGCGCGTCCCACGCGACGACGCGGAAGTCCCGGCCCGCCGCCAGCGCGACATCGAGCCACGACGCGGAGCTCGAGCCGATGCCGTGCAGGAGCACCAGCGTGCGCCCGCCGCGGCCGGTCGTCCGGTAAGTCCAGCGCCGCCCGCCCTCGCCCGCTTCGACGAGCGGGAAATGCGTGCCGAGGGCAGCGAGGCGTTCTTCATGCGTTCTCATGTCCGTCGCCCCGCCTCAGTTCATCACGAAGCCGCCATTCACGGCGAGCAGCTGGCCGGTCGTGAAGCGCGCGAGATCGGACAAGCAGAAGAGCACCGCGCCGCACACGTCCTCGGGCACCTGCTCGCGCTGCAGCGCGCGCTGCTCGATATAGAGGCGGTGACGTGCCTCGGGCACGTACTCGGTCGCCTCGACCAGCGTGAGCCCCGGCGCGATCGCGTTGACGGTGACGCTGCCGTCGCCGAGCTCGCGGGCGAGGCTGCGCGTCATCGCGACGATCGCTCCCTTGCTCGCGACGTAGGCCAGCAGACGCGGCGCGCCCCACAGCGCGGTGTCGGAAGCGAGGTTCACCACCGCCCCGCGGCCGGAGGCGCGCAGCGCCGCAGCGCACGCGATCGTCATCAGCCAGGTGCCGCGCACGTTCACGTTCATCACGCGGTCCCAGGTCGCGACCTCGAGCTCCTCGGCCGGCACGCCGCCCGAGTCGGTCACCGCGCCGTTGTTCACCAGGCCGTCGAGGCCACCAAGCACCTCGCACGCCTGCCGCGCACAGCTGCGGATCGACTCCGGATCCGCGAGATCGAGCGACAGTGCATGCACCGCCAGCCCTTCGGCCGCGAGGCGTGCGGCTTCGGCCGCGGCGAGCTCGTCGCGCAGGTCGGCGATCACCACCGTGCCGCCCTCGCGTGCGATGCGCTCGGCAAAAGCGAGCCCCAGTCCGCGTGCGCCGCCGGTGACGAGCACCCGCTTTCCTGTTAGCAATCCATTCATCGCATCCATCCTCACACCGTGGTCCGGCTTGCCTTGGGCATGTAGTGCAACACCTTCTTCTCGATCAGGATCACCGCCGCGTAGGCGACAATGCCGATGATGGTCAGCCCGGTGATCGCGACGAACACCCCCGCGGTGTCGCCCTGCCCTTCGGAGGCGACGAGCAGGAAGCCCAGACCGAGGTTGCCGCCGACCAGCTCGCCGACCGTCACGCCGATCACCGCCAGCGTCGAGGCGATGCGCAGGCCCGAGAACAGGTTCGGCAGCGCCGACGGGAACTCGAGCAGAGTGAAGATTTGCCAGCGCGTCGCGTTGAGGGTGCGCACGAGGTTCACCATGTCCGGATCGACGGTACGGATCGCCGCCAGCACGTTGACCATCACCGGGAAGAACACGATCAGGATCGCGACGAGGATCTTCGGGTACATCGTGTAGCCCAGCCACATCACGAAGAGCGGCGCGAACGCGACCTTCGGCGCGATCTGCAGCGCGAGGATGTAGGGCGAGAGCATCGCCTCGGCAGTCGGTGACAGGCCCAGCGCGACGCCGACCGCGATGCCCAGCAGCGAGCCCAGCACGAAGCCGAGCACGACCTCCAGCGCGGTGACGCCGAAATGTTGGAGGAGCTGGCTTTCCGACCACATCCGGCCCGCCTGCTCGACCGTGCTGGAGAGGGTCGGGAAGATGTACTCGGGCAGGCCGACCCAGCCGGGCGCCCATTGCCACAGGGAAAGCGTCAGTGCGAGCAGCACGGCGCTGCCCCAGAGCGTGGAAGAATTGTTCATGGCGCTATGCTTCCCGGAATCACTGGCCCGTTTTCACGAACTGGTTGGTGTAGAGGTCCTCGACCGGGGTCGCGCGCTGCACGATGCCCTCGGCGAGATAGAAGTCCTGCACTTCCTTCAGACGCTTCGCGTCGATCAGCCCGAGCGTCTCCTGGCCCGGATAGACGTGCTTGCCATAAAGGCGGAAGACCGCGACGAGCGTCGCCTCCTTGCCTTGGTAGGCGGGAACCGCGGCTGCGAAGGACTTCGCGGCGGCCGCCGGGTCGTCCATGATGTCCTTCATGCCGTGCAGCGTCGCCTGCACCAGCTTGCGCAAAAGCTCGGGCTGCTTCCGGATCGCCTCATCGGAGGCGAGGATGGCCTGCCCCATGCTCTTGAACTGCTGCTCGGCGGGCAGCAGGTGGATGTCGCCGCCCGCCTCCTGCGCACTGACCACCCAGTCCGGTACCCCCGCCATCGCCGCGACCTGGCCGCCGGCGAGCATCTGCCACACGCCGGCCGGCCCCGACGCCTGCACCGCGACCTTCTGCTTGTCGAGACCGGCGAGCTTCAGCGAGCCGAGCAGCGCGTAATAGGTCGTGTCGGCGTAAGACATCACGGTCATCGTCTTGCCGGCGAGATCCTTGACGTTGTTCACGCCCGAGGCCTTGGTCGCCGCGATCATCGTCAGCGAACCGCCGCCCAGCACTGCCACGGCCCGGACCGGGACGCCGTTGGCACGCACGATGATGGGCGTGTCGCCGATCGCGCCGCCGACGATCGCGTTGCCCGAACCGATCTGCTTGGCGACGTCGACGCCGCCGCGCGCGGCGACGAAGGTCACGTTGAGGCCCGCGGCGTCGTAATAGCCGTTCTGCTTCGCGACGATCCACGGCGCGAACGCGGGCAGCGTGGGGGGCGCGGGCAGCAGATAAGTGACGTTCTCCTTGGCGACCGCCGCCGCGGGCAGGGTCGTGGTGAGGCTCGCGGCCGCGAGCGCGGAGCCGGCGAGTTTGCGCAGGGTGGATCTCATGTTCGTCTCCTGTGGGGTGTCTTTATGTTTTGTAGGCGGCGCGCCCGGTGCGCGCTCAGTGTCCTTCCAGGCCGTCCTGGCCGACCCGCAGCAGCTCCATCAGGCGGCTCACGAGCGGACCGACCTCGGGGAGCTTGCGGCGCTCGAGCGGGTTGTTGCGATGTGGCAGCGGCACGGTGATCTCCTCGATGATCGTGCCCGGCCGGTGGCTCATCACCAGCAGGCGGTCGGACAGCGCGATCGCCTCGACCAGGTCGTGGGTGATGAAGAGCGCGGTCTTCTTCGCGTCATACAGCATCTGCGCAAGATCCTGCTGCAGCACCATCTTGGTCTGCGCGTCGAGCGCCGAGAACGGCTCGTCGAGCAGCAGCACCTGCGGATCGGTCGCCAGCGTGCGGGCGAGCGCGGCGCGCTGGCGCATGCCGCCCGAGAGCTGGTACGGGTAGTGGTTCTCGAAACCGACGAGGTGACACTTGGCGATCAGCTCAAGCGCCACCGCGCGGCGCCGCTCGCGCGCGACGCCGTCGATCTCCAGCCCCAGTTCGACGTTCTGGCGGATCGTGCGCCAGGGCATCAGCAGGTCCTTCTGCAGCATGAAGGAAATCTGCTTTACCGGCCGAGTCACGCGCTGCTGCGCGACATGCACCTCGCCCTCGCTGGGCAGGTAGAGCCCGGCGCCCATGTTCAGCAGCGTGCTCTTGCCGCAACCGCTGGGGCCGACGATGGAGACCACTTCGCCGGCGCGGATGCGGATGTTCAGATCCTTGACGGCGTAGGGCGGATTCGGTTCGCGCTTCGTCGGGAAGCGCTTGCTGACGTTGCGGAACTCGATCTGGACGTCCAGATCCTCGCCGGTACTGGGGCGGCCGGCCTCCCCCTGCGGGGAGGACAGGCGGCGGGTGTTGCGGGATTCGATCTCGATCACGACTTTTCCTCAAACACTGCAACGAGACGGTGGGTGCAGCTCGGCTGCGCGGTGGTCCGGTACAAGGGGCTCGCCCGGCCGCCATCGCTGCTGCAGCTGCGCGGACGGGGGAGAGCCGGGAATCAGAAGTGGAACTCCGCGTTGAGCGTTGCGGTGTCGGTGTCCACGCCGGGGATGTCGCGGTTGCCGAACTTGTTGCGCCACAACTCGTAGCCCACGCCCATCAGGAAGGTGTTCTTCTTGCCGAACGCGAGCTGCCCGACATCGAGCATCAGGGCCGAGCGGAACAGCATTTCCCTGCCGGTTTCCTTCTTGAAATAATCCTTGCCCTTCCTGCCGTTGTAGGCCAGGAACCCTTGGTATTTCAAAGGCAACCTGGCGAGCTCGAAGGGGATGCCCCACGCAACCTCGAGGCGCGGATAGGGATCAAACTTGATGTCGGTACTGAAGCCGGGCACGCTGCGGCACGCCGGCAGGCCGCAGTGGTTCCATTCCTGCGCGTACAGCAGGCTCACGTCGAGGAAGCCGGGCACGTCGAACTTCAGCGTCGGGCCCACGACGAACATGCGCTTGCGCGGCGCGAAAGTGTTGTTCTTGGTCTGCAGGTCGAGGCCCGCGGTGATCGCGACGTCCTTCACCGGACCGAACGCGATCGGCGCGTCGCGTAGCTTGCCGAGATGCAGCTGGTGGCGGTACGCGGCATAGAACTCGGTCGCGCCGTTTCGGCTACCATTGGCCGGATCGGCGCTGTCGGAGTTCAGGACGTCGAGGTTGAAGTAGTTCTGCCCATAGCTGTAGCCGCCGACGTAGCTGAACTGGACGATGTTCTTGCGGACGTCGTCGTCGATGCCGGGGTCGTGGAAGTCGTTGCCGACGCGGTAGCCGACCATCGCGTCGGACCAGGTGGCGGCAGGGGCGGGAATCGACGCCGTCGCGCCGAGCCCTGCGAGCAGGGCGGTCGCGGCGTACTTATGCTTGATGAACATGTTCTCCTCTCGCGGTGTGCGTGTTCTTGTCGTCTGTGCCGGCATGTTGCTGCCGGTTTGTTTTACCTATGAAACAACGTTCCTTGCTTGGAACGACTCGAACGCTACTCGCGTCGCACTAGTGCAATCAATTAGGGTTATCCCTGATTGACTATTTATTTGCGTCGTACTGATGGGCAAGCGCGGATAAGCTGCAGGCACTCCACCGCAAGAAGGGCGCATCACCTTCGACCCAAGGGCGAAGCTCGAAGACTAAAGTTCCTGCGTTTGTCAATTCGTAGTTTCCGCAATTGCCACGCCCTGCGCGACGGAACTAGGGTTGCGTTGTTCCGTAGGTAACCTGTTGTTTCACCAGTGGAACATCTGGCGTACTGACGCCCGCACCACGTTCGCGGCACCGCCGATTTTTCCTTTTCGACACCGAGACCGGAGCGCCCCCGACGGGCGCGTGGCGAGGTCGAAAAGAACGAGCGCAAGACGAAGCCAAACCCGAGGAGGAAGCATGAACGACCACATCGCCAACCTGACCGAAGAAGCCAGCCGGACCCTGCAGCGTCCGAACGGCGCGTCATTCGAGGACTGGATGAATTCCCGCTGCGTGCTGCGCTCGACGCGCAGCTACGACTGGAACGCGCTGAAGTTCCAGACCGAGGTCGATCCCACCTATGCGCGCGCGCAGATGCGCTACGTCGGCACCGGCGGCACCGGCGTGCATTCCGATGGCAACGTCGTACCGGCCGTGCATTTCACCTTTTCGACGATGAAGATCCCGGTCGGCCACACGGGCCCGCTACACCTGCACACGGACACCGAGGAGATCTTCTTCGTGCTGCGCGGCAAGGTGAAGGTGTTCTGCGAGTCGCCCGAGGGGGAGAGGTGGGAGGCGGTGGTCGGCGAGCGCGACTTGATCTCGGTACCGCCCGGCGTCTATCGCGGCGAACAGAACGTCGGCGACGAGGAGGCGCTGATGTGTGTCATGCTGGGTTCGCCGAGACCGGTTACGCCGACCTACAAGCCGGACGACCCGCTCGCCGCAATCAAGCGCTGAGCGGATCCTGCGCGCGCCGGTCGGCCGAGCGGCGAGTCCCGGCACGATTTAGATCGCATCGGAGGAAGAACATGTCCATCGATTCCCTTCGTGGCATCACGCCCACGCTCGCCGAGGGTGTCTTCATCCACGACTCCGCCCAGGTGATCGGCGACGTGCGCCTGGGTCGCGACGTCTCGATCTGGTGCAACACGGTACTGCGCGGCGACGTCAACAGCATCATCGTCGGCGCCTGCAGCAACGTGCAGGACCTCACCATGTGCCACGTGTCGCACCGAAACGCGGCCAAGCCGGACGGCTCGCCACTCGTCATCGGCAGCCACGTCACGATCGGCCATTCGGTGATCCTGCACGGCTGCACGATCGGCGACGCCTGTCTGATAGGCATGGGCGCGATCGTCATGGACGACGCCGTGATCGGCCCCGAAGTCATCCTCGGCGCCGGCAGCCTGGTGTCGCCCGGAAAGCGCCTCGAAAGCGGCCACCTCTACGTCGGCCGGCCGGCCGTGCCGGTCCGCCCGCTCACTCCGGAGGAGCGCGTCTTCCTGCGCTACTCGGCCGAGCACTACGTCCGCCTGAAGAACGACTACCTCGCGCAGATCCCCCGCGCGCGCTGAACCTTCCCCGGCCGCCGGCACCTCCCGGGGCGCAACGCAAGTGAACTAGCGTCACATCGGCGCAGTGCGCCATGTCATCGCCCCCGCCACCTTTAACCTGGGCTCGCACACGTGGTCCGACTCGAGCCGCATCCCATCGGTGGCGGCGCACGGACTGACGGGGAACCTGGTAGAGATATGGAGCTGCGCCAGGTGGAAACCCTCCTCGTCGGCACGCGCGTCGAGCTCGCGGCGCTGCGGCGCCAGGCGGCGCAGAACGAGGCCTTGCTTGCCCAGCTCACCGGCTATACGGCCGGACAGCACCCACCGCCCGCTCCCCTCACCGACCAGGGTCTGGAACGCGAACTGCAGCCCGGCCTGCCGGCCGAACTCCTGACCCGTCGCCCGGACATCCGCGCGGCCGAGCAACGCCTCGCCGCCAGCCGCGCCAGCGTCCGTGCCGCCCGCGCCGCTTTCTTCCCCAACATCACCCTGACCGGCTTTGCCGGTACCGCCAGTGCCGAGCTTGACGGCCTCTTCCGCGGCGGCAGCGCTAGCTGGAGCTTCACCCCGGCCCTGCGTCTGCCGCTCTTCGACGGCGGCCGCAACCGAGCCAACCTGGAGCTCGCCGAGGCGCGCCGCGACGTCGCAGTGGCCGACTACGAGGCGCTCGTCCAAGCCGCCTTCCGCGACGCGTGGGGATGGGACTGGAGGTGGGGCAGCAGCTTGATCTTCGGCTTGTCGCTGTCGTGCGCCAGCACCGTCGTGCTGCTCAAGGTCCTGGAGAGCCGTGGCGTGCTGGAAAGCATGAATGGTCGCATCGCCGTGGGCTGGCTGGTCGTTGAAGACCTCGCCACGGTGCTGGTCCTGGTCTTGCTGCCGCCGCTGGCCGGCGTCCTGGGCGGTTCAGAGACCGTCCAGGCAGCGGCTGCCAAGCCCTTGTGGATCACCATCGGGCAAACGCTGCTGTAAGTCGGCGCCTTCCTGGCCCTGATGCTGATCGCCGGCCGGCGCGTGCTGCCCTGGATGCTGTGGCAAGTTTCGCGCACCGGCCCGCGCGAGTTGTTTACGCTCGCGGTCATCGCAAGTGCCATTGGCATTGCCTACGGGGCGGCTGCATTGTTCAGCGTCTCGTTTGCCCTGGGAGCCTTCTTCGCTGGCATGGTCATGCGCGAGTCGGAATTCAGCCATCGTGCGGCGGAAGAGTCCTTGCCGCTGCGCGATGCGTTTTCCGTGCTCTTCTTCGTGTCGGTGGGCATGCTGTTCGATCCCGCGATTCTGGTGGAACAGCCATGGCACGTGCTGGGTGTGCTGGCGATCATCATTCTCGGCAAGTCCGTCGCGGCATTCGCCTTCGTGCTGGCAGTCATCACTGTGCTCTACGCCGCATCGAACGGCATGCGTGGGCATGCGCTGCGGGCCCGTCCACGTCGGCGCGGGTTGCCGCAGGACCGGGGAATTCGCAGCGCCATCGCCGACAACGTCCTGAATCGCGAATTTCGGGCGGCAGGCCCGAACCAGAAATGGGTCGCGGACTTCACCTACCTGTGGGCGGCCGAGGGCTGGCTCTACGCGCCGTGGTGCTTGCCCCCTCAAAGGGCGGTCGTATTGGTATGCCGCAAGGGGCGGATGGATCAATCTCGGGCGCGATCTGTCCGTTGCTCGGACGAAATAGGCTGAATTCGAAAACACGAATGCGCCGGCAGAGACGATGTCGGGCGTGATAGGCCGCTACCTGAAGGAAGTCGTTCCCGAGAAAGCCAAGACCACCCAAGCGAGCAACAAACTCGAACCTTCGACGCTGACGAAGGTCTTCGGGTCGATGAAGCCAGCTGACATCACTGCGGCCGACGTATGGGATTTCGTGCAGGCCCGCGCGAAGACATCGAAGGTCCGTGCCAACCGCGAGCGCTCACTGCTGCAGGACGTAATGCGCCACGCAATCATGTGGGGCCACTGCAAGGACAACCCCGTCCGCGAGCAAGACAGCACGCACACCGCCGGTCCAGATCTGCATTGCCTGGCCCCCTTCCCAATAAAAGCGCTGACGGAAATCAAGCGGCCAATTTCGAGCACCCAGCTCGTAACAAGCCGCGATGGATCACCGATGACGCTTGAAGGCCGGAAAACGGCCTGGGGTCGAACGATGGATAAAGCCATCGCCGAAAACGCAATTTCAGAGCGATTCCACTTTCACGACAATCGGGCGAAAACCGTGACCGACTTGAAAGCCGCTGGGCGAGATGCGAAATCGCTTTCCGGGCACGCATCCGAATCGATCGTCGAAAAAGTCTATGACCGCAGGAGCATGAAGAAGGCCAACCCGCTGGAATAAAGCGGCAAGAAGTTTTGAAAATCGAGCTCAGTATTGAAAACGGCACCCCGAAGGGTGCCGTATCTCTTTGTTTTTGGGGCGACATACCGGGATCGAACCGGTGACAACTGGAGCCACAATCCAGTGCTCTACCAACTGAGCTAATGCCGCCACTTTCGTTGATGCGGACAATGCACCACTAACAAGAACAAAACAGACGCCCGAAGGCGCCTGCTCTTGGCGTAGCTTGGGGCGACATACCGGGATCGAACCGGTGACAACTGGAGCCACAATCCAGTGCTCTACCAACTGAGCTAATGCCGCCACTCTTTTGAATGCAGGAAAATCCTGCATTCGAAAACCATTTGGCCTGCCCGACAGGGATCGAACCTGCAACCCCCGGCTTAGAAGGCCGGTGCTCTATCCAATTGAGCTACGGGCAGATCCCGTTGGGCTATATTCGGGGATAGCTGGTCGGGGTGGAGGGATTCGAACCCCCGACATCTTGCTCCCAAAGCAAGCGCGCTACCGGACTGCGCTACACCCCGAGAGCTGAGAATAATACACACACCTTAATCACGCGTCAAATACCGATTACAAAAAACGTATATACCAAGAGACGTTCAAAGCGCGTGCCCTTACGCTTGTTGCTTGCCCGACGCGTCGGATTCTGATATTAGTTCGGCTTCTTTCATTAACCAACCGGAAGTCGAAGTCATGCCAGACGATACACTCCACAAACAGTTTCCGCCGTACGTTCCCGCCAAGGGCGAGGATTACATGAGCGAGAAGCAGCTGGCGCACTTCCGCGAGATGCTCGAGTCGGTGAAGAACGAACTTGCAGGCGATATCGAACGCACCGTTCATACGATGCAGGACGAGGCGACGGTTTTTGCAGATCCCAATGACCGCGCAAGCCAGGAATCCGACATCGCACTCGAGTTGCGCAACCGCGACCGTGAACGGAAGCTGATCAAGAAGATCGACGAGGCACTCGCCAGAATCACCGCCGGGGAATACGGCTACTGCGACAGCTGCGGCGTCGAGATCGGCCTCAAGCGCCTCGAAGCTCGTCCGACTGCGACGCTCTGCATTGACTGCAAGACGCTCGAGGAAATGCGCGAGCGCCAAGTCGCGAAGTAAGCGCTGTCTGCTATCGCCCCAGACGATCACGCTCCGGGGCAACAAAAAAAGGGGACGCCGGAGCGTCCCCTTTTTGCATGGCGGCTTTCGCCGCGAATGCCCCTTTTACTCGGCTGCAGGCTTCTCCAGCAGCGCCTTCATGCTCAGGCGGATCTTGCCGCGCTCGTCGGTCTCGAGAACCTTCACGCGGACGACCTGACCTTCCTTGACGTAGTCGGCCACGTTGTTAACGCGTTCGTTCGCGATCTGCGATACATGCAGCAGGCCGTCGCGGCCCGGCAGGATGTTCACGATCGCGCCAAAGTCCAGCAGACGCATCACGGTGCCCTCGTAGACCTTGCCGACCTCGACTTCCGCGGTGATGGCTTCGATGCGCTTCTTCGCCGCTTCCGCCCCTTCAGCGCTGACCGACGAGATCGTCACGCTGCCGTCATCCTCGAGTTCGATGATCGTGCCGGTTTCTTCCTGCAGCCCACGGATGACCGCCCCACCCTTGCCGATCACGTCGCGGATCTTTTCAGGATTGATCTTCATCGTGATCATGCGCGGCGCAAACTCGGACACTTCGCCACGATGCGACGCCAGCGATTGCTTCATGATGCCGAGGATGTGCATGCGACCTTCACGCGCCTGCGCGAGGGCGACCTGCATGATCTCCTTGGTGATGCCCTGGATCTTGATGTCCATCTGCAGGGCGGTGACACCATTTTCGGTGCCCGCCACCTTGAAGTCCATGTCACCCAGGTGATCTTCGTCGCCGAGAATGTCGGTGAGCACGGCGAAGCGATTGCCTTCCTTGATCAGGCCCATCGCGATGCCGGCCACATGAGCCTTCATCGGCACGCCCGCATCCATCATGGCCAGCGAACCGCCACACACCGATGCCATCGAGCTCGAACCGTTGGACTCCGTGATCTCGGATACGACGCGAATGGTATAGCTAAAGTCTTCCGGTTCCGGCAAAGCGGCCACGAGTGCGCGCTTGGCGAGGCGGCCATGACCGACCTCGCGTCGCTTCGTGACGCCCATACGCCCGGTTTCACCGGTCGAGAACGGCGGGAAATTGTAGTGAAGCAGGAAGTTCTCGCGATACTCGCCCGCGATCGCATCGATGATCTGCTCGTCGCGGCCGGTGCCCAGAGTCGCAACGACAAGCGCCTGCGTTTCGCCTCGAGTGAACAGCGCGGATCCGTGGGTACGCGGCAGGACGCCGACACGAATGTCGATCGGACGCACGGTGCGCGTATCGCGACCGTCGATCCGCGGCTCGCCGGCCAGAATGCGGCTGCGAACCACACCGGCTTCGAGTTCGTGGAAGATATCCTTCAGCTCGTTCGCCGACGGGATGTCCTCGACACCTTCGGAAATCGCGGCGATGGCCTGCTTGCGGATTTCATTGAGACGTTCGGTCCGCGCCTGCTTGCTGGTGATGCGGAAGGCCTCTTCCACCTGGGCACCCGCCAGTTCCTTGATACGAGCGATCAGCGGCTCGTTCTTGGCAGCCGGCTGCCAGTTCCATTCGGGCTTGCCGGCGATTTCGACCAACTCGTTGATTGCACGAATCGCGGCCTGCATCTGCTGGTGGCCGAAGACGACCGAACCGAGCATGACTTCTTCCGACAGCTCGTTCGCTTCCGATTCGACCATCAGCACTGCAACTTCGGTACCGGCCACGACTAGGTTGAGCTCGCTGCTCTTGAGCTGCTCGACGGTCGGGTTGAGGATGTATTCGCCGTTCGAGTAACCGACACGGCAGGCGCCGATCGGACCCATGAACGGAACGCCGGAAATCGCCAGCGCGGCGGACGCTGCGATCATCGCAGGCATATCCGGATCGATCTCGGGATTGAGCGAGAGAACCGTGACGATGATTTGAACTTCGTTGTAGAAGCCGTCCGGGAAGAGCGGGCGAATCGGGCGGTCGATGAGGCGGCTGGTGAGCGTTTCCTTTTCCGTCGGACGGCCTTCACGCTTGAAGAAGCCGCCGGGAATGCGGCCGGCTGCGTAGAATTTCTCGACGTAATCGACCGTCAGCGGAAAGAAATCCTGACCCGCTTTCGCTTCCTTGGCCGCGACCACGGTCGCCAGAACGACGGTGTCGTCCATATTGACGATAACCGCACCACCTGCCTGGCGGGCAATTTCGCCGGTCTCAAGGGTAACGGTGTGCGCCCCGTAAGCGAAGGTCTTTTTGATTGCGGTAGGCAAGTTGATTTTCCTTTTCGATAAGTTTGTGCAGCGAACCACAACTGCGCTGTTCGATCGTTCCGGGCGCCGTGACGGCCAGTCA
>NZ_DATFAO010000090.1:0-117495 GCF_035254505.1 Aromatoleum sp. | reverse complement strand
AGCCTCGTCGTGTGGGAAGCGCAGTTCGGCGACTTCGTGAACGGCGCCCAGGTCGTCATCGACCAGTTCATCAGCTCGGGCGAAGCGAAGTGGGGCCGTCTCAGCGGCCTCGTCATGATGCTGCCGCACGGCTATGAAGGGCAGGGCCCCGAGCACTCCTCGTGCCGCCCCGAGCGCTTCATCAGCCTCGCCGCCGAGAACAACTGGCAGGTGTGCGTGCCCACCACCCCGGCGCAGGTCTTCCACCTGCTGCGCCGCCAGATCGTGCGCAAGATCCGCAAGCCCCTGATCATCGTCACGCCGAAGTCGCTGCTGCGTCACAAGGAAGCGATCTCGTCGATGGAAGAGCTCTCCAAGGGCACCTTCCAGACCGTGATCCCCGAAGTCGAGGCGCTCGATGCGAAGAAGGTCAAGCGGGTCGTGCTGTGCCAAGGGAAGATCTACTACGAGCTCCTCGCGCACCGTCGCGAGCAGGGCATCAAGGACACGGCGCTGGTCCGCATCGAGCAGATCTACCCCTTCCCGTCGGACGCCTTCGCCGCCGCGATCAACCAATTCCCGAACGCCAAGGAAGTCGTGTGGTGCCAGGAAGAGCCGCGCAACCAGGGCGCGTGGTACTGGCTCGCCTCGCGCCAGCACCTCGTCAATGTGCTCGGCAAGCGCCGCCTGCTGCTGGTCGCGCGGCCCGCCTCCGCCTCGCCCGCGGTCGGCTACTACGCCAAGCACAACGCGCAGCAGAAGGCGGTGATCGAGAACGCCTTCGGGCCGATCCAGGATACGACGCCTCAGTCCCCCAACTGAACGCCGAACCAAAAACTCAAGAACACTGGGAGAAAGTTACATGCTGATCGAAGTCAAAGTGCCGCAACTGTCCGAATCCGTGTCGGAGGCGACGCTCGTATCGTGGCACAAGCAGGAAGGCGAGATGGTCGCGCGCGACGAGAACCTGATCGACATCGAGACCGACAAGGTCGTGCTCGAAACCCCGGC
The DNA here is from genome assembly GCF_035254505.1 of Aromatoleum sp. Lineage (GTDB taxonomy): Bacteria > Pseudomonadota > Gammaproteobacteria > Burkholderiales > Rhodocyclaceae > Aromatoleum. The sequence continues at coordinate 116,505 of NZ_DATFAO010000090.1, read as the reverse complement.
TCCGGCCGCCGGCGTGCTGGTGAAGATCATCAAGACGAGCGGTGACACCGTCACCTCGGGCGAGCTGATCGCGCAGATCGACACCGCTGCCACTGCGGCTGCAGGCGCCGCCGCCGAGGCAGCAGCCGTGATCGCGGCTGCTGCGGCGTCGGCACCCGCTCCCGCTGCTGCCGCGGCCCCGGCCGGCACCGCGAGCCCCGCGGCGCGCAAGATCCTCGAAGAGAAGGGCGTTGCTGCGACGGACGTCGCGGGCTCCGGCCGTGGTGGCCGCGTGACCAAGGAAGATGCGGTCGCCGCCCAGCGTCCGGCCGCTGTCGCGCCGGCACCGGCCGCGCTCGCGCTCACCGGTGAGCGCCCGGAAGAGCGCGTGCCGATGACGCGTCTGCGTCAGCGCATCGCCGAGCGCCTGATCCAGTCGAAGAACGAGAACGCGATCCTCACGACCTTCAACGAAGTGAACATGGCCCCGGTCATGGCGCTTCGCAAGCAGTATGGCGACAAGTTCGAGAAGGCCCACGGCGTGCGCCTCGGCTTCATGGGCTTCTTCGTCAAGGCGGCGGTGGCGGCGCTGAAGAAGTTCCCGATCCTCAACGCCTCGGTCGACGGCACCGACATCATCTATCACGGCTACATCGACATCGGCATCGCGGTCGGTTCGCCCCGAGGCCTCGTCGTACCGATCCTGCGCGACGTGGAGAACATGTCGATCGCCGACATCGAGAAGAAGATCGCCGAGTTCGGCCAGAAGGCCAAGGACGGCAAGCTCTCGCTCGACGAACTCACGGGCGGCACCTTCTCGATCTCCAACGGCGGCGTGTTCGGCTCGATGCTGTCGACGCCGATCATCAACCCGCCGCAGTCGGCCATCCTCGGCATTCACGCCACCAAGGACCGCCCGGTGGTGGAGAACGGCCAGATCGTGATCCGTCCGATCAACTACCTCGCGATGAGCTACGACCACCGCATCATCGACGGTCGCGAAGCGGTGCTCGGCCTCGTCACGATGAAGGAAGCGCTGGAAGATCCGGCGCGGCTGATCCTCGACGTGTAATTCACGCTCTGCGTGGCGGCTTCACCGGACCTCGCGTCCGGGGGGCCGCCGCGTGTCCTTTTTTTCCGGAGTGAACAATGGCTGACAAGCAATTCGACGTACTCGTCATCGGCGGCGGGCCGGGCGGATACGTCGCGGCGATTCGCGCTGCACAACTCGGCTTCAAGACTGCATGCGCCGAATCCAATCCGTATGCGGACCCGAAGGGCGAGCCGCGTCTGGGCGGTACCTGCCTGAACGTGGGCTGCATCCCCTCCAAGGCGCTGCTCCATACCTCGCACCTTTTCGAAGAGGCTGAGCACTCGTTCGAAGGTCAGGGCATCAAGGTCAGCGGTAAGGTGAGCATCGACGTCCCGACGATGATTGGTCGTAAGGACAAGGTGGTCGATCAGCTGACGCAAGGCATCAAGGGCCTGTTCAAGAAGAACAAGGTGACCTTCCTGGCCGGGCACGGTTCGTTCGAAAGCGCGGGCCCCGGCGGCTACGTCGTGAAGGTTGGCAACGAGTCCGTCGAAGCCAAGCACGTGATCATTGCGACGGGCTCGAAGCCCCGTCATCTACCGGGCATCCCGGTCGACAACAAGATCGTCTGCGATAACGTGGGCGCGCTGGATTTCGATTCCGTGCCGAAGAAGCTGGGCGTGATCGGCGCCGGCGTGATCGGTCTGGAAATGGGTTCCGTGTGGCGTCGCCTCGGTTCCGAAGTGACCGTGCTCGAAGCGCTGCCCGACTTCATGCCCTTTGCGGATGCGGACGTCGCGAAGGAAGCGCTGAAGGTCTTTGGCAAGCAAGGGCTGGACATCAAGACGGGCGTCAAGATCGGCGAAACGAAGGTCGGCAAGAACGGCGTCTCCATCGCTTACACCGACAAGGACGGCAAAGAACTCACGCTCGAGTGCGATCGCCTGATCGTCTCCGTCGGCCGTGTGCCCAATACCGATGGCCTCAATGCCGTCGCGGTAGGCCTGAACGTCAATGAGCGCGGTCAGATCCTGGTTGACGGCCATTGTGCGACCAACCTGCCGAACGTGTACGCGGTGGGCGATGTGGTTCGTGGCCCGATGCTCGCGCACAAGGCGATGGAAGAGGCCGTGATGGTTGCCGAAATCATTGCGGGCCAGGCCGGTCACTGCAACCTCGACCTTGTTCCGGGCGTGATCTACACCTCGCCGGAAATCGCATGGGTCGGCAAGACCGAACAGCAGTTGAAGGCCGAAGGTGTTGCCTACCGCGCCGGGAAGATCCCGTTCATGGCCAACGGTCGTGCACTGGGTTCGGGTGACCCGACTGGTTTCGTGAAGATGCTTGCCTGTGCGCAGACGGACCGCATTCTCGGCGTGCACATCATCGGCGCGAACGCTTCGGAGCTGATATCCGAAGCCGTGGTGGCGATGGAGTTCGGCGCTGCGTCAGAAGACCTCGCGCGGATCTGCCACGCTCACCCGACGCTGTCGGAAGTCGTGCACGAGGCCGCGTTGGCGGTCGATAAGCGTCCGCTGCACTTCTGATAGAAGGCTGGTCTCGCGAGGGGCGGTGCGGGATAATCCCGGGCCGCCCCTCATTTCATTTTGAATCTCGCATCAGGCTGTTTCGCATGCCCCATCGTGTCCTGAAAGTCCCGCAGCACGGGATGCTCGAAGCCTACGAGGCCCAACTCAAGGCCCGTGGTTACAAGTCCGATCCCGAGCAGCGTGCCGCCGCACAACGTTTGCAGGAGTTGTACACCGAACTGGTCGGTTTCAAGGCGGCCCGCCGGGGCACTCTGCGCAAGATGTTCACGCGTCCGAGGCTACCGCGCAGTGTGTATTTTTGGGGCGGCGTGGGGCGCGGCAAGAGCTTCCTGATGGACTGCTTCTTCGACGCCGTCCCCTATCAGCGCAAGCGCCGGGTGCACTTCCATGCCTTCATGCAGGAAGTGCAGAACGATCTGAAGAATTTCAACAACGAGCCCGATCCGCTGCAACGGGTGGCCGACCGTGTCGCTCGTGCGACGCGTCTCCTGTGCTTCGACGAGTTCCATGTCTCGGATATCGCCGACGCGATGATTCTCGGGCGCCTGCTCGATGCCTTGTTTGCGCGCGGCGTCATCTTCGTGATGACTTCCAATTACCCGCCGGACGGGCTCTATCCCAACGGGCTGCAGCGGATCAACTTCCTGCCGACGATCGAGATGATCAAGCGGCGCTTCGATGTGTTCGAAGTGGACCACGGAACCGACTATCGGCTGCGTACGCTGGAGAAGATGGAGATCTATCTCGTTCCGGCGGACGCCGGAGCCGAACGTAAGATGCGTCAGGACTTCCGCCGTTTGTCCGGCGCCGACGCGCTGAAAGGCGATATCGAGCTTTTCGAACGCAAGCTGCCCGTCCTGGGACACGCGCCAAGCGTCATCTGGTTCGACTTCGCGACGCTATGCGGCGGCCCGCGTTCCCAGAACGACTATCTCGAAATTGCGCGTGAGCACCATACGGTGCTGTTGTCCGAAATTCCGCGCATGAATGCCGGCAACGCATCGGAAGCACGTCGTTTTACCTGGCTCGTCGACGTACTCTACGACCATCGCGTCAAACTGATTGCGAGTGCGGAGGTCGAAGCTTCGGACTTGTATACCGAAGGCCACAATGCGCACGAGTTCGTCCGTACAGTGAGCCGACTAATGGAGATGCGCAGTCGCGACTATCTTGCCGAAGCCCATCGTGTCGAATAGCTCGCGCGGGATGATTGCCCAGCGCTGTCGTGAATTGCGTGTGGCGGAGAGCGCCGCCTGATGATCGATCTGAAAGAAGCGTTTTCGCCTGAGGGGGCGCTTGCGACCGCGGTGCCGTCCTTCCGTCCTCGCCCGCAGCAGTTTGAAATGGCGGGGCTCATTGCCTTGGCGCTGAAGGAAAATCGCGTGCTGGTCGCGGAGGCGGGTACGGGTACCGGGAAGACCTTCGCCTATCTCGTTCCCGCCTTGCTGTCGGGGGGGAAACTAATCCTGTCGACGGGTACGAAGACGCTGCAGGATCAGTTGTTCAATCGCGATCTGCCCACGGTGCGCAACGCGCTGCGAGTGCCGGTATCGATTGCGCTGCTCAAGGGACGGGCGAACTATGTGTGTCATTACCATCTGGAGCGCAATGCTCGCGATGGCCGTTTCCTCACTGCCCAGGATGCGGCCGACCTGAGGGCGATCACGCGCTTCGCCAAGACTAGTCAGACCGGTGACAAGGCCGAATGCACGGAGGTGCGGGAGGATTCCCCGGCCTGGATTGCTGCGACGTCGACGCGGGACAACTGCCTCGGGCAGGAATGTCCGAACGTGAAGGAGTGCTTCGTGCTTGCGGCACGCCGGGCAGCGATGGACGCGGATGTCGTCGTCGTGAATCATCACCTCTTCTTTGCCGACGTGATGCTGCGTGACGAAGGCATGGGAGAACTACTCCCGTCATGCAATGCCGTGATTTTCGACGAAGCGCATCAGCTGCCGGAAACGGCGAGTCTTTTCTTCGGGGAAAACCTCTCGACAGCCCAGGTTCTGGAGCTCGCGCGCGATACGCGCTCCGAAACACTCGCGGCCGCGCGCGACTGCCGTGACTTGATCGATGCCTCGCGTGCGTTGGAAAAAGCGGCTCGCGATCTGAGACTCGCGTTCGGCGCCGAGTCGGCCCGTCTTTCGGCGCAACAGGCAGCGGCCCTGCCGGAATTCGACAAGACGCTGGTTGCTCTCTCGGCCGAATTCGAGCGCTTCGACAAGGTTCTCGACACCCAGGCCCAGCGTTCGGAGGGCTTGGCCAACTGCTTGCGACGCAGTACCGAGATGCAGGAGCGGCTGGCCAGATGGCAGTCGCCCGAGTCCACCGACTATATCCGCTGGGTCGAGGTCTTTGCGCAATCGGCTGCACTCAACGCAACGCCGCTCCACGTTTCGGGCGTGTTCAAACGTCAGCTCGAAAGTCATCCGCGAGCCTGGATCTTTACGTCGGCGACCTTGGCCGTCGGTCAGGACTTCACCCATTATTGCAACGAACTCGGCTTGTCGTGGCTCGAAGCGCCGCCGATGACTGCGGTGTGGGGAAGTCCCTTCGATTACGGCGAGCAGGCCTTGCTGTACGCGCCTGGGGGAATGCCCGATCCCAATCACGCGGACTACATTGACGCGGTCGCACGCAAGGCGCTCCCGCTGATCCGCGCCGCCCGGGGCAGGGCCTTCGTGCTGTGTACATCCTTACGGGCGATGAAGCGGATCCATGGTCTGATCGTGGATGGGCTCCAGCGGGAAGGCGAAGAACTGCCCGTGCTCTTGCAGGGCGAAGGCTCACGTACTGAATTGCTCGACCGTTTCCGCCGGCTCGGCAATGCCGTACTGGTCGCCAGCCAGAGCTTCTGGGAAGGTGTCGATGTTCCCGGCGACGCGCTCTCGCTGGTCGTTATCGACAAGCTGCCGTTTGCACCCCCCGATGACCCGGTATTGGCAGCACGCGTTGAACATCTGCAGAAGAGCGGGCGCAATCCCTTCATGCACTACCAGCTGCCGCGCACGGTGATCAACATGAAGCAGGGGGCTGGCCGCCTGATCCGCAGCGAACGCGATCGCGGCGTACTATGCATTTGCGATCCCCGGATGATCGAAAAGCCTTACGGCAAAGTCGTGTGGCGCAGTCTGCCGGCGATGCGGAGGACTCGGGCAGAGGCGGATGCGGTCGCGTTCCTTGAAAAATTGCCACCGCCGGCAACCGCCTGAATTCAGGTATATCGATCCGTAGTGAGGCCATGACGCCAGGCAACCATAGCGAATGTGATCCCCTGCTGCGCACAGCGGACGAAGGCGATTGCCACGAGATCGCTGAGCGGCTCAACCGCGGCTGCCAGTGCATATCGCTCGACCACGAGCGCCTGCGCGCCGAACTGGAACGAGATCCGCGGGACGGCGCTCTTTTGGCAACGATTAACGCGACGCGGCCTCATCTCTTCGCCGATTCGGTCGTCTTCGTTGCGGCGCCACAGTTTGAGCGGATCGCGGAGATCGTCGCTGCGGTGGAGCGTGTGGTGGCGACTGCGGCTTGGCAGGCGGCGGTTCTCGAATCTGCGCCTGCGAACGCCCGCATTCATTCCGCGGCAGCGGGAGCCTTCCTCGGATACGATTTCCATCTTTCTCCGGAAGGGCCACGGCTGATCGAGATCAACACGAACGCAGGCGGTGGATTGCTCAACGTTGCCTTGGCGCGGGCCCAGCGCGCCTGCTGTGCAGAGGTCGAGCCACTACGAGCAATGGTATCGGAGGGCAGCCCGTCGGATCCCGAGCGCGCGTTTATCGAGATGTTCCGCGAAGAGTGGCGCGCAATGCGTGGAGACGCGCCCTTGCGGACGATTGCGATCGTCGATCAGGAGCCGCAGTCGCAGTACCTGCTGCCCGAGTTCCTGTTATTTCAACGGCTTTTCGAGCGCTGCGGCTGTGCAGCTTATATTTGCGACCCGACTGCATTGCGTTTCGAAGGGGGGCGATTGAGGCTGGATGGGCAGGAAATCGATCTGGTCTACAACCGACTCACCGATTTCGACCTCGATGAGCCCCAAAGTGCCGCGCTTGCGGCCGCGTGGCGCGAACAGGCCGCCGTTATCACGCCTCACCCGCGAGCGCACGCGCTATTCGCCGACAAGCGCAACCTCGTTCTTCTCGGCGACGACGCGTTCCTGGAAGGGTGCGGGATCGATTCCAGGACCCGGGCGATCCTGACTGAAGGCGTTCCCCAGACGCGCAAGGTTCGTCCTGAAGATGCGGAGACGCTCTGGCGAGAGCGCCGAGAGCTCTTCTTCAAACCCGCCACCGGCTTTGGTAGCCGTGCCGCTTACCGGGGCGACAAGCTCACGCGAAGCACGTTCGAGTCGATCCTCGCTGGCGATTACATCGCCCAGCGCTTGGTGCCTCCCAGTGCTCGACGACTGAGCGTCAGCGGAGAGCCGACCGACCTCAAGATGGATCTGCGTGTGTACGCCTACCGTGGACAAGTCCAGTTCGCCGCAGCGCGTTTGTACCGCGGTCAGACGACGAATTTCCGCACGCCGGGCGGCGGTTTCGCGGCCGTCGTTGCACTCCCTTGCGCGCAGCCATAGGCGCTGTTGTATCCTGTCTTATCTGACCCTCAAGTTTCAGCCACAGATGATCGTATTCGGAATCGCCGGCTGGTCCGGTTCGGGAAAGACCACCCTCATCGAAAAACTCATCCCGGAAATTTGCGGGCGTGGACTGTCGGTATCCGTGATCAAGCATGCGCATCACGGCTTCGACCTCGACCGGCCGGGCAAGGATTCATACAGACATCGCGAAGCCGGGGCCAGCCAAGTGTTGATGCTGTCCGGTGAACGCTGGGTCTTGATGCACGAGCTGCGCGGTGCGCCCGAGCCGACACTGGACGAGCAGTTGCGCCTGCTGTCGCCGTGCGACGTGGTGCTGATCGAAGGCTTCAAGGCGGCGCCCGTTCCGAAGCTCGAGGTGCACCGTCCATCGAATGGCAAGACACCGCTCTGGCAGGAAAATCCGCATATCGTCGCGGTCGCCAGCGATGTCGAGATCGAATGTCCGCTTACACGCTTCGCGCTGGACGACGTGGTTGCGATCGCCGATTACATTCTCAATTACTCCCCTCGCCATGAACAACGACATGCTTTCGTTTGACGACGCCCTGGCGAAGCTGCTGGCGCATGTGCGTCCGGTGCCGGATGTCGAGATGGCCGATACGATCGTCACGCAGGGCAGGGTCCTGGCGTCCGATCTGCGGTCGCCGATTTCGGTCCCCGCGCTCGACACGTCGATGATGGACGGCTACGCCCTGCGTATCGCCGACGTCCCTGCTTCCGGAACCACGCTTCCGGTGTCGCAACGGATCCCGGCGGGCAGCGTCGGTCATGCGCTGCAGCCCGGCACAGCGGCGCGCATCTTTACCGGGGCGCCATTGCCTGCCGACGCGGATGCCGTCGTGATGCAGGAGCTTTGCGAACTTGCGGACGGCCGCGTAACGATCAATCAGGTGCCGCGCGCCGGGGAAGCGTTGCGGCGCGCGGGTAGCGAAATTACGGCCGGCGACGTGATTCTGCAGGCCGGGACCCGCCTGCGGGCGCAGGAAATCGGACTTGCCGCGTCGGTCGGAATCGCCCAAATTCCGGTGTTCCGACGCGTTCGTGTCGCGCTCTTTTCAACCGGCAGCGAACTCGTGATGCCCGGCGAACCCCTTCCGCCCGGGGGCGTCTATAACTCCAACCGTTTTCAGCTGCGGGTGCTGCTCGAACAACTGGGCTGCCTCGTGACCGACTTCGGCATCGTGCCCGACCGGCTTGATGCAACCCGCGCCGCCTTGCGCGAAGCTTCCGACGGGCATGATCTCATCGTGACCAGCGGTGGCGTATCGGTGGGCGAGGAAGACCACGTCAAGCCGGCCGTGGAAGCTGAAGGCTCTCTCGACCTGTGGAAGATTGCCATGAAGCCGGGCAAGCCGCTCGCATACGGACGTGTCGGCGCCGCCTCGTTCATCGGTTTGCCGGGAAATCCCGTTTCCAGTTTCGTGACCTTCCTGCTGATGGTCAGGCCGTTCATTCTGGCGTTGCAAGGTGCCAAGGATTGTCGGCCGCGCGCGCTGACGCTGATTGCAGATTTCGACTGGAAGAAGCCTGATCGACGGCGCGAATTTCTGCGTGCCCGGACGAACGAAAGCGGGGGCGTGGAAATCTATGAAAACCAGGGCGCAGCTGCGCTATCGTCGATCGTGTGGGCGAACGGTCTCGTCGACGTGCCGGCGGATACGCCGATCATGCGCGGCCAAGCCGTGCGTTTTCTGCCATATGGCGAGCTGCAGGACTGACACATGACAGTACGGATTCTCTATTTTGCAGCGCTGCGCGATGCCGTCGGTTGTGCACAGGAAAGCTTCACTTTGCCTTCGGGAGTTTCGACGGTAGGCGAACTGAGAACTTTTCTCGCCGATCGCGGCGAGGGCTGGAGGGCCCTCGAAGAAGGCCGCAATGTCAGGGCTGCCCGCAACCAGCGCATGGCTGCGCCGTCGGATCCGGTGATGCCCGGCGACGAGATCGCCTTCTTCCCGCCCGTGACCGGAGGTTAGTGATGTCGGTGAGCGTTCAGGAGTCCGACTTCGACGTCGGGGCCGAAATTGCGGCCTTGTCGGAAGATCGCCGCGAGGTCGGCGCGGTCGCGAGCTTTGTGGGCTTGGTGCGGGACATCAGCGAAGGTTCGACCGTCGCGGCGATGACCCTGGAGCATTATCCCGGCATGACCGAGCAGGCTCTCGAGGAAATCGTGGCCGAGGCGCGATCGCGCTGGTCGCTTCACGCCGTGCGCGTGATTCACCGCTATGGGCGTCTCGAACCGGGAGACCGCATCGTCTTTGTCGGCGTTGCCGGGGCTCACCGCGGCGAGTCTTTTGCCGCATGCGAATTCATCATGGACTATCTGAAGACCCGCGCCCCGTTCTGGAAGAAAGAAGAAACACCGGACGGTGCGCGTTGGGTGGATGCACGCGATAGCGACGACAGCGCGGCCCAGCGCTGGGAGACCCGGTAGACGCGGTAGTGCGACTGCGGCGGAGCAAAAAATTACGGCGCCCTCAAGCGCCGTAATTCATTTGAGCAGTCCGCGAGGGCCTACTTCTTGCCCTTGCCGCCTTGCTGCGTAAACATCTGGAACGCCTCGGCCGAAGCGCGAGTCATTTGATCAAAGGCTGCGCGGGTCGTGTCCATGGCGGATTGGATCGCCGTCATCGCGTTCTGGTCGGTAATCGGCATGCCCGAGAACATCTTCTGCATGGCTTCGAACACGTCCTTGCCGCCGCTCGAAAGCTGTTCGCCAACCAGTTTGCCGAGTTCGGTCTGAGCTCGCGTGGTCAGTTCGGCCAGTTCACGGGCGCATCCCAGCATCTTTTCAGCAGTGCTCTGGGCGTATTGCGAACGCAGGTTCAGGAGTTCGTTGGGATCCGTGGCAGACGATTGTGCCTTGGCGTTCTCGACGCCTTCTTCGAACAGGCTCTTCGCGGTTGCAACCTGCAGTTCCATGATGCGCTGAGAATTCTCGATCGACATCTGCGCAAGACGCATGGCCGCTTCGAAATTTTTCTTCTGGAGTTCGTTGAACTGATCTTGCTTGCTTGCCATTTTCTTCCTCCGAGAGCTCTCGTTGATGCCGCTTTGCACACGGGAGTCCCGTCGTGCAGCGTTTAATTGTCACAACATAGCACATTGGCGTTACTTCCGGTGCCACGCTCAGGTGCATCCATATATTTCAACACGAATGCTGCAATGCAGCAATATCTCCGGGAGCGGTATCACGAGGAAAGCTTCGTTTTGTTGCCCATAATGAGGATCGAGTAGTTTTCGGGACTCCTGTTGAATTGTTCCCTGGCGTCCCCATCTTCGCGCTAGCCCTCCACTACAAGGATCTCCCCTATGCGCTTCGACAAGCTCACTACAAAATTCCAGCAGGCCTTGTCCGATGCCCAAAGCATCGCTGTCGGCAACGACCAGCAATTCATCGAACCGGCCCACCTTTTGCTCGCCATGCTCGCACAGGACGATGGCGGTACCGTGTCGTTGCTGCAGCGTGCCGGCGTCAATGTGCCGCCGTTGAAGGTATCGCTCGACAAGCTGCTTGCGCGGCTGCCGAAAGTCGAAGGCCATGGCGGCGAGGTGCAGATCGGACGGGACTTGTCGAATATTCTGAACCTCGCCGATCGCGAGGCCCAGAAGCGCGGCGACCAGTTCATCGCGAGCGAAATGTTCCTGCTCGCGCTGGCCGACGACAAGGGAGACACGGGACGGAGCCTGAAGGAGCACGGCCTTTCGCGGAAGGCGCTGGAAGCTGCCATCGAGGCGGTGAGGGGTGGGGCAGGAGTGGCAAGCCAGGATGCTGAAGGGCAGCGTGAAGCTCTGACCAAATACTGCATCGATCTTACGGAGCGCGCCCGTGCTGGAAAGCTCGATCCGGTCATCGGACGAGACGATGAAATCAGGCGGGCGATCCAGATTTTGCAGCGCCGTACAAAGAACAACCCCGTCCTCATCGGCGAACCGGGCGTCGGCAAGACGGCGATCGTGGAGGGCTTGGCTCAGCGCATCGTCAATGCTGAAGTGCCGGAGACCCTCAAGGGCAAGCGCGTGCTGTCGCTGGATATGGCGGCCCTGCTCGCGGGTGCCAAGTACCGGGGCGAGTTCGAGGAGCGTCTGAAGACGGTATTGAAGGAGATCGCGCAGGAAGAAGGGCAGATCATCGTCTTCATCGACGAAATCCATACGATGGTTGGAGCGGGCAAGGCCGAAGGGGCGATCGACGCCGGCAACATGCTCAAGCCGGCGCTCTCTCGCGGCGAACTGCACTGTATCGGTGCTACGACCCTCGACGAGTACCGTAAGTACATCGAAAAGGATGCGGCCCTGGAGCGGCGCTTCCAGAAGGTGCTCGTCGACGAGCCGACGGTGGAGTCGACGATTGCCATCCTGCGCGGGCTGCAGGAAAAGTACGAACTGCACCACGGCGTCGACATTACCGACCCGGCGATTGTCGCCGCCGCGGAGCTTTCCCATCGCTATATCACCGATCGCTTCTTGCCCGACAAGGCGATCGACCTGATCGACGAAGCCGCCGCCCGGATCAAGATGGAAATCGATTCGAAACCCGAATCGATGGACAAGCTCGAACGGCGCCTTATCCAGCTCAAGATCGAACAGGAAGCCGTCAAGAGGGAAACCGACGAGGCTTCGCAGAAGCGCCTGCTGTTGATCCGTGACGAGATCGACAAGCTGGAACGGGAATACGCCAATCTCGACGAGATCTGGCGCTCCGAGAAAGCGAGCGTCCAGGGCAGCCAGCACATCAAGGAAGAAATCGACAAGCTGCGCGCGCAGATGGCCGAAATGCAGCGCAAGGGACAGTACGACAAGCTCGCCGAGTTGCAGTATGGCAAGTTGCCGCAACTCGAGGCGCAGCTCAAGGCGGCCGAAGAGGCCGGCGGTGGCGAGCGCAAGTTCAAACTGCTTCGGACCCAGGTCGGAACGGAGGAAATTGCGGAAGTCGTGTCGCGCGCGACCGGCATTCCGGTCAGCAAAATGATGCAGGGCGAGCGCGAGAAATTGCTGAAGATGGAAGGGTACTTGCATTCGCGCGTCGTGGGTCAGGACGAAGCGGTGCGCCTCGTGTCCGATGCGATTCGACGTTCCCGCGCAGGCTTGTCCGATGAGAACCGTCCTTACGGTTCCTTCCTCTTCCTCGGGCCGACGGGCGTCGGCAAGACCGAGCTCTGCAAGACGCTCGCCGAATTCCTGTTCGATTCGGAAGATCATCTCATCCGTATCGACATGAGCGAATTCATGGAGAAGCATTCCGTGGCGCGGCTGATCGGAGCGCCGCCGGGATATGTCGGTTACGAGGAGGGCGGCTACCTGACCGAGCAGGTGCGGCGTAAACCCTATTCGGTCATCCTCTTCGACGAGGTCGAAAAGGCCCATCCGGATGTCTTCAACGTCCTCCTGCAGGTGCTCGACGACGGACGCATGACCGACGGGCAGGGGCGTACCGTCGACTTCAAGAATACCGTCATCGTGATGACGTCGAACCTCGGAAGCCAGATGATTCAACAGATGGCGGGCGACGACTACCAGGTGATCAAGCTCGCCGTCATGGCCGAGGTCAAGACTTTCTTCCGGCCGGAGTTCGTGAACCGGATCGACGAAGTGGTCGTGTTCCATGCGCTCGACGAAAAGCATATCGCCAGCATTGCACGCATCCAGCTGCAATACTTGGAACGTCGCCTCGCACGACTCGACATGTCGCTGGAAGTCACCGACGCCGCCTTGGCCGAGCTGGCCACAGCCGGGTTCGATCCCATCTTCGGTGCCCGTCCGCTCAAGCGTGCGATCCAGGAACACATCGAGAATCCGCTCGCGAGGGCGATTCTCGAAGGGCAATTCGCAGCGAAGGACAAGGTCCTTGTCGATGCTCCCGGGGGGCGGGTCACGTTCGCCAAGGCGTGATGTCTTGAAAGGGCAGAGCGCAGCCCGAGGGCTGCTGCTCTGTCGGTCCCATGAAGCTCGGGCGCTGCTGCCGGACGCCGGCGGCCGCGCCCATGACGGTCTCGCACACTTCGTCGTTCTTTTGGTATCCCGAGTTTGGCCTTGGCCGGCCGGCAGTGCGATAATCCGGCCCTTATGTCTGCGATGGAAATCGCATGACGTCTTTACAGGGTCTTCTCGGATAACACGATGCTGGAATCAGTTCGCAATAACAAGCGCGTAGCGCAGATCATCCTCGCAGCGCTGATCGTGCCTTTCGCATTCTTCGGGTTGGATTCGTACTTCAAGGGCGGTCCGGGCGGCATGGAGGTGGCGACGGTCGGAAAGTCGAAGATTTCCGTCGGAGAATTCGAGCAGGCCTTGCGTGAGCAGCAGGATCGGCTGCGGCAGTCCATGGGCGGCGAAGTCGATCGGGCGATGCTCGAGTCGGAGCCGATGCGGCGCGCGGTCGTTGAAAATCTGGTCAATCAGCGGCTGCTGCTGTTGTATACGGCAGACAAGCGACTCGGCGTGACACCGCAGGCCTTGCAGCAGATGATCTCCGGCATTGAGGCCTTTCAGCAGGACGGGCGCTTCTCGCTGGAGCGGTATGAGGCCGCGATTCGTGCGCAAGGGATGACGCCGCAGGTGTTCGAGGCTCGTCTGGCGCAGGATCTGCGGATCCAGCAGGTGGCTCAAGCGGTCGGCGAATCGGCGTTTCCGTCGCTGGTTTCGGCGCAGCGTTTTCTGAAGTCGCAGCTCGAAGAGCGGACGGTGAGCGAGATGCGTTTCCCGGTCGCTCGCTTCGCGGATGAGGTGAAGCTGGCCGAAGGCGCGGCGAAGAAGTTCTACGACGAGAATCCTCAACGTTTCGAGCGTCCTGCGCGCTTGCGCGCCGAGTACGTGGTGTTCAACCAGGACGCGCTGCTCTCGAAGACGACGGTTTCGGACGATGCGGCCCGGGCCTTCTACAAGGCGAACGCCGAGCGTTTCAGCCAGCCGGAAGAGCGCAATGCGCGGCATATCCTGATTGCCGTCGCCGCCGATGCTCCCCCGGAGGCGGTGGCTAAAGCCAAGGCGAAGGCTGAAGGAATCCTCGCTCAAGTGCGCGAGAACCCCAAACGTTTTGCCGAACTGGCCAAGGCGGAGTCGCAGGACCCGGGCTCGGCGAGCCGCGGCGGCGATCTGGGAGCATTTGGCCGCGGGACGATGGTGAAACCCTTCGAGGATGCGGCGTTCAGCCAGGCGAAAGGGCAGATCAGCGATCTGGTGCGTTCCGATTTTGGCTTCCACATCATCGAAGTGACCGATATCAAGCCGTCGCACGCCCGTCCGTTCGAAGAAGTGAAGTCCGAGATCGTCGAGGAGCTCAAGCGCCAGGAAGCGAACAAGCGCTTTGCCGAACAGGCTGAGATGTTTGCGAATACGGTGTACGAGCAGTCCGACAGTCTGAAGCCGGTGGCCGATGCGCTGAAGTTGGAGGTCCACAAGACCGACTGGATCACCCGCCAAGGTGGCGCACTCGGCGAGTACAAGAACGACAAGCTGTTGAACGCCCTCTTCGGTGACGAGGCAGTCAAGCACGGCCGTAACGTCGAAGCCGTCGAAGTGACGCGCGGCACCTTGGTGTCGGCGCGTGTCGCCGAATTCCAGGACGCTCAGCGTCTGCCGTTCGAAGAGGTGAAGGCGTCGATCGAGAAGCAACTGCGGGCCGACGAGGCTGCACGGCTTGCCGGTGAGCGTGGTGAGGCCGCGCTGGCGGCGTTGCGCAAGGGCGAGGCGGTCAGCGGTGAGTGGACCACCGCCCAGACAGTACAGCGGGGCAAGCCGACACTGCCGCCGACGGCGATGGCGGCGATTTTCGGTGCCGAGACGGCGAAGCTGCCTTCTTATGCCGGTGCTGCCTCGGCCGATGGCGGCTACGTGGTCTATCGCATCGAGAGCGTGAATCGTCCCGATGTGGCGAAGGACGACAAGCGCGTGAAGGCGCTCGCGGGCCAGTATCAGCGTCTGATCGCCGAACGCGACTTCAGTGCCTTCCTGACCTCGCTGCGCGATCGTTACAAGGTCGAAATCAACTCCGCCGCGCTGCGTCCGCAGCAGCCGTAAGCGGAACGGGCTGCCGCCGGCGCACCGCGCGGTGGCAGCACAAAAACAAAGCCCGGCAATGCCGGGCTTTTCTTTTTTGCTGCGTCGCTTCGGACTTACTGTTGCGGCTCTGCGTTGCCGAGGGCCGTCGTATTGAAGCCGCCGTCGACATACATGACTTCGCCGGTCATGCCGCTAGCGAGGTCGGAGCACAGGAAGGCGGCGGCGTTGCCGACTTCGTCGATCGTGACGTTGCGGCGCAGCGGGGCGTTGTGTTCGTTGAAGGAGAGGAGCTTGCTGAAGCTGCCGATGCCGGAGGCGGCAAGGGTCTTGATCGGGCCGGCGGAGATGGCGTTGACGCGGGTGCCTTCAGGGCCGAGGCAGACCGCCAGGTAACGCACGGACGCTTCGAGACTTGCCTTGGCGAGGCCCATGATGTTGTAGTTGGGCATCGTGCGCACTGCCCCGAGGTAGGACAAGGTCAGCATCGCGCCGTTGCGGCCCTTCATCAGCGGGCGCGCGGCCTTGGCGAGCAGCGGGAAGCTGGCGGCGCTGATTTCCTGGGAGATGCGGAAGGCGTCGCGCGAGAAGCCATCGAGGAAGTCGCCTTCGAGCGCGTCGCTGGGGGCGAAGGCGATAGAGTGGACGAGGCCGTCGAGACCATCCCATTTCTGCGCCAGTTGTTCGAACAGAGCGGTGATTTCCGCGTCATTCTGCACGTCGCAGGCGAAAATCAGTTCGGACCCGAACTCGGCGGCCATCTTGGCGACGCGCTCCTGAAAGCGCTCGTTCTGGTAGGTGAAGGCGAGTTCCGCGCCTTCACGATGCATGGCCTTTGCAATGCCGTAGGAAATCGAGCGGTTGCTGAGCAAGCCCGTGATCAGAATGCGTTTCCCTGCGAGAAAGCCCATTTTGGGTGAAGCTCCGTCTTGAAGATCGGCGGATTATATCCGATGGGGTCCGTGACGCGGTGGCTTGGTGTTGGGTGGGGACGTTTCGGGGTCAATCTTGTCGTGTCGGAAATGCTTCGCCTGGCGCGCAGCATTGAACGGCCGGGGGCAGGTAGAATCGCCAGTCATGTTTCGGCGCGCGCTTTCCTTCCTCTTCGTCGGCGTTCTGCTATCGGGCTGTGGCCCGGTCTGGAACGATCCTTATCCGGCGGCCGAGCGTGGGCAGAACATCCTTTATTCGGCCTTTACCGATCGGCCGAAGCACCTCGATCCCGTGCAGTCCTATAGCGAAGACGAGGCGACATTTCTCTATCAGATCTATGAGCCTCCGCTTCAGTATGACTATCTGAAGCGACCCTATACGCTGATTCCAGACAGTGCGGTCGAGATGCCGCGAGTGCGCCGCTATGACGCATCCGGCGCGCTGTTGCCCGACGATGCTTCCGCGGAGCGCGTGGCACGTAGCGTGTATGAAGTGAGGATACGTCCGGGAGTGATGTATCAGCCTCATCCGGCCCTCGCGAAGCGCGAGGACGGTAGCCCGCGCTATCTCGACCTGAGCGGCGCCGATCTGCGAGGGGTGCGCGGCGTCTCCGATTTCCGTGAAACGGGAACGCGCGAACTCGAAGCCGGGGATTTCGTGTATCAGATGAAGAGGCTTGCGCATCCTCGCCTGCATTCGCCGATCTTTGAACTGATCGCCGAGTACCTCCCAGGACTGAAGACGCTGCAGCAGCAACTCGCCGAGGAGGCGAAGAGCAATTCCGGCTGGATCGACCTGAATCGCTTCGATCTGCCCGGCGTCGAAGTCGTCGATCGCTATACGTATCGAATCACGCTCAAAGGGGCGTATCCGCAGTTCCTGTACTGGCTCTCGATGCCGTTCTTCGCGCCGGTGCCACCGGAGGCCGACCGCTTCTTCGGTCAGCCCGGGATGGCGGAGCGCAATCTGACGCTCGATTGGTGGCCCATCGGAACCGGGCCGTACATGCTGGTCGAGAACAATCCCAATGCGCGGATGGTGCTCGCCCGCAACCCGAATTTCCGCGGGGAGCCGTACCCGTGCGACGGGAGTCCCGCTGATCGTGAGGCGGGTTTGCTCGAGGATTGCGGCAAGCCGATGCCCTTCGTCGACAAGGTCGTGTTTTCGCGCGAGCGCGAGGGGATTCCGTACTGGAACAAGTTTTTGCAGGGGTATTACGACGCGTCGGGGGTGTCGTCCGATAACTTCGACCAGGCGGTGACGATGACCAGCCAGGGCGAGGTGATGCTCTCCGACGACATGCGGGCCCAAGGGATTCAGCTGTTGACGTCGGTCTCGCCGTCGGTGTTCTATCTCGGCTTCAACATGCTCGACAGCGTGGTCGGGGGCGGGGACAGCGCCGAGGGAAAGGCGCGCGCGCGCAAGCTCAGGCAGGCGATTTCCGTGGCCCTCGACATCGACGAATTCGTGTCGATCTTCATGAATGGTCGGGGGGTGACGGCGATGAGTCCGATTCCGCCGGGGATCTTTGGTGCACGTGAGGGGGAGGCTGGTATCAACCCCGTCGTGTACGAGTGGCGTGATGGGCATCCGGTGCGGCGCGGTATCGAGACTGCGAAGAGATTGCTCGCCGAGGCGGGTTATCCGAACGGACGTGACGCGAAGACCGGCGAGCCGCTGATCATCAATCTCGACACGACGCCGGGCGGACTCGGCGACAAGGCGCGTTCGGACTGGCTGGCGAAGCAATTTCGCGAACTGGGCATCCAGTTCGTGGTTCGGGCAACCGACTACAACCGCTTCCAGGACAAGATCCGCAACGGCAGCGCGCAGCTCTTCTTCTTCGGCTGGAATGCCGACTATCCCGATCCGGAGAACATGCTGTTCCTGCTCCACGGCGCGCAGGCGAAGGTCAAGGAGTCGGGGCAGAACGCCGCCAACTACATCAATCCCGAGTACGACCGCCTCTTCGAGCAGATGAAGAGCATGCCGGACGGGCCGGCGCGGCAGCAGGTGATCGACCGGATGGTGGCTATCCTGCAGCACGATGCGCCCTGGGTGTTCGGTTTCCATCCTAAAGCCTATTCGTTGCAGCACGGGTGGGTGCTGAACCGGAAGGCGGGTTCGATGGTGCGCAACACCTTGAAGTACCAACGCATCGATCTGGCAAAGCGCGATGCGGCGCGGGCGGCCTGGAATCGTCCCGTCGTCTGGCCGATGGCGCTTGTCGCGCTGCTGCTTGCGGCGATCATTGCGCCGGCGGCGGTGCATTTCCGGCGCCGCGAACGCGCGACTGCGATGGCGGGAGGACGCTGATGTTTGCCTATATCGTCCGCCGGCTGTTGCTCGCGGGGCCGATCTTGATCGGTGTGAACGTGCTGACCTTCGCGTTGTTCTTCGTGGTGAATTCGCCCGACGACATGGCTCGGATGCAACTGGGCGTGAAGCGCGTGACGCCGGAGGCGATCGAGCGCTGGAAGGCCGAGCGGGGCTACGACAAGCCCTTGTTTTTCAATGTGCAGGCGGCTGGAGCGGAGCGCGTCACCGACACGATCTTCTTCCGCAAGTCCTTGCGCATGTTCGCGTTCGACTTCGGTCGATCCGACGATGGACGCAACATCGGGCAGGAGATCCGCGATCGCATGGGGCCGTCGCTCGCTTTGGCCCTGCCGACGTTCGTGCTGGGACTTTTCGTTTCAGTGTCGTTCGCACTGATGCTCGTGTTCTTCCGCGCGACCTACCTGGATTTCTGGGGCGTCGTGCAATGCGTGGCGATGATGTCGATTTCAAGTCTGTTCTACATCATCGGGGGGCAGTGGCTGGTATCGAAGGTCTGGGCGCTGGTGCCGATTTCGGGCTACGCGCCGGGCCTGGATGCGATGCGCTTCCTGGCCTTGCCGGTCGCGATCAGTGTCCTCGCCGGGGTCGGGTCGAACGCTCGCTGGTATCGCACGATCTTTCTCGAGGAAATTTCGAAGGACTATGTGCGTACGGCGCGGGCGAAGGGATTGTCCGAGTTGGTGGTGCTGTTCCGGCACGTGCTGAAGAACGCGATGATTCCGATTCTGACCGGGGTGGTGGTCGTAATTCCGCTGCTTTTCATGGGAAGTCTCGTGGTGGAGTCCTTCTTCGGCATTCCCGGTCTGGGGAGCTATACGATCGATGCGATCAATGCGCAGGATTTCGCAGTCGTGCGCGCGATGGTGTTCATCGGCTCGGTGCTTTACATGGTCGGCCTGTTGCTGACGGACATCTCCTATACGCTGGTCGATCCGCGGGTGAGGCTGGAGTAGCGCATGAATTTCCTGCCCGTGGTGCTGTGGACGGATGCGTTGTTCTTTCTGCTCGTAGTGGTAGGTGGCGGGATGATCTTCCATGTCCGCCGCAGCGCGCCGCTGCGCGAGGCTTGGGGCAAGGTGGGTAGGCGCGCGACGGGAATGGCTTCGGCGAGCGTACTGCTGGTATTCCTGATGATCGGCGTGGTCGACAGTCTTCATTACCGTCTGGCCTTGCCGGCCGCCCCGGGGGATGCGAAGGTCGCCTACTCGTCGGAAGTATTGAGCGCTCTGGATGCGGCGCTCGCGTCCTTGCGCAAGCAGACCGAAAAGACCTATTCCGCGCCTTTCGCAACGGAACTCTATGCGAGAGAAGCGGTGGAATTGCCGGGTGGCGGACAGTCACGGATCTACCCGCGGCTTGCTCACGGCGGTGCCCATCTCGCAAACACAGAGACCGATCGCGCGGGCGACATCGCCGGACGGGCGCTTGCGGGCCTTGCCACGGGTTTGCTGGTCTGGGGCGGCATCGCGCTGGCGGTAATGTCGGGGCTGGCTCGAAGCTCGGGGCTCGGTCTAGTAGATTCGGCTCGTGCGCTCGCCGGTGGTCGGACGGTGCTTGCATGGCGGGCCGCGCTCGTCACACTGGGGTTGTTGCTGCTATGTGGGGGCGTGCTGGTGGCGCTCGCGCCCTATTACCACGTCTTCGGGACGGACAAAGTTGGGCAGGACGTGCTCTATCTGTCCTTGAAGAGCGTGCGCACGGCACTCATCATTGGGACGCTGACGACGCTCGTGATGCTCCCGTTCGCCGTGGCCTTGGGGATTCTTGCAGGCTACCTCGGCGGCTGGGTCGATGACCTGATCCAGTATCTATATACGGTGCTCAGCGCGATCCCAGGCGTGCTGCTGATTGCGGCGGCGGTGCTGATGATGCAGGTCGTCATCGATACCCATCTGCAGTGGTTCTCGACCGCCGCGGAGCGCGCCGACGCTCGGCTCATGGCCTTGTGCATGATTCTCGGGATCACCAGCTGGACCGGCTTGTGCCGGCTGCTGCGCGGTGAGACGCTGAAATTGCGCGAGCTGGAATATGTGCAGGCCGCGCGGGCCTTCGGGGTGCGGACATCGGCGATCATGCGGCGTCACGTGCTGCCGAACGTGATGCACATCGTGCTGATCGCGCTGGTCATGGATTTCTCAGGTCTCGTCCTCGCTGAAGCGGTGTTGTCCTATGTTGGGATCGGGGTGGATCCCACGACGATCAGCTTCGGGACGATGATCAACATGGCGCGGGCAGAACTCGCCCGCGATCCGATGGTGTGGTGGTCACTGCTTGCCGCGTTCGTCTTCATGTTCGTGTTGGTGTTGTCTGCCAACCTGTTCGCGGACGTCGTCCGCGATGCGTTCGACCCGCGTCGCAGCTGAATCTCGCTTGATCGGTCATTCGACGCGGTGCGAACCAAGTGCCGCGCGATGCGTCTGACCAACGCAGTCCCAAGCCCAACAGTCGTCACTCCAAAAAATAATGAAATCCCTTCAATTCGATAACCGTTTCGTGCGGGAGCTTCCGGGCGACCCTGAGCCATCGCCCTACGTGCGCCAAGTCCATGGCGCGTGCTATTCGCGGGTGATGCCGACGCCGGTGCGGGCTCCGCGGTTGATCGCGTGGTCGCCTGAAATGGCGGGTGCGCTCGGGCTCGACGAGGCGGACGTCCGTTCGCCGGAGTTTGCACAGGTCTTCGGCGGCAATGCGCTGTTGCCGGGCATGGAGCCGTATGCGGCATGCTACGGCGGGCATCAGTTCGGCAATTGGGCCGGGCAGCTCGGAGACGGCCGCGCGATCACGCTGGGCGAGACGGTGAATGCGAAGGGCGAGCGCCATGAGCTGCAGTTGAAGGGGGCCGGCAAGACGCCTTATTCACGTACCGCCGACGGACGTGCCGTTTTGCGCTCGTCCATCCGCGAATTCCTGTGCAGCGAGGCGATGCATCATCTGGGTATTCCGACAACGCGTGCGCTGTGCATCGTCGGCACGGGAGAGGACGTCGTCCGCGACATGTTCTACGACGGCCATCCGCGCGCGGAGCCGGGAGCCGTGGTGTGCCGTGTGGCACCGTCTTTCATCCGCTTCGGCAATTTTGAAATCTTCTCCGCGCGCGGTGATGAAGCCTTGCTCGCGCAGCTGGTCGATTTCACGATCGCGCGGGATTTCCCTGAAATTACCGGCACGACCGAGACGCGGCGGACCGAGTGGTTCCACACGGTTTGCGAACGTACGGCGCGCTTGATGGCGGAGTGGATGCGAGTCGGCTTCGTGCACGGCGTGATGAATACCGACAACATGTCGATTCTCGGCCTGACGATCGACTACGGTCCCTACGGCTGGATCGACAATTTCGATCCAGACTGGACGCCGAATACCACCGACGCGTCGGGGCGGCGCTACCGCTTCGGTAACCAGCCGGGCATTGGGCAATGGAATCTGTGGCAGCTGGGAAATGCCTTGTACCCAGCCTTCGGCGTGGTCGAGCCGCTGCAGGAGGGGCTAAATCGCTATGCCGCCGTTTATGCCCAGGAGCGGGAGCGCACGCTCGCTGGAAAGCTGGGACTGACGGCGTTTCGCGAGGGGGATACCGAACTCGTCGACGCGCTCCATACCTTGCTGGCGCGCGCCGAAGTCGACATGACGATCTTCTTCCGTGGCCTGGCCGATGTCGATCTGCTGCAGCCGTCGATCGAGCCTATGCGCGAGGCGTTCTACGACGACGCGCTGCTCGAGCGCGAAAGTGCTGCATTCGCCGACTGGCTTGCACGCTACGCCGCCCGGGCG
The DNA here is from genome assembly GCF_035254505.1 of Aromatoleum sp. Lineage (GTDB taxonomy): Bacteria > Pseudomonadota > Gammaproteobacteria > Burkholderiales > Rhodocyclaceae > Aromatoleum. Next base: position 94,298 of record NZ_DATFAO010000090.1, on the reverse strand, counting down.
ATTCGGGACGGTGTGCCGCCGGAGGTGCGGCGCGAGCAGATGAATGCGACGAATCCGCGCTACGTGTTGCGCAATTACCTGGCGCAGGAGGCGATCGATGCGGCGGAGCAGGGGGACGACACGCTGATCGTGGAACTGCTCGACGTGATGCGTCGTCCTTACGAGGATCAGCCGGGGCGCGAGCGTTTTGCCGCGAAACGGCCCGACTGGGCGCGTCAGCGGGCCGGATGCTCGATGTTGTCGTGCAGTTCGTGAGGTTGCCGGAGCAGCGTCAGACCTTGGTCCTCATCAGCCGCGCCTTGTCGCGCTCCCAGTCCCGCTGCTTGGAGTCTTCGCGCTTGTCGTACTGTTTTTTGCCTTTGGCGAGGCCGATCAGCGCTTTGACGCGGCCTTTGGCATAGTGCAGATCGAGCGGCACGAGGGTGTAGCCCGCGCGCTCGACCTTGCCGATGAGCTTTGCGATTTCGCCTGCATGCAGTAGCAGTTTGCGCGTGCGGACCGGGTCGGGGGTGACGTGGTTGGAAGCGCTGGTGAGAGCCGTGATGTGCATGCCGAGGATGAAGATTTCTTCGCCCCGGAGGATGACGTAGGCTTCCTTGATGTTGGCGCGGCCAGCCCGGATCGCCTTGACTTCCCAGCCTTCGAGGACGAGCCCGGCCTCGTACTTCTCTTCGATGAAGTAGTCGTGAAAGGCCTTGCGATTGTCGACGATGCTCATGAGTGATGGAAATCCTGTGGGTACCGACGCGGAGCGTCCGGACGTCTGCGGGAGGCCGCGGCCGGAGCCTTGCGGTAGAATCGCGCATTTTAGCAGTTCGGCGGAGCCCCCGTCCCCATACCCTCATGGCTGACGTCAAGAAGCAGGTCCTGATCGAATTCACTCCGGCGCAGATGTTCGCGCTCGTCGACCGCTGCGAGGACTATCCCCAGTTCCTGCAGTGGTGCGGCGGTGCCGAAGTCACCGCTCGCTCCGAAACCCTGACCGTGGCAACGCTTCACATCAGTTACCACGGCATCAAGGCGCATTTCACGACGGAGAACAGCAAGCTTGCTCCCCTCGAGATGCACATTCGCCTCAAAGAAGGGCCGTTCACTCATCTCGATGGCTCATGGCGCTTCACGGCGTTGGGCAGTCAAGCCTGCAAGATCGAGTTCAACCTGCACTACGAGTTTTCCAGCAGATTGCTCGAAAAGGTGTTGGGGCCGGTGTTCAACCACATTGCTAACACCTTCGTCGAGTCCTTCATCAAGCGCGCGCAGCAGGTCTACCCGAAGCGATGAGCATGGCAGACCTCATCAATGTCGAGGTGGTCTATGCGCTGCCGCATCAGCATCAACTCGTGCGCATCCAGGTCCCCGAGGGCGCCACGGTGCGAGATGCGATCGATGCATCGGGCGTGCTCGCGCGGTTCCCGGAAATCGATCTCGACAAGGCGAACAAGGTGGGCGTGTTCGGCAAGCTCACCCGGCTCGACACGATGCTGCGCGAGCGGGATCGCGTCGAGATCTATCGGCCACTGATTGCGGACCCGAAGGAGGTGCGCAAGAAGCGGGCGGAGGAAGGAAAGGCCGCGAAAAAAGGCGGCGGTACGGCGACCTGACCGCTGCAGCGCCGGCTCCGCGGCTTACTTGCAGTTTGCGTCGACGAATTTCTGGACGCGCTCGCCTTCGGTTTTGCGGGTTGCGTCGTCGATCAGTTCGCGTTCGCCGCTGCTGTTGTAGCGCGTTACGCGGCGTGAAGTTTCCAGCGCCGTCAATTGGCCGCGCGCGCGTTCGCAGGCTTGTTTGCGCTCGTCGGCCTCTTCGCGCTGCTTCTCGGCCTTCGCTTCGGCTTCGGCGGCGGCTGCGCGGCGCTGGCGGAATTCGAGTTCCTTTTCGGCGGTGGTCTTCGGTTTGCTCGGGTCGGCCTTGTCCTTGTCGGGCTGACCCTTGTTGCCGTCGGCGCTTCCTTGCGCGGCAGTCTTGTCGCCGTCCGCGGGTTTCGACTCCTCAGTCGTCGGCGCGCTGGCCCGCGCACTCTTTCGTATCGTCTGCGCCTTGCCTTCTGTCGGCGGCGTGTCCGAGTAGTTGATGCGGCCCTGGGCGTCCCGCCATTGGTAGACGTCGGCCGCGGCGGGCAGTGCGAAGAGCAGGCTCAGCAGAAGGAGGCTTGCGCGGGACATCGGTCCGGGTTCCTGAAGAGTGTAAGCCCCGCTTACCATGCGAGGTCGGCATCTGTATAATACGGATTTGGCCGAAAGGAAAAAAGCCATGCGAGTGATCCAGAAGGCGCTGACGTTCGATGACGTCCTTCTTGTTCCCGCCCATTCAACGGTTCTCCCTCGCGATGTCAGCCTGCGGGCACAGCTGACGCGCAACATCACCCTGAATATCCCCCTGGTCTCCGCCGCGATGGATACGGTGACGGAATCCCGCCTGGCGATCGCGCTGGCGCAGGAGGGCGGTATCGGCATTCTCCACAAGAATCTTCCTGTGAAGCAGCAGGCGGCGATGGTCGCCAAGGTGAAGCGCTTCGAGTCGGGCGTTCTGAAGGATCCGATCACGATTCCGCCGACGATGAGCGTTCGCGAGGTCGTGTCGCTGACCCGTCAGCACAAGTTCTCCGGTCTGCCGGTCGTCGAAGGCAAGCGCGTGGTCGGCATCATCACCAACCGCGACCTGCGTTTCGAGACCAATCTTGATCAGTCGGTGGCTGCGATCATGACGCCTTACGACCGCCTCGTGACGGTTAAGGAAGGTGAGAGTCTCGAAGTGGCGCGCCAGCTGATGCACAAGCATCGCCTTGAGCGCGTGCTGGTGCTCAACGACGCGGGCGAGCTGCGCGGCCTGATCACGGTGAAGGACATGATGAAGTCGACCGAGCATCCGCTCGCCGCCAAGGACGATCTCGGTCGCCTGCGCGTCGGTGCTGCGATCGGCGTCGGCGCGGGCACGGAAGAGCGTGCCGAGGCGTTGGTCGAAGCCGGTGTTGACGTCGTTGTGGTCGATACGGCGCACGGTCACTCGCAAGGCGTGATCGATCGCGTCCAGTGGGTGAAGAAGAATTTCCCGCACGTCGAAGTGATCGGCGGCAATATCGCGACGGCTGCTGCAGCGAAGGCGCTGGTGCATGTCGGCGCCGATGCCGTGAAGGTGGGTATCGGCCCGGGTTCGATCTGCACGACGCGGATCGTCGCAGGTGTCGGCGTGCCGCAGGTCACGGCGATCGACAACGTCTCCACGGCGCTCGCCGGGTCGGGCGTGCCGATGATCGCCGATGGCGGTATCCGCTTCTCGGGGGACATCTCAAAGGCGATCGCGGCCGGCGCCAACGTCGTGATGCTGGGCGGCCTGTTCGCTGGTACCGAAGAGGCGCCGGGCGAGACGGTGTTGTATCAGGGGCGCTCGTATAAGTCGTATCGCGGCATGGGGTCGCTCGGCGCGATGCAGCAGGGTGCGGCCGACCGCTACTTCCAGGAATCTGACGGCAACGCCGACAAGCTCGTGCCGGAAGGCATCGAGGGGCGTGTTCCGTACAAGGGCGCGGTCTCGGCGGTGATCCATCAGCTGATCGGCGGCCTGCGTGCTTCGATGGGATACCTCGGCTGCGCGACGATCGACGACATGCACCGCACGGCGCAGTTCGTCGAGATCACGTCGGCGGGTGTTCGCGAGTCGCACGTCCATGACGTTCAGATCACCAAGGAAGCACCCAACTATCACGTGGATTGATTCCTCGCTGACCTAAAAGGCGGCCCCCGGTGGGCCGCCTTTCCTTTTTTCGTACCCCTGAGACCTCGCCATGGCTCACCAGAAAATTCTCATCCTCGATTTCGGTTCCCAAGTCACCCAGCTCATCGCGCGCCGTATCCGCGAACAGCAGGTGTATTGCGAGATCCATCCGTTCGACGTGACCGACGAGTTCGTGCGTAACTTCGCGCCGGCCGGCGTGATCCTCTCCGGCGGCCCGAACTCTGTCTATGAGGCGGTGGGCTGGCATGCGCCGCAGGCTGTCTTCGAACTGGGTGTGCCGGTGCTGGGCATCTGCTATGGCATGCAGACGATGGCGCAGCAACTGGGCGGCAAGGTGGAAAGCTCCGGCAAGCGGGAGTTCGGCTACGCCGAGATTCGCGCCCGCGGTCATTCGGAGCTCTTCCGCGGCATACAGGACCGGACGAACGACGAGGGTCATGGACTGCTCGACGTCTGGATGAGCCACGGCGACAAGGTCACCGAGATGCCCCCGGGCTTCAAGGTGATCGCGAGCAACGAGTCCTGCCCGATCGCGGCGATCGCCGACGAATCGCGCAAGTTCTACGCCGTGCAGTTCCATCCGGAAGTCACGCACACGATCCAGGGCAAGGAGATGATCGCCCGCTTCGTGCACGAGATCTGCGGCTGCGGCCACGACTGGAACATGCCGGACTACGTCACCGAGGCGATCGAGAAGGTGCGCGCGCAGGTCGGCAAGGAGGAGGTGATCCTCGGCCTGTCCGGCGGTGTCGATTCGTCGGTCGTCGCGGCGCTGCTGCATCGCGCGATCGGCGATCAGCTGACCTGCGTGTTCGTCGACAACGGCCTGCTGCGCCTGAACGAGGCGGAACAGGTGATGCAGACTTTCGCGCGCAATCTCGGCGTGAAGGTGATCCACGTCGACGCGACCGAACAGTTCATGGGCCACCTGACTGGCGTTTCGGACCCCGAGGCAAAGCGCAAGATCATCGGACGGGAGTTTGTCGAGGTCTTCCAGGCCGAAGCGCAGAAGCTGCCGAATGCGAAGTGGCTGGCGCAGGGCACGATCTATCCGGACGTGATCGAGTCGGCCGGCTCCAAGACTGGCAAGGCGCACACGATCAAGAGCCACCACAACGTCGGCGGCCTGCCCGAGACGCTGAATCTGAAGCTGCTCGAGCCGCTGCGCGAGCTCTTCAAGGACGAAGTGCGCGAGCTCGGTATCGCGCTGGGCCTGCCGCACGAGATGGTCTATCGCCATCCGTTCCCGGGGCCCGGCCTCGGCGTGCGCATCCTCGGCGAGGTAAAGAAGGAATTCGCTGATCTGCTGCGCCGCGCGGACGCGATCTTCATTGATGAGCTGCGTGCGGCCGACTGGTACGACAAGACCAGCCAAGCGTTCGCGGTCTTCCTGCCGGTGAAGAGTGTCGGCGTGATGGGCGACGGGCGCACCTACGAGTATGTGGTCGCGCTGCGCGCGGTGCAGACCCAGGACTTCATGACGGCGCACTGGGCGGAGCTGCCGCACAGCTTGCTGGGCAAGGTGTCGAACCGGATCATCAATGAAGTCCGGGGTATCAACCGGGTCGTGTATGACATCTCGGGTAAGCCGCCGGCAACGATCGAGTGGGAGTGACGGAATTGAGAAAAAATTCAATAAAAACAATATCTTAAGCTCGTTTCGTTGATAATGCGGAATCAATTATCAACGAGCTGGAACCCCCGCGAATGCTGGGGTTTCGGCATTCTGGTGTAAGGAATTATCGAGGCAAGCCGGATCAAATTGACGGTATTTTTGACGGTATCCGTCGCGGGCTGTCCCGCCATCGCTCGTTTACCGTCACCACCGGTTTGGCATATTTGACGGTATACCGAGTCGCAATCCCAGTCCTGGCAAGGGTTTCCGAGATATTGAGCGCGGAGCGAGTTGACGGTAAACCAGGCCGGTCACCGACGGCGAATCATGGCGATCGCTTACGGTGGCTGGCGGTGGATCCCAAGCGTGTAGAGGGGTTCGGGACCGGCAGCCTCGGACGGCCCGGATGACGGTAAACCGGTGGGCATGTGCGACCTAGGATCCCGCCTGCTTGAAACACTGTGATGGGTCGCCCGGCGCCAATGCAGTTTTCGGTCCGGTCCCGGAAAAGTGGCTTAGCCCGAGTGCTACCTCGGATCTACCGGCTTGCCGAGTGGAGCAGGCGGATTGTGCGCTTCAGCAGACTTCGGCGCGGATCGGTTTCAGTTCCATGGCTACCTCCTAAGTCGTGGCATCGATCCGGTAATGACACTTGTTCGCAAGGACGAACTGATCGAGGCGACTCGAATGAGGTCGATTTCGAGAACGCGACCTGGACGACCCCGAAGCAGCGGATGAAGGGGCGCAATCCGTACGTGGTCTATCTGTCGCGCCGGACGCTGGACATTTTCGTCGCGCTGCATAGCTGCGCGGCCAGTTCCAGGTTCGTGCTGACGTCGCGCTATGACGCTTACCACTGCATGTTGCTCCGCATGTGCCGAAGCTGATGCCGGCCCTGATGCAGGAGCACGTTTCGGTGCCCATGCTGAGTGCTGCGCTGTAGGCAACTCGACAGGCAAGGGGCAGGAGCGTTCTTGTTTCCTCAGCCTTGGGACTCTTCGAAGGGCTTGGAGGACGCGCCAAGTCAGGTAATAATCGGTTTTGAGCAACTATTACACATTTTAATCATTTTGACGCTCCCGTAACCTACCGCGCGCTTTCTCCAAACGCCCATCATCGTTTTTGAGCAGGCGAAAGCCGTTTTGTCAGGAGATCCTGCATGACTGACCTGCCCGCAGAGCCCCTAGGCGCCGCTTGGCTCGCTCACGCCTATGGCGTGATGCCTCTGGGGAGACTGCCCGTGATCAGCCAGGTGGGAGGGCGACGTGCTACGCGGGTCAATGATGGATTCCGCTTGGAAACCTATACGGAGGCGATGCGGCCGGCCGCGGAGCCGGCCGCGCACCTGCAGTTTCATCTGCGGCATGAGGTTCCTCATCTGGAATTCCTGGCCCGCCTCTTCGAGCGGAGCGGCCCAGGCTTCGTCCAAGCCTGGGTCACGACCGAGCCCACCGGGCAGTATGCTCGTCGGGCGGCATTTCTCTATGAGTGGCTGACCGGGCAGATGCTGGAGGTGCCGGAGCGCCTGGGTGGCAACTACGTCGATGCCATCGACGAGGCCAAGCTGGTGGCGGCCTCGGCCGACCGCGCCCTCAAAGTGCAGCGCTGGCGGGTGAATGACAACCTGCCGGGTACGCGGTACTTCTGTCCCATCGTGGTCAAGACGGAAGCGGTGACTCGGGCGGCCGGCCTGGACGTGCCACGCCTGTTCGGAGAGTTGACGGCCGAGTTTGGCGAAGATCTGCTGATGCGGGCGGCGGTATGGATGACCCTGTGGGAGAGCAAAGCCAGCTTTGCCATCGAGGGCGAAGCCGATCGGGTGGGGCGTGTGCAGCGTTTTGCGGATGTGATGGCACGGCGCACCGGGCAGGGCGAATTGCCCCTGAGTGATGCTGCGCTGGCCGAGTTGCAGCGAGATATCCTGGGCGACCGGACAACGATCACACACTTCGGTGTGCGTCAGTCTCCGGCGTTCGTGGGCGAGACGGTGCGTTACCAAGAGGTCGTCCACTATGTGGCACCTCCGCCCGAGGAGGTCGCCGCAATGCTGGACGGGTTGCGGGTGTTCCTCGAGCGAACACAGGGTCAGTCGTCCACGATGCGCAGCGCGGTAGTGGCCTTCGGCTTTGTCTACATTCACCCCCTCGCCGACGGCAATGGCCGTGTGCATCGGTTCCTGGTCAATGACGTCCTGCGGCGGGATGGCGTGATCCCTGACCCCGTGATCCTGCCTGTATCGGCAGTCATCACGAACGACATGGGAGAGCGGCGGGGCTACGACCGGGTATTGGATCAGGTGTCCAAACCCTTGATACAGGCCGTCCGTAACCAGATCGTGTTCGAGCCGGTGCAAACCACTTACCCGGATGGCGTGGTGTCGAACTTCGTTTTCCGTGGCGCAGAACAGGCCAGACCGCTGTGGCGCTATCCCGATCTGGGGCCTCATGTGACGTTTCTGGCCAATATCATTGGCCGAACCTTGACGGAGCAGATGCGTGAGGAGTCACGTTACCTGCGCAGCCATGCGCGGGCCCGTGCAGCACTGAAGGAAGTGGTCGAGATGCCTGACCAGCAGGCAGACAGGGTGCTGCGCTCGCTCGAACAGAATCGCGGTGAGCTCAGCAACGTGCTGGCCAAGGAAATGCCGGTGTTGCGGCAGCCGGGGGTGTGGGCTGAGCTTGTCGAAGCGGTCTCTCGGGTTTTTCAGGAGGGTGGAGGTGCGGACGATGCTGTCGAGCGCTACGGTCCGGAAAAGCCCGTTGGGCGCTGAGAGGGTGGGCGCCGGGTTCGATCTGAACGCGCAGATATTTGAGGGTCAGTACTTGTCAGCTTGGGAGTCAGTTCGGCACCGTCTCATCCATACGCCCGGACGCCTTCTCAAGCCCGCGCGGAGTGCCTGGAGACCGAGCATCGGAATCGTTGGGACGCTGCGCTGGTGGAACTCTGGCACAGCATCGGCAGGATGACGGGACGGCGCTCAGCACCGTAGAACGGAAGGTCTCCAGTTCATCGAATTGGCGGCATCGACCCAAAGCTGTCCGTCGCGCCCTGGCGGAGCTCGATTGCATGCTCAGTCTCGCGGGCCGTGGGCTGACAGAATTATCTCAAACGCATCGATCGCACGGGGCGACGGTGTCCCAATAAATCAGCGTCTCCTTAGGCGAGGAGCAAAAATCTAACCGAACCGCCCTGCAGACGCTCCCGGGGAGCCGCTCGTGCGGTCCATGTGGAATGCTCATGTCAGGTATGGTTACGGCATCGGGGGAGCGCCAAGATACCTTACGAAGTAACGCACGGGTGCTGTCGCCCAGCTTGCGAATCCGCATGTCCTCGATCATGCACTAATGCAGCGGATTGATGCCCGGCTTCTGCGTTTCCGTGACTTGCTCCTGTCAGAAATCGAGGCGGGATTGCCTCGCTTCCAACATGGCAGTGGCGTGCCGATGCAAACCACTTGCGTTTCAGAACACCCGACGGCGATGGCTAAATTACCCCCCGTTCCCGCGCCCGTGCCACCGCCTGCGTCCGATTCCGCGTCCCAAGCTTTCCGTAGATCCGTCGCAGGTGGGTCTCCACGGTGTTTTCGCTGACGAAGAGTTTGCGGGCGAGTTCCTTGTTGGAGTTGCCGTCGGCGAGGAGGCGGAGGAGCTGGCTTTCGCGTTGGCTGAGTGGGTTGTCCGCGGCGGCGAGATCGTTCGAGGTTGCGGGAACGGGCCGCGGGGTAGGGCGTTCGGCGGCTTTGAGGAGCGTTTGGAGGTAGGCCGGAGCGACCGCGGTGTGGCGCGATTCGAGGGCGGTCAGGAGGGGTTGCAGGTGCCAGGGTTCATCGGCGAAGACTCGCACTAGGCCGTCGGCCTGGGAGGCTGCGAGGGCGCGTTCGAGGGTTTCGAGGGCCTGCGGGCGGCGGCGGGCGGCTTCGAAGGCTTGGGCGAGCAGGCATTGCAGCCTGAGCACGCGGCGACGCCGGTTGGCGGCGTCGGCGTGACAGATGGCGTCCTGGAGGCGGGGGATGACGGTCTGGCCGGCGCCGGTTGCGAGCGCGAGGCGGTAGGCTGCGATCTCGGGGTCGTCCAGGTCGTTGGCATAGGTGCGGAGGTCGCCAAAGGGCTGCCAGATGGATTCGTCGTTGATGCGGGCGATGAGTCGTTGGGCGGCAGCGATGTCTCCGACGAGCAGGGCCAGGCGCAATTTGTCGATGCGCGCGGCGGCGGCGATGCGCGGAAGGCCGCGGAGGTCGCCGAGGTCCTGCAGCGTGTTGAGGGTGTCGATGGCGCGGCCGTGGTGGCCGCGATGCGCCTGGATGCGTGCGAGGACGCGGTAGGCGACGATGAGGTGGTCGGGCAGGCAGCCCTCGCGGATCAGCGGGAGGTAGTCGGTGAGCAGGACTTCCGCGGCATCGAGTTCGTCGAGTTCGTAGAGGGTCTCCGCGAGATGGGCGACGACGACGGCCGTGGAGGTCGTGTAGCGATAGCCGGCGGCGATGATGTCGGCGAGGGTGCGTTCGAAGCGGCTGCGGGCTTCGCGGGCGTTGCCTTGCAGGAGGTCGATGGCGCCTTCGAAGCTGACACTGTAGTTGAGCCCGTGGAGCGCCCCGATCGGCTCCATCGCGCGCTTGGCGATGGCGGCGTCGTGCAGGGCGTCGAGGTAGCGTCCCTGGGCGATGCGGAAGAAGGCGAGTGCGTTGTGCATCAGGCCGATCGCGTAGGGGTCGGCGTCGACGAGCGTTTCGCGTGCGGATTCTGCGGCGCGGAAGGCTTCGGGTAGGTGGTCGGACCATGCTCCTAGCATGATTCGCAGCGCCACCAGGTCGGCCGCGATCTTCGGCGATGAGGGCGTCGCGGGCGCGAGCTTGTCCACGAGCCGGTTCGCGTCGGCGTAGCGGTGCAGGTAGGTCATCGCGTAGGCGCCGGCGATCATCAGTTCGGGCCAGCGGGCGAGCACCGCGTCGGGGATGGCTGCGACCCAGCGCGTGACGGTGTCGAGCTGGCCGATGCGGACGAGGTCTGTCGCGCGTTGCGCCATCATCCCAGCGGCAAGTTCGTGGTCGCCCGCGGCGAGCGCGTAGGGGATCGCCTGCGCGACCTTGCCGTCGGCGGCGAGCCATCGCGCGGCCTTGAGCTGAAGCACGACGATGCGTTGGGCATCTGTCGTGCGGCGGAATTGCTCGCGCAGGAATTCCTGGAACAGGGGGTGGTAGCGGTACCACATCCCCTCGCTGTCGATGAGTTGCAGGAAGAGATTGTCGCGCTCGGTCTGCGCGATCAGCGCGTGGCTGTCGGTCCGCTCCAACACCGCGTCGCACATCGCGGGGCAGAAGGTCTCTAAGACGCTGGTGTCGATGAGGAAGCTGCGTTGTGCCGCGGGCAGGCGGGCGAGGACATCTTCCGCGAGGTAGTCCGAAATGCTGCGGGACGATTCTGCGAGCCCCTGCAGCAGGGCGCCGACGCTGGAGCGTCCGGCGAGCGCGGCTGCAGCCAGTTGCAGCGCCGCGGGCCATCCGTCGGTGCGTTCCTGCAGGGATGCGAGTTCCGTTTCGTCGAGCACGCAGTCGAGGCGACTCGCGACGTAGCTGCGGGTTTCGGCGACGCTGAATTTGAGGCTGTCGGTTTCGATCTCGAGCAGCCGGCCCTGTACGCGTAGGCGTCCCAGGGGGAGCTCGGGTTTCTGGCGTGAGCCGACGATGAGCGTCTGACCGGGCGAGAGGCCCGACACCAGCGTGTTGACTAGCGCCAGCGCGTCGCTAGCGGTCACTTGCTCGAAGTCGTCGATGAAGAGCACGAAGGGCGCTTCGATCAGGGCCAGCGCTTCGACGAGGTGGTGCACGCGCACGCTCGCCGCGGCCGCGGCGCTTTCGATGCCTTCGCTCGCGAGCGGCGGCGCGCCGAGTTCCGGCAGCGCGTTGCTCAAGGCCACCCACAGGTAGAAGGCGAAGCGGCCGAGGTCGTTGTCGGAGCGGTCGGCCGTGAGCCAGCTCACTGCGTCACCGCGCTCACTCTTGTGCCGGTACAGCTGCCCCATGGCGGTGGATTTGCCATAGCCCGCGGTGGCCGTCACCAGCACGAGGTTTGCCGAGGTGCGCTCGATCAGCGCCACGATCCGGTCCCGTTCGATGCCGCTGCCGGCGACGGGCGGACGCAGCTTGAGCGGGTTGATACGGGCAATGGTCGGGGTGGCGGGAGAGCTTGGCATCGGGGTCGCGCGCGGTCGGACGGGGCTGTTCGTCTGTTCAGTGTGCAGCGAAAAAAGGGCGAAGGAAATAGTGGCGCCTCACGGCCGCGATTCGCCGCAGAGCCGCGCGTCGCAAGGCATTCGGCTTGTGCAAAGCAGCAAATGTCACGGATTTCCGGGGTCGGAAAAGGCGTGCCCGCTAACGGCGCTCCGCGATTGAGGCAGGGGGCGGCGCTGACCAGAATTCAGCTCACCAGCACCGCTCTGCAGGTGCCCAACAAGACTACGGAGACAGGCAGATGAACGATCGGACGGCTTCCTTCAAGACCACGCTCGGCCCCCGCGGCGCCGAAGCGCCCCTTTCCGAGACGGCCGCGATGTTGGCGCAGAGCCTTCAGCGCTATGCCCGCGACGTGATGCGGCCGATCGGCGCGCAGCTCGATCGCATGAGCCCGGACGAGGTCGCGGCGCCCGACTCGCCGTACTGGGAGGCGCGCCGGAAATTCGTCGAGCTCGGCTTCGGCGTCGAGGCGCTGCTCGCGTTCGAGCCGGAGGAGCGCGGCCAGATGATGTGCCTGCTGTTCGAGACCCTGGGCTGGGGCGACGCGGGACTGGCGATCTCCTTCGGCGCGGGGATGCTGCCGCAATACATGTGCGCGCTGATGGGGCGCACCGATCTGCTGGAGCGCTATCCGGACGGGATGCTCGGCTGCTGGGGCATCACCGAGCCCGATCACGGCTCCGATTCGATCGACCCGAACCGGATGATCTTTCATCCCCAAGGCAACTACGGACGCCCCAACTGCATCGCGACGCTGACCGCCGACGAGGTGATCATCAACGGCCAGAAGGCGGCGTGGGTGTCGAACGGCACCATCGCCGAGGTCTGCGTGCTGTATTGCGCGGCCGATACCGGCGACGGCCCGGACGCGAAGCGCGGTTGTGTCGTCATCGTGCCGATGGATGCGCCGGGGGTGTCCCGCGGCAAGCCGCTCGACAAGCTTGGCCAGCGTGCGCTCAACCAGGGCGAGATCTTCTTCGACAACGTGCGGCTGCCGCGGGCGCACGTGCTCGCGGGGCCGGACCAGTTCCAGGACGCGGTCTATGCGATCCACACCGCGGCCAACGGGCTAATGGGTGCGACCTTCACCGGCCTCGCGCAGGCCGCGTACGAACTGGCGCGCGACTACGCCCACGAGCGCAAGCAGGGCGGCGTGCCGATCATCCGCCACCAGTCGGTCGCGTCGCGCCTGTTCCACATGTTCCGCAAGGTCGAGGCGGCGCGGGCGCTGACGAACCGCGTCGTGCACTACAACTTCGTCTCCCCCGAACCCGCGCTGCACGTCGCGATGACGGCCAAGGTGACTGCGACGCAGAGCTCGTTCGAGGTCGCGAGCGACGCGCTGCAGATCTTCGGCGGCAACGGCCTGACGCGCGAATACCCGGTCGAGAAGCTGCTGCGCGATGCGCGGGCGTCGCTGATCGAGGACGGCTGCAACGAGATCCTCGCGATCAAGGGCGGCTACTACCTCGCGGACCCGGAGCGGCTGTGAGTCGCGCAGTGCAAGGGGACGGAAGAACGCCATGACCGAACGAAACGAGCTGATCCTCGCCCACCTCGTCGCCAATCGCGCCGAGAGCGAGCCCGAGCGCGACGTGCTGAGCTTCGAGCATCCGGGCTGCGCGGACGAGGTCCGCACTTACCGTCAGCTGTGGGACAACGGCCGGCGCATCGCCGGGGCCTTGCAGGAGGCCGGCGTCGCCCGCGGCGGCTACTTCGCGCTGCTGATGCAGAACCATCCGGAGTTCGTCGAGGCGATGGTCGGGGCCTCGGTCAGCGGTGCGATCTTCGTGCCGATCGACCCCCGGACGCGCGGCGACAAGCTGGTGTACATGCTGCGCCACTCCGGCTGTAAGGGCGTCGCGTGTGCGGATTACGTGCTGGACGCGCTCGACGAGGTGCGCGATCGCCTGCCGGAGCTGGAGTGGGTGTGGGTGCTGGAGACGGGCGCTGCGACGGCGCGACCGCTGGCGGAGTACCGAGGCGTGCGCCCTCTAGCGGAGGTACTGGCGGGGCCGGTGCCGGACGTCGAGCTGGCAGTGAGCGATCCGAACGCGCCGATGCAGATCATGTACACGTCCGGCACGACGGGTGATCCGAAGGGCGTCGTGCTGCGGCACGCGCGCTGGGGAGGGGTGGCGACCTGGTATCCGCTGCTGGGATATACGCGGGACGACCGGCCCTACACCGGGCTGTCGCTGACCCACGGCAACGCCCAGATGCTAACGCTGGCGTGCACGCTGAAGCTCGGCATGCGCGCGGTGATCAGCCGCCGCTTTTCGAAATCCCGCCTGTGGGATATCGCGCGCAAATACGGCTGCACGACCTTCACGCTGCTGGGCGGCATGACGACCGCGATCTACAGCGAACCGCCGCGCGCCAACGACCGCGACAACCCGGTGCGCTTCGTGATCAGCGCGGGGATGCCCGCCGCGATCTGGAAGGACTTCGAGCGCCGCTTCGGGGTGGACATCCTCGAGATCTACGCCGCGGTGGAGGGCGGGTTGACGATCAAGCCGATCGGCGAGGGACCGGTCGGGAGCATCGGCAAGGCGCCGTCGGTGCTGAGGCTCCGGGTCGTCGACGAATACGGCCAGGACGTCGGGCCCGACCAGCCGGGGGAGCTCATCTTCCAGCCCGCAGACGGCTCCGCGCCCGTCGTCGACTACCTGCACAACCCGGAAGCCTCGGCTGCGAAGACACGTGCCGGGTGGCTGAGGATGGGCGACATCGGCCATGTCGATGGGGACGGCTGGCTCTTCTTCGACCACCGCATGGGTGGTGCGATCCGCCACAACGGGGACTTCGTCAATCCGGCCGCGATCGAGAAGGTGCTGGCGGAGAGCCCGCAGGTTTCGGACGTCTTCGTCTATGGCGTCGCGGCGGCTTCGGGGGCGCCGGGTGAGAAGGACGTGGTCGCGGCGATCGTTCCCGAGGATCGCGCCACCTTCGACCCGCAGGCCGTGTTCCGCTGGTGCCGCGAGCGCCTCGAAAGCAGCAGCGTGCCGAGCTATCTGCAGCTCGTCGCGGAAATTCCCAAGACCGCATCGGAAAAGCCTCAGGAGCGCTTCCTCAAGAACGCCTTTGCTGCGCCCGGCGCGGAAGTCTTTACCGAGGCCCGGGCCGCTGCGCCGATTCAGTGACATCGCGCATCAAGACATATAGATAGGAGGAGGCAGCAATGGATCAGCAATATCAGGTCGTCATCTACGGTGCCAGCGGCTACACCGGCAAGCTCATCGCGTGGAAGCTCGCTGAACGGGGCATCCCCTTCATCGCCGCGGGGCGGGATCTCGGGCGGCTCGAATCCGAAATGGGCGCGATCGCCGAGTTGAAGGGCCACGACTACCGCTGCGTCGCGGTGAAGAACGAGCGCAGCGCGCTGGCCGAGCTTTTCCGCGGACGGAAGGTCGTGCTCAACGTGGTCGGGCCGTTCATGCAGCTCGGCGAACCGGTGGTGCAGGCCTGCCTCGATGCCGGTTGCCACTATTTCGATACCACGGGCGAGGCGGATTGGATGTTCCTGTTGAAGCGCGAATACGGTCCGCGTTTCGCGGCGGCCGGTCTCGCGCTGTGTCCGGCCAATTCGTACATGTGGACGGAAGGTCTTCTCGCCGCGGAGATCGCGCTTGAGACGCCCGGCGTCGATTCGCTCGACATCGTCTATCTCGCCGATTCCGCGGTCAGCGTCGCGTCGACGAAATCCTTCCTGCGGATGTGCACGAAGCCCCAGTACTACCTGCAGAACCGCGCGCTCGCCGCATGGCCGCAGGCGACGAGTTACTCGGTGAACCTCCCCGGCGAGCATCTGCCCTTCAATGCCCTGCCGTGGAGTGGCGGCGGGGAGCCGGTGTGGTACGAGGGCGACGCGCGCGTGCGCAATTGCCGCGTGCTGGTGTCCTTCCGCAATCAGGCGGCCTTCGGCGCGGTGTTTGGCATGCTGCAGCGCTTCGAGCAGGAATGCCGCGATCTGCCGCCGGACGAGCAGGAGCGCCTCACCAACCAGTGGGGCGCCGACTTGACGACGGCCGAGCCCAGCCGCGAGGACCCGGACGTGAATCGCTGCGTGCTGTCCTGCCATGCGCGCGGCAACACGCAGTCGGTGAGCGTCGTGCTGCGCGGTAATTCGCCCTACATCCAGACCGGTGTCCTCGGCGCGGAGGCGGCGCGGCGGGTGTTGCGCGGGCAGTTGCAGGCGGTCGGTTTCGTGTCGCCGACGCAGGCGTTCGGCGCGCGCAATTTGCTGGGAGCGCTGGCCGAGGAAGGCTATCTCGCGTGGCAGGTTTCCTCGCACTGACCGATTAACGACCACCGGGATGAACGCAATGAGCGAACTCGCCTATGTCGTCGGGGTCGGCATGACCCCCTTCGGCAAACACCTCGACAAGAGCATGAAAGCGCTGACCCGCGAGGCGGTCACGCAGGCGCTGGCAGATGCGGGCTGCGCGCCGTCGCAACTGCAGATGGCCTTCTTCGCGAACGCCGCGCAGGGGCACATGGAAGGGCAGGACATGGTGCGCGGGCAGGTCGCGCTGCGGGCGATGGGGCTCGAGGGCCTGCCGGTCATCAATGTGGAGAACGCTTGCGCGAGCGCTTCGACAGCCTTCCACCTCGCCGTCGCGCAGGTGCGCTCCGGCGCGGCGGATATCGTGCTGGCGGTGGGGGCCGAGAAGATGTTCTGCGAGGACAAGGCGCGCACCTTCAGCGTCTTCGACGGCGCGTGGGACGTGCATGACGTCGATGCCGGGCGGCGCCGTCTGCTGCAGATGGGGGAGGGCGTCGAGCCGCCTCCGGGCAGCGTGTCGGCGAAGCCCTACAGCGTCTTCATGGACATCTACGCCGCCTTCGGACGCATGCACATGCGCGAGTTCGGCAGCACGCAGCGGCAGTTCGCCGCGGTGTCGGCGAAGAACCATCGCCATTCGGTGCATAACCCGCTGTCGCAGTACCGCCAGGACTACAGCATCGACGAGATCCTCGCCGCGGCGCCCATCACGTATCCGCTGACGCTGCCGATGTGCTCGCCGATCAGCGACGGGGCGGCGGCAGCGATTGTGTGCAACGCGGCGGGACTCGCGCGCCTCGGTGGCGCCCATGCGCGGGCCGTGCGGGTGCTGGGGATCGCCTTGCAGGGCGGAAGCGATCGGGCGGCATCGGCGCTCGACCAGCACCTCGTGCGAAAGGCCGCACAGCGCGCGTACGAGCAGGCAGGCGTCGGTCCGGCGGACATCTCCGTGGCTGAAGTCCACGACGCGACTGCGATCGGCGAAGTGATCCAGTCGGAGGTGCTGGGCTTCTGCGAGCCCGGTGCCGGCGGCGTGCTGGCCGAGCGGGGCGAGACCACCATCGGCGGGCGCATCCCGATCAATCCGTCCGGCGGGCTCGAATCGAAGGGCCATCCGATCGGGGCGACGGGCCTCGCGCAGGTGCACGAACTCGTCACGCAGCTGCGCGGCGAGGCGGGCCTGCGTCAGGTCGAGGGCGCGCGGCTCGCGCTCGCGGAGAACGGCGGCGGTTTGTACGGCGTGGAAGAGGCGGTCGCCTGCATCACGATCCTCGGGCGATGAAGGCGATGCCTGTTGCGCCGCGCCAGCCGTCACGGATTTCCGTGACCGGACCGTGACCCGGCGTTCGGCGTTTTCCGCGCTTCGGCGCGGGGATGCGAATCGATAACTTGGCAACACCGGCCGGGGCGTCACGGCGGCGCATCCGGCCCATGACTACAAAGACAAGCGAGGCGGAAATGGAGGCAAAGGAATTGCGCCATCGGCTGGCGAGGTTCGTCCTCGGCCACCGGGCCCTGATGCTGTTCGTGATGGCGCTGGCCACGGCGTTCTTCGCCGCGGGCCTGCAGCGCATCGAAGTGCGGACGATCTTTTCGGATCTGTTCCCGAAGAACCACCCCTTCGTCCAGGCGTACAAGGACCATCCCAACTTCGGCAATCCGCTGACGATCACGCTGATGGTCAAGCGCAAGGACGGGAAGGACGTGTTCCAGCCCGACACGATGAAGAAGGTCTGGGACATGTCGCGCGAGGTCGACCTTGCGCCGGGCGTCGATCATGACCAAATCCTCTCGATCGCGACGGAGAAGGCGCGCTACACGATCGTGACGGCGGACGGGATCTATTCCAACCCGATCATGGACGACCATCCGCCGGTGACCGCCGAGGAACTCGCGGAAGTGCGCCGGCGCGTCAACGAATCGGCCGGTGCGCGCACCTTCCTCGTCTCCGAGGACGGCACCGCGGCGGTGGTCAATGCGACCTTCATCGAACGGCTGTTGGATTACGGCGAGCTCTTCCACTTCGTGCAGGACCTCGTCTCGCGCGAGCGCGATGACGCCCATGAGGTGTACGTCGCCGGCTGGCCGATGCTCACCGGCTGGGTGTATTTCTTCGGCTCGGACACGGCGAAGATCTTCGGCGTTACGCTGGCGCTGATGTTCGGGCTGCTCGCACTGCATATGCGCAACGTCGCGGGCATCGCTACGCCGCTGATCGTGAGCACTGTGTCGGCCGTGTGGGGCTTCGGGCTGGTGGGCTGGATCGGGCATCCGGTCGAGCCGCTGTTGATGGTGGTGCCGCTGCTGCTGATCGCGCGCTGCTTCAGCCACTGTGTGCAGGCGACCGAGCGTTACTACGAACTGCTGCACGAGTTCGGCGACAAGCACAAGGCGGCCGAGACTTCGCTCGTGTCGCTGGTCTGGCCGGGCACGCTGGGCATCTTCACCGACGTCGTCGGCCTGCTCCTCGTCGCGCTGGCGCCGATCCCGGCCCTCGAACGCTTCGCCTTGTTCACCGGCCTGTGGGCGATGAACCTGGTGCCGACGAGCGTCCTGCTGACGCCGGTGCTGCTGAGCCTGCTGCCGCGGCCGAATAATCTGGATCACCTGCTGGCCACTGCAGGGCAGGGCGGGGCGCTGCAGCGCGCGATGCAACGTCTGCTGCTGGGGGTGGCGAGCTTCGCCGCGGGACGGCGCGCACGCTACACGGCGATGGTGTTCGTCGTGCTGAGTGTGCTCGCCGTGGTCGAGATGCTCCGCATCCAGGTCGGCAATCCGGTCGAAGGCAGCAACCTGCTGCGCGACGACTCGCAGTTCAACACTGCGGTGCGGGAGATCAACCGCAGCTTCCCCGGCCTGATGACGCTGGAAGTGATCTTCGAGGGCAAGTCCGGACGCATCGTTCGCCAAGCCGACACGATGGTTACGATGCAGTCCCTGCAGCACTGCCTGGAAAGCGGCCCGAATCCGCCGACAGCGACCCTGTCCTTCGCCGACTATGCGCCCGAGGCCAACCGCGTGTTCAACGGCGGCAATCCCAAGTGGGCGCCGCTGGACCCGGACGACGCGTCCGCCGCCGCGGCCGCGGGCGCGCTGATGGTCGGGACCAATGCCAAGGCCTACCTGCACGTCACCGATTTCGAGCAGAAAAACGGCACGGTGTCGCTGTGGTACCCGAATAACAAGCAGGCTACGGTGGATGCGGCGCTCGTCGAGGCGCGCAAGTGCATCGCGCAGGTCGGCGAATCCCATCCGAACTTTCTGATCCGCCTCGGCGCGGGCTCGATCGCCTTGCAGCAGTCGATCAACGACACCGTCGATCTGTACCAGTGGTACATCCTCGGCGCGCTCAACCTCGTGATCCTGATCGGCTGCTCGCTCGCCTATCGCTCGGTCGCGGCGGGATTGACGCTGCTGGTGCCGGTGAATCTCGCGAACGTGTTCCTCACCGCCGCGATGTCGCTCGGGGGGCTCGGGCTCGACGTGAATTCGCTGCCGATCCTCGCCATCGGCATCGGCGTCGGCATCGACTACGGCATCTACCTGCTGACCCGCATCTGCGAGGAATACCACCTCGCGCACAAGGACCTGCCGCAGGCGATCCGCGGCGCGCTGACCACCTGCGGCAAGGCGATCTTCTTCACCGCGAGCCTGATGACCCTGGGCATCGCACCCTGGTACTTCCTCTCGGAGCTCAAGTTCCTCTCCGACATGGGGCTGATGCTGGTGGTGGTGATGCTGATCAACATGGTCCTCGCGCTACTGCTGGTGCCCCTGCTGGTTTACCTGTTCCGTCCCCGCTTCCTCGACGCCGACATCTCGGTGCTCTCCGAGTCGGTGGGCGGGCCGGAGCTGGCGGCGCCGCGGGTGTCGGTGGCCATGCTGTAAGAGGACGGGAACAGATCCCGAAAATAAGGAGGAGTGAGACATGCATATCCGCAAATTCGATTTCGATTACAGCCGCCGCAACTTCATGGAGAAGACCGCGAAGGGCATCCTCACGGCCGGCGTGTTGACCCCGCTGTGGCCGCTCATCGCGCAGGCGGCCGACATCACCAAGGCCTATCCGGACGAGTTGCTGTCGATCGAGGGCTACACCAAGGGCAAGATCAAGACGGGCGACGTGATCACCGCCGACAACGTCGAGCTCGTCAAGAACCTGCTCGACCCGGTCGCGTACAAGCAGGTCAAGGAGATGGGCCGGCGCATCCGCATCGTCGCTTCGACGCGCGATGTGACCCGCATGTATCCGCACGAGTACCTCGAGGCGACGCTGCGCAACAAGGGCAAGGCGAAGTTCGACGCGGACGGCAACGTCGTCAACGCGGACGGCAAGCCTTGGGTCGGCGGCAATCCCTTCCCGGATGCGACGAACGCCGCCGAAGCCTTCGCGAACCTGACGCTGTGCTGGGGCCGGCACGACAACTCAGTGTATGCGGTACGCGACTGGGAAATCGGCCCCGACGGCGACGTTTCCTACCAGTACGACTTCGTGTGGGTCGAGGAGAACACCGTCGCGCGCGTCGGCCCCGGTGGCCCCTACCTGAAGGGGCTGGAGGACAAGTTGCGCTTCCAGTCGGTGTTCTTCACCTCGCCCGCCGACGTGAAGGGCACGTCCTACCTCAACACCTGGCATTACGACCAGCGCAAGTTTCCCGATCTCGTCGGCTATCTGCCGGCCTTCAAGCGCGTGCGCAAGTTCCCCACCAACCAGCGCTTCGAGCCCCTGGTCGCAGGCATGGCGCTCTATCTCTCCGACGCGTGGGCGGCGGGCGATCCGATGCTGACCTGGGGCAACTACAAGATCGTCGGCCGCGGCCCCTTCCTCGGCGCGGTTTCCGAAGGCTGGTATGGCGACCATCCGAACTGGGAGCGCCCGGTGCATGGCGGCCCCAAGGGTCAGACCTTCTTCGAAACGCAGATGGAGCTATGCCCCGAGGTGCTGGTGGTGGAAGCCGAGCCGATCGGCTACGCGCGGGCACCGGTGTCGAAGAAGCGGGTGTGGATCGATGTGCGCAACATGATGTACATCGCCTACGTCACCTACGACCGCCGCGGCGAGATCTGGAAGCAGTTCGAGCCTCAGTACAGCCTGTATGAGAAGGGCGCGAACAAGGTGCTCGACGGCAAGAACACCGCGTGGTCATGGTCCGCCGTGCATTGCCACGACGTCCAATCCAACCGCATGACGCGCTTCGTGCAGGCAAAGACCGTCGCGGGCGGCGTCTCGTCCGGCTACAACCAGTCCGGTCTGTACGACAAGTACCTGACCGAGCAGGCCATCCAGCGGCTGGGGACCTGACGATGGCGGCCCGCAAACCTCATGCGTTCGTGCGCCGAGTCCTTGCCGCGGCCCTGTTTGCCGCCACGGCCGGCGCTGTCGCGGGCCAGGCCGCGACGGACCCCGCCACGCCCCGCGTCATCCGCAACGGCGCCGCGCACGACGCGTTGTTCGACCTCGCTTTCGAGGGCCGGCAGGGGATCGCCGTCGGCGCGTTCGGCACGATCCTCGCCAGCGAAGACGGCGGCGCGAACTGGCGCAGCCTGCCCGCGCCGGCCAAGACTCCGGTCCTGCTAGGCGTGGCGATGCGTGCCGGGCGCTGTCTCGCGGTCGGCCAGATGGGCGCCGTGCTCGCCGCCGACGACTGCCGGCAGTGGAAGAACGTCGCCTCGGGCAACAGCTCGCGGCTGATGGCGGTGAGCCTCAACCGGGACGGTCTCGCCTACGCGGTCGGCGCCTTCGGCACCGTGCTGCGCTCGGGCGACGGTGGCCTCTCCTGGGCGCCGGTCGCGATCGACTGGCATGGCATCGGCGACGGTGGCGCGGAGCCGCATCTCTACGACGTCCATGTCAGCGACGCCGGCTCTGTGACGGTCGTCGGCGAGTTCGGCGTGATCCTGCGTTCCGCCGATGGCGCGCGCTGGCAGACCGTGCATCGCGGCGAACAGGCGCTGTTCGGGCTCGCGGTGAAGGAGGGGGCCGCCTACGCGGTCGGGCAGGCCGGCACCGTCCTCGCGAGCACCGACGGCGGCAACAGCTGGAAGGCGCTGCATACCGGCTCGGCCGCGATCCTCACGGGCGTGTGGAGCGACGGCCGGGGCCGCGTCGTCGCCTCGGGGATCAACGCCATCCTGCGCAGCGAGGACGGTGGCGCGAGTTGGCGGGCGATGGACTCCAGGCTCGCGACGCGGGCCGCGCATAACGCCGTGGCGGCTGCTGCGGGCGAGGCAGGAAAGCCGCGCGTGATGACGACCGGGTCCGCCGCGACGCTGCTCGACGTGGCGCAGTAAGCACACAAAACACAAAAGGAAGGGGACACGATGGACAGCAAATCATTGGGCTTCTCGCGCAGCAGCTTGTGGCTTACCGCGCTGCTGACGCCGGTCGTCGCCGGCGCGGCGGACTGGCAGGTGTCGGGCTTCGTCCGCGAGGAGATCGCGGTGCGCGTCGGCGGCGAGGACAATCCCGCCAACCAGCAGGGCAACGTCTACAACGGCAAGTCGGTGCCGAACACCGGCCTCGGGCCCTTCCTCGCCCCGGGCGTTTCGCCGGCGACGCTCGCCCGGCCCGGGAGCCTCTCGGATTCCAACACCTTCAACTTGTTCGCGACGCGCCTCGACCTGGCGGTCGACGGCAAGCTCAGCGAGACGCTGGCGGCCCACCTCAAGGTGCGGGGCTTCTACGACGGCGTCGGGCAGGTCGACAGCGCCTTCCGGCACGAGAACGTCTTCGAGCAGGAGTTCCGCGGCAGCCGCGGCGGCACGCCCTTCGAGGTCGCGCGCAAGGACTGGATGCTCGACATCCCGGCGGCCTACCTCGACTACAGCGACGGTCCGCTGTGGCTGCGCTTCGGCAACCAGCAGATCGCCTGGGGCGAATCGATCTTCTTCCGCGTGCTCGACGTGCCCAACGGCATCGACCTGCGCCGGCACTCGGTGCTCGACGTCGCCGCCGAGGAATATTCCGACAAGCGCGTGCCCTCGCTCGCGCTGCGCGGCAGCTTCCGCGTCACCAACGACTGGGAAGTCGAAGGCTTCACCCAGCGCTTCCAGCCGACCATCCTCGCCGGCGACAACTCGCCCTACAACACGATCCCGTCGCAGTTCGTCGTGCAGGAGAAGGCGGGCTACGACAAAGTGAAGGACGACCTGACCTTCGGCGGACGGATGCGCGGCAAGCTGGGCGGCTTCGACGTGCAGCTGATGGCCGTGAATCGCCGCAACCCGGACGGCGTGGTGCGCTGGACCGACTCGAGGGCGGGCATGCTTGCCGGCACATCCTTCGAAGCCGGTACGGGGCAAGGCGTCTACAGCGCCGCCGAGTGGTTCCACTACGCGAGCCTGGTAGGGCTGGATGGCGTCGGCGGCCTCGAAAGCGCGCTCAACGAATTCCCGGCGACACTCGGGCTCGGATCGGCGGCGGTCGCCGCGGGCTGTGGCGGCACGGTCAACGGCGGGCGCATCTCGCTGCCGACGAAGGCAGCGGCCTCCTGCGTGCTCGATACCTTCTTCGATCCGGTGGTCGGCCTCGGTAACCTGAAGGGACACTTGGCGCGCGAGTATCCGCGCGAGAATGTGTTCGGCTTCGGCATCAACCACGTTTTCGAAGGCGAGCCGGACTCCTTCCTCGATCAGCTGGTCGGGCGCTTCGAGCTGTCCTACACACCGGACAAGAAATTCACCAATCCCACGCTGTCGCGCGAATTCATCAAGGAAGACGAGACCCAGTTCGCGTTCATCCTCGAGAAGTACCACAAGTTCAGCGCCGAGATCCCGGCGACCTACATCGTCGCGCAATGGCTGCACAAATCCGCCAGCGATCTCTTCGGGCGCCACCTCTCCGGCCTGGACAACAAGCCGGGCGAACGTCCGCGCGGGCTCAACAGCTTCAATGCGATCGCGCTGGCGATCCAGCAGCCGTCGCCGACCCTCGAATGGCGCGGCGACCTCACCGTGATGACCGACCTGCGCGGCGGCTGGCTGATCCAGCCGGGGGTGAAGTGGAAGCCCAACAAGTCCTTCCAGCTCGACGTATACGGCAACGTGCTGCGCAGCGACGGCGGCAACGACGACTTCGGCGCCAACCTGAAGTCGGCCAATGAAGTCTTCATGCGCGGCACTGTCTACTTCTGATTAGTCCATGCGGGAGATGACGATGAATTCCGGATACAGACTGGATGGCAAGGTCGCGCTCGTCACCGGCGGCGCACGCGGACTCGGCGCCGAGACGGCGCGGGCGCTGGCGCGGAGCGGGGCGCGCGTGATGGTCACGGACATCCTGGAAGACGCCGGGCGGGCGACCGCGGCCGAGATCGACGGCACCTACATGCGCCACGACGTCACGGACGAAGCCGACTGGGAGCGTGCTGTTACGACCACCGTCGGGCGCCACGGCGGCCTCGACGTCGTCGTGAACAACGCCGGCATCGAGACCGCGGCGTTGCTCGTCGACTGCGAACTCGCCGACTTTCGCCGTGTGATGGCGGTGAATGCGGACGGGTGCTTCCTCGGCACGAAGTGGGCGATGCGAGCAATGCGCCCGGGCGGGATGGCAGGAGCGGGCGGCGCGGTCATCAACCTGTCCTCGGTCGCCGGCCTCGTCGGCGTCGTCGGGCTAGGCGCCTACTGTGCCGCGAAGGGCGCTGGGCGGTTGCTCACCAAGTCGGCCGC
Source organism: Aromatoleum sp. (assembly GCF_035254505.1). GTDB lineage: Bacteria > Pseudomonadota > Gammaproteobacteria > Burkholderiales > Rhodocyclaceae > Aromatoleum. The sequence continues at coordinate 69,767 of NZ_DATFAO010000090.1, read as the reverse complement.
GCTCGAATCGGCCCGCCTCGGCTACGGCGTACGGGTTAATTCGATCCATCCGGCGGTGATCAAGACTGCGATGGGCGAAGACGTCGTGCGCAGCATCGCGGCGCTCGGCCTCGCCGCCGACGTGGCCAGCGCAGAGGCGCTGATGCAGCAGATGCACCCGATGGGCTACGGACGCCCCGAGGACGTCGCCTCCGCCGTCTGCTACCTCGCATCGGATGCGGCGCGCTGGGTCAATGGCACCGAGCTCGTTCTCGACGGCGGCCTGACGGCCGGTTGAGCGGCGATGCAATCCATCAGGAGAAAGAAATTGACTCACCAAGCAACGCAGCCGGGCTGGCGCCTGATGTTTCGCGCGGCCGCCCTGTTCAACTGGATGGCCGGTTTCCCGTTGTGGTTTGCGCCGGTCCAACTGTCGCGGATGTTCGGTTTCGAGCCGGTGCCGGACCACACGCTCTACACCGACCTCTTTGCGGTGTTGGTCATCACCTTCGGGATCGGCTACTGGAAGGTTGGCGGCAATCTGGTGCGCAACCGGGTGATGATCGAAATGGGTATCTGCGGCAAGTTGCTCGTGGTCCTGGTCGGCTATTACCACTACCTCGCCGGCACGACGAGCCTGCCTTTCGCCATGCTGGTCAGCGGCGACCTGATCTGGGCGCTCCTCTTCCTGCGCTTCCTCCGGCTCCACCCCGAGCATCCCGTGCCCGCAACACGGCTGCACGCTGCTCCCGACGACCTCGAACAACGCTGCGCATGACCGCAGCCAACCGGAGACAAACAATGAGCAGGAAAACCATCACCGTCTTTGCGGCCACCGGCAGTGCCGGATCCGCCTGCGTCGAGGAGTTGCTGCGCCAGGACGTGTTCAACGTTCAAGTGCTCGCGAGAGCCGGGGGGCTGCAGGAAAAGTCCTCCTCCGGCCTTCTCAACTCGGATAACACGAAGCAGCAGCGCTGGAACGACTGGCAGCGGCGCGGCGTGGTGGTCAAACAGGCGGACGTCACCGATCACGCCTCGCTGATCCCGGCGCTCGAGGGCACGGACTACCTCGTGTCCTGCGTGCCGCTGTTTGCGACCGAATCGCAATACCCGCTCATCTGGGCCGCGAAGGAGGCCGGCGTGGAGCGCTTCGTGCCCTCCGAATTCGGCTTCATCTACGACTGGGAGCAGTTCTGGCCCACCGACAACGCGCACAAGACCGCAGCCCGGCAGAAGGCCTTCATCCGTCGCGTGATCGAGTTGGCCGGGCTGGACTTCACCATCATCCCCGCGGGGCTGTGGATCGAGTATTTCATGGCCGAGCCAGTCGCCGTGATGGGCGATGGCAATACCAAGATCTCCTGGTCCACGGCTCAGGACGTCGGTCGCATCATCCCGCACGTGCTCGCGCATCCGGCGTCGCGCAACGCCGTCTGCCCGGTCGCCGCGACCGCCTACCTCACCTGGAACGAGTTGCTCGACGCGCGCGAGCGCATCCTCGGCCGCAAGGTCGAGCGCGTCTACATGAGCCATGCGGACTGGCGAAAGGTTTACGCGAAAACGCCCGACGGCCCGATGAAGGCGATCATGGGGATTGGCGTCGCCGCGACCGAATGCCCGGAAGGCATGCCGCTTTGGGCCCACTGGAATGCGCTGCACCTGCCGCACTTCAAGGGCACGCCGTTGGAGCAGCTTTTCCCCGATTACATCGAACCGCGCGTCAGGGAACTGACTGCCGCACTCGTCTGAGGAGAACCAAACGTGTTCAAGGCAATCCTGATCGACAAGGGCGAAACCGGTCACGTCGCGACGCTGACCGAGCTCGACGATGCACGTCTGCCCGAGGGCGACGTCATCGTCCGCATCGAATACTCCACCGTCAATTACAAGGACGGCCTGCTCATCACCGGGCGCATCCCTCTGATCCGCAAGTTTCCGATGGTGCCCGGCATCGACTTCGCCGGCACGGTCGAGCAAAGCGATCACCCGGATTGGGCCCCGGGCGACCGCGTCGTCCTCAACGGCTGGGGCGTCGGCGAGGGGCATTGGGGCGGACTCGCCCAGCGCGCGCGCGTGCGCGGCGAGTGGCTGGTGCGCCTGCCCGAGGCCTTCACGCCGCGCCAGGCGATGGCGATCGGCACCGCTGGTTACGCCGCGATGCTGTGCGTGATGACGCTGGAGCGGCATGGGATCGGCCCGGAGGACGGCGACATCCTGGTCACCGGCGCGAGCGGTGGCGTCGGCAGCGTGGCGATTGCATTGCTGTCCCGGCTCGGCTACCGCGTCGTCGCCGCGACCGGACGTCCCGCCGAGGCGGATTACCTGAAAGCCCTCGGCGCCGCCGAGATCATCGACCGCGCGGCACTCGCCAACCCCGGCGAACCGATGCAGGCCGAGCGCTGGGCGGGCGCGATCGATACCGCGGGCAGCCACACGCTGGTCAACGTCTGCGCGGCGGTGCGCTATGGCGGTGCGGTCGCGGCAACCGGACTCGCGCAAGGGCTCGATTTCCCCGCCACCGTGCTGCCCTTCGTGCTGCGCAACCTCGCGCTGTACGGCGTCGACAGCGTCATGGCGCCGCAGAAGTTGCGCCAGCGCGCATGGGAACGACTGGCGCAGGACCTCGACGCGGCCAAGCTCGAATCGATGATCCGCGAAGTCGGGTTAAGCGAGGTGATCGGGCTCGCGCCTGAGATTCTGGCGGGCAGGGTGCGCGGGCGGCTGGTCGTCGATATGCGCAAGTAAGCGGCGCGTTCAGGCTTTCGACCGGCGGTACCTCTCCTCTCTCCCGCCGCTGGACGACTTACCCCATCCGGTCCGAGTGCCGGGTGGGGTCCTTTTCATGGCTCGCCATCAACCCGCTGCCAGCCGCTCCTGCCAGTCGAACACTACCGGCCAGATGCGGCGATGGGCGTTCTCGCCGACCAGGGCGCCGACATGTCGCAGTGCGAGCGCCGGTATCGCCGTGATAACGGATCGCCTCTATTTCCTCGCTGCCGGCCAGTGCGCATAAGTCGAGCAGCGAGGCAGGCGGCACGATCCGGCTGTCGGGATCGTAGACAGCGAGCAGCGGCGTGCGGACGTCGCCGGGGAGGAGAAGGCGATCGCGTAGCACGAGTTCGCCCCGCATGAAGCGGTCCTCGCGGTAGAGGAACTCCACGAGTTCCTCGAACAAGCGGCGGCACGGCGAACTCGTCGAGCGTCCAGCGCTCGGCAATGCGTTTCAAATGCCGGACGCGAAGCGAGGCTCGCGACGCGGTCCAGCCACCCAGCGGATGCGGGCGAGCAGTGCGTGGATTGGAATCATTGTGTGCGCTGGGGGCGGGGGACGGCTGGTGCAGTAGGATGATGCGTTCGCCGTGTTTCATCCGCACTGACCGCCATGCCGCCTGCCCGTTCCGCCGCCGCCTCCGCTGCCGAGCCTGTTTACCTGCGCACGCTGACACGCCGCTTCGCCCACGCCGGCCGGCTCGAGGCGATCCTGTTGCGTGCGGCGCGACGGGCCGCGGCGCAGTCGGTGAGCGAGGCGCGTGCGTTGGCGGGCCGCGGACTCGCCGGGGACCACCGCGCCGCCTCCGGCCGCGGCGGCGGCAAGCGCCAGCTGACCCTGATCCAGGCCGAGCATCTGACGGCGGTCGCAGCGCTGGCGGGCCGCGACGAGGTCGATCCGGCGCTGTTGCGGCGCAACCTGGTGGTCTCCGGCCTCAACCTGCTCGCCGCGCGCACGCTGTTCCGCGACCAGCCGCTGGTGCTTCGCATCGGCGCCGAGGTCGTGCTCGAGCTCACCGGCGTCTGCGAGCCCTGCTCGCGCATGGAGGAGGCGCTCGGCCCCGGCGGCTACAATGCGATGCGCGGCCACGGCGGCGTCGCCGCGCGCGTCCTTATTGGCGGCGTGCTGCGCATCGGCGACGCGGTCGTCTGCGAAGTAGCGCCGCCTGCGGCCGCGGCGCCCGGCGCCGACGCCCCCCTCACAACCCGCCCGGAGAACCCCGCATGACCGCCCTGATCCTCGGACTGCTGCTGTTCTTCAGCACCCATTCGGCGCGCATCTTCGCCGAGGACAACCGTACCCAGTACATCGCCCACTATGGCCTGGCGAAATGGAAGCTTGCCTACTCGCTCGCTTCCGCGATCGGCCTCGGCCTGATCGTGTGGGGCTACGGCGCGGCGCGGCTCGACCCGCTCGTGCTGTGGGCGCCGGCGCCGTGGACGCGGCACCTGGCTGCGGTGCTGACGCTGCCCGCCTTCATCCTGATCGCCGCCGCCTACGTGCCCGGCACGCGACTGCGGGCGAAGCTCGGCCACCCGATGGTGATCGGCGTGCAGCTTTGGGCGCTCGCGCACCTGTTCGCCAACGGCGCGCTCGCCGACCTGCTGCTGTTCGGCTGCTTCCTGGTGTGGGCGATCGCGAGCTTCGTCGCCGCACGCCGGCGCGACCGGGCGCAGCGGGTGGTGCGGGGGGAAGGAGCGCTGGGTTGGGATGCGCTGGCGGTGGCCGGCGGGGCGGGAATGTGGTTCGTGTTTGCGCGCCACCTGCATGCGGTGTTGTTTGGGGTGGTGCCTTTCGGGTGAGGGGGCCGGGCGGGTTCCGGCTGACGGTAGCCGCGGGATTGTTGGCGATGGCGTCGTGCGGGCGGCGACGCAGGTCAGCGCAGATGAGGAGACCGTTCCGATCGTTGGGCGGGCCTTCGGTCATGCAGGTCGTAGCGCTCGATCGACGCTGCGCCGGAGCGCGATCTGCCGACAATTTCACCCACCACATCGACATCGGCACTGTGGACAGCGCATTCCCGAAGGGGAAGCTGCTACTCGCCGTAGCAACGGGGCCTTTGGAGCGACACGACCGAGCTGGCACTAACGGCCACATCCGGTCCTTCCCCTGCTTTTCGGAGTTCCCACCCTTGAGGCCGCTCTACCTGAAACCCGCCGGATGCTCATGGCGGAAGCAATCGTAGTCGTCATTCGGTTGTTCGTTATCCTAGGAGGCCGGCTGGAGCCCGCCCATGCCCGCAGACGTCTTCGTGCATGAGCCTTTCGGACACCTGATAGATTCGAGCACGCCATCGATGGAGGTCGATTGATAGCAACGTCCCCGGTCCGTGCTGAGTTTTCCAACGACAGCGATTAACATCATCTGCACTTCTGCAGCTGGAACCCACCCATGACTGAGGCTCAAGACAAAGGCACAACCTCGATCAGTTTGGTGCGTGAAGCGATTTTTGCGGCTACACAACGCAATCTGGACGTAAATGCCGCATTGCATCGTGCTGGTATTGCGGGCGAATTGCTGAACTCCCCAAGAGCCCGCGTACCGGCGCTAGCCTTTGCCCGCCTGTGGGCGGCTCTGGCCGATCTGATGGACGACGAATTCTTCGGCTTGGATAGCCATCCAATGCGTCGAGGCAGTTACGCGCTGATGTGCCACTCGGCTCTCCATGCCGAAAATCTGGAGCATGCGCTGCGTCGAATGCTGAGATTTCTTCGCGTAGTCCTTGACGATATGTATGGAGAGCTACGCTGCGACGGCGAGCACGCCCTCATCGTGCTGCATGATCGAGGACCGACACGCCGCCTCTACGCCTATGGGACGTGGTTCATCCTCGTGCACGGCCTAGCGTGCTGGCTCGCACGCAGGCGAATTCCATTGATAGAAATGAGTTTCCGCGCTTCCGCGCCGGTCGACGACAGCGACTACCGCTTGCGCTTCTGCGAAGAAGTGACCTTCTCCGCACCGGAAACCCTGATCCGGTTCGATCGCAGTTTTCTCGACCTGAAAGTGACGGAAACGGAAGCTACCCTGCGCGCATTCCTACAGGCCACCCCGGCAAACATCCTGGTGAAGTACCGCAACGAATCCAGCACGACGGCGCTGATAAGGCGCCGGTTGCGAAACCAACTCCCAGACGAGTGGCCCGATCTCGACGCGCTGGCGCCATCACTGAACATGTCATGCGCGACGCTGCAGCGCCGCCTGTCGGCGGATGGCACGAACTATCGGCGCCTGAAGGACGAGTTGCGGCGCGACGTCGCCATCGAACTGCTGTCCAACAGTTCGCTCACGGTCGCTGAGGTCGCTGCACAGACCGGATTTCAGGAGACCAGCGCCTTTCATCGTGCCTTCCGCAAATGGACTGGAGCAAGTCCGGGAATCTACCGACATGGCAAGGGGGCGGCGACAGACTGACCGATCCTTAATAGGACGTCCGACGCTTCAAGTCGGCAAAGCGGGTCTTGCTCGTCCTCAAATGATTTCTCCGAATTACTGCGCGGTTTCCTCCCGGAGCCGCCGGTAATGGTCTGCGTTCGCTTGCGCGCCTGAATTGTGGCGCACGACGTCGATTACCGCTCTCTGCTTCCTCCGATGCGAGCGCGAACGACCCTGGGTGTTCAACGACCTCATCCAAGTTGAAGTTGTTGGACATCGACCGCTTGCTCGGTGGCGCCGACACTTCTGCTAGCACAAACCAACGGCCAATACGAGTCACCACAAGACTGTCCCATTGAGGGCGCCGTTGGAGTCGGTGTGGGCAAAGCCCACGACGTCAATCCAAAGGAGGCAAGATGAACCAAATAGACGTGCACGCACTCGCCGGAAAGGCCAAATTCAATGGCTTCCACGGCTTGGTGCTGTTCTGGTGTGTATTGATGCTGATCCTCGACGGCTATGACCTTGCGGTAGTCGGCGCGGCGCTTCCATCGATTATGAAGGACATGGGAGTCGACGCCACCAGTGCCGGCATCATGGCCGGATCCGCACTCTTTGGCATGATGATCGGGGCCATTTCGCTCGGTACGCTGGCCGACCGATTTGGCCGCCCTGCAATGATCTGCGTTTGCGTTGCGCTCTTCAGTCTGTTCACGGCAGCCGCAGGGCTCACCAACGATCCCATCACCTTCAGCGTAACGAGATTCATCGCGGGCCTTGGGATCGGCGGAGTCTTGCCGATCGTCACCGCTCAGATGGCCGAGTTTTCGCCAAACGTCCTGCGGACACGACTGGTGACTCTGGTTTTTGCGGGGTATTCCATTGGCGGAATTCTGGTCGCGCTGACTGCCAAGCAGCTTATCGAGAGCTACGGCTGGCAGTCGGTGTTTTTTGCCGCGGGCCTGCCTGTGGCGCTGATTCCGTTCATCATGAAATGGATGCCGCAATCAATGGCCTTCCTGACGAAGAACGGCCGCCACGAAGAGTTGCGCCGCTTGTTGAAGCGTCTGCTACCCGAATATCCGTTGAGCGGCCGCGAACAGTTTGCTGACTCCTCAGCGGGCAGCAATAAGGATGCTCCGGTCCGACGCCTCTTCCAAGAAGGGCGCGGCTTTAGTACCGCGATGATCTGGGTTGCATTCATGACAGGTCTGTTCATGGTCTACGCACTCAGCTCATGGCTGACCAAATTGATGGCGATGGCCGGATACACCTTGGGTTCGGCACTGAACTTCGTGATTGTCTTCAACGTCGGGGCCATCGCTGGCGCAGTCCTTGGTGGCTGGCTGAGTGACAAGGTCAACATCAAGCGTGTGCTGATTGCCTTCTATGCCGTGGGGGCAGTAGCGCTAACAGCAATGGGGTACACCAAATCGACCGAGTTGCTGTTTGTCGTCGTATTCATTGTCGGGGCGTCGACGCTCGGTACTCAGTTGTTTGCGTATGCCTACGCCGGCGACTTCTATCCCCCCGCGATTCGATCAACCGGCGTTGGCTTCGCTTCCGGTGTGGGTCGAATCGGTGCAATCGTGGCGCCTGTACTTATCGGTTGGCTCGTATCTCTGAAGTTGCCGCTTGAGCAAAACTTCTTGGCGATCGCCCTGGCTGGCCTGTTCGGCGCGCTTGCAGTGACGCTGATCAATCAGGCTCGCGCCGAGTCATCACGTGTAAGCAGGGCGCTGATGGAGACTGCAACGGCTGGTCTACGGGACTGAGGTCTCTGCCGCGCATCGCGCCTTCAGCAACGACGCGAGGAGGGAGTGCGGCACGTACGCGCTCCCTCCTCCAGAAACATTGGATCACTTCGTGAAGATTGATTCTGAATGCGAGCAAGAAATGAACCGTCTATCTCCTCCGCCTTTTGCCTCACTTGACGACATGCGTCGAGCCGTCGACTGGGCGCTCATCACGCGACGCAGCGTGCGAGCGTTCCTCGACACACCGGTTCCTCGCGAGGAGATCGAATCCATCCTCAACGTCGCCCGCTTCAGTGCCACCGGCGTCAATCTGCAGCCGTGGCATGTGCATGTTGTGACAGGCGTGATGAAGTCCCGCCTGTCTTCTGCGATCAAAAAGATCAATGACGATCCGCGACGCAGTTCCGCCTTGGAAGAACCCTACGATTACTACCCGCATGAATGGGTTGCGCCCTATCTGGAGCGCCGTCGCAATGTCGGTTGGAGTCTATATGGACTGCTAGGAATCGAGAAAGGTGACAAGGAGCGGATGCATGCGCAACACGGGCGCAATTACCACTTCTTTGACGCGCCAGTGGGGTTGTTCTTCACCGTCGACCGAGTCATGGGCGAAGGAAGCCTGTTGGACATCGGCATGTTCATGCAAAACATCATGACGGCTGCCCGGGCGCGCGGTCTCGATACCTGCCCGCAACAGGCCTTCAACAAGTTCCACCGCGTGATTGCCAACGAACTAGCCCTTCCCGAAACGCACATGCTTGTTTGCGGCATGAGTCTCGGCTACGCGGATCCGGACTGCGTTGAGAACTCTCTGGTGACCGATCGCGCATCGGTCACCGATTTCACGACCTTCTACACAGAATAAAAGGAGACAAGACCATGAGCGCAAGAGCGTACTCTCACGGCCTCGAGAAAAATAAGGCAAACCACGTTCCGTTGACGCCATTGTCGTTCCTCGACCGGACCGCTGACGTCTTTCCGAATCGGACCGCCATCATCCACGGGAGCTTTACGCAGACCTGGTCGGAAACCCGTAAGCGTTGTTATCGTCTCGCGTCGGCGCTAGTTCGACTGGGAATTGAATCGGGCGACACGGTATCCATCATCGCGCCGAATACTCCAGCCATGCTTGAGGCTCACTTTGGGGTTCCCCTGGCCGGCGCCGTCCTTAACGCGATCAACTGCCGCCTCGATGCCGACGGTGTTGCTTTCATTTTGCGCCACGGTGAATGCAAACTCTTGTTGGTCGATCGCGAATTTGCTCCGCTGATTCAGAAAGCTTTGCAGTCGGTCCCCAATCCGCCGCGTGTGATTGATATCAACGATCACGAAGCACCTGATGGCCCCGCCATCGGTGAAACCGATTACGAGTCGCTGCTGGCCAGCGGTGATCCGGCATTCGCCGGTTGCTGGCCGACTGATGAGTGGACACCGATTGCATTGAACTACACGTCAGGCACGACGGGCGATCCAAAGGGCGTTGTTCCTAGCCACCGGGGAACGTACCTCATGAGCCTCGTCCAGATGACGAACTGGCCGCTCCCTCGCGCACCGATCTACCTGTGGACACTCCCAATGTTCCACGCCAATGGATGGTGCTTCACATGGGCGATTACCGCTGCGGCAGGAACGCATGTCTGCATGCGCAAGGTCAATGCTGCCACGGTTCTCGCTGCCATTGCCGAACATGGGGTCGATCATTTTTGTGCGGCGCCCATTATTCTGGCGGGCATCGCAAGCACATCTGAATCGGAACGTAAGCCGCTTCCGCGTCGTGTGCGCGTTCTGACTGCAGGGTCGCCTCCGCCGGCGGCAGTTCTCGATGCAGTGGGCTCCCTGGGCTTCGACGTCGACCATGTTTTTGGAATTACCGAGATCTCCGGTACCCCCATCAGTTGCGCTTGGCACGACGAGTGGGATGATTTGCCGGCGGAGCAACAAGCACGCCTGAAAGCGCGTCAGGGCGTACGTGCGGCGGCATTGGAGAACATGTCGGTGGCCGACTCTCAAACACTTGAGACGGTGATTGCCGACAGCAAGACCACTGGCGAGCTGCTGGTCCGCGGCAATACCGTCATGATGGGATATCTGAAAAATCCCGAAGCAACGGAAAAGGCCTTCGCAGGTGGTTGGTTCCATACCGGAGATGTGGCCGTAGTCCATCCTGACGGTTACATGCAAATCACGGACCGTTCGAAGGACGTCATTATTTCCGGCGGAGAGAACATTTCCTCCGTAGAAGTGGAGGAGGTCATTTACAGCATGCCGGGCGTATTGTATGCCGCCGTGGTCGCTCAGCCGGATGAGAAATGGGGTGAGACGCCTTGTGCTTTCATCGAACTGAAGGCCGACGCATCGAGGATAACGGACGCAGACGTCATCGCGTTCTGTCGAGAAAGGCTGGCACACTTCAAATGCCCGCGTCGTGTCGTTTTCGGCGAACTGCCCAAGACTGCCACAGGAAAGATTCAAAAGTTCCGCCTGCGGGAGCAAGCGGGCAGCCGCGAGGCCATTACGAAATTGGCAGGCTAGTTGCGCGACTGGCGATGAAAATCCGATACAAGGGGTCAGCAATGCAGAGTTTCTTGGGTACCCGTTTTGATATCGACTCGTTCGCGATCGTGGACCAGGCTCTCCCCGAACCAGCTCGCGGTCAACTGCGAATTCGCGTCGAAGCGACGGCGCTGGGTTTCGTCGACGGTTTGATGATGCAGGGCCTCTATCAGATCAAACCGCCCTTGCCCTATGTGCCGGGCGGCGAAATTGCCGGCGTCGTCGATGCAGTCGGTCCAAGCGTGACGGTGCCGGCCGTCGGAGAACGGGTCGTCACGTGGCAACTCGGGGGCGGTTTCGCGGAATACGTTGTCGTCGATGCCGCAGACGTCGATACGGTGCCGGATGAACTTCCTCTGCCCATCGCAGCGGCCATGCTGGTTGATTTCCAGACGGCACACTATGCGCTGTTCGATCAGGGACGATTGACTGCCGCCGATACGTTGTTGGTACTCGGTGCAGGAGGCGCAGTGGCCTCGGCTGCCATCCAGCTTGCCGTGCGTGCCGGCGCACGCGTGATTGCCGCAGCTGCCAGCGAACACAAGCGCAAGGCGGCCTGTGAACTCGGCGCGGTGCATGCGATTGACTACAGTCTTCCAGATTGGCGTGAAGCGCTCAAGCAGCTGGCGCCCGAGGGCATCGATGCCGTGTTCGACCCTGTAGGTGGCGACATGTTCGAGCCTGCATTTCGATCATTGGCCAAAGGCGGTCGATATCTCGTCATTGGTTTCGCGGGCGGAGCGATTCCGTCGCTTCCGGTCAACCTGGCACTCCTCAAGAACGCCACCTTGCATGGGGTCGATATCCGGTATTTCCTGTCCAACCGGCCGGAACGGGCTCGGCGCATACGCAGCTCGCTATTTTCAATGGCTGCCCGCGGCCATCTTCTGTCACCCGCGATCATCACGTTTCCCCTCGCTAGCGCAAGAGACGCTGTACAGGCCCTATTCAGTCGAGACAGGCATGGAAAGATCCTTCTGCTGCCTCACGTGGACGCTGGTGCAGAAGAGTAGATGCTCCGTGACTCATGCAGCCACCGGCTGCTTGCACGCCGAGCGCTACCATCCGGAAAAGCCAGTTGGGCACTGAAGGGGGTGGGCACCGAGCCCCCGCCGAGTGCCCGGGGGGCAAGCCTCTCCGTCTCCCTGAACTCCTTCAGTAGCGCTTCCGCTGGTTCAGACGCCGGACGAGTCAGGCCAGGGCACGGGGACGCCGGGCGAGGTTAAGGGCAGTGTCCTCGATCATGTCCTCCTGCCCGCCGACCATGCGGCGGCGGCCCATCTCCATGAGGATTTCGCGCGCCGGCACGCCATACTTCTTCTCGGCGCGTTTCGCGAAGAGCAGGAAGGAGCCGTAGACGCCCGCGTAGCCGAGGGTCAGCGCGTCGCGGTCGATGCGGATCGGGAAATCCATGATCGGCACGACGAGATCCTCGGCGACGTCCTGAATCTTGAAGACGTCGACGCCCGTGTCGATGCCCATCAGCTCGCACACGGCGACGAACACTTCCATCGGCGTGTTCCCGGCGCCCGCGCCGAGCCCTGCGGCAGCGGCGTCGATCCGGGTCGCTCCGGCTTCGATCGCGGCAATCGAGTTCGCGACCCCCATCGCGAGGTTGTGATGGCCGTGGAAACCCAGCTCGGTTTCGGGCTTCAAGGCCTCGCGCACCGCACTGATGCGCGCCTTCACCGTGTCGGGCAATAGGTGTCCGGCCGAATCCGTGATGTAGATGCAGTTCGCGCCGTAGGACTCCATCAGCTTCGCCTGGGTGACCAGCCCTTCGGGGCTGTTCATGTGCGCCATCATCAGGAAGCCCACGGTGTCCATGCCGAGTTTCCGCGCCATCGCGATGTGCTGCTCGGAGACATCCGCCTCGGTGCAGTGGGTCGCGACGCGGATCGTCGAGACGCCCAACTCGTGCGCCATCTTCAAGTGATCGACGGTGCCGATGCCGGGCAAGAGCAGCGCCGAGACTTTCGCGCGCTGCATCAGCGGGATCACAGTGGAGAGATATTCCTCGTCGGTGTGGGCCGGGAAGCCATAGTTCACCGACGAGCCGCCCAAGCCGTCGCCGTGCGTGACTTCGATCAGCGGCACGCCCGCCGCATCGAGTCCGCAGGCGATGGTCTTCATCTGGTCGAGCGTCATCAGGTGACGCTTCGGGTGCATGCCGTCGCGGAGGGTCATGTCGTGGACGGTGATTTTTTGGCCGCGAAGGTTCATGTTGGTCTCCGGTCAGGCGGCCACGGTGGCGGCGCGCGGTTCGAGGGTGAGGCGCTGGGCGAGGATTTCCTCGGCGAACATCTCGGCGGTGCGGGCGGCCGCGGCCGTCATGATGTCGAGGTTGCCGGCGTACTTCGGCAGGTAATCGCCAAGGCCTTCGACTTCGAGGAAGACCGACACCCGCTTGCCGTCGAAGACCGGGCCATTGACGAGCCGGTAGCCCGGCACGTACTGCTGGACCTCTTCGATCATCGCGTGGATCGACGCCGTGATCGCGGCCTCATCCGGTTCCGTTTCGGTCAGGCAATGCACCGTGTCGCGCATGATCAAGGGCGGCTCGGCGGGGTTGATGATGATGATCGCCTTGCCCTTGGCGGCTCCTCCGACCTTTTCGACCGCGCCGGCCGTGGTGCGCGTGAACTCATCGATGTTCTTGCGCGTGCCCGGTCCCACCGAGCGACTGGAGACGGTCGCAACGATCTCGCCGTAGGCGACCGGCTGCACGCGGGAGACCGCGGCCACCATCGGGATCGTCGCCTGCCCGCCGCAGGTCACCATGTTCACGTTCATCTCGCCGCGTCCGAGGTGCGCCTTGAGGTTCACGGGCGGCACGCAGTACGGGCCGATCGCCGCGGGCGTGAGGTCGATCATCAGTACACCCAGTGCATTGAGCTTGCGGCTGTTCTCGGCATGCACGTAGGCGGACGTCGCATCGAAGGCGATCTGAATGTTGTCCGCCTTGACGTGCGGCAGCAGGCCGTCGACGCCCTCGGCGGTGGTCTTGAGCCCCAGCTCGCGGGCGCGCACGAGGCCGTCGGACGCGGGGTCGATGCCGACCATCCAGACCGGCTCCAAGACGGGGCTGCGCTGCAGCTTCGCCAAGAGATCGGTGCCAATGTTGCCGGGCCCGATCAGGGCGCATCGGATTTTTTTCATGATCGTTCTCTCTGGGTTGGGGGTTCGTCTTGGCGGGTGGTGTCCGGGTTGCGGCGCGCGGCGGGGTGGGCGCGGGAGGAGGGAGCGGCCCCGCCGCGGCGCCGCAATCGGACAATCACGCGAAGGCCACCGAGCAGCCGCCGAGCTCGTCGATTTCCATCGTGAAGCGGTCGCCCGCATGTGCGGTGACGAGCGGGGCGAGCGAGCCGGAGAGGATGATTTCGCCGGCGAGGAAGGGGATGCCGAAGGCGCCGAGCGTGTTCGCGAGCCATGCGACCGCTTCGGCGGGATGTCCCTGCACGGCGGCACCGAGCCCTTCGCCGGCGGGCTCGCCGTTGCGGAACAGGCGCATGCGCACCGCGGCAAGGTCGATGCCGGCGGGGTCGGTGTGTCGTTCGCCGATCACGAAGACGCCGCAGGAGGCGTTGTCGGCGACGGTGTCCTGGATGCGGATCTGCCAGTCGCGGATGCGCGAGTCGACGATCTCGAAGCAGGGGGCGACCCAAGCCGTCGCGGCGAGTACATCCTTGCGCGTGATGCCGGGTCCCTTGAGGTCGTGCTTCAACATGAAGGCGATCTCGCCTTCGGCGCGCGGCTGGATCAGGCCGGCTGCGGCGATATCGATCGTGCTGCCGTCGGCGTAATGCATCGCATCGGTGAGGAAGCCGAAATCCGGCTGATGCACGTTCAGCATCTCCTGCACGACCTTGCTCGTGACGCCGATCTTCTTGCCGACGAGCCGTTCGCCGTCGGCCTGCCGGCGTTCGAGCAGATGCAGCGAGACGTGGTAGGCGTCGTTGATGCCGATATCGGGATGGCGCGCGGTGAGCGGCGCGAGGGTGCGGCGGGCGCGCAATGCGGCGTACAGCTCGTCGCCGAGAATGGGGATCAGGTTCCGGTCCATGCTCGGCTCAGCCCGGCCACACGGTCGAGTCGGCGCCGCCGTCGACCTCGATGATCTTGCCGGTGACCCAGCGCGACGCGGGGCTCGCGAGATACAGCGCCGCGGCGGCGATGTCGCGCGGTTCGCCGAGGCACTTCATCGGAGTGTTGTGCTCCATGCCCTGGCGCATGTCGCCGGTGAGGACGCCTGCGAGCGAATCCGTGAGGATCGGGCCGGGCGAGACCGCGTTGACGCGCACGATCGGCGCGAAGTCCTGCGCGAGGAGCCGCGTCAGTTGCGTGAGCGCGGCCTTCGCCGTGCCGTAGGCGCTGAAGTGGCGCTGGGCGTAGCGGGCGGCAACCGAGGTGATGTTCAGGACGTTGCCGCCGCCCGACTCACGCATGTAGGGCACGCAAAGGCGTGTGAGCTCGCAGGCCGAGGTGAGGTTGAAGCGCAGCACGTTCTCGAAGGTTTCCGGCGTCGTGGTCAGCGGGTCGTTCGGCCCGGTGCCGCCGGCGTTGTTGACGAGGTGGGTGATGCGGTCGAAGTTCGTCATCGCTGCATCGACCAGCCGTCCGAGTTGGCCGAAGTTGGTCACGTCGCAGCTCACCGCGACGGCGCGGCGACCGAGGGCGCGGATCCGGGCAGCGGTCGCTTCGACCTCGCTTAGCGTCCGTGCGGCGCAGACGACGTCGGCGCCGGCTTCGGCGTAGGCCAGCGCGATCGCCTGTCCGATGCCGCGTCCGGCGCCGGTGACGATCGCCGCCTGGCCGTCGAGCCTGAATGTGTCGAGTATCTTCATCGGGAACCTCGTCGGGGAAAGAGGGATTGGAGGATTCAGTTCGCCGCCCACAGGTCGGGCGCGCCGGGATCGCTGCTCGCGACCAGCCGTTTGAGGAGGAGCTTCAGCGCCATCGCATCGCCGGCGCCGAGCTTGTCGGTCATCTCGGCCTCGACGGCCTTCGCCAGCGCAATGTGGCGCAGCGACGCCGCGCGGCCTTCCGCGGTCAGCAGGTAGCGCACCTGGCCGTCCGCGAGTTCAGGCGCGACGAGGCCTCTGGCGACGAGTGCGCCGATCGCGGCTTCGCTCGCCCGCATGCCGGTGTAAGCGATGAAGCCGTCGATCTGGGCAAGCGTCAGCCGGTCGCGGATCGACAGCACGGACAGGATGAAGAAGGTCCGCTCGTCGAGCGCGTCGGTGTCGAGCAGGCGCCGCAGCCGGTGCAGCATCTGGTAGTGGGCTCGGCCGAGCAGGTAGCCGAGGAGGTCCTCGGTGTAACA
Organism: Aromatoleum sp.; assembly: GCF_035254505.1. Lineage (GTDB taxonomy): Bacteria > Pseudomonadota > Gammaproteobacteria > Burkholderiales > Rhodocyclaceae > Aromatoleum. The sequence goes on along the minus strand of NZ_DATFAO010000090.1, from coordinate 54,010 downwards.
GCAGTCCGGCGAGGGGGCGGCGCCAAGGCGGATTTCGTCGCGTGGCTTGCGCGCGGCGAGTGCGTATTGGCCGCCCTGGAAAACGAGTGGCGGGTGTTCGCTGCGGTCGTAGGCCAGCACTTCGCCGACGAAGATCACGTGGTCGCCGCCGTCGTAGCTGCTCGCCGTGCGGCACTGAAAGCGCGCGGTGCAATCCCTGAGCAGCGGCGCGCTGCCGACGCCTTCGTCGAGCTCGATGCCGGCGAACTTGTCTTCGCCCTGGCGTGCGAAACGGCCTGAGAGGGCTTCCTGCTGGGCGGACAGCACATGCACGTTCCATTGGCCGGCGCTTTCGAAGGCGGCGAGGCTGCGGGCATTCTTCGCGAGGCTCCACAGCACCAGCGGCGGCTCGAGCGATACCGAGTTGAAGCTGTTGGCCGTGATGCCCACCGCGCTGCCGTCGCCGGCGCGCGTCGTGACGATCGTCACTCCGGTCGTGAAGGTGCCGAGTGCGGCCCGGAAGGACTGCCGGTCGAAGGTCGTTGTCATTTCTTGCCTCGGGTGCGCCAAACGCTGTGAGGCAAGTATTCCCGGCGCGACATCGCGCGGCATCGTCCCAATGGATTAACCCGGAAGGCGTCGGTCGGGTCGCTGCAATGCCGTGTTGACGAGCGTCCGAAAATGGTCATTTAATGAATTTAAGGAAGCTCGATCGGTGGGAAGGCAGCGGTTTTCCTCCGTCTGATCCGGGCGTCCCTTACGTGCAGGACGCAGCTTCAAAGACACAATTCGAGCGCGGTTCAACCGCGCCGTGGTGGAACGGAGAGACACGATGAACACCGATGCCCTGGCTTACATGCCGCGGACGGCATGGCCCCGGGCAGGGGAAGTACGCCCTGCCGTCACGTCGCCCGAGTTCGATTTCGAACAGACCTTTGCCCGATCCGGGCTGACACTTTCGGCTTACGACCGACTCGTGCGCCTCACCTACGAGGGGGCCCGCGAAGAGGTGCCGTGGACGAGCCTGCTCGACGCGATGATGGGCCATCTCGACGCGAACTACGTGACGCTGATCCTGCGGCCGGTGACGTCCGAGCAGCCCTACCTGGTGGTCTTCGCGGGGGTCGCGCAGCCTGCGATCGCGGCGACCTACGAGACCTACTTCTACGCCCTTGATCCCTTCGTGAATCTGCCCGTCGACCGCATGGTCCAGCTCAACGAACTGGTCGACGAGAAGGAATGGCTCGAGAGCGCCTACTACCAGGATTTCCTCAAGCCGCTCGACATCCGCCACTACATGGGTGCCGACCTTGGCGGAAGCGAGTCGCCCTGTTGTCGCCTGCGCGTCACTCGCCCCGAGGGGGCAGTACCGTTCGAGGAGCGCGAGATGGCGATCTGCACGCTGTTGCTTGCGCACCTGAAGGCCGCGGTGCAGTTGCGCTCGGCGCTCGATCTCGTCGAGGCGGAGCGGCGCTTCTACGCCGGCACGCTGGAGCGGCTCGCGATCGGCGCGGTGCTGCTCGACAAGAAGGGCCGGGTGCTCAAGACCAATGCCGCCGCCGACGAGATCCTCGCCGAAAATGACGGTCTTCGCGTCGCCAAGGACGGCCTCCACGCGACTTACGGCAACGAGAACAGCGAGCTGCACAAGCTGATCGCAGAGGTCATCGGCGGTGCGCGCGGTACGCCCAGCCTCGTCGCCGGCATGTCGCTGACGCGGCCTTCGGGGCGGCCCAGCCTCGGCATCGTCGTGCGTACGGCGCCGTTGACCGAGTGGTCCGAGTCGTCCGTGCGTCCCGCTGCAGTCGTTGTGATCCGTGACCCTGAGACCAAGGTCGAGGCCTCGCAAACCACGATGAAGCGCCTCTACGGCCTGACCCCGGCCGAGACGCTGCTCGCGCTGCGCCTCCTCGAAGGGCTCACGGTCGACGAGGCCGCCGAGCGCCTGTCGATCAGCCGCAACACCGCGCGCTGCCAGCTCCGCGCGATCTTTGCGAAGACCGGCGTCACGCGTCAGACCGAGCTCGTGCGGCTGTTGCTGAACGGTGTCGCGCACCTCACCTGATCGCCACCGGCGAGGCTGCTCCCATCACCCTTTCGGACGATGTGAGGGCCGCGCTTCCTGCCCAGAATGGTTTCCGACAAGCCCCAAACGGGAACCATTCTGACCATGGAAAACGGTGTGCTTCTTTCCGACGAACAACTCGTGCTGCAGGAGACTGCGGCGTCTTTTCTGGCCGAGTTCGGCAACGCCCGCAAACCGCCGTCGGAGGATGGCGAGTTGTGGCGGCGCCTTTGCGAACTCGGCTGGCCCGCGGTACAGGTCCCTGAGGAATTCGACGGACTCGGGCTCGGCGCGGTCGAACTCGCGCTGCTGATGGAGGAAATGGGGCGTCGCCTGCTGCGTTCGCCCTTTCTCGCGAGCGTCGTGCTGGCGCAGACGGCCTTGCTGCACGCGGCCGACGCTTCCGCGCGTGCCCGGCTGCTGCCCGGACTCGCGACCGGCGAACGGCGCGCGACGCTGATCCTCGCGCCCGGCATGGTGTGGGCGCCGGCCGAACTGCCGATCCGCGTGCGCCGTGATGGCGCCGGCTGGATGCTCGACGGCAGCGCCTTGCAGGTTCTCGACGGCGACAGCGCCGATTTGGCATTCGTCGCCGCCCGCTTCGACGATGGCAGCGCCGGCCTCTTCGAGGTCGGTGCCGACGCCGTCGGGCTCGAACGCGTGCCTCTTTCCGTCTGGGACGAAACGCGTCCCCAGTCCGCCTGGCACTTCCGCGGTGTGCGGCTCGAAGCGTCGGGTCGCATCGACACGCCGCAACTCCTCGATCCAGGGCTCGCCCGCACTGTCGCCGTCGGCGCCCTCCATCTCGCGGCGGAGCAGGTCGGCGGCGCGGCGCAATGTCTCGACCTGAGCGTCGCCTACACGAAGGAGCGCCTCCAGTTTGGCCGCCCGATCGCGAGCTTCCAGGCAGTCAAGCATCGCTGCGCCGAGATGATGGTGAAGCTCGAAACGGCACGCTCCGCCGTACGTGGTATCGCTGCACGAGTCGATCGCCTCGACGACGGCGCGCTGCAGCGCGATTGCGCCGTCGCTCGAGTCCTTGCGACTGACGCCTACCGCTTCTGCGCGCAGGAGGCCGTGCAACTGCACGGCGGCGTCGGCTTCACCTGGGAATACGACCCCCAGCTGCACTTCAAGCGCGCCCAGTGGGGCAGCGGCTGGTTCGGAGGCGCGAGCGCATGGCGCGAGCAAGTCGCTGCCAGCCTGCTCGACGCCGCATGAGGATGGAATCGATGAACGAAAAAACCTTCCGCGCCGAAGTCGCCGGCTGGATGACGGAGCACCTCACCGGCGAGTTCGCCTGCCTGCGCCATCGCGGCGGCCCGGGCGACGAGGAAGCTTTCCCCGCCTTGCGCAAGGCCTGGGAGCAGGAGCTCGCGAGCGGCGGCTGGATCGGCCTGAGCTGGCCCGAGGCGCATGGCGGTCGCGAGCTGCCGCTATCCCTGCAGCTCGCCTTCCACGAGGAATACGTCCGCGCAGGCGGTCCCGGCCGCACGGGCCATATCGGCGAAACCCTGCTCGCGCCGACGTTGATCGCGCTCGGCACGCCCGAGCAGCAGCGTCGCTTCCTGCCGGGCATCCGCGCGGGGCGCGAGTTCTGGTGCCAGGGATACTCCGAACCCGGCGCGGGCTCGGACCTCGCGGCAATCACGACGCGCTGCTGGCAGGAGGATGGCGTCTGGCGCATCCAGGGGCAGAAGGTGTGGACCTCGCTCGCCCACGAGTCGGAGTGGATCTTCGTGCTTGCGCGCAGCACGCCCGGCTCGGTCGGGCGTGAGGGGCTCACCTTCCTGCTCGTGCCGCTCGCCCAGGACGGCATCGAGATCCAGCCGATCCGCCAGATGACCGGCGAGGCGGAGTTCAACGCCGTGTTCTTCGACGGCGCGAAGACCGATGCCGGCTGTGTCGTCGGCGCGCCCGGCGACGGCTGGCGGGTCGCGATGGCGCTCCTTGGCTTCGAGCGCGGCGCCTCGACGCTCGGCCAGCAGATGCACTTCATCCACGAGCTGCAGCTCGTCGTCGACGTCGCCCGCGGAAATGGTGCTGCGCGCGATCCGGTCGTGCGTCAGCGTATCGCCGACGCCTGGATCGGCCTCGAAGGCCTGCGCCACAACGCCACCCGCATGCTGAGCAGCGCCGAATCCTCGCGTCCGCGGCCGGAGACGCTGATCTACAAGTATGCGTGGTCGAACTGGCACCGCGATCTCGGCCAGCTTGCGATGGACGTGCTCGGTGCTGCGGGCGATCTGCGCTCCGACGACGATGCCGTCCGCCGGCTGCAGCAAGTCTTCTTCTTCTCGCGCGCCGACACGATTTACGCCGGCACGAACGAGATCCAACTCAACATCATTGCCGAGCGCGCGCTGGCGATGCCGCGCTGAGGGCCCATCATGCAGACGAAATTTTCCCCCGCGCGTCCCGTTCGCGCCGAAGACGTTCCCCACGTGGATCTGGAAGCCGACGTCGTCATCGTCGGCTTCGGCGCGGCCGGTGCCTGTGCCGCAATCGAAGCTGCGCGTGCCGGCGCGCAGGTGGTGGTGTTCGAGGCCGCCGCGGCCGCGGGTGGTAGTGCCGCGCTGTCCGGCGGCGAGGTCTACGTCGGCGGCAGCGGTGGCACTGAGGTGCAGCGTGCGGCCGGCTTCGAGGATTCGACCGAAGATCTCTTCAAGTACCTGATGATGGCGGGCGGTCCGGGGGCCGACGAGGCACGGGTTCGGCTCTATGCCGAGAACGCGGCCGCGCACTTCCGCTGGCTGCAGGAGCAGGGTGTGCCATACAAGGGCAGCTACCTGCCCGGCAAATGGCTCGAACCGATGACCGACGACACGCTCGTCTGGTCGGGCAGCGAGACGGCCTGGCCGTTCTCCGCGGCGGCGAAACCTGCCCCACGCGGCCACACTGCGATGATGCCCGGCGCGGGCGCAGGCAAGGTCATGATGGAGCGCCTCGTCGACAAGGCCGTTTCGCTCGGCGCCATCGCCCACTACAACAGCCGCGCCCTGGCGCTGATCGTCGAGGCGGACGGCCGCGTCGGCGGCCTCGTCGTGCGCATCGACGGCCGGCCGCATTATGTGCGCGCACGTCGCGGCGTCATCCTCTGCGCCGGCGGCTTCATCAGCAACCGCGAAATGGTCGGCCGCTACGCCCCGGCCGCGCTCTCCTGCACGATGGAAGTCTCGGCCGGCAACGACGACGGCTCGGGCATCCGTATGGGCATCGGCGTCGGGGCGGCCGCGATCCACATGGACCAGTTCTTCACGACGCTGCCTTTCTTTCCACCAGAATCCCTCGTCAAAGGCATCTTCATCAACGAGCGCGGCAGCCGCTTCATCAACGAAGACGCCTACCACGGCCGTGTCAGCCAATACATCCTGCGTCAGCCGGGCCGCCGCGCCTGGCTCCTCGTCGACAACCCCATCTTCGCTCGCCCCGAGTTCTTCCCCGACATCCACATCGCCGCGGTCGGCGAGACCTGGCAGGACATCGAAGCGGAACTCGCGCTGCCGGCCGGTGCGCTGACGAGCACTGTCGCCGAGTTCAACCGCCACGCTACCGAAGGCCGCGACCCGTATTTCCACAAGAACGCGACATGGCTGCGCCCGCTCACCGAAGCACCCTTCGCCGCGCTGAGCTTTTGCCCGGAAGATTTTCCCGCCTGCGCCTTCACGCTCGGCGGACTCGCGACACGCCCGACCGGGGAAGTGCTCGATGCTGACGGCGAGGCGATCTCCGGCCTTTACGCTGCCGGGCGTACTGCCTGCGGTCTGCCGCGTTGGGGCGAGGGTTATAGCTCGGGGATGTCGATCGGGGACGCGAGCTTCTTCGGGCGACAGGCGGGGAGGTGTGCGGCAGGGCGGTGAAGGCGGTTCGGGCGGGCGGCCGCAAACGACCGCCCGCGCGCGCGTTACTGCGCGATGTATCCCCCATCCGCGAGGTAGAACGCGCCGGTGATGAAGCTCGCGCCGTCCGAACACAGGAAACCGATCAGCGACGCCATCTCCGCCGGTTCCGCAAAGCGCCCGAGCGGTGTCGCGGCCGTCATGATCTGCGAGACCTGTTCGTTGTCGGTGACCATGCGCGTCATCGGCGTCTTCACGACACCCGGCCCGACGGCATTCACGCGGATGCCGCGGCGGCCGTAGTCGAGGGCGGCGGCCTTGGTGAGGCCGACGACGCCGTGCTTGCTGGCGACGTAACCCGCGCCGCCGGGGTGGGCGACGGCGCCCATCATCGAGGCGATGTTGACGATGGCGCCACCGCCCGCGGCGAGCATCAGCGGCACGGCGAAGCGAATCGCATAGAAGGTGCCGCTGAGGTTGATGCCGATGGCCTGGTCCCAGGCATCGAGGCTGTATTCGTGGACGGGCGTGGGAACGGGGCTGACGCCGGCGGCGTTGACGAGGGCGTCGACGCGGCCGTGGCGGGCCTTGACGGCCTCGAAGGCGCGTTCGACCTGGGCCGGGTCGCGCATGTCGGTGCGGATGAAGCTGGCGTCGCGGCCGGCGTTCGTGAGGGCTGCGGCGGCAGCGCGGCCGGTTTCGTCGTTGTAGTCGAGCAGTACGACGGCGGCGCCGCGTTCGGCGAACCATTCGGCGCTCGCGAGCCCGATTCCGGAGGCGCCGCCGGTGACGACGGCGACCTTGTTGGCGAAGTCCATGTCTTTTCTCCTTGGGGTAACTTTTTGCTTTCAGGCCGAGGCGCGCAGCTGGTTGAGTGCGAGCTCGTTGGGCGGGTTCATCACGCACCAGGTGCCGGCCGGGTGGTAGATGTAGGGCACGCAGCGGTTGCAACTGGTGCAGCCGGAGACGGCGAGGGTGCCGTCGCGAAATTTGTTCACCAGGGCCGGATCGTGAATCAGCGCGCGGGCGAGGACGATCGCGTCGAAGCCTTCCGTGGTGGCGGCCTCGGCCGCGGCGAGGGACTTCACGCCGCCGAGGTAGCCGAGCGGCACCTTGACCGCAGCGCGGATGCGGCGCGAAAGCTCGAGGAAGTAAAGCTCGCGGAATTCGACCTTGGGCGCGCGGCCCATCATGAATTTGGTGGCGAGGCGCGCGAGCCCGCTGCCCGGGATGGCCTTCAGCACCTTCATCATCTCGTCGAGGTCGTGATTGCTGCCGAACATGAACCACACCGATTCGATATTGCGTCCGCCCGACAGCACCAGCATGTCGGCGCCGGCCGCTTCGAGCGCCCGGGCGGTGACGATCGCGTCGTCGACGGTCGCGCCGCCGGGAACGCCGTCCGCGACGTTGATCTTCGCGAGCACGGCCATGTCGCGCCCGACCGCGTCCTTCACGCGGCGCAGCACTTCGGCCGGGAAGCGCACGCGCCGCATGGCGTCACCGCCGTAGGCGTCGCGGCGCTTGTTCGACAGCGGCGAGATGAACTGGTTGAGCAGGTAGCCGTGGCCCATGTGCAGCTCGACCGCGTCGAAGCCGGCTTCGCGGCACAGGCGGGCGGCGGTGACGAACTGCTGCGTCACGAGCTCCATGTCGGCGGGCGTCATCGCGCGCTGGAACCAGTTGCCGGCCAGCAGTCCGGCCTGGTTGATGCCGGACGACGCGCTCATCGTCGCCCCCTTGACCTTGCAGCCGGTGACGAAGGAGCCGCCGTGCGTGATCTGGACTGACGCGGCCGCGCCTTCGGCATGCACGGCGTCGGTCAGCACGCGCAGGTCGGGCAGGATCTCGGGCCGCAGCCAGAGCTGGTTCGGCAACGTGCGGCCGACTTCGCTGATTGCGCCGTAGGCGACGGTGGTCATCGCGGCGCCGCCGGCCGCGACGTCGCGGTGGTGCTTGACGAGCGCCTTGCTCGGCGCGCCCTCCACGGTCATGCCTTCGTTGGCGCCGGCCCGGATGAAGCGGTTGCGCAGGCGTACGGGGCCGAGCGTCAAGGGATCGAAGGGGGATGCGCTAGCCGGCATGGGTTCCTCGCAGACGTTGTGCGCAGCGTGGTGCGCAGGTGGACGGATGCTGGCAGGGCCGGCGTTTGCGGTCATCACCCATCGGGACTAAGTCTTTCGCCGGCTCTGGCCATAGTCCGCGTGGGTGATGTAGGCGGGGAGGGCCACACCCCATCATCCTCGCCAGATTGCCCATCGGAGGAATTTGGCGTGGCGGCACAAAACGAGACTCAGACCGCGTTCGACGTGATCGTCGTCGGTTCCGGCGCGGGCGCGATGACGGCCGCGGTGTTCGCAGCCGATTACGGACTGTCGGTGCTGGTCGTCGAGAAGAGCGACCGCTACGGCGGTACCTCGGCGATCTCCGGCGGGGGGATCTGGATTCCCAACAACCCCCATTTCGCCGCGATCGGCGGGCGGGACAGCCGCGGGCAGGCGCTCGACTACCTGAAGGCCGCGACCGCGGGACGCGTCGACGAGAGCCGCCTGCAGGCCTACATCGATCACGCGCCGAAGATGATCGAGCAGCTCGAACGCAACAGCCGCGTGCGCTACGCGGTCGCGCCGAAGTATCCGGACTATTACCCGCATCTGCCTGGCGCGCTCCCCGGCGGGCGTTCGCTCGACCCCGAGCTTTTCGACACCAGCGTGCTCGGCGACGAGTTGGAGCGCATGCGCGAGCCTTCCCCGGCGACGTTGCTGATGGGGAAGGTGTCGTGGACCGCGCGGCAGGCGCACAAGGTCGTGGCGAAGGAGCCCGGCTGGGTGCGGACGGTGGTCGGGCTGATGGCGCGCTACCACTTCGACTTCCGCTGGCGGCGGCGCACGCGACGCGATCGTCATGCCTGTCTCGGTGGCGCGCTGGTCGCATCGCTGCGCCGCTCACTGATGGATCGCAACGTGCCGCTGTGGCTGCAGACCGAGTTCCGCGAACTCGTGCATGAGGGCGGGCGCGTGACCGGCGTGCGGCTGCGGCGCGAGGGTCGAGACGTCGTGGTCCAGGCGCGGCAGGGCGTGATCCTCGCCTCCGGCGGCTTCGAGCAGAACCAGGCCCTGCGCGACAAGTACCTGCCGCAGCCGACGAAGGCCGCGTGGAGCGCGACTCCGCCCGGTGGCAACACCGGTGCGGCGCTGGAGGCGGGCATCGCCGTGGGTGCGGCGACCGATCTGCTCGACCACGGCTGGTGGGCGCCGACGATCCGCGTACCTGGCGAGGAAAAGCCGCGCGCGGTGTTCGCCGAGCGGGCTTTCCCGGGTGCGATCGTCGTCAACGGCCAGGGCCGGCGTTTCGTGAATGAGGCCGCGCCGTATCTGGAGTTCGTCGCCGCGATGTACGCCGACAACCCGGCGAGCGGCGGGAAATCGACGCCGGCCTGGGCGATCTTCGACGCGCATTTCCGCCGTCACTATGCGATGGGGCCGCTGATGCCGGGCAAGATCCAGCCGGACGAGCGGCTCGACCCGTGCTGGGCGGGGAGCGTCTACTGGAAGGCCGCGACGCTCGACGCGCTCGCCGTCCGGATCGGTATCGATGCGACCGGCTTGAAGGAAACGGTGCGGAAGTTCAACGAAGGCGCGGTCGCTGGCCAGGATCCGGACTTCGGCCGCGGCGACAACGTCTATGACCGCTACTACGGCGACACCCAGGTCAAGCCGAATCCCTGTCTCGCGCCGCTGACCAAGGGCCCGTTCTACGCGATGCGGATCGACGCGGGCGACATCGGCACGAAGGGCGGTCTGCTGACCAACGCCGAGGCGCAGGTCCTGCTGCGTGATGGGTCGGCGATCCCCGGTCTCTATGCGATCGGTAACTGCTCGGCAGCCGTAATGGGGCCGAGCTATCCGGGGGCGGGCGGCACGCTTGGGCCGGCGATGACCTTCGGCTACCTCGCGGCGCGACATCTCGCGGGAGTGCTGTGATGCGTGCGGAGAGCGCTTCGACGGATGATGCGCTGACGCTGCCGGCGCTGGTGTTCGCGGCGGCGAGCCGACACGCGGGCAGGATCGCGATCGAGGACGAAGGATTGCGCCTCGATTACGCGGAGTTGCCCGAGCGGGTACTCGCGGTCACGCGTGCGCTGATCGCGTCAGGCATCGAGCCCGGCGACCGCGTCGCGATCTGGGCGCCGAACCGCGCTGAGTGGATCCTCGCGGCGCTCGGCGCGCACTGCGCGGGCGCGGTGATGGTGCCGGTGAACACGCGGATGAAGGGGCTGGAGGCCGCGGACATCCTCGCGCGGAGTCGTACGCGACTGTTGTTCGCGGTCGGTCGGTTCCTCGATTGCGACTACCCGGCGATGCTCGAAGCGGAGCGCCCGGCGACGCTGGAGCGGGTCGTCGTGATCGGCGACGGGAAACCCGCGCGGGCTGGCGATCTCTATTGGGACGAATTTGTCGCACGGGCGGACGAGGTGCCGCAGGACATCGCCTGCTCACGAGCGCTGGCCGTGACGCCGGAGGACCTCTCCGACCTGATGTTCACGTCGGGCACGACCGGGCGCCCGAAGGGCGTGATGTGCGCCCACGGCCAGGTGCTGCGCGCCTTCACCGGCTACGTCGGCGCGCTCGGCTTGCGTCCCGGCGACCGCTACCTGATCGTCAATCCCTTCTTTCACACCTTCGGCTACAAGGCGGGGTGGGTCAGTTGCCTGATCGCCGGCGCGACGATCCTTCCGCATCCGGTGTTCGACGCCGAGGCCGTGTTCCGGCGCATCGAGGCGGATCGCGTCACGGTGTTGCCGGGACCGCCAGCGCTTTACCTGTCGATGCTCGCACATCCGCGCTTGGCGGAAGCGGACCTGGGCAGCCTGCGCGTCGCGATCACCGGCGCGGCGACGATCCCGCCGGTGCTGATCGAGCGCATGCGCAAGGAACTCGGCTTCGAGGTCGTCACGACGGCCTACGGGCTCACCGAGTGCGGCGGCGTCGCGACGATCTGCGATCCTGCCGACGACGCCGAGACGGTCGCGACGACGAGCGGGCGCGCGATTACCGGCACGGAAGTGCGCATCGTCGATGCCGAGAATCGGCCCCTTCCGGCCGGCGAGGCGGGCGAAGTCTGCGTGCGCGGTTTCCACGTGATGCGCGGCTACTTCGAGGACTTGGCCGCGACCGCCGACGCGATCGACTCCGACGGCTGGCTGCACACAGGCGACGTGGGCATCCTCGACGAGCGCGGATATCTGCGCATCACCGATCGCCTGAAGGACATGTTCATCGTTGGCGGCTTCAACTGCTATCCCGCGGAGATCGAGGCGGGGCTGACTCGCCATCCGTCGATCGCGCAGGTCGCCGTGATCGGCGTGCCGGACGAGCGCATGGGCGAGGTCGGCTGCGCCTGTGTCGTGCTGCGGGCGGGCGAGCGACTCGACGAGCCCGGCTTGATCGCCTGGGCGCGCGAACGCATGGCGAACTACAAGGTGCCGCGTTACGTGCGCTTCCTGCCGGCGCTGCCGGTCAATGCGTCGAACAAGGTGCTGAAGAGCGAGCTGCGGGCGGGCTTCGTCGCCGCTTGAGACGGCCCGCCCGAGGGTCACCGCCCTTCGAAGCGCGGCGGGCGTTTTTCGAGGAAGGCCTGCATGCCTTCCTTCTGGTCGCGAGAGGCGAAGAGCAGGGCGCAGGCGCGGCGTTCGAGCGCGAGTGCGGCGTCGAGCGGCGCGTCCATGCCGGCGAGGATCACTTCCTTGATCTGTTCGGCCGCGAGCGGCGGCATCGCGGCGATGCGGGCGGCCAGTTGGAGCGCAGACTCCATCACCTTGTCGTCGGCGACGACCTCGCTGACGAGGCCCGCGATCCAGGCCTCCTGTGCCGTGATCGGCGCGCCGCTCAGCGCCATCCGCATCGCCTTGGCCTTGCCGACCGCGCGCACCAGGCGCTGCGTGCCGCCGATGCCCGGCATGATGCCGATCCGGATTTCCGGCTGCGCGAAGCGCGCGCTCTCGCCGGCGACGATGATGTCAGCGAGCATCGCGAGTTCGCAGCCCCCGCCGAACGCCGGGCCGCGCACGGCGGCGATCACCGGTTTGGGGCAGTCGCGGATCGGCGCCCACAGGCGTTCGGTGCGCCGCAGGACGATGTCGATCGGGCCGACGCCCGCCATGCTGTCGATGTCGCCCCCGGCGGCGAATACCTTGTCGCTGCCGGCGATGACGATGCAGCGCACCGACGGCTCGTCTGCAAGCGTCGTGAAGGTGTCGGCAAGCCGCTTCTGAAGTGCGGGGCTCAGGGCGTTGGCGGCGTCCGGGCGGTTGAGGCGGAGCAGCGCAACGCCTTCGGAAGGATGTTCCAGGATCAGGATGTCGTCGGGGCAGGTGGGCATCGTCAAAGGTCTCCTCGCATTTCCGCTGAACGAGCGGATCGGATCACTTCGCATGTTCCGCATGGCGCCGCCCGCGCTCATCGTCCGTTCAGACGACGAGGGGCGTCGGGCGCATCGATAGAGTCGAGCCGTGAAAATCCGAAGGGAGACATCGATGACGAATCGATCAAACGGGAGCCTGCCGTCGCCGCAGCAGGCGCTCGACTACCACGGCAAGGTCGTGCTCGTGACGGGCGGCACGAAGGGGATCGGCGCGGGCATCGCGCGCTGCTTTCTCGCGGCCGGGGCCACAGTGCTGGTGTGCGGGCGCAGCGCGCCCGACTTGCTGCCGTCGGTGGGTGACGCGCGCGCCCTGTTCGTCGCGGCCGACGTGCGCGACCTCGAATCGCTGCAGGCGCTGTTCAACCTCATACGGGACAAGCACGGCCGGCTCGATGTCGTCGTGAACAACGCCGGCGGCGCACCCTTCGCGCTGGCGGACACCGCATCGCCGCGCTTCCACGAGAGCATCCTGCGCCTGAACCTGATCGCGCCGCTCAACGTCGCGCAACTCGCGAACGCGACGATGCAGCGGCAGGACGAGGGCGGGGTGATCATCTTCATCGCCAGCGTCGCCGCGCTCCGCCCGTCGCCCGGCACGGCGGCTTACGGGGCGGCGAAGGCGGGGATCCTGTCGCTCGTGCAGTCGCTCGCGGTGGAGTGGGCGCCGAAGGTGCGTGTCGTCGCAGTGAGCCCGGGACTCGTGCACACCGAGCAGTCGCATCTGCATTACGGCAATGACGCGGGGCTTGCTGCCGTCGCCAGCACGATCCCCGCCGGACGCCTAGCGACTCCGGAAGACATCGGCAACGCCTGCCTGTATGCGGCCTCGCCGCTCGCGAGCTATGCGAGCGGCGTGAACCTGCTGCTGCACGGTGGCGGCGAGCGGCCGGCCTTCCTCGCGGTCGGCGCGCAGCACGGCGCCTGACGTGGCTTCATCCGTTAGCCCCGGTGTCGAAGCCCTGCGGAGCCGCGACAAGGTCAGGGCGAACGGATGTACTGGGTCGGCGGGCTAATAGTCCGAACGTGCGATGCCCGCCTAAGCCGACGACTCCACGATGCGAGTGACGGGATGGACGCGATTCGTCCCGACAACTTCGCGCATCTGCGCCCATCGAGGAGACAAAAGCATGGCTGAAGCGGATCACAAGCAACACATCTACGAACTCGCGTGCCGATACGCGCGGGCGGTCGACCGGCGCGACTGGCCGGCGCTGGAGGCGCTGTTCGCGCCGGGCGCGAGCATCCGCGGCCCCGGGTTCAGCATGGACGGACACGTGGCGATCCTCGCAGGCATGGGCGCGCTGGGCCAGTACAGCACGACCCAGCATCACGTCCACAACCAGCTCGTGACCCTGGACGGCGCGTCGGCGAACGCCGAGACCTACTGCGTCGCGAGCCACATCTACGAGCGTGACGGCGCCAAGCGCAAGCTCGACTGGGGCGTCCGCTATCAGGACCGCCTGGTACTGGATGGCGGCGAGTGGCGCTTCGCACAGCGCGAGCTCGTCGTCGATTGGACCCAGGATCTTCCGCTGCAGGGGTGAGCCATGGAAACGAAACGACCTCTTGAAGGCAAGACCGCCATCGTGACCGGTGGCGCGGGCGGAATCGGTGCGGCAGCCGCACGATCGTTGGCACGTGATGGCGCCGCGTTGCTGCTCATGGGCCGACGGCGCGACGCGCTGGAGCGCACGCGCGACGCCCTGCGTGACGAGTTGCCCGGGGCCCGCATCGAATGCCACGCCGGCGACGCCGGTCAGGCCGACGACGTACAGGCCGCGCTGCAGCGGGCCTGGGCGATGCAGGATCGCCTCGACATCGCCGTCCCCACCGTAGGAGGCGGCGGCTTCCGGCCGCTGCTGATGCACGACGCCGACAGCTTCCGCGCCGAGCTCGAACTCAACATCGTCAGCGCCTTCCTGATGGTGCGCCACGCGGCGCCGATGATGGCCGAGAAGGGCGGCGGGGCGATCGTCTGCATCTCGTCGACCGCGGCGAGGATGAACTTCCGTTGGCTTTCCGCCTACTGCACGGCCAAGACGGGCCTGGAGGCCTTCGTGCGTGGCGCGGCGGAAGAACTCGCGCCCGCCGGTATTCGCGTCAATGCCGTGCGACCGGGACTCACGCGCTCGGACGCGACCGGCGCGCTCTTCGGCTCACCCGCGCTGCTCGACAAGTTCGCCGAGCAGATCCCGCTCGGCCGTTTCGGCGAACCGACCGACATCGCGGGCGCCGTGCGCTATCTCGCAGGCCCGGAATCGGCGTGGGTCACCGGTCAGAGTTTTGCGGTCGATGGCGGCAACGAGCTGCGCCGGCATCCCGTCCTCGACGACGCGATGGGCCTGATGTACGGCGAGGACACCGTGAAGGACGTACTGCGCGGCATCGCGCGCGGCGGGAGTTCGGCGAAATGAGTGGCGAAATAGGGAAGGAACACATGAATCGAGTGAAAGACAAAGTTGCCCTGATCACGGGCGCGGCGAGCGGCGTCGGCAAGGCGGACGCGCTGTTGCTCGCGGCCGAAGGCGCCCGCGTGGTGCTCGCCGACATCAACGAGGACGCCGGGCGCGAACTCGCGCGCGAGATCGGCGAGCAGGCGATCTTCGTCAGCCACGACGTCGGCGAAGAGGAAAACTGGCGCCAGGCGATCGAAGCGACGCAGCAAGCCTTCGGACGGCTCGACGTGCTGGTCAACAACGCGGCGATCTGCCCGGTCGGATCGATCGAGGAGACCGATCTCGCCACCTGGCGCCGGGTGATGCGGACCAACGCCGACGGCTACTTCCTGGGCTGCAAGTACGGCGTCGAGGCGATGAAGCACAACGCCGCCGGGGGCTCCATCATCGTCATGTCCTCGGTCGCTGCGCTCGGCGGCCTGCCGATGATGGCCGCCTACACCGGCTCGAAAGGGGCGGTCACGGCGCTCGCGCGCAGCGTTGCCGTGCATTGCAAGCGCAGCGGCTACAAGATCCGCTGCAACTCGGTGCACCCCGACGGCATCTGGACGCCGATGACCCAGGCCATCGCCCCCGGCCTCGACCCCGAGGCGCTCGGCATCGGCAAGAACCCGATGGCCCGCATGTGCCAGCCGGAGGACGTCGCGAAGCTCGTGCTCTTCCTCGCATCCGACGAGTCGCGCTTCATCAACGGGGCGGAGCTGCGGATCGATAACGCGCAGTTGATTTCGTCGCTGTGAGCAGTCAGGACCGGCGGCCCCTTCTGTTAGGGCCGCCGACCTACCTCTACTGCACCACCCGATACTGCGCCACCACCTCACGAACCGTGCGTTCGACGTCGTTGCGCGCATAGCCCAACAAGGCCAACTCCTCTGGATCGGGCTCGTACGAGACGAGATTCCCCCGGCCGGTATAGATCGCCATGTCCGGCAGCAGCGGATGCTCCTGGTCGAGCGACGGCACCGGCTGCTCGTTGCCCGCCGCGCGGAAGAACAACCCGAAATACTCCGCGAAGCTCAGGTTCGCGTCGCCGACGAGGTAGGCCTTGCCCGCCTCGCCGCGCTGCAGCGCGCCCCAGATCGCTTCCGACAGCGATCTGGTCGAGATGAAATTGCTGCTGCCGGCCGGGCCGTAGGCCGGCATTCCCGTGAGCTTGCCTTCGGCGTACTGCGTGTAGACCTCGAACATGCGGATGTGCAGGCCGGGCACGGTGCCGACGACGAAGGGGGCGTTGACGCTGCAGACCCGGAACTCCGGCGTCGCGAGGGCCCGCACACGCTCGTCGGCGAGATGGCGGGAGCGGACGTAAGGGCTGGACTCGATGAGCGCCGGGGCGACCTGCGGGTAGAAGCTGCCGACGAGCACCGCGCGCCGTACGCCCGCGTCGCGCGCGAGCTGGAAGAAGCGCGGCACGGCCTCGACGTTCGCGCGTTCCCAGTGCGCGGCTTCGTCGGTGCCCGGCGGGAGATGCCGGATGTCGTTGCCGGCGGCGAAGACGATCGCGTCGAAGGGCGCGAGATCTTCCTTCGTGAAATCGCCCGCGATGTAGTCGCGTTGCAGCAGATCGAATTCCGCGAGCGGGCTGATGGAGGCGGGCGCCTTGCGCGCCGCGAGGGTGACCGTGTTGCCTTCGGCACGCAGTTTCAAGGCCGCGTGGCCGCCGATGAGGCCGGTACCGCCGATGACGAGAATCTTCATAGTGTCTCCTTGTTGGGGGATGCCGTCAGTAGTTGAAGCCGTTGCCCGTGACAACGGGGATGTTGGTCCAGAAGCCTTTTGGGTCGCGGTACCAGCCCGCCGCCGCGAGCGCGCCGCCGTCGACGTGCACCGAGGTGCCGGTGATCCACGCCGCGAGCGGGCTCGCGAGGAAGAGGGCGGTGCCGGCGATGTCCGCCGGCGTGCCGAAACGGCCGAGCGGGATCCAGCGTTCGATGTGCGCCCGATGCTCGGGCGCGATCATCAGGCCGACCGGCACCTGCGGCGTTTCGGTGGTCTCGGGCGCAATCAGGTTCACGCGGATGCCGGCGGGCCCGAGCTCGAGCGCGAGGCTCTTCGTGAAGCCCGTGATCGCCGCCTTGAAGGCCGCGTAGACGCTGCAGTTCGGGATCGCGCGGAAGCCCTCGATCGAGGACACGCTGACGATGCTCGCGCCCGGCGCCTTCCGCCGCAGCAGCGGCAGCATCGTGCGGGTCACGCCGAAGATCTGGCGCAGGTTTACGGCGTAGAGCCGCTCGATCTCGTCGTCGCTGTAGCCGTCGAAAGGCTTCGCGATCCCGAGGAAGTCGCCGACGTTGTTCACGAGCACGTCGAGCCCGCCAAAGCGCGCATCGATCTGCCGCGCGAGATCGGCCAGCTGCTCGCTGCTCGTGACGTCGGTCTCGACGACGAGGTTCTGCACGTCGGCCGCGTCCAGCGCCTGCCGCACCTCCGCGGCACGCGCCGAATCGATTTCGGCGACGACGACGCGCGCCCCGGCCTTGCCGAAAAGCTCCGCCGTCGCCCGCCCGATCCCCGCGCCGCCGCCGGTCACGAGGATCGTCTTGTTCCGGAATTCGATCACTGGCGTCTCCCTTCAGGCGGCCGGCGCCTTGACGACGTACTGGCTCGTCGGCAGCACGTCGATCTTGTCGAAGTCGATGAAGCGGTGGCAGCTGTCCATCATCGCCTGCACGTTGCGCTGCAACTTCTCCTCGTCGCCGACGGCATCGAAGAAGGCATGCGGATCGGTCATCGCCGCGGCCGGGAAGCATTCCTCGACGATCGCATCGAAGGCCGGTGCGCCGTAGGTCAGCGGGCGCACGACGACGTTCTGCACGTACTGGAAGTTGTCCTGCGTGTCGACCGCGATCTGCGTATGGCTGTTGTGCCACACGTCCAGCCAGGCCTCGTGCGTGAGGCGCGGCGGGCGCTTGAGGAAGGCGAGTTGCGAGAAGCCCGCCGTGCGCTCGCCCGGCTTCGGCGGAAAGCGCGTGTTGCGGATCGGGTTCGATTCGGTGACGAGATAGCCCGCGATGCGCGCGCTCACGGCCTCGATCGCCTCGTCGAAAGGTTTGCGGAACTGCTCGATCGCGCTGTCCATCCAGACGCTGACGAGACCTTCCATCTGCGGCCGCGTGCGCACCTGGCGCAGTCCCGCCGCCGGCTGCACCGCATCGTCCGCGACATTCACCTGCACGCCGCGTGCGCCGAGCGTCAGCAGCTTGTCGGCGACGCCGTTGCGCAGGCGCTCGCGAAAGGCTTCGGGGCTGGTCGCGGAATCGCGCCAGACGACGTATACGACTTTCTCCATCTTGTGTCTCCTCGGTTGGGGTTGCTTCCTGGCGCATCCTGAACGCACCCCAACCCCGCCTCATCGTCTGCTCGGACTACGTCCCGGCCGGCTCCATCTCCTCCGCTCGCACTAGTTCAGATGGGTGATGTCCGCCCCGGGCGCATTGCGGAACATGCGCCCATCGGTGGTCATCGCGTTGCCATCGGTCTCGCCCCGACAGGGGGACTCATTGACGAACAGGAGAAACCTGATGAGCCGTTTTGCAGGAAAAGTGGTGTTGGTGACCGGTGGCGCGCGCGGTCAGGGTGATGCAGCGGTGCGGCTCTTCGCCGCCGAAGGGGCGTGCGTGCTGATCACCGACGTGCTCGACGCGCAAGGCGAGCGGCTCGCGGACGAACTCGGCGCGGCGGTCGCGTACCAGCATCTGGACGTCTCGAAGGCGGATCAGTGGGCCGCGGCGGTCAAGGCCGCGCAGGAGCGTTTCGGCCGCCTCGACGTGCTCGTCAACAACGCCGGCATCCTGCGCTGGGGCGCGCTCGAAGCGATGACCGCCGAGGAATACCTCCAGGTCGTCGCCGTCAATCAGCTCGGGTGCTGGCTCGGCATGCAGGCCGTGTTGCCGGCGATGAAGGCGGCGGGCGGCGGTGCGATCGTCAACACCTCGTCCGTCGGCGGCCTGCAGGGCATCGGAGGCGCGAGCGCCTACGTCGCGAGCAAGTTCGCCGTGCGCGGCATGACGAAATGCGCGGCGATCGAGTTCGGCCGCTACAACATCCGCGTCAACTCCGTCCATCCCGGCGGCATCGACACCGACATGGTCCGCACGCCCGGCATCGACATGGACGCCGCGCACGCCCACATCCCGATCCCGCGCGTCGGCCGTCCCGACGAGGTCGCGAAGATGATCGCCTTCCTCGCCTCCGACGACGCGTCCTACTGCACCGGCTCGGAGTTCGTCGTCGACGGCGGAATGATGGCCGGTTTCAACGCGCTGCACGTCACCGGGCAGTGAGCCCATTCACTCCCTGCCTCTCGCCCCGACAGATTCCACACGCAACACGAAGGAGACAGCGACAATGAACTACGAGCTGGGAACACCTGGCCAACGCGGTCGACAGACGGGCATCCGGCGCACCGTGCTCGCGCTCGCCCTGACGTCGATCGGCCTGCCCGCCTGGGCCGGTTCCACGACCATCGGCGACGAGATCACCGTCGACTACCTGCTGAACCTCAGCTACGGCGCTGCGGTGCGGACGCAGAAGCCGGCGCGTGCGCTGGTCGATGGCCCCATCGACCCCGCGACCGGCCTGCCGACGACGGCGAACAGCGACGACGGCGACCGCAACTTCAAGCGCGGCAGCCTGATCAACAACCGAGTCGCGCTGCTCGCCGAGGCCGACATCAAGTACCGCAACTACGGCCTCTTCGTCCGTTCGAGCAGCTTCTACGACGACGTCTATCGCCACGGCAACGACAACGACTCGCCGGGCACCGTCAACAAGACCGGCGACAACGACGAGTTCACGAACCGCGCACGCTACCTCTCGGGCAGCCGCTCGCGCCTGCTCGACACCTACGTCTACGGCAGCTTCCAGACCGGTGGTGAGTCGATGCTCAACCTGCGCGTCGGCCGCCAGGTCGTGCAGTGGGGCGAGAGCCTGTTCTTCCCGAACATCGCCGGCGCGCAATCGCCGGCCGACGCGACCAAGGCCAACGTGCCCGGCACCGAGGTCAAGGACATCCTGCTGCCCGTTGGTCAGGCCTCCGCCCAGTGGCAGATCACCCCGGGTTTCGGCCTCGCCGCGTACTACCAGTACGAATACGCGCCGACCGAGCTCGACCCCGTCGGCAGCTATTTCTCCTACACCGACGTCGTCGGCCCCGGCGCCCAATTCATCCGCGCCGCACCGGGCTTCAACATCCCGCGCGCCCGCGACCTGAAGCCCTCCGACAGCGGACAGTGGGGCCTCAGCGCACGCATGGCGGTGACCGACGAGACCGAGATCGGCCTCTACCACCTGCGCTACCACGACAAGAATCCCAACGTCGTCATGAACTTCGCGGGGCCGTTCCCGACCAGCTACAACATCGTCTATTTCGACGACATCAAGCTGACCGGCGCGAGCTTCTCGACACGGATGGGCGACTTCAACGTCGCCGGCGAAGTCAGCTACAAGGATGGCGTGCCCGTCCTCGTCGACAGCATGCTGGGACCGGTCGCGACGCGCGCGAAGGCCACCCAGGCGCAGCTCTCGGCGCTCTACATCCTTGGCCCGCGCTCCTTCTCCGATCAGACCACCTTCGTCGGCGAAGTCGGCTACTTGCACGTGAATGACATCGAGGACTTCCAGTTCGCCGGCATGCGCTTCGACAAGCTCACCAACGACCGCAACGCCTGGGCCTACCAGCTGATGATCACGCCGACGTGGAACAACATCTTCGAAGGTTGGGACATGACCCTGCCGGTGTCCTTCGCGCATCAGGTCAAGGGCAAGGCGGCCGTCGCCGGCGCCTTCGGCGGGCTCGTCGGCGAGGGCGACAAGCGCATGAGCATCGGCGCCAACTTCAAGTACCTGAACAACCTGGAACTCGGGGTCAGCTACAACGCCTTCCTCGGCAAGGCGGACCTCGCCGCCCGTCCGCTCGCGGACCGGGACTATGTGGCAATCAGCGCGAAGTACAGCTTTTGAGCAAGGAGCACGGACATCATGAACTCGACCACATTGCGCATCGCACTCCCGCTGGCAGCGGCGCTCGGCATGTTCGCCCAGGGCGCGTCGGCGAAACTCTCCGCGGCTGAAGCCGCCCAGCTCGGCAAGGACCTCACGTGCTTCGGCGCGGAGAAGGGCGCCAACAAGGATGCCTCCATTCCCGCTTTCGGCGGCAAATGGCTCGGTGCCGTGCCCGGTCTGCAAGCGGCCGCGGGCAAGCGCTATGCGGACCCGTATGCCGTGGAAAAGCCGCTCTTCACGATCACCGCGAAGAACGCGGCCCAGTACGCCGATCGCCTCTCCGCCGGCGAAAAGGCCCTCCTCGAAAAATACCCGGACAGCTTCAGCATGCCGGTCTACCCGAGCCATCGCGATTTCCGCTATGCCGACTGGAACTGCGAGACGACCCGCAAGAACGCGGTCACGGCCGAAGTCGTCGATGACGCGATGGGCGTGAAATCGATGAACGGCGGCATCCCCTTCCCGATCCCCAAGACCGGCGACGAGCTGCTGTGGAACATGAAGCTTCCGCTACGCGTGTACCAGGAGGATGCGACGTTCGAGCAGGCCGTCGTCTATCCGAACGGCAACATCGCATGGGGCAAGGTGCGCTACGAAATCATGGCGCCGACCAACCACCCCGATGCCGAGGGCAAGCCCAGCGACGGACTCTTCGCCTACGCGAAGCTGAGCATCCTCGCGCCCGAGCGCAACAAGGGCGAGGTCATCCTGTCGCATTCCTTCTTCAACGAGAAGGTCAATCCGACGGTGGCCTGGCAGTACAACCCGGGCACCCGCCGCGTGCGCCAGTCCCCGGGCTACGGCTTCGACATGCCGCTCGGCCCGGGCGGCTTCCGCACCGTCGACGATGACCGCCTCTTCAACGGTTCGGGCGAACGCTACAGCTGGAAGCTCGCCGGCAAGCGCGAGATCTACATCCCCTACAACGCCTACCGTCTGGAGGACCCGAAGTACACCTACAAGGCAATGCTCCAGCCCGGCAGCATCAACCCGGAGCCCATGCGCTACGAGCTGCATCGCGTGTGGGTGCTCGAAGGCACGCTGAAGGAAGGCTATCGCCACCAGTACGCCAAGCGCGTCATGTACATCGACGAAGACAGCTGGATCGCCGTGCTCGCCGACAACTACGATGCCCGCGGCCAGCTGTGGCGCACCAACATGCTCAACACCTACTACGCCTACGACGCCAAGGTCTTCCACGCCGGTGTCGCCCTGTACCACGACCTCGTCTCGGGCGCCTACATGGCTGACCGCCTGACCAACGAGGGTACTCCGCCGATCCTCAACGGGGATCGGCTGAAGGATCACATGATGACGGTGGATGCGCTGCGGCAGGCGGGGAAGTAGTTACTCGCAGAGAACTGGGGCGCCTGCGATCGGCGCTTGAGACAACGGCCCCGGAGAGATTCGGGGCCGTTTGCGCTGGGACGGTATCGATTGTCGGAGTGCTATTGCGCCCGGGCTTTCTCCGCCTCGCACTCGCGCAGTTTCTTGCGAGCTGCGGCAATCGTTTTTAAACCGTTCGGGTTGCCCAGGCACTTGTCCCGTTGTTCGACGCGCAGCACACCGGGAGTCGGATCGAAGTGCAAGGCGACGGTGGTGACGAACTCCGGTGGGTCGTAACGGGTCTCCGCAGGTTCCGCGCTGTCGGAATATCCAAGGGTAATTAGCATAGTGTCCGGCACTACCTCCGCGACGGACATCGCCTTCACGTCTTGGCAACGGGGCTTGCCTTTCAACAGGCGGCGGTCGCGCGCAAGGTTGAGTGGGGTGACGCCGGCCAGAGTCAAGGTGTCCGCGTCGAATAGGAATAGATGGCAAATAGTGTGGCGATCTACTATCCAGTCACAGTCGTAAGAATTGTCATCACAGTCTGGTAGAGGATCTAGATTCGACGTATACCACGCGATCGCGCTCACATACCTCTTCCCGGAAACCCTCCATCCAAAAACAGAATTGCCTCCGCGCATGCGGCCGTTCTGAACCCATATGTTGTAATTGAACGTTCCCTTGGCGCGTGGCGTAGCGTAGCTCTTAATAAATTTCTCGATCGGCAGGATGGCCGGCTTGACATCAAAAGTTTTATCTAGCACTACTTCTGCGCTCGAGTGAGCAGTCGCAAGGCACATCAGCACAAAAGGAAGAACGATTGAATATTGCGGCCGCAAGGGCGATTCCTCCAATCAAATAAATGCGGCGTGAGCCAGCTTGACGTAACTGCGCCGCAGCAGTACCGGGTCTTTCCCCGGGTCTCTATAGACGCCTTTTTTGTGATTTGCGATTTCACCTGCGTTTACGATTCGAGTGACGGCATCGATGGCGTCATCGGTGATGCCATCATCGGCAGGCCGCCAGCACTTCTTATCAAGCCAAAAGAAGACCGCCGAACGGATGGCGTAGGGCATCAGGGAAACCAGTTCGGGCTGCGCACAAAAGTTAGTATTGCCGCCCCAGATTACCTGGTGCCTAGCGGTGAATCTGGCGTAGTTGTCACGTCCCGTCAGTTGCTTCATCCCCCGCCCACGGAAGCGCCAACCATCTGTTGCTTCTACATTGCCTAGGGTCGGCCCCAATCCTTGCGCGCCATATATGCTATTCGCGATCGTCTCTTGATTAGCGGGTTTGGTGTGCTTGGCACCGTTGGGTAGAGTGGTGACAGTTCGACCATCGATTTGTGCTTCGTTAGGGTGTTGCTTGTAGTAACTGAAGCGTTTGAGGTCGTCTGCACTGTAGTTGAGGCACTCCGCCGCACCGGAAAGCGTCGCCCCGGCCTCGCGCTTGATCTGCCCGAAGAAGTGCGCACGCCGCACAGGCGTGTCGAGCTTGTATTTCGCGAGATCGGCATTGAGTTCGTCAGCCACCGCCCGTAAGTGCGCATCGGTCGGCGCTCCACCTTGGATCTTCGGAAAGATCGTGCGCAGCTGCGTGACCGTAATCTGGCCAGGCACGGGCCGTTCGGCCGGAAACAACGGGTTGCCCCGCTCGTCGCGCTCTGCGGTTGGGGGGTGAATACCCTGGTTGTTCTCCGGCGACGTTCCCGGCGGCGGCGCCGGCCGCGGAGCCTGCGGTCGGGGCTGCGGTGTCTGCGGGCTGTTTGGTTCATCCGTTTCGCCCAGCACCTTGAGGGTGTTGAGGCGCTTGCGAACCAGTACGGGCTGGCCTTGCAGGGGCGTCACAGGGTCCAGTGCTTTGTAGGCGTTGCGCTCCCGCGACCAGACCGACACCTGTATCGGTCTGAGCGTTCTAGGCTGAAGTTCGATGCAATGACTTTGCTCGGAAGTGATTCCGGCCAACTCCTGGCCGTCGAAGCGGATTTTATATTTCACGCCATCGAGCGGATTCATGTATCGATTGACGAAGCAAACCATGACTCTGCCCGGCGTGGAGGTGGAAGGTTCACCGGTTGCGGCAGGCAAAGGGACGCCGCCATCCAGGCGGGACCGGATTTCCTGCGCCATCCGTTCCAGGAAATCTTCCCACGCACTCATGCAAGTTCTCCCAATTCGCGTACGTTCTCCAGACTATCGATGAAATCCATCCATTCCCCCTCGCCTGCCAGCAATTCAACCGGTTCAGCAGATTTTGTGCGCACCACAAAGCTGCGGCAGAGCTCATCCAGAGCGCCCCTGGCAATCAGTTCTGGCTGCTCGCCGCGCGTCCAAACCTCAAAGTTCGTGCGCAGCAAGGAAGGGTCGTTGTGAGTCAGACTTCCGATATCAAAAACTGCCGTGAAGGACTCGTCCGTTTGAGATACGGACTCTTCCATTTGCGATACGGGAAAGCTCGGCAGGACAACTGCCACACTCGCTGGCCCCGTCAAATTCTTCATGCTCGCCTTGAGCTCCACCTTCCCCGGCGCATGCAGTTCGATATTGCCGCCCGATATCCGCAGGTAGGCCCCTTGGGCGGTGGCGAGGAGGTGCTGCTTGGCGCTCGCGATCACCGAGGCGGTGGTGCTGGCCACGGTGACCGTCTTGTCGGCCGCGGCGAGGGTCTTGCCGCTCTGGCTTTGGACACTGACCTGGCCGCTCGCGGCGTGCAGGTGGATGCCGGTCTCGGTGTTGGGCTTGGCGCCCTTGGTGGCCTTGCCGACCGTGAAGAGGGCGAGGCCGTCCTTGACGGCGACGCTCTGTCGACCCTGGGTGACCAGTTGGATGTCCTGGCCGGCTGCGGCGATGAGGCTGCCGCCGGCGGTGAGGATCTGGTTCTTGGGGGTGAGTTGGGCGATACCCGCCGGGGCGCTGAACTGGAGTCTCGGTTCGCACCACGCGGCGACCGTGCCGGTGCCGCCGCGGGTGGCAGCGAAGCTGCTCGAATCCCTGGAGGTGGTGTCAACGGAGGCCTGCCGGGTCTCTGTGGCGGCGAGGACTTTGGCGGCGTGGCCCAGCGCGACGCTTGCCGGTAGCTTGTCGGCTGTTTCGTCGCCCTTGAGGGCGGCTTTCTGCTTGTGGGCGACGTCGGCGAGCGTGAGGACGAGGGCTTGGGCGTCCTCGGTCTGAGCGATCGCTTCGCGGCTGTCGAGATGCGATCCCGCTCCGCCCGATCGAGCATCGGCGCTCACGAGAAGGCCGTTGCCGGCGCGCAGGGCGATGGCGGCCTCGGTCGCGAGTTCGGCGCCGTGGCCGCGGTTCGCGAGGCGCGCGTTGTCGGCTTGTTGTTTGAGGTGGCCGAGCTGTAAGCGGCTCGCGTATTCCGTCGTCGAGAGTTCGATGCGCGACTGGCCGGGGGTGTCGTCGAAGACGAGCTGGTTGTAGCCGCCTTGTCCGTCGCGGCTGGCCGAGAGTTGCTGCGTCTTGATGCCGGAGAGGCTTGCGCCGTGCGTGTGGGCGGGGTCGGTTTCGCCGGCGAACCACGCCGGTGCGTTGGCGGTGGCGCCCTGGGTGGTGCTGCCGATGCGGTTGCCGGCCGCGTCGGGCTGACCTTGTCCGTTGTAGAGGCCGCCGATGATGACGGGGCGGTCGATGTTGCCGTTCTGGAACGCAACGAGCACTTCCTGGCCGGGGCGCGGCGTGAAGTGTCCGCCCCAGTTGGCGCCGGCCATCGGTCTGAGGACGCGCAGCCAGACGCCAAGACCGGCATGGGCCGGCGCGTTGTCGGCGCCGCTCGGATGCAGCTGCCGGCTCGCCGATCGGCTGCCGCGTTGCCACGGAAACTGCACATGGATGCGGAGATCGCGGTCGGTGTGAGTGGGGGCGGGCTCGCCGGCGTTAAAACCGTCGCCGACGACGATGGCGGTGAGGGGGCCGGAGACCGTCGGGCGGGGATGAATGCGGCGGCCGTGGGCGTCAGCGACGACAGGGCGCCACGGCACGGATGCGCGGACGGCGCGGACTTCGTTGCGATAGAGGTCGACTGCGTTCCGTTCGGCCGACGCTTGTTCGGGCGGCGTCGCGAGGTTGTTCCGCGCGCGATGGGTCACCGCGGTGATCACGAACCGGCGGCGATCGGGCAGGTCGCGGTCGTGTTCGGGGTGATCGGCGAGGTCGAAGTTGGTACCGGGAGCGGCGGTCCGTACGGTGCCGGCGCCTACGTATTGCTCCAGCCGCGCGTCGATCGCCTGCTGGCGGCGCTCGATCATCCGCTCGCCGTGCGCCGCGGTCGGCCATGCGTAGGGGCCCGGATCGTCCCACGAGACGATCGAGCGGGCGATGCTGTTTGCGGTCGCGCTCGGGGCGGCTTGCGGACGGGTGGAGAGGCTGCGGTAGTCCCAGCTGCTCGCCTGCGTGGTGCCTGTGTCGAGTTGCCGGAGGCTGTGCCAGCGGTCAATGCCGTCTTCGGCGAGCGTCGCCCCGGACTGGGTGAAGCGCGCGCGGGCCTGCGAGTTGTCGGTGAAGGCGGCGTTGTGATCGGCGATGACGAGGGTGTGGGATCCCAGCGTGTCGCCGGTGTCGGTCTGATGCTCGAACCAGCAGAAGAGCCCTTCTTCGGCGAGCAGGCGCTTGAGGAAGGCGAGGTCGCTCTCGCGGTACTGGCAAGTCATGCCGCGTTTTGGATAGACGTCGGGATCGGCCAGCTCCCAGCGCCAGGCGGGCACGAGCTTGCCCTTTCCGTTCCAGTCGCCCAAGAGTTCGTCGACGATTTCGACGAGGGTTTTGTCCTGGAAGAGGTAGCTGTCCTGCGTGTGAGCGAGGAAGCTCAGCCAGGGCTCGATCGTGAGCCGGTAGCGCGCGAAGCCACCGTCGGCACCGAGCCGTGCGACACGGGTGATGTGGCCGTGGAAGGGGCGAAGCAGTGTGCGTGAGGCGCTTGTCTGCAGATCGAGCCGTGCCGGTTGGCCCAATAGCGCGGTGAGCGGGAGTTCGGCATCGGCGCTCAGTACAGTCAGTTCGATGCGGAAGCCGGCGTGATCGAGGACCGGGCCGAGGGCTTCGACGATGGTGGCCGTTTCGGCGAGCAGGACATCAGGGCCGAGCGGTGTGGTCAGGGTCAGCAGGCGGTCGGTCTGGCGCCAGCCGGCGCCGCCGGCAATCAGGTCGAGAAGGCGGTTCATGAGCGGTCCGGGGCAGCGAAGTGCCCCGTGTCAATCTGGTTTGAGTAACCAAATATCATACATCAGGAACGTCCGAAAAACCCGAGCTATGGCATAGAGCCCAAACCGCCTGTCGTAATCGCACAAGGATGGGACGCCGTATTGACGGCGTGACCGGTGCGCTTGTGATTACTCTTTTGTCATGAAGTCAACGCAGGCCCGGTTGAACAGCTCGCGGTGTTCGACCTGCACCCAGTGGCCGCAGCGATTGAGCATGACGACGCGCGCGTGGGGCGCGTTCTCCAGTAGCGTCATTGCGCCGCGCACTGGGTTGAACTTGTCGTCGGTGCCCCAGAAGCCAAGGATCGGCGCCTGGAGTTCGCCGAGTCGCGAGCTGAGGTTCGGCACGAGCATCGTCGAGAAGAGGTTGGCGGGCTGGGTCGGGGCGACGGCGGCGCGTTCGGCGAGGAGGGCGTCTTCGAGCAGCGCCGGGTCGAAGACCTGCAGGCTCATGACGTGCCGCATCTCCTCCATGCCCATCGGCCCGGCGGCGAAGGTCTGCACCATGCGCTGGATGCCTTCCATGCGGAAGTAGGCTTCGCGCTCTTCCAGGCCGCCGGGGGCCATCAGGATCAGGCGTTCGACGACGGCTGGACGTTCGAGGGCGAGACCCAGCGCAATCGCGCCGCCGAGGGAATTGCCGAGCAGGGTGCAGCGGTCGATGCCGAGGGCGTCGAGGAAGCCGGACAGCGCGTCGACGAAGAAGCCGAGGTCGTACTTGATGTCGGCGGGCTTGTCCGAGCGTCCGAAGCCGGGCAGGTCGAGCACGAGGTTGCGGAAGCCGGCCGCGGCGAATTCCGGGTAGTTGCCCTTGAAGTTGCTGTAGCCGCTGGCGCCGGGTCCGCTACCGTGCAGCCAGACGACGACCGGGCCTTGGCCGACGTCGAGGTAGTGCAGGCGCAAACCCTTGTTCAGGCCTTTCGTGAGTTCGACAAACTGGTCGATTGGAAGCGGGAAGTCTTGCTGGGACATCGGTGGGGCTCCGGAAGGTAAGGGATGTTGTGGCGGAGTTCCACCGCATCGTCCCGCCGCGCCCACCCGCGGGCATCGTCCGTTCGGACGAAGGCGGCCTCCCATAGTCCGTTTGTGTGATGCGACCGTACCCGAGCGGGAACAAGATCGCTTCACCCGTGCAGACATCTCCGCAACGGGTCCGCGAGCGGGCAGGCGAGCTGCCGGCGACGCGCGATACGACAAGAAATCCAGTGAGAGAGACAGCGACTCTGCGGAGTCGGAGGAGGGTGCGATGATCGCCAGGCTCTTCATCTTTGGAGCGGTGCTGATGCTGCTCAATGCCGTCGATAGCGCCATGCGGCGACAGGGCGACATGCTTTCCGATTTCCCGGCTGATGGCTGTGCTTCGCCGTCGGCGTATTGCGGCGGCGAGATGCTGGCTTCCACCACGTCGGTCCAGCAGTTCTTCGAGCGCATGGCCGGGCGCTGAGGCACCGGCGGGACGCAATCCATCTGATCCGATTTGAGTGTCGGACGTAGGTCGACGGCGCGTTCCTGCCCGTCGACGTCGCGGCGCTTGGGCGTCGTCCGAGTCCTGCCTGGCGCGCTTCTGCGGCGCTGTCGGAGGCGGCGGCTGTCCGTCCGAAAGACTCATCGATTCTGAAGGTTCGCCACCCCCGCTGCTTAATCCCAATGGACGATGAGGCGCTTGCGCGGGCTTCGCACAATGCCTCCCACGTATCGGCAATTCCTAGGGAGCAAGCATGATCGACATCCGCGCATTGAGTTACCTGGTCACGCAGACGAACGACCTCGGCGAGTGGAAGCGCTATGCGGAGGACGTCCTCGGCATGACGACGTCCCTGGCGCCGGACGGCGGGTTGTACGTGAAGATGGACGAGCGGCCCTTCCGCATGCTGGTGGTCGAGGGCGCGGAGCGGCGCTACGTCGCCTCGGGCTGGGAACTGGCCGACGAGCGCGCCTTCAATGATGCGCTCAAGACGCTCGACCGCGCCGAAGTCGGCTACGAGCTCGCGGATAAGGCGCTCGTCGAGCAGCGCGGGATGCAGGCAATCGCGGTCGTGCTCGATCCGTCCGGCAATCGCCACGAACTCGGCTGGGGTCATCGTTCGGACCTGCAGCCCTTCGTGTCGCCCCAAGGCGTGCCGCGTTTCCTGACCGATGACATGGGCCTGGGCCACACCGTGCTGCCGGCGCCGAACTTCGACGCGACGATCGCCTTCTTCCGCGACGTGTTCGGTTTCGGCCTGTCGGACATCTTCAATTTCCGCCCCGATCCGTCCGCGCCGGCGTTGCGGATTCACTTTCTCCACTGCAACAACGCGCGCCATCACAGCCTCGCGATCGCGGAATACCCGGTGCCGAGCGGCTGCGTGCACGTGATGGTCGAGGTCGATTCGATGACCGAGGTTGGGCGCGCCCACGACCGCCGTATCGCGCACAAGGTGCCGCTGTCGGCGTCGCTGGGCCAGCACCTCAATGACCGGATGATTTCCTTCTATATGAAGACGCCGTCGGGCTTCGACCTCGAATTCGGCTACGGCGGGCTGCAGGTCGATTGGCAGCGGCACAACGCCTTCGAATTCACGCGCGTCAGCATCTGGGGCCACGACTTCGGCGCCGGCCGGCGCGAACAGGCGGCCTGAGGGAGAGACGACATGGACAAGAGGATGACGACGGCCGACGCGGTCGCCGGGCTGCGCGACGGCATGACGGTCGGCTTCGGCGGCTGGGGGCCGCGGCGCAAGCCGATGGCGCTTATGCGCGAGATCCTGCGCTCGGACGTGAAGGACCTGACCGTGGTCGCTTATGGCGGGCCGGAGGTCGGCATGCTGTGCGCGGCCGGCAAGGTGAAGAAGCTGATCTTCGGCTTCGCGACCCTGGACGCGATCCCGCTCGAGCCGTGGTACCGCAAGCTGCGTGAAGCGGGCGGGCTGGAGCTGCTCGAACTCGACGAAGGCATGCTCGAGTGGGGGCTGCGCGCGGCCGGCATGCGACTGCCTTTCCTGCCGACCCGCTGCGGGCTCGCGACCGACGTGACGCGGCTCAACCCCGAGCTGCGCACGGTGAGGTCGCCCTACGACGACGGCGAAGTGCTGCTCGCGATGCCGGCGCTCAAGCTCGACGTCGCCTTCGTCCATGTGAACGTCGCGGACCGGCTCGGCAACACGCTGATCCTCGGCGGCGATCCCTACTTCGACCACCTCTTCGCCCGCGCGGCCGACGCCTGCTATGTGTCGGCCGAGCGCGTCGAGGAACGCTTCGCGCTCGACGGCGACACGGCGCGGCGCAACACCTTCGAGCGCTATCTCGTGAAGGGCGTCGTGCATGCCCCCTGCGGCGCGCATCCGACGACCTGCGCGCCCGACTACGGCTGGGACATGGGGCACTTCAAGCGCTACGTCGCCAGCGCGGCGGAGGAGGGCGGCTGGCCGGCCTATGTCGAGGAATTCGTAGCCGGGGGCGAAGCCGCGTACCAGGCCCGCAACGGCGGCGTCGAGCGCATGGGCAGCCTGCCGCTGCCGGTTTTCTGAGGAGTCCGCCGAATGAGCGACAAGAACGAATTTTCGCTGGCCGAGCTGATGATTGTCGCGGCGTCCGAAGTGTGGCGCGGCGACGGCGAGGTGCTCGCCTCCGGCATCGGCGTGATCCCGCGCCTCGGCGCGAGCCTCGCGAAGCTCACGCACGGGCCGGCGCTGCTGATGACCGACAGCGAGACCTACCTCGTCGAGGAGCCGGTTCCACTCGGGCCGCGTGGTGATTACGTGCCGAAGTATTCGGGCTACATGTCCTTCGAGCGCATCTTCGAATGCGTGTGGGGCGGGCGGCGGCACGCGATGATCGGACCGACCCAGATCGACCGCTGGGGCCAGACCAACCTCTCGGTGGTCGGCGACTACCGCAAGCCGAAGGCGGCGATGCTCGGCGTGCGCGGCCTGCCCGGCAACAGCATCAACCACGTCAATTCCTTCTTCGTGCCGAATCACAGCCCGCGGGTGTTCGTGGCGGGCGAGGTGGATATGGTGTCCGGCGTCGGTTTCAAGCCCGAGCGCTGGGATGACGGCGTGCGCCGCGACCTGATGGACATCCGCCGCGTCGTCACCGATCTGTGCGTGATGGACTTCGACGGTCCCGGCCGGGCGGCGCGGGTGCGTTCGCTGCATCCGGGCGTGAGCTGCGGCGAGGTGCAGGAGAAGACGGGCTTCCCGCTGATCGCGGCGCCCGACATCGCGGAGACGCCGCATCCGACGGCCGAGCAGCTCGCGATCATCCGCCGTCTCGACCCGCACGACCTGCGCGCCGCGCAGCTCAAGGGCAATCCCCCGGGCATCCGCGCCGCGTAAGGCGGCGTCACAAGAAGGACGCACAACATGACTGCCCTCCCCAACGACCGGCCCTTCGCCCGCTGCGGCGACGGCGCCGACTACGAGACCGACGAGCCGGTGAAGTACGCGGTCATCGACGGCATTGCGACCGTCACGCTGAACCGGCCGGACTTCAACAACGCGCAGAACTCGCAGATGACCTATGCGCTGGATGCCGCCTTCCGCCGTGCGGTCGACGACGATGCGGTGAAGGTGATCGTGCTGCGTGGCGAAGGCCGGCATTTCTCCGCGGGACACGACATCGGCACGCCGGGCCGCGACGTCCGCAAGTCCTTCGAGCGCGTGCACCTCTGGTGGGATCACACCAACAAGCCGGGCGGCGAGTTCCTGTACGCCCGCGAGCAAGAGGTCTACCTCAACATGTGCCGGCGCTGGCGCGATCTGCCGAAGCCGACAATTGCGATGGTGCAGGGCGCGTGCGTCGCGGGCGGGCTGATGCTCGCGTGGGTGTGCGACCTGATCGTCGCAGCCGAGGACGCCTTCTTCCAGGACCCGGTCGTGCGCATGGGCATCCCCGGCGTCGAGTACTTCGCCCACGCCTACGAGCTGAACCCCCGCCTCGCGAAGGAGCTGCTCTTCACCGGCGAGCGCATGCCGGCCGAACGCGCCTGGCAGATGGGGATGGTGAACCGCGTCGTGTCGCGCGCCGGGCTGGAGGAGGCGACCTACGCGCTCGCCGCGCGCATCGCGCAGCAGCCGCGCATGGGGCTCGCGCTGACCAAGCAGGCGGTGAACCACGTCGAGGACCTGCAGGGCAAGCGCACGGCGATGGACGCCGCGTTCGCGTGGCACCACTTCGCGCACACGCACAACGAACTGCTGTCCGGCGACCACCTGGGCGGCTACGACGCCCGCGCGATGGCGAGCGCGAACAAGGAAGCGGCCGCGGAGGGCGTGAAATGAGCCGCGACAACCGTGACTACTCGGCGCTGCTGCGCACGCCGCTCACCGAGCGCCTGGGCTGCCGCTTTCCGATCGTGCAGACCGCGATGGGCTGGGTCGCTGACGCGCATCTCGTGATCGCGACGACCCAGGCGGGCGGCTTCGGCTTCCTCGCCGGGGCGACGATCGCTCCCGACAAGATCGAGGACGAGATCCGCAAGGTGATCGCCGCGACCGGCGGCAGCAACTTCGGCCTCAACTTCCACATGTTCCAGGAGAACGCCGGCCAGTGCGTCGATCTCGCGATCCGCTACCGGCTGCGTGCGGTGAGCTACGGCCGCGGGCCGGACAAGAAGACGATCGCGCGCTTCAAGCAAGCCGGCGTGCTGTGCATCCCGACCGTCGGAGCGGTGAAGCATGCGGTGAAGGCGGTCGAGCTGGGCGCCGACATGATCACAATCCAGGGCGGCGAGGGCGGCGGCCACACCGGTGGCGTGCCGACCACGATCCTGCTGCCGCAGGTGCTGGATGCGGTGAAGGTCCCGGTGATCGCCGCGGGAGGCTATTCGACCGGTCGCGGGCTCGCCTCGGCGCTCGCGGCTGGCGCGGCAGGCATCGCGATGGGCACCCGCTTCCTGATGACCACCGATTCGCCGACGCCGCCCGCGACGCTGCAGCGCTACGTCGCCGTCGACGACCCGCAGAAGGTCCGCGTGACGCTGGCGGTCGACGGCATGCGCCACCGCATGATCGACAACCCCTTCATCCACCGGCTCGAAGCGGCGAGTCCGACCGGGCGCCTCGCGATCGCGCTGAAGAGCGCGTGGCAGTGGAAGCGCCAGACCGGCATGAGCGCCGGTCACATGCTCGGCGTGCTGCGCCGTGCGCTGAAGGAAGACCCGGGCGCGGTCTCGCAGACCGTGATGTCCGCCAATCAGCCGGTGCTGCTGCAGCGCTCGATGGTCGAGGGCCGTCCCGACGAGGGAATCCTGCCTAGCGGCCAGGTCGCGGCGGCGATCGGCCGGTTGGAGAGCTGCGAGGACGTCATCCACGGCATCGCCGCCGGCGCGCAGGCTTGCCTCGCCGAACTCTACGGCCGGCTCGATGCCGCATCGCCCAGGTCGGTCGCTGAGATCGTGCGCTGAGCCGCCACCCCAAAACAGAAACCGGAGACGCAAGTGAGACAAGCTTTCCACACCACGACAGACAACGGCATCGCCGAGCTGGTGATCGACAAGCCGCCGGTGAATGCGCTCGACAGCAGCGAATGGTCCGAGCTCGCGCGGCACATCGATGAACTCGGCGCCGACCCCGAGGTGCGGGTGATCGTGATCCGCGCCGAAGGGCGCGGCTTCTGCGCCGGCGTCGACATCAAGGAACTCGACGCCCATCCCGAACGCATCGTCGCCGTGAATGCCGGCAACTACGCGACCTTCAAGTCGGTGCATCGCTGCGCCGTGCCGGTCGTCGTCGCGGTGCACGGCTTCGTGCTCGGCGGCGGCATCGGCATCACCGGCGCGGCGGACATCATCGTCGCGTCCGACTGCGCCACCTTCGCGCTACCCGAGGTCGATCGCGGCGCGATGGGCGGCGGCGCGCATCTGCAACGCCTCTTCCCGGTGCAGAAGGTGCGCTACCTCTTCTTCACCGGCGAGAAGATCGGCGCGCGCGATGCCGAGCGCTACGGCTTCATCGAACGCGTCGTGCCGAAGGCCGCGCTGCGCGAGGCGGCGCTGGAGATCGCCCGCAAGATCGCCGCGAAGAGCCCCGCGATGATCCGCATCGCGAAGGAGGCGCTCAACGGCATCGAGGACGGCAATCTCGAGGACAAGTACCGCTGGGAGCAGGGCTTCACGCTGCAGGCCTACACCAGCCCCGATTCCGCGGAAACCCGTCGCGCCTTCGTCGAGAAGCGCGAAGCCCAGTTCTGAGGACGCCATGGATCTCGCCTACACCCCCAAGCAGCGGGCCTTCCGCGCCGAAGTGCGCGCCTGGCTCGCGAACAACCTGCCGCGCGAGCCCTTCGCGAGCTGCGACACGCGCGAGGGCTTCGAGCAGCATCGCGACTGGGAACGCCGACTCTTCGACGCGCGCCTGTCGATGGTGATGTGGCCCGAAGCGCTCGGCGGGCGCGGCTGCGACCTCATCGAATGGCTGATCTTCGAGGAGGAGTATTACGGCGCCGGCGCCCCGATGCGCGTGAACCAGAACGGCCAACTGCTGCTCGGCCCCACGCTGATGGAGTTCGGCACCGAGGCCCAGCGCAACCGCTTCCTGCCGCGGATGGCCGCGAGCGAAGACATGTGGGCGCAGGGCTGGTCCGAGCCGAACGCGGGTTCGGACATGGCGGCGATCACCAGCAAGGCGATCCTTTCGCAAGACGGCAGCCACTACGTGCTCAACGGCCAGAAGACCTGGTCGACGCGCGCGATCTTCGCCGACTGGCTGTTCGGTCTCTTCCGCAGCGATCCGGCATCGAGCCGCCATCACGGGCTGTCCTACCTCCTCGTGCCCCTCGACGCGCCGGGCGTGACGATCCGTCCGATCCAGGCGCTGAACGGCAAGCCCGCCTTCGCCGAGATCTTCTTGGACGACGTGAAGGTGCCGGTCGATAACCGCATCGGCGACGAAGGGGAGGGCTGGCACGTCGCGATGGCCACGGCCGGCTTTGAGCGCGGCCTGCTGCTGCGCTCGCCCGCCCGCTACCAATACACGGCGCGCCGGCTGGTCGAGCTCTACAAGGCGAACCGCGCGACCGCGGACCGCGATCCGAGCCTCCGCGACGCCGTCCTCTCCGCCTGGACCCACACCGAAGCCTATGCGCTCGCCGCCTACCACACCGTCGGGCGCCTCGCGAAGGGCGCGCGGATCGGCGCCGAGGCGAGCACCAACAAGATCTTCTGGTCCGAGCTCGACCTGCGGATGCACGAGACCGCGATGCGCATCCTTGGCCCGCGCGCCGAGCTGATGACCGATGCGCCGCACGCGGCCGATGCGGACGCCGCAGGCTGGCTCGACGGCTTCCTCTTCGCACAGGCCGGTTCGATCTATGCCGGCACCAACGAGATCCAGCGCAACATCATCGCCGAGCGGATGCTCGGCCTGCCGAAATAAGCCGAGGCTGGCCATGGACTTTACCTTTACCGACGATCAGCTCGCCTTCCGCGACGCGGTGGGCCGTTTCCTGATGACCGAGGCGGCTCCCGAAATGCTGCGCAGCGTCTGGGAGAGCAACTCCGGGCGTTCGCCCGAACTGAGAAGCCGGCTCGCGGCGCAGGGCCTCACCGCGCTGTCGGTGCCCGAGGACAAGGGCGGGCTCGGCATGGACGACGTCGCCTGGGCGCTGATGACCCAGGAGCTGGGCTACTACGCGATCCCCGACTCGCTCGCGGACACCGCCTACGTCGCGGCCGGGCTCGTCGCTGCGCTGCCGTCCGAGGTTCCGGCGCGTGACCGCTGGCTCTCGCAGATCGCCGTCGGCGACATCCGTGTCGCGGTCGGCCACCCGGTCAATCCGCTCGTCGCCGACGCCCGTTCGGCCGACCTGCTGCTCCTCGCACACGGCGACGAAGTGCATGCGGTGCCGCGCGCCGAGGTCGACGTCACGGTGAGTGCGAGCATCGACCTGTCGCGCCGGCTCGGCCGCGTGAGCTGGTCGCCGACCGCCGCGACGCGCGTCGCCAACGGCGAAGCCGGGCGCGCGCTGTGGGCCGATGCGCTGGACCGCGGCACCTTGGCTGTCGCCGGCCAAGCGCTCGGCCTCGCGCGGCGCATGCTCGACCTCGCCGTCGATTACGCCGCACAGCGCAAGCAGTTCGGCAAACCGATCGGCAGCTTCCAGGCGGTCAAGCACCACCTCGCCGACGTCGCGACCGCGATCGAGTTCGCGAAGCCCGTGCTCTACCGCGCCGCCTACGCGCTCGCCCATGGCGAGCCGGGAGCTTCGGTGCGCGTGTCCCACGCCAAGCTCGCCTGCTGCGACGCCGCTTGGCTCGCTGCGCGCCACGGCATCCAAGTGCATGGCGCGATGGGCTACACGTGGGAGGTCGACCTGCAGATGTTCATGAAGCGGGCCTGGGCGCTCGATGCGTCCTGGGGCGACCGCGGCTTCCACAAATCCCGCCTCGCCGAGGCGATCCTGGCCGACGGCGCCGCACTCGGCCCCGGCCACACTTTCGAGGTTCAAGCATGACCCAGGCTTCCCGCGAAGCGTACATCGTCGATGCCCTGCGCAGCCCGACCGGCCGGCGCAAGGGCGGTCTCGCCCACGTCCACGCGATCGACCTCGGGGCGCACGTGCTGCGCGCGCTGGTCGAGCGCAACGCGATCCCCGCCGAGGACTACGACGACGTGATCTTCGGCTGCGTCGACACCATCGGCTCGCAGGCCGGCGACATCGCCCGCACCGCATGGCTCGCGGCCGGACTGCCGCTCAACGTGCCCGGCACGACCGTCGACCGCCAGTGCGGCTCCTCGCAGCAGGCGCTGCATTTCGCCGCGCAGGCGGTGATGAGCGGCACGCAGGACGTGATCGCTGTCGGCGGCGTGCAGACGATGACGCAGATCCCGATCTCATCCGCCATGCTCGCCGGCCAGCCGCTGGGCTTCCCCGACCCGTTCTCGGGCAGCAAGGGCTGGAAGGCTCGCTTCGGCGACGCGCCGGTGAATCAGTTCCACGCCGCGCAACGCATCGCCGACCACTGGCAGCTGAGCCGCCGCGACATGGAGGCCTTCGCGCTGGAGAGCCACCGCCGTGCGCTCGCCGCCATCGCCGAAGGCCGTTTCGAGCGCGAGATCGTGCCCTGCGAAGGCGTCGCGACGGACGAGACGCCGCGCGTCACTTCGCTCGACAAGATGGCCGAACTCGAACCGGTCGGCCCGGAATTCCCGTCGATCACCGCCGCCGTGTCGAGCCAGACCTGCGACGCCTCGGCCGCGCTGCTGGTCGTCTCGGAAGCCGCGCTCAAGCGCTACAAGCTGACGCCCCGCGCCCGCATCCACCACATGACCGTGCTCGGCGACGACCCGATCTGGCACCTCACCGCGCCGATCCCCGCGACGCGCGCCGCGCTGAAGAAGGCCGGCATGCGCATGGCCGACATCGACGCCGTCGAGATCAACGAAGCCTTCGCCTCCGTCGTGATGGCCTGGCAGCGCGAACTCGACTGCGATCCGGCACGTACGAACCCGAACGGCGGCGCCATCGCCCTCGGCCACCCGCTCGGCGCTACCGGGGCACGGCTCGCGACCACGTTGCTGCACGAACTCGAACGCAGCGGCGGCCGCTACGGGCTGCAGACGATGTGCGAAGGCGGCGGGCAAGCCAACGTGACGATCGTCGAACGGCTTTAACAGGAGAACAGCATGGGACTTTGTGACGGACGCACCGTCATCATCACCGGCGCGGGCGGTGGCCTCGGTCGCGCCTACGCGCTCGCTTTCGCGGCCGAGGGCGCGAACGTCGTCGTCAACGACATCCGCCGCGACGCCGCCGAAGCGGTCGTCGACAAGATCCTCACCGCGGGCGGCAAGGCCATCGCCAACGACGACGACATCACGCGCACCGAGACCGCGCAATGGATCGTCGACGCCGCGCTCGACGCCTTCGGTGAAGTGCATGTGGTCGTGAACAACGCCGGCATCCTGCGCGACCGCATGTTCGTGAGCCTCTCCGAGGAGGACTGGGACGAGGTCATGCGCGTGCACCTGAAAGGTCATTTCTGCCTCGCGAACATCCTCGGCAAACGCTGGCGCGACCTCGCGAAGGCGGGCAAGCCGGTCGCCGCGCGGATCATCAATACGAGCTCGGGTGCAGGCCTGCAGGGTTCCGTCGGGCAGTCGAACTACTCCGCCGCGAAGGGCGGGATCGCCGCGCTGACTCTCGTGCAGGCGGCCGAGCTCGGCCGTTACGGCGTCACCGCGAATGCGCTCGCGCCGGCGGCCCGCACCTCGATGACCGAGACCGCGATGCCCGACGTCGTGAAGGCGCCCGAAGCCGGCTTCGACGCCTGGGCGCCGGAGAACGTCGCGCCGCTCGTCGTGTGGCTCGGCAGCGAAGCCTCGTCGCATGTTAGCGGACAGGTCTTCGAGACCCAGGGCGGGCGCATCTCGGTGTGCGACGGATGGTGCACCGGCCCGCAGCAGGACAAGGGCGCGCGGCTCACGCCCGCCGAGGCCGGGGCGGCCGTGGAGGCGCTCCTCGGCGAGGCGGTGCCTGCGCAGAAGGTCTGGGGCAGCTGAAGGGAGATCGGGATGACTGACAACAGCAAGACAGCCGGCGTCGCGCTCGTCACCGGCGCGAGCCGTGGGGTCGGGCGCGGCATCGCCGAAGCCCTCGGCGCCGCGGGCATGACCGTGTACGTCACGGGCCGCAGCACCAGCGAAGGGGATGGCCGCTTCCGCGGCGAAGTGCTGAGCGGAACGGTGTTCGACAGCGCGCAGGCGGTCACGGACGCGGGCGGGCAGGGCATCGCCGTGCGCTGCGATCACGGCGACGACGCACAAGTCCAGGCGCTCTTCGACCGCATCGAACGCGAACAGGGCCGGCTCGACATCCTCGTGAACAACGCCGCCCACATCGACGACGCGTTGATCGCCCCCGGCCCCTTCTGGGAAAAGCCGCTCTCGCTCGCCGAAATCCTCAACGTCGGCCTGCGTTCGGCCTACGTCACAAGCTACTACGCGGCGCCGCTGCTGTTGCGCGCCGAGCAGGCGCTGGTCGCCTTCACTTCGTCCTACGGTGCCGGCTGCTACATGCACGGCCCCGCCTACGGCGCGCAGAAGGCCGGCTGCGACAAGATGGCGGCCGACATGGCCGTCGATTTTGAAGGACGGGACGTCGCGGCCGTCTCGCTGTGGCTCGGCCCGCAGCTCACGCAGCGCAGCGCCCTTGCCGGAAGCGACCGCGGCGAGGAGTACTGGCAGTTCCTCGCCGTCGCCGAAACGCCCCAGTTCAACGGCCGCGTCATCCACGCGCTGTGGCGCGATCCCGAGCTCGCGATGCTCTCAGGCCAGACGCTGATCAGCGCCGAACTCGCCCAGCGCTACGGCATCCGCGACACCGAAGACCGTCAGCCGCCCTCGTGGCGCGACTCGCTCGGCGCCCCGAAAACCGTACATCCCGCCCGCGTCGGCTAGGAGCATCGCATGGACATCGAACACCGCATCGCCCGCCTCGAAGCCCTGGAGGCGATCCGCCAACTCAAGCACCGCTACCTCAACGCCTGCGACCTGAAGGAAGTCGAATCCATCCGCGACTGCTTCGCCGAAGGGCCGATCGTGGTCGACTACGAAGGCGTCGGCCGCTTCGAGGACCGCGACCGCTTCGTCGCCCTCTACCAGTCGCTCGCCTGCCACCCGCGCGTGCTCGACAGCCACCACGGCGCGAATCCCGAGATCGAGCTCGTCGACGCCGACAGCGCACGCGGACGCTGGGCGCTCGCCTACTTCAACGTCGACGCCGAAACGGGCGCGACGCGCCGCCTGGGCCTCGTCTACGCCGACGAATACCGCCGCATCAACGGGCACTGGAAGATCGTCGTCACCCGCACGCGGCTCATCTCCGCCGTCGCCGGCGAACCGCGCCAGCCCGTGCCGGCCTGAAGCGTTCGCCCGCCCCGCGACCCCGCGACCATCCCCGAGGTACCCGCAGTGAAAGACACTCCCTCCGCTCCCCCCTACGTCCCCGGCCACCAGCTCCTCGCCGGCAAATCCGTCCTGATCACCGCCGCGGCAGGCGCCGGCATCGGCTTCGCCGCGGCCCGCAAGTGCGCCGAGGAAGGCTGCCGCGCGCTGATGATCTCCGACATCCACCCGCGCCGCCTCGAGGAAGCCGTCGCCCGCCTCAGGGCCGAGACCGGCCTGCAGCAGGTGTGGGGCCAGCTCTGCAACGTCACGAACGAGGAAGAAGTGCAGGCGCTCGTCGCCGCGGCCGAAGCGCGCGTAGGTGGCGTCGACGTCCTCATCAACAACGCCGGCCTCGGCGGCGAAAAGCGCGTCACCGAGATGAGCGACGACGAATGGAGCCGCGTGCTCGACATCACCCTCACCGGCACCTTCCGCATGACGCGCGCGATGTTGCCGCACATGGAGGCGCGCCGGCGCGGTGCGATCGTCAACAACGCCTCCGTGCTCGGCTGGCGCGCGCAGAAAGGGCAGGCGCACTACGCGGCCGCGAAGGCCGGCGTGATGGCCCTGACGCGCTGCGCCGCGATGGAAGCGGCCGAGCATGGCGTGCGCATCAACGCCGTGTCGCCGTCGATCGCGCTGCACGACTTCCTGAAGAAGGCCTCCAGCGAGGAACTCCTCGCCCAGCTCGCGTCGCGCGAAGCCTTCGGCCGTGCCGCCGAAG
The DNA here is from genome assembly GCF_035254505.1 of Aromatoleum sp. GTDB lineage: Bacteria > Pseudomonadota > Gammaproteobacteria > Burkholderiales > Rhodocyclaceae > Aromatoleum. Next base: position 13,123 of record NZ_DATFAO010000090.1, on the reverse strand, counting down.
TGTGGGAAGTCGCCAACGTGATGGTCTTCCTCGCCAGCGACTACGCGTCCTACATGACCGGCGAAGTGCTGTCGGTCAGCTCGCAGCGGGCCTGAGGAGGCCGCGATGACGACCGTCTTCTCCAGCGCCGACGAACTCTTCGCCGCGACCGGGTGCGACCTGGGCGCGACTGACTGGATCGAGATCGCGCAGGACCGCATCGACCGCTTCGCCGACGCGACCGGCGACCACCAGTGGATCCACGTCGACCCCGCCCGCGCCAAGGACGGCCCCTTCGGCGCCTGCATCGCCCACGGCTACCTCACGCTCGCGCTCGGCAACCTCTTCCTGCCGCAGCTCATCCGCGTCGACGACGTGAAGATGGGCATCAATGTCGGCTGCGACCGCGTGCGCTTCCCCGCGCCGGTCAAGGTCGGCGCGCGCATCCGCGGCCGTGGCGAGGTCCTGAAGGTCGAGCGCGTCGGCGAGGGCGCGGATGCTCCCGTGCAATCGACCGTCCGCGTCACGATCGAGATCGACGGCAGCGAGCGCCCCGGCTGCGTCGTCGACACCATCAGCCGCTACGTCTTCAATTCCTGAGCAGAGAGAACCCGACATGACCGAAGCCGTCATCGTTTCCACGGCGCGCACCGCGCTCGCCAAGTCCTTCCGCGGCGCCTTCAACGACACCGAAGCCCCCGTGCTCGGCGGCCACGTCGTCCGCGCCGTCGTCGAGCGTGCCGGCATCGAGCCCGCCGCCGTCGAGGACGTCATCATGGGCGCGGCCGTCCAGCAGGGCACCCAGGCCTACAACATCGGCCGCCTGTGCGCCTACACCGGCGGCCTGCCGGACACCGTGCCCGGCATGGCGCTCGACCGCATGTGCGCCTCCGGCCTGATGGCGATCGGCGTTGCGGCGAAAAACATCCTTGCCGGCGAGATGAAGATCGCCATCGGCGGCGGCGTCGAATCGCTGTCGCTGACGCAGACCAAGCACAAGAATACTTACCGAGCCCAATCGGAAGCCGCCAAGGCTGTCGTGCCCGCCGCCTACATCCCGATGCTCGAAACCGCCGAGATCGTCTCGCGCCGCTACGGCATCTCGCGCAGCGCCCAGGACGAATACGCCCTGCAGAGCCAGCAACGCACGGCCGCCGCCCAGTCCGCCGGCCTCTTCGATGACGAAATCGTCCCGCTCGCCGCGCACAAGCTCTTGTTCGACAAGGAAGGCAAGCCGACCGGCCACGAGGACGTAGTCGCTACCCGCGACGAGTGCAACCGCCCCTCGACCACCTTTGAGGACCTTGCCAAGCTCCAACCCGTCTGGAAGGACGGCCAGTGGGTGCAGCAAGGCGAATACGTCACCGCCGGCAACGCGTCGCAGTTCTCCGACGGCGCCTCCGCGGCACTCCTGATGAGCCGCGCCGAAGCCGACCGCCGCGGCATCGCCCCCCTGGGCATCTACCGCGGCATCGCCGTGGCCGGCTGCGCCCCGGACGAAATGGGCATCGGTCCCGTCTTCGCGATCCCCACGCTCCTCGAACGCCACAATTTGAAGGTGAGTGACATCGGGCTGTGGGAGATCAACGAAGCCTTCGCCTGCCAGGTCCTCCACTGCCGCGATCGGTTGGAGATCCCGAACGACAGGCTGAACGTGAACGGCGGCGCGATCGCCATCGGCCACCCCTTCGGGATGTCCGGCGCGCGGATGGTGGGGCATGCGCTGCTTGAAGGGCGGCGGCGTGGGGTGCGTTATGTTGTCGTGTCGATGTGCATCGGGGGAGGAATGGGGGCAGCAGGTCTGTTCCAAGTCTGCTGAAGTTCTTCGCCTTTCCCCGGACGAGCCCTTGCGACTCAATGCGGCTCGTCCGGAACCGCATCAGTGAAGTATTCACTACGCGTCCTTCACTGTCCGCAAGCGACAGGCGGTTCAGACGCTCCGTCAGCACGTGCGTTGGCGGCTCAATCAAATCCTTACCAGGTTTCGCGCACGCGACAGTAGGGCCTTGTCCAGCAGCAGCCGTCGCATGCTTTTCGCGAGCATCGTGTCCAACTGCGCATCGTCGGCCCAGGCGAAGTCATCGACTTCCGGTACGCGTTGCCCCGTCGTGTAGTGTTCGAAGTAGCTGATGCAGTGGCAAAGCTCGAGGCGAGTCTCGGCGGAGGAAGTGCCAACGGCGAAGAGGTGCAGGTCTTTCCCCCGATAGTATGCGTGGCGACCCAGGTCGATGAGGCGCTCCGGACCGAAGTCGAGCCCGAATTCCTCCCGTGCCTCCCTGAGGGCACATGTCATCGGGTCTTCTCCCGCTTCGATGAGCCCCTTAGGGAGGTCCCAATGAGCAGCCCCCGTCGAGTGACCGACAAGAAGGGCACCGCATTCATTGATCACCAGGAGGCCGCAGGAGAGTTGGTTGGCTGTCATGCCGATCGGCGCAGACCGGCGAGTGGTCTGCTGCACGGGAACATCGTACATGCCGCGCAGATCGCCTGCCAGGGACAAAAACGCCCGGCACAAGGCGCGGGCGTTCTTGTTTTCGATGATCGAGCGCAGCAATCACCCGATCAACTCAAACTCCTCCAGCTTCGGCGCCGCCGTCTGGGTCGCAAACGCGTCGTAGTTCCACGGCCAGGTCGCCGGCACCCCGTTCGCATCCAGATACCAGCTGGCGCAACCAGAGCCGAAGATGGTCTTCTTCGCGGCTTCGACGCGGCGCTGGTCGTAGTCCTGCATCACTTCCGTCTTGAGGTTTACCGCGCGGCATTTGCCGGATTCGACCTGGGCGATGAGCTGCTCGATGTAGGCCCACTGGCGCTCGGCGATATCGATCAGGGAGAAGTTGCCGACCGGCCCCGTGGGGCCGTTGAGCAGGAAGAGGTTGGGGAAGTCGGGCATGGCGACGCCGAGGTAGGCGGTCGGGTTGCGGGACCAGAAGGTTTCGAGGTCGGCGCCGTTGATGCCCTGGATCGTCATCGGGCGCATGAAGCGGTTGGCGTGGAAGCCAGTGGCGAGGACGAGGATGTCGAGTTCGTGCAGCGAGCCGTCCACCATCCGCACGCCTTCGGGTTCGACGCGTTCGATGCGGCCGACGACGACTTCGACGTCGGGGCGCTGGACCATCTGGTAGTAGTCGGGCGAGTAGATGAGGCGCTTGCAGGCGGCGCGGTAGTTGGGGCGCAGTCTTTCGCGCAGTTCCGGGTCCTGCACGCTGGCTTCGAGGTTGTTGCGGCAGACCGTTTCGATCTCGGCCATCTGCGTCGAGTCGGGGTCGGAGACGCCGTCGGTGAAGCGGCGGACGAGCGAGGTGTATTGCTCGCCGTAGCGGATCTGGTCGATGAGCGCGGGGTTCTGGCGGAAGGCTTCGCGCTGCTCGTCGGTGTAGGGGTCGTTCGGCATCGGCATGATCCATTGCGGGGTGCGCTGGATGTGCGTGATCTTGGCGGCGCGGCCGGCGAGGGCAGAGACGATCTGCACGCCGGTCGAGCCGTTGCCGATGATGCCGATGCGCTTGCCGTCGAGCGGGACGGAGTGGTCCCAGCGGGCGGTGTGGAAGCGGTCGCCGGCGAAGGTTTCGAGGCCGGTGATGGCGGGGGGGCTGGGGTGGTGCAGCACGCCGGTGGCGGCGATGACGATGTCCGCTTCGTCGTGCAGCCCGCCGGAGGTTTCGATGTTCCAGCGGCCGTCGCGATGGATGCAGCTGGTGATCGCCTGGTTGAAGCGGATCAGCGGGCGGATGGCGAAGTTGTCGACGACGTTCTCAAAGTAGCGCTGAATCTCGGGGCCGGGGGCGAGGAAGCTGCTCCAGTCCGGGTTCGGTGCGAAGGAATAGGTGTAGGCGTGGGCCGGCACGTCGCAGTTGAGGCCGGGGTAGGTGTTCTCGCGCCAGGTGCCGCCGATGCGGTCGGCCTTTTCATAGACGACGACGTCGTGGCGGCCGCCTTGCTTGAGGCGTATCGCGGCCAGGATGCCCGCCATGCCCGCGCCGATGACGGCGACGCGGAGTTTCCGATGCTGTGTTTCCGACATGTTGCTGTCTCCTCTGGGTGGTCTTGCGACCATTCTGGGCCGAGGGTTTTGGGACGACATCGTCCGCTTGGGTGAGGACGGTGGCTTACTTTGCGAGGGCTTTCGCGAGTAGCGTCGCAGTGAAATCGAGCGCCTCGCGCGCGGCGTTGAGCGTGCCGAGCAGGCTCGCGAAGCCGTGGAACTGGCCGCCCCAGCGGCACAGCGTGACGCGGACGCCGGCGTCTTCCATCGCGCGCGCGTAGGCTTCGCCTTCGTCGCGCAGCGGGTCTTCCTCGGCGGTGATGACGATTGCAGGGGGAAGTCCGGCAAGGTTGCCGTTGAGGAGCGACGCGCGCGGGTCGTTGCCGGCGGCGGCGTCCGGCAGGTAGTGGCGCCAGAACCAGCGCATCATCTCGGCGGTGAGCATCGGCGCCTGCGCGAGTTCGCGGAAGGACGCGGAGTCACAGGCGCTATCGATGACGGGGTAGAGCAGGAGTTGATGGCAGATGGCCGGGCCGCCGTCGCGCAGCACCTTGGCGGCAGCCGCGGCGAGATTGCCGCCGGCGCTGTCGCCTGCGACGACGATGCGGGTCGCCTCTGCGCCGATTTCGTCGGCATGGTCGTGCACCCAGCGCACTGCCGCGACGGCGTCGTCGACCGGGGCGGGGAAGCGGTGTTCGGGGGCGAGGCGGTAGTCGACCGAGACGACGAGCGAGCCCGAGCGGGCGGCGAGATAGCGGCAGAGGGTGTCGTGGGTGTCGAGCCCGCAGCTGACGAATCCGCCGCCATGGAAGAAGACGGTGACGGGGAGCGGGCCGATCGCCTGCGGGCGATAGAGGCGGCAGGGGAGCGGACCCGCGGCGCCGGTCAGCGTGCGGTTTTCGACGGCGGAGAGCGGGACGTCGACGGGCGGCGGGGGCGGGAAGGCCGCGAGCATTGCGCGGTATTCGGGCACCGTGAGCGTCGCGTAGTCGGGCTGGGGGAAGTCGGCGAGCGCGGCGGCGACGGCCTGGGCCTGGGGGTCGAGGGGCATGGGGGCTCCTGGGGGGCAGGTCGGGACAAAAAAACGGCCTGACTGGCAGGCCGGGGAAAACTGCTGACTGGGGAGAGAGGAGCAGGTCAGACAGCAGCAGGTTCGGAGTAGGGCGCGACGCCCTTCGGGACGTAGGTCCCTTCGCACTGATCGAGGAATTCCGCACGCATCGCGCGCGGGTTGTAGAACTGCTTGTACCAGAGGCGCGCCTTCATGAAGGGGCCGTCGCTGGGGATGAACAGGCCGCTCGTGCAGGGGGCCTTGTTCTGCCAGATCTCGAAGTCCTGGGAGAAGGCTTCGAGCGCGGTGGCCTGGAACTGGCGGGCCGCGACCACATCGGTGACCGACACCTTGGCGCTGCCGCTGGGTGACTTCACCATCAGCCCGTGCCAGACCTTGATCGAGCCGTCTTCGACAGGGGTGTGTGCGATCATCATGATCGAGTTGAACATGCCGGTGAGGTAGGAGATCAGCACGCCGGGGCCGTGGTAGGTGGTGACGGTGTCGAGCACGGGATTGACGCCCGCGACACCGACGAGCGTGCGATGGGGGCCGGACTGGCGCTGCACGGCGGTGTGCCCGCGGAATTCGTTCTCGTAGCGCTCGACGATGGAGCCATGGATCGGGTTGAGGTGGCCGTAGTCGGCGATGTTGTCGCAGACCTCCTGCGGGTGCTGGTTGAGGATGCCGAGGTGGTCGATCTTCCAGCGCACCCAGCCGGCATCGTCCCATTGCGGCAGCGAAGGCAGATCCCATTCGGGCGCGCTGCCTTCCGGGTCGTGCCACACCCAGACGGCGCCCATGCGCTCGACGACGGTCCAGGACTTCACGCAGGCATTCGCCGGGATCGGCCCCTGGTGGTAGGGGATGTCGTCGCACTTGCCGTCCGCGCCGAAGCGCCAGGCGTGGTAGGGGCAGCGGATGGCGTCGCCCTCGATGTTGGTGCCGCCGCCGTCGCGCACGACGTAGGAGGTGCCGTTCGACGCCGCGAGGTGCGTCTTCATGTGCGGGCAGTAGGCGTCGAGCAGCACGACCTTGCCGGTCGCGCGGCCGCGGTAGAGCGCGAAATCCTTGCCGAAGAAGCGCACCGCGAGCGGGCGGTGGGTGTCGAGTTCGGCAGCGTCCGCGATCATGAACCAGCCGCGCGGGAAGGCGTATTCGCCGAGCCGGTAGTCTTTCGATGTAGCCATGGAGGTCTCCTCGTTCAGTGCATGGACATTGTGCGAAGCGCGGGTTTTTCGCGCATACCCAGTTCGGATGATGGCGAGGCGGTTACGACGGCCGGACGTTTCGGTTGGGCGGCAGCGCGGCGCTGCTGGCGGTCCACGTCGAGCCAGACCGCAAGCGCCGGCAGCAGGAAGATCGCGCCGAGCACATTCACGAGGAACATGAAGGCGAGCAGCACGCCCATGTCTGCCTGGAACTTGAGTGCGGAGAAGGCCCAGGTGCCGACACCGATCGACATCGTCACCGCGGTGAAGACCGCCGCCGTGCCGCGCTGGCGCATCGCCTCGTAGAAGGCTTCGCGCAGCGGCAGGCCCTCGTCCATCTCGTGTGCCATGCGCTCGTAGATGTAGATGCCGTAATCGACACCCACGCCGACGCCGAGCGCGATCACCGGCAGCGTCGCGACCTTGAGGCCGATGCCGAGGAGCGCCATCAGCGCGTTGCAAAGGATCGTGACGAGGATCAGCGGCACGATCACGCACAGCACCGCGCGCCAGGAGCGGAAGGTGAGCCAGCACAGTAGCGTGATCGCGGCGAAGATCGACGCGAGCATCTGGACTTCGGCGTGCTCGACGGCCTCGTTGGTCGCCGCCGCGACGCCCGCATTGCCGCCGGCGAGGCGGAAGCGGATGTTGGGCGTGTGCTCCTCGGCGATGAACTTCTCGATCTCGCCGACGACGTGCTTGAGCGTCGCGCCCTTGTGGTCCTTGAGATACACGACGAGGTTGATCGTGTGGCAGCCTTCGGTGTTGAGGCCCAGTTCCGGGTTCGCGGCGCCGCTGCCCGCGCGCAGCGCCGATTCGCCCCGCTGCAGACCCGCCCAGCGCGGATTGCCTTCGTTGTTGGCGGCGACGAAGAGCTTCACGCCGCCCGCGACCGTCGTCACCGACTGCACGCCGTCGACGCCACGCAGGCGCAGGTCGAAGCGCTCGATGGCGTTCATCACCTCCCAGTTGAGACAGGCTTCCTCGAGGTTCGTCGTCTCTGCATAGACGGATAGCACGTCCATGCCGATCGAGTAGCTGCTGATGATCGTCGCGTTGTCGCGGTTGTAGCGCGATTCGGCGCGCAGTTCCGGCGCGCCGGCGCCGACGTCGCCCGTCTGCAGGAAGCGCGAGTACCAGGTGCCGGCGGCAAGCAGCACGAGCATCACCGCGAAGCTCGCCAGCGCCGGGCGCGGCTGCGACAGCGCGGAGACGGCCCACCACATGCTGTGCCGTCCGCCGTGCTCGGCGGGCCCCTTCAGCGCGATGCTTTCGAGGCGCAGGTGCGACAGGATGATCGGCATGAACATCTTGTTCGTCATGATCATCAGCGCGACGCCGAGGCAGGCGGTGAGGCCGAGCTCGTGCACGATCGGGATGTCGATGACCATGATCACCATGAAGCCGAGCGCGTTGGCGAGCAGCGCGACGGTGCCGGGCACGGCGAGCTTGCGGAAGGCGCCCTCGGCCGCTTGCATCGCGCTCTGGCCGGCGAGCACGTCCTGCTTCCACGCGTTGGTCATCTGCACCGCATGCGAGACGCCGATCGAGAAGATCAGAAAGGGCACCAGCACCGACATCGGGTCGATGCCGGTGCCGAGCAGCGGCAGGAGGCCGAGCAGCCAGATCACCGGCAGGAGCGCGACGGCGATCGCGAGCACGGTGAGCTTCAACGAGCGCGAGTAGAGCCACAGCAGCAGCGAGGTCACCGCGAAGGCGATCGCGAAGAAAGCGACCACCGTCATCAGGCCGTCCATCACTTCGCCCATGACTTTTGCGAAGCCGACGATCTGGATGTCGATGTGCGCGTTGTCGAATTCGGCGCGGATCGCCTCGAGCTTGCCCGCGACCTCTGCATAGTCGAGCTTCTGGCCGGTCTGCGGATTCACTTCAAGGAGGTCGGCCTGCACCATCGCGGCGCGCAGGTCGTTGGCGACGAGCTGGCCGATCTCGCCGGACTTCGCGACGTTGGAGCGGATCTGCGCGAGGCCCGCCTCGTTCGCCTCGAAGCGCGAGGGGATGATCACGTCGCCGGTGAAGCCCGACTCGGTGACCTCGATATAGCGCACGTTCGGCGTGAAGAGAGACCGAACGCCGCTGCGATTGACGCCGGGGGTGAAGAACACCTCGTCCGTGACCTTGCGCAGCACCTGCAGGAACTCGGCGTTGTAGATGTCGCCTTCGCCCTTCCACTGCACGCTGACCATGATGCGGTTGGCACCGGAAAAGCTCGCCCCGTATTCGAGGAAGGCCGCCATGTAGGGGTGCTTCATCGGGATCAGCTTGTTGAAGCCGGGGTCGAGGCGCGTGTGCAGCGCCGAGGCGCCGAGGCCGAGCGTCAGCAGCAGGAAGAAGAGGCCCAGCGGCTTGCGCCAGGCGATCAGCAGCCGGGCGAGGACCGCGACCACGGCGTCGGTGCGGGAGGGGGAGGCGACGGTGGTCATCAGCTGGCTTCCTGGCGGGTTGGGAGGGAGGAAACGGGGGCGGTGGGCGCGGCGAGGGCGCGGGCGCGCAGGCCGCCGTCGCTGCCGAGCAGCACGCTGCCGTCGCTGCGGACGAGGATGCCGGTGAGGTTTTCCTGGTCGTCCTTGCCGATCTGACTGAAGCTCGCGCCACCGTTGCGGCTCGCGAGCACGATGCCGCCCTGGCCGGCGAGCAGCAGTTCGCCGTCCGGCGCGAGCGCGGCGGAGTAGAAGGACACGGGTGCGGGGACGTTCAGGCGCGCCCAGTTCGCACCGCCGTCCGTGCTGCGGAAGACGCTGCCGCGCATGCCGTAGGCGATCCAGGTGGAGGCGTCGACGCTGATCGCGCCGTAGAGCGAGCCGTCGTAGAAGGGCTGGACCGTCGTCCAGTGCTCGCCGCCGTCGGACGAGCGCATCGCGAGGCCCGATTCGCCGACGATCAGCCAGTGCTTGCGGTCGGCGGAAGCGGCGATGCCGTTGAGGTGGCGGTCGCCGAGATTGGGGATCTCGTGGCGCTCCCAGGAGCGGCCGTCGTCCGCGGAGCGCAGCACGCGGCCGAAGGCGCCGACGGCGAGCCAGGTGCCGGAGGGCAGGCGCGCGGCGTCCATCAGCGGTTCGCCGTCGCTGCCGTCGAACGCGGCTTCGGACCACGTGGCGCCCCCGTCCCCGGTGCGCAGGATCCAGCCTTCATGGCCGACCGCGACGCCGTTGGCGTCGTCGGCGAACACCAGCCGCGTGATCAGCGCCTGGCGATCGATGGCGAGGCGGGCGTCCGACCAGCGCTTGCCGCCGTCGTCGGATACGAGGATGTGGCCGAGCTCGCCCGCGGCGACGAGTCCGGCGCGGGTCTGGGCGATGCCGTTGATCTGCATCCGCTGGACCGGGATGCGCGTCTCCTGCAGGGGGGGGATGTCGCGGGGCGAGAACGCATACGCGCCGGCTAGGCCGACGAGCGTGGCGATCCCCAGGCCGAACACTGTTTTCATGGCTGGTCTCCGTCGGGATTCGGCCGGTCGCTGCATGGCGGATGGCCGTGTTGTGGCGCCCATTCTTCGACGGTGCCCGGGGCCCGGCATCGTCCAAAGTGGTTAATTGACGTACCGGGCGACGCGCAGTGGGCAGTGCGTTCGCGTTAGTCCGTTCAGACGATGAGCGCCTCGACGGCGTGTGGAAATCTTGCCGCCATGAACGGTTCAGCCCCGCCGGAACGGTCCGGTGGACGGCCATGCACAGGAGCGAGCAGATGGGCGTGATGAACAATGTCGAGGGGCAGGGCGCCGCGGAGGAGTACATGACCGACAAGGCGGTCGAACTCGTGGCGCTTGCCAGGGAAATGGCGCCGCGTCTTGCTGCACGAGCCGCCGACGCCGAGCGCGCCGGCATGGTGCCAATCGAGACGGTGCGCGAGATGCAGGCGGCGGGCCTCTTCCGCGTGCTGCAGCCGAAGCGTTGGGGCGGTTTCGAGCTCGATCCGCGGGTGTTCTACCGCGTGCAGATGGCGCTCGCCGAAGGCTGCATGTCGACGGCCTGGATCTATGGCGTAATCGGCGTGCATAACTGGCAGTTACCGCTCTTTCCGGATGCTGCGCAGCAGGACGTGTGGGGCCAGGATTCGGCGACGCTGATCGCCTCGACCTACATGCCGGTCGGCAAGGCCGAGGCGGTCGAGGGCGGCTACCGGCTGTCGGGCCGTTGGGGCTTTTCGAGCGGTGTCGAGCACTGCGACTGGATCTTCCTCGGCGGCCTGCTGCCGAAAGCAGACGGCTCGGACGCGCTCGAACATACGACCTTCCTGCTGCCGAAGTCGGATTTCCGCGTCGAGCACAACTGGGATGTGCTCGGCCTACGCGCGACCGGCAGCCACGACATCGTCGTCGACAACGCCTTCGTCCCGGCGCATCGCACGCAGCGCACCAACGACCACAGCGACGCCGGCTGTCCGGGCCGCGCCGCCAATCCCGGCTGGCTGTATCGCATCCCCTTCACGCAGGTGTTCCAGCGCGCCGTGTCGTCGGCCTGCATCGGCGCCTTCGACGGAGCGATCGCGCACTTCCGCGAGCGCTCCGCCGCGCACGTCGGCAAGCACGGGGCGAAGACCGCCGAGGACGTGAATGCGCAGCTCGTTGTGGCCGAGGCGATGATGACGTCCGACCAGCTGAAGCTCGTGCTCTTCCGCAACTACGCGCGCATCGTCGAATACGCGCACAGCGGCGAACGGATGCCGGTCGAGGAGCGCCTGCTGCAGCGCGCGCAGGCCGCGCTCGTGCCAAAGCTGTGTGCGGCGGGCGTCGCCGAGCTGCTGCGCGCCTGCGCGGCGTCGGGCCTCTACAAGACGAATCCGATCGAACGTGTGTTCCGCGACATCCACCAGGCGCGGGGCCACGTCGCCAACAACAGCGACGCCTACGCCCGCGCGTTCGGCATGGTGATGCTGGGGATGCCTAATGCAGATCCTTTCGTCTGAACTCGAGGCCCCGGCCATCAGCGCCGCGCAGCCCCGCTTCCACGCGCTGCGCGTCGCGGAAGTCGTCGAGGAGACGCCGGATGCGCGGTCCTTCGTCTTCGACATCCCGCCCGAGCTCGCCGCGAGCTTCGCCTACCGCCCCGGTCAGTTCCTGACCCTGCGCGTGCCGGTCGGCGGGCGGAACGTGCTGCGCTGCTATTCGATGTCGAGCGCGCCGACGCTGGATACGCGGCCGCGCGTCACGGTGAAGCGGGTCGCCGGCGGGCGGGCGTCGAACTGGCTGTGCGAGAAGGTCGCCGCGGGGGATGTGCTCGAAGCGATACCGCCCGCCGGCGTATTCTCGCCGCGCTCGCTGCAGGGTGACTTCGTGCTGTTTGCAGGCGGCAGCGGCATTACGCCGGTGTTCTCGATCCTGCGTTCGGCACTCGCACAGGGGCAGGGGAAGCTGCTCCTCGTCTACGCGAACCGCGACGAGAAATCGGTGATCTTTCGCGAGCGGTTGAGGGATCTGGCCGCCGCGCATCCGGGGCGCCTGTCCGTGATCCACTGGCTCGACTCGGTACAGGGCGTGCCGGCGGCGGCGCAACTCGCCGAGCTTGCAAGGGCGTGGGGCGGCGCGGAGACTTTCATCTGCGGTCCCGGGCCCTTCATGGATGCAGCGGTCGCCGCGCTGGAGGCGATCGGCATGGACGACGAGCGCATCCATGTCGAGCGATTCGTGTCACTGCCGGACGAGGATGATGTCCCCACCGCCAAGGTAAGCGCCGTCCCGGACGGTGCCGCCGTTGCCGCAACGCTTGAAGTCTCGCTCGACGGACAGTCACATACGCTGGCCTGCGATCCCGGCGAAACGTTGCTCGATGCGATGCTGCGCAGCGGCGTGGCCGCGCCTTTCTCCTGTCAGGCCGGCATGTGTGCGTCGTGCATGTGCCAAGTACAGGAGGGGAGCGTGCATCTGCGGCACAACGAAGTACTCGACGCGCGCGATCTAGCTCGCGCCTGGACGCTGAGCTGTCAGGCGGTGGCGACGAGCGAGCGCGTGCGCGTGAAGTTTCCCGAGTAGTTCTTGAATACGTTTGAAGGGCGCAGCGGGGCCCCGAGTGGGTCTCGCGGCACGCTCTCGCCTGCCCGTCCGGCGGCGCATCAATGCTCAATCTTCGAATTGGAGAACATATCGTGAAGGTGCTGGTCCCCGTGAAGCGGGTTGCCGATTACAACGTCAAGGTGCGAGTGAAAGCTGACGGCACCGGCGTCGATATCGCGAACGTAAAGATGTCGATGAACCCGTTCGACGAGATTGCAGTGGAAGAGGCGGTGCGTCTGAAGGAAGCGGGCGCGGCGACCGAAGTCGTGGCCGTTTCATGCGGCGTCGGCGCCTGCCAGGAGACGCTGCGCGCGGCGATGGCGATTGGCGCCGACCGCGGCATCCTCGTTGAAACCGATGTCGAGCTCCAGCCGCTGGCGGTGGCGAAGCTCCTGAAAGTGCTGTGCGAGAAGGAGCAACCCCAGCTCGTGATCTGCGGCAAGCAGGCGATCGACGACGACGCCAACCAGACCGGCCAGATGCTCGCCGCGCTGATGGGCTGGCCGCAAGCGACCTTCGCGTCGAAGGTCACCCTCGGCAACGGCGTCGCGACCGTGATGCGCGAGATCGACGGCGGTCTCGAAACCCTCGAGATGAAGCTGCCGGCAGTGGTCACCACCGACCTGCGCCTCAATGAGCCGCGCTACGCGAGGCTGCCCAACATCATGAAGGCGAAGAAGAAGCCGCTCGACACGGTGAAGCCCGCCGACCTCGGCGTCGATGTCGCGCCGCGTCTGGCGACCCTGTCGGTCGCCGAGCCGCCGAAGCGCAGCGCCGGCGTGCGTGTTGCGGACGTCGCGCAGCTCGTCGAGAAACTGAAGAACGAAGCGAAGGTGATCTGAAGATGGCGATCCTGGTTATTGCTGAACACGACAACGCGTCCGTGA
>NZ_DATFAO010000089.1:0-36311 GCF_035254505.1 Aromatoleum sp. | reverse complement strand
AATTTAAACAAAATGCTAGATTGCCCGGCATGCCGTTTGCACGGACCGATCCGCCACGTCCAAAATCCACGCAGTTTGCTGCCCATGCTAGGGTGCGGATGATATGACAACCATGAAAACATCGATCAAGGCCTCACTGATCGCGACCGCGATCGCAATGCTCCCCTTTGGCAGTCATGCCGCCGGACTCGGTTCGATCCATGTTTTCAGCGGTATCGGGCAGCCGCTCCGGGCCGAAATCGAGTTGAATGCTACGGCGGAGGAGTTGCAGTCGATGTCGGCGAACGTGGCGCCGGCCGATGCGTTCAAACAGGCGAGTCTGCAGTACTCCCCGGCAATCGCCTCGCTGCGCTTCGCGGTGGAGCGCCGGGGCGCTCGATCGGTTGTCAAGATTTCGAGTGATCGGCCTTTCAGCGAGCCCTTCGTCGAGTTGCTGCTCGAATTGAACTGGTCAGCAGGCCGGATGGTGCGGGAATACACCTTCCTGCTCGATCCGGTGCCGGTTGCCGCGCAGGTGCCGGCTCCAGTTGCTCCCCGTCCGGCAGCCGCGTCCAGTAGCGCGCGCGCAGCGGTGCCCGTGAGCTCGGCCGAAAACCGTGAAACTTCGGGTGCCGATCGCTATCGCGTCCAACGTGGCGACACCCTGCGACGCATCGCGGAATCGAACCGACCATCCGGGACTAGTCTCGAGCAGATGCTGGTAGCGTTATTCCGTGCGAATCCCGACGCGTTCGACGATGGCAACGTCAATCGACTGCGGGCCGGCGCGATTATTAACGTGCCGCCCGAGACAGAAGTTCGGGCCATCGACCCAGTCCAGGCTCGCCGCGAAGTGCTGACGCAATCGGCCGATTTCCAGTCTTATCGTCGTACATTGGCGTCGACGGTCGCGTCGCGGCCGGCCGCCGCGGAACAGGCTCCGTCCCGAGGCGACGCGGGTTCTATCGTCCCCAAGGTGAGTGAGCCGGCACGTTCGACTTCCGGTGACCAGGTCAAAGTGTCGGGCGGGGCCGGATCCTCCGCTCCGTCAAAGGGCAACGTGGAGGATGCGCGCTTGGCGCGCCTTCAGGCGCTTGAAGAAGAGGTGACTGCACGAGGAAAGGCCCTTGACGAGGCGAACAGCCGTCTCGTGGCACTCGAGGACAGCATTCGCAAGATGCAGCAGTTGATCGAACTGCGCAATCAAGGGCTTGCACAGATGCAGCAGGGGGCGGGCGCCGCCACACCGCCCGCAGCGCCGAGTGCGCCTCCGCCTGCGCCTGAAAAGCCTGCGGAAGCGGCTCTGCCTGCTCCCGCCCCCGCGCCGGCAGCGCCTTCCGCAGAGGTAGCGAAGCCCATACCGAAACCCCCGGTTCCTGCAGCGCCTCCTGTAACGACAGAAGAGCCGACTTTCCTACAGAGTTTGCTGGACAACCCGACGATGCTGGCCGGTGGAGGTGGCGTGCTCGCACTGCTCCTCGCGTATGCCGGCCTAAAGGTCCGTCAGCGGCGCCAGCAAAGCGGGGCGGTGTCTCCTGCCGCCGGGGCGACGAGCGAATTCCCGGTCGAAACCAATTCGGTTTTTGGCAAGACGGGGGGGCAGAGCGTCAACACCGGTGAAAGCAGCGTCCTTCACACCGACTTCAGCCAGTCCGGCCTTTCAGCGATCGACACGGACGAAGGTGTCGATCCAGTTGCAGAAGCCGACGTCTATATGGCTTACGGCCGGGATGCGCAGGCAGAAGAGATCTTGCTTGACGCCTTGAAATCCGACGGGGCGCGCCTGGCGATCTACGTGAAACTGCTGGAAATCTATGCCCAACGCAACAATGCCAAGGCATTCGAGACGACAGCGACCGACCTCTATGGTCGTACTGGCGGCGAAGGTCCGGAATGGGGCAAGGCGGCGGAGATGGGGCGCCGAATCGACCCGGACAATCCGCTGTATCGAGGTTCCACTCTGGTAGGTCGGGCCGGCGCCGGCGCGCTGAGCGGTACCGCCGCCGGGGCGCTCGCGGGAGCCGCTTCGGCTGCGGCGGAGACGCCCGCGATGGACTTCGGCGGTCCCTCGTTCGATGCTACGACGCAACGAGCGGACGAGGCGCCCTTCCTGCCGACCACGGAACCTTCCCAGCCAGCTGCCGTGGAGGAGGTGGAACTCGAAGCGCTGCCCGAGATCGACTCCAATGCGCTCGATTTCGATCTGGACGCGGGTTTGGGGTTCGACGCTCAGTCGTCGCCGTCCATAGAAGTGCCGGAGTTGAATGCTGGCGAACTCGAGATCGACTTGGATATTGCGGCAGCGTCCGCCGACACGCCGGTCGACGTGAGGGAGCCGGAACTGGAAGTGGAAAGCGCTCAGCTCAACGAAACGGTAATTGGTGAGGGCATCGAATTTGCCGCGGCCGACCAGGGGCTCGAGTTCGATCTAGGTGTCGAGACGCCGGCAGCCGCGGCCGACAAGGAACAAGCCGCAGAATTCAACCTCGATGCAACCGTCGTCGGCACAGAGGAAGAGCCAACCTCGGCGCCAGAGCCTGTCGATCTCGAAAAGACCACCTTCGACAGCAGCTTGCTGGATTTTGACTTCAATCTCGAAGATGCTGGTGAAGCCGCGCCCGTGAGCGGGGTCGCGGCGAACTCCGGCATCGATCTTTCAAGTATCGATCTTGAGCTTGGAACGCCGACGGAAGCGATTGCGCAGTCGGAGACGATTGCTTCCCCGGAGTTTGAGGAGATTGCGTTGGCCACGGGGGGTGTGGGGCCTTTATCCGGCGACGAAGGGATTCCCGCCGACGTGCTCGAGGAGGTCAATACCAAGCTCGAGTTGGCGCGAGCCTATGAGGAAATGGGTGATAGCGAGGGCGCACGCGAACTGCTCGAAGAAGTCCAGCGCGAAGGATCTGCCGAGCAGCGGCAGGCTGCGGCAGAATTGCTCGGCCGTCTCGGCTGAATCCGTTCCGCGTTCTGCGTAACTAACGAGTTGGAAGGCCGTCCGGGCAGCCGGACGGCCATTGTTTTGATGCATGCAGGTTTACTGATCGCTTTTTGGATGGCAGGCGTTGCGACCCTGCAGTTTGTTCCGCCGACCTGGCTGTTTGTGTCCGTTGTTGTCGGGGTTCTTATCGCGCTACGTTTCGTGAAGGAACGTAGCTTTCGGCTGTTGCGGAGAACCCGCTTCCTGATGCTTGCAGTTGCCATCTTCTTTGCCTGGTTCAGTCCCGGCGAGTCGCTGTGGCCCGCCCTTCCAGGCCTCAGCCCTACCCGCGAAGGGCTTGCCTTGGCGGCTGAGCACCTCGGTCGTCTGGTCGGCGTCGTGTTGTGTGTCGCGGGGCTGCTTGAGCATCTCTCCGTGCCACGGTTGGTCGGAGGTCTGTATGCCCTGTTTCATCCCTTCGAGCGGATCGGTCTTCCGGCCGATCGACTTGCTGTCCGCCTCATGCTGGTGCTGAGCTACGTCGAGGCAACCCCTTCGGGAGGCTGGCGTTCGTGGCTTGAAGATGACATTGTGCCGGTGCATCACAAGGACGCGACTCCGATCTCGATCGTTCGGGAACCGCTCGGCTACGGCCAATTGACGATTGCGGTACTTGTCGGCCTGACCCTCCTTGCCTTGCTGGAGCTCCGGGCATGAGGATCGCGCTGGGAGTCGAGTATGCCGGGGATGCCTTTCGAGGTTGGCAAAGCCAGGCTAACGCGGTGACGGTCCAGGATTACCTGGAAGCGGCTTTGGCCGGCATAGCTGGGTACCCGGTGCGCCTGCACTGCGCCGGACGCACTGATGCGGGCGTTCATGCGACGGCGCAGGTCGCGCATTTCGACGTGTCGGTCGTGCGGCCCCTCGGGGCATGGGTGCGCGGCGTGAACAACAAGCTGCCGCCAAGCGTCGCGGTCCGCTGGGCGGCGGAGGTGAGCGAGACCTTTCATGCGCGTTTCAGTGCTGTGTCCCGCCGCTACCGGTACTTCCTTCACAATGCGCCTGTTAGGCCGGCCATCCTTTCTGGTCGAGTCGGCTGGTTTCATGTACCGCTCGATGAGCATGTAATGAGCGACGCCGCGGCGCGACTAGTAGGCCTGCACGACTTCTCCTCGTTCCGCGCTGCTGGATGCCAGGCCAAATCACCGCTCAAGCTGATGCATGAAGCGCGTGTTCATCGACAGGGCGAATACCTGATTTTCGATTTCTGGGCCAATGCGTTTTTGCATCACATGGTTAGGAACCTTGTCGGTGCCCTCGTCTACATCGGGAAGGGCACTTATCCTCCCGGCTGGATCGAAGAGCTGCTGCATGCGCGGGACCGGAGCCACGCTGCGCCGACCTTTCCGGCAGACGGCTTGTATCTGTGCGGCGTCGAATATTTGCCGCACTGGCCCCTGCCCAATGAAGGGCGTATCATCTCGGTCCCGCGTATCCCACTTTCTTGAGTGACGAGAACCCGAGTAAAGATCTGCGGCCTGACTCGCGTCGACGATGCTGTCGCGGCGGTCGAGGCCGGCGCTGACGCGATCGGGCTGGTGTTCTATCCGCCGAGTCCGCGCTTTGTCTCGTTCGAGCGTGCTGCCGAGCTCGCGGCGGCGATTCCGCCGTTCGTCACGACGGTCGGGCTTTTCGTGAATCCGCGACGCACGTTCGTTGAAGATGCACTCCGGCATGTGCCTCTTCAGTTACTGCAGTTTCACGGGGACGAGGGGGAGGCGGACTGCGCCCGCTATGGCCGACCGTGGATCAAGGCGGCGCGCGTACGTCCGGGGGTCGATCTGGTAGAATTCTCGGCTTGCTACCCATCGGCGGCTGGTCTTATTCTCGACGCGTTCGTCGAGGGCTACGGCGGCGGGGGCAAGGTATTCGATTGGTCCCTGATTCCCGCTGATTTCGGTAAGCGTCTAATCCTGTCCGGCGGTCTCGATCCCGACAACGTCGGCGAGGCAGTGCGCCGTGTCAGGCCTTGGGCGGTCGACGTATCCAGCGGTGTGGAATCGGGCAAGGGCATCAAGGATGCGGCGCTGATCGCCGCATTCATCGCTGGAGTTCGACATGCAGATGGCTGACAAGCCTTACCAGTTTCCCGACTCGAGCGGTCATTTCGGTCCTTATGGCGGGGTGTTTGTCGCAGAAACGCTGATCCCCGCGCTTGAGGAACTCAAGGCTGCGTACGACACGTGCCGGCAGAATCCGGCATTCATGGCGGAGTTCGAATACGAGCTCAAACACTATGTCGGTCGTCCGAGCCCCATCTATCACGCACGCCGTTGGTCTGAACTGCTGGGCGGCGCGCAGATCTACTTGAAGCGCGAGGATCTGAACCATACCGGCGCGCACAAGGTAAACAACTGCATCGGCCAGGCGCTGGTTGCTCGCTATATGGGCAAGCCGCGCGTGATTGCCGAGACCGGAGCCGGGCAGCATGGGGTCGCGACCGCGACCGTGGCCGCCCGCTACGGCATGGAATGCGTCGTCTACATGGGCGCCGAGGACATCAAGCGTCAAGCCGCCAACGTCTATCGGATGAAGCTGCTCGGCGCACGTGTGGTTCCGGTCGAGTCGGGCTCCAAGACGCTGAAGGACGCGCTCAATGAAGCGATGCGCGATTGGGTGACGAACATCCACGACACCTTCTACATCATCGGAACTGTTGCCGGCCCCCACCCGTACCCGATGATGGTGCGTGATTTTCAGGCCGTGATCGGGACCGAGTGCCTCACGCAAATGCCTGAGATGGTCGGGCGCCAACCGGATTATGTGATTGCGTGCGTCGGTGGCGGTTCGAACGCCATGGGGATCTTCTATCCCTATATCGACATTTCCGGCGTGCGTCTTGTTGGCGTGGAGGCGGCCGGCGAAGGCGTCGAAACCGGTCATCATGCGGCCAGTCTGACTGCTGGTCGGCCGGGCGTGCTTCACGGCAACCGCACCTATCTACTGCAGGACAGCGACGGCCAGATCATCGAGACACATTCGATTTCCGCCGGGCTCGACTATCCGGGCGTGGGCCCCGAGCACGCGTGGCTGAAGGACAGCGAGCGTGCCGAATACGTTGGGGTGACCGACGCCGAAGCACTCAAGGCATTCCACGATCTCTGCCGCCTGGAAGGCATCATCCCGGCCCTGGAGTCGTCCCATGCGTTGGCTTATGCGGCAAAGCTTGCGCCGACCTTGCCGCGCGACAAGGTTCTGCTGGTCAATCTGTCCGGTCGCGGCGACAAGGACATGCATACGGTCGCCGAGCGTTCCGGCATCCAGTTCTGACTTCCGCGGGCCGCTGAGGCCCGCGTCTGTGCGAAATCCCTATGTCAAGAATCCAGTCAGTATTTCAGCGTCTGCAGGCCAACGGGCGGCGGGCGCTGATTCCGTTCATCACCGCCGGAGATCCGGCTCCCGATTTGACCCTGCCTCTGATGCAGGCACTCGTCGAAGGGGGCGCGGACATCATCGAGCTTGGGGTGCCGTTTTCGGATCCTATGGCCGATGGCCCAACCATCCAGCGCGCTTCCGAGCGTGCCTTGGCGAACGGGATGACCCTGCGCAAGGTGCTCGAGATCGTCCAGGCTTTCAGGGGGGGCGACCAGGAAACTCCGGTCGTCTTGATGGGTTACGCCAATCCGATCGAGGCGATGGGCGTCGAACGTTTCGTCCAGGCGGCCAGTGACGCCGGAGTCGATGGGGTTCTCGTCGTCGACTATCCGCCGCAAGAGTGTGAAGCGTTCTCCGCCGCTGCTCGCAAGGTGGGACTCGATCCGATCTTCCTGTTGGCGCCGACCTCGACCGAGCAGCGTTTCGACGATGTTGCTCGCGCCGGCAGCGGGTACATCTACTACGTCTCGCTGAAGGGAGTTACGGGCTCGGCGGCGCTCGACTTTGACGAGGTCGCGGCGCGCCTGCCGCACATTCGCGCCCGGGTAGGGATGCCGGTGGGCGTCGGGTTCGGGATTCGTGATGCCGAATCGGCTCGCCGCATCGGTGAGGTGGCGGATGCCGTTGTCATCGGCAGTCGCATTATCGAAGAAATCGAAAAGAGTCCTCGTGACCAGGCCGTCGCAAACGTACGCTCTTTTGTGAGCGGTATCCGTTCTGCACTCGATCAGATTCAGGGAGCGCCGCGATGAGCTGGCTTCAAAAACTTCTGCCGCCCAAGATCAAGCGGGCTGAGTCGGCGGTACGGAAGTCAATTCCGGAGGGACTTTGGAGCAAATGTCCCGCGTGTGAGGCGGTCCTGTATCGTTCGGATCTCGAAAGCAACCAGAGCGTTTGTCCCAAGTGCGGCCACCACCAACGCCTGCGTGCGCGTGCGCGCCTCGACCTGCTGCTTGATGCCGAGGGGCGTTTCGAAATCGGGAACGAGGTGCTTCCGGTCGATCCGCTCAAGTTCAAGGATTCGCGCCGCTACACGGAACGTCTCTCCACTGCGGTCGACGACACGGGTGAAGGCGACGCGATGGTCGTCATGCAGGGGTCGATCCTCACCGTGCCGGTGGTGGTCGCGTGTTTCGAGTTCGAGTTTCTCGGCGGCTCGATGGGCTCTGTCGTCGGCGAACGCTTCGTGCGCGGGGCGAAAGCCGCATTGGAGCAGCGCCTGCCTTTCATCTGCGTGACGGCGACCGGTGGCGCACGGATGCAGGAAGGCTTGTTCTCGCTGATGCAGATGGCGAAGACGACCGCGGTCCTGACGCAACTGACGCAGCGCAAGCTGCCGTTCCTGACGGTTCTCACCGATCCGACGATGGGCGGTGTGTCCGCGAGTTTCGCATTCATGGGCGACGTAGTGATCGCCGAGCCGGGCGCGCTTATTGGCTTCGCCGGGCCGCGCGTGATCGAACAGACCGTGCGCGAAACGCTGCCTGAGGGCTTCCAGCGATCGGAGTTTTTGCTGGAGAAGGGGGCGATCGACATGATCGTCGATCGGCGCGAAATGCGCGCAAAGCTGGCTCAGGTTCTCACGCTGTTGACGCGGCAGCCTGCTATCGGCGTTTGACCGTTTCATCACGCCACATGGAATTTCCGGATTCATTGGGCGGTTGGCTTGAACTGCTCGAAAGCAGGCATACGCAAGCCATCCAGCTCGGTTTGGAGCGCGTCTCGCAAGTGCGGGATGCCCTCAAGGCAAGCAGCGATGTCGTGGTGATCACCGTCGGCGGCACCAACGGCAAGGGGTCGACCTGCGCGATGCTCGAGGCGATCCTGCTCGCCGCGGGTTATCGCGTCGGCTGCTATACATCTCCGCATCTGGTGCGCTACAACGAACGTGTCCGCATCAACGGCGTAGAGGTGAGCGACGAGCGACTCGTCGACGGTTTCACCGCGGTCGAGGCGGCGCGTGGTGCGGTGCCACTGACTTACTTCGAACACGGTACTCTTGCCGCATGGCATTGCTTCTGCCGGGAACCGCTTGACGTCGTGATTCTGGAAGTCGGACTTGGCGGACGGCTCGATGCCGTCAATGCGATCGATCCCGACTGCGCAATTGTCACCGGCGTGGCCATGGATCACATGGACTACCTTGGGGATACGCGCGAGAAGATCGGTTTCGAGAAGGCGGGGATCTTTCGAGCCGAGCGTCCCGCGATCTGTGCCGACCCGCTGCCGCCTGCGTCGCTGGTTGCATACGCGCGGGAGATCCGCGCCGACTTGCGTCTTGTCACCGAGGATTTCGGGTTCTCGGGTGATCGGACGCAGTGGGTCTGGTGGAGCCGAAGCGGGACGCGTCGGGGCGGGCTTGCGTATCCGGCTTTGCGCGGCGCCAACCAACTGCTGAATGCGTCGGCCGTGATGATGGCCCTGGAAACCCTGCGCAACCGGATTCCGGTGTCGATGCAGGCGGTGCGTCAAGGGTTGATGCTCGTCGAACTCCCCGGACGGTTCCAGGTTCTCCCCGGAAAGCCGTCGGTCGTTCTCGATGTCGCCCACAACCCTCAGGCTGCGGGCGTGCTGTCCGAAAACCTGTCGAACATGGGATTCTTCCCGGAAACCTGGGCGGTGGTCGGCATGCTCGCAGATAAGGATGTCGAAGGCGTCATGCGTTTGATCCAGGATCGTGTCGACCACTGGCTCGTCACGTCCTTGCCCGGATCGCGCGGCCTTGCTGCCGATGCGCTCGCGGAGCGGATGCGGGTCGCGGGTGTGAAGGGCGATATCGGGTGCTTCGATCGACCTGCCGAGGCGTTCTCCGAAGCGGAACAACGTGCCCAGGAGGGTGATAGAATCGTTGTTTTTGGATCATTCCTGACGGTCGCGGACGTTCTCGATGCCATTCGCGCTTCCCGTCACTGAGGTTTCGCGTGGCCGAAATCGATAACGTCGAACTCAAGAAGCGATCGCGGCGAAGATTGGTCGGCGCGGCTGCGCTGGCGCTGCTGGCCGCGATCGTGCTGCCGATGGTGATGGATCAGGAACCGATCATTCCGGTGCAGGATATCCAGGTGTCGATTCCCGAGCGTGATTCCGACAGTGGAGTAGTACGCCCGAGCGCAAATCGTCAGACTCCCGCTGCCGAGCCCCAAATCGCCCCGGCGCCCGAAGAGCAACCGCCCGGCCCGCTTCCTTCGGACGCCCCGCGTGCTGCTGTCGAAGCAGCGCCTGTACGTTCGGCCCCTGCGGTGACTCCCCCCGCGAAGGTGATCGAGCCTTCACCGTCCAAACCTGCGGTAGTGAAACCGGAGTCGGCAGCGAAGCCGGAATTGCACAAACCGGAACCTTCCAAGACCGAAGCGGCCAAACTCGAGCTGCCGAAACCGGAGGCCCCGAAACTTGCCACTCAGGCTCGTTCCCCGGCGCATGAAGAGGCAGCGCGAGCCAAGGATATCTTGGAGGGCAAGGCGCCGGCAGCGGCTGTTCCAGCCGTCGCGACGGGTGATGCGTTCGTCGTCCAAATTGGCGCGTTTTCCGATGCTGCAAAGGCGGCATCGATTGCCTCGGATCTGAAGAAGCATGGCTTTGCGGCCTACACTGAAAAGGTTGGTGCGGTGACTCGTGTGCGTCTGGGCCCCTTCAGGGGGCGCGACGAAGCCGACAAGGCGGCGCAACGCGCGAAGGCGAGCGGGATGGGCGGCACGGTGATGCCGCGCTGATGCCCGAGCGGATGCGTCGATGACAGTATTCGACTACGTGTTCCTGGCCATCCTCGCGTTGTCAGCGGCCGTAGGCATGTGGCGCGGGCTGGTCAGCGAGGTCATTTCGATGCTGGCATGGGTGGTCGCGGCACTGGCGGCGTGGCGTTTTTCTGCGCAGGCCGCGGGACTGCTGACGGGGTTCATCGCGGAGCCTGCCTGGCGGCAGATCGCGGCGTTTGCGCTGATATTCGTGACGGTTCTTCTGTTCGCCGCGTTCGTGCGTTTTCTGCTGCGTGAATTGCTCAAGGCGGTCGGCTTGGGCGCGGCCGATCGGTTGTTCGGCGCCCTGTTCGGTGTGGCGCGCGGTATAGCGGTTGCTTGCGCGGTTGTATTGCTTGGAGGACTGGTCGGGATCGCACGAGAGCCTTGGTGGGCTAATGCGATGTTCGCGCCTCCGTTGGAGACGGCGGTTGTGGCCGCCAAACCGTGGTTGCCGGAAGCGGTAGTCACTCGGATTCGTTTCAGATAGGTGTCCTTCCATGTGCGGAATCATTGGGGTTGTTGCGACCTCCCCGGTCAATCAGTTGCTCTACGACGGTCTTCTGGTCCTCCAGCATCGGGGCCAGGACGCAGCGGGTATCGCTACGTCCGACGATGGGCGCTTCTACATGCACAAGGGCTCCGGTCTGGTGCGGGATGCGTTCAGGACCCGCAACATGCGCAATCTTGTGGGTAACTGGGGCATCGGGCACGTTCGCTATCCGACGGCCGGTTCGGCCTGCAACCCGGCGGAGGCTCAGCCCTTCTACGTCAATTCGCCGTTCGGGCTGCTGCTCGCGCACAACGGCAACCTGACGAATTCGGACGAACTCAAGCGCGAGATGTTCCTTTCGGACCTGAGGCACATCAACACGAACTCCGACTCCGAAGTGCTGCTCAACGTGTTGGCCCATGAGCTGCAGGCGGCGGCCAAGGGTTTCAAGCTCGACGACGACGCCGTGTTCCGCGCCGTCTCGGGCGTACATCGCCGCTGTCGCGGCGCCTATGCTGCAGTCGTGATGATCGCGGGCTACGGCCTGCTGGCCTTCCGTGATCCCTATGGCATTCGACCCCTGGCGATCGGTCGCAACGACGTCGGTGGCAAGCATGAATGGTTGGTGGCGTCCGAGTCGGTGTCGATGGACGTGCTTGGCTTTCGCATGCTCCGGGATGTCGCTCCGGGTGAGGCAGTCCTGATCGACACGGACGGCAATTTCCGCAGTCGCCAGTGCGCCGACCGCACCGTGGAAGCCCCATGCATGTTCGAGTTCGTCTATCTGGCTCGGCCGGATTCCGTGATCGACGGCGTCTCAGTCTACGAATCGCGGGTCAAGATGGGCGAATTCCTCGCCGACAAACTGAAGCGAGTGCTACCCCATGCCGGGATCGACGTGGTCATCCCTATCCCCGATTCAAGCCGTCCTTCAGCGATGGAGATGGCGCACAAGCTCAATCTGCCGTACCGCGAAGGTTTCGTGAAGAACCGCTACATCGGCCGGACCTTCATCATGCCCGGACAGGCTGTTCGTCGGAAATCGGTGCGCCAGAAGCTCAATACCATCTCGCAGGAGTTCAAGGGGAAGCGGGTTCTGCTTGTCGACGATTCGATCGTCCGCGGCACAACCAGTCGCGAGATCGTGTTGATGGCGCGGGAAGCGGGGGCCGAAAAGGTTTATTTGGCGTCTGCGGCTCCTCCGGTTCGCTACGCGAACGTCTACGGCATCGACATGCCGACCCGTTCCGAGTTGATTGCAGCGGGGCGTGACGAGGACGAAATTTGCCGCGAAATTGGCGCGGATGGACTGATTTACCAGGATCTGGACGATCTTAAGGCCGCCGTACGGGCGGTGAATCCATCGATCAACTTCTTCGAGACCTCCTGTTTTGACGGTTGCTATGTGACCGGCGACATTACTCCCGAGTACCTCCATGGGGTCGAGAACCAGCGCGGTCAAAGCAAGGCCAGCCTGGACGACGGCGACGGCGGGCAACTCGACCTTAACCTTCTGGCGAATCACGACAACTGATCGACACAAGGACGGATTAGCATGCGCGGCACGGGTCTTGGCCCGAGGCCCGCGCCGCGGTCCGGATCACCGAAGGCTTGCTACTGTTGCTCGCGATTTGAACGGCTAAGAGGCTGATACAGAGGCGACGCTGAGAGACGGCGCCGACCGTCGTTCAGGTCGTCTTGGTCGGGACGTGGGGGTGGAACGCCTCCCCCGACCACTCGAGGTACGTCGCTTCCGAATGCCAGTCCGAGAGAACCCATCGCTCACATCGGCGTCCATCCACGTCGTGGATATGGACCGCAGGACGGTGCGTGTGGCCGTGAATCAGGGCTGGGTAGCTTTCTGAGCGTAACAGACTTTCAACTGCCTTCGAATTCACGTCCATGATTTCCATGGACTTTTCCTGCTTCGCCTGCTCACTGCGTTGTCGCAACTGTTCGATGAGCTGGCGCCTTTCGGCGAGCGGGCGCTGCAGGAAGGACATTTGCCAGTCGGGGGCGCGCACCATCTGGCGATAATTCTGGTAAGCAGCGTCGTCGGTGCAAAGCGCATCACCGTGGCTGAGGAGTACATCCCGATCGCCCAGTCGGATCTTCGTCGGATCGGGCAGGATTTCCATTCCCGCCGACGCAGCGAAGGTCGGCCCAAGCAGGAAATCGCGGTTGCCGGGGATGAAGCCGATGCGAATCCCCTGCGCACTGAGCGTTGCCAGCGCCGTTCCGACGGTGCGGCTGAGGGCCGTTTCGTCGTCGTCGCCCGCCCAGTACTCGAAGAGATCGCCCAAGATATAGAGCGCTTCTGCGTGTGGGCCCGTGGAGCCGAGGAAGGATAGAAAAGCCCGGACGTTGCCGGGCTCTTGCTCCGATAGATGAAGGTCGGAGATGAACAGGACCGTCATGAGATAGGCGGAGTATGGCGGCCCATTGAGAATATCGCTTAGACGACTTCGGCGCGCTGGATCACCACGTCCTCGACGGGGACGTCCTGATGAAAGCCGCTCGAGCCGGTGCGCACTGCCCGGATCGCGTCCACCACATCCATGCCATCGGTGACGTGCCCGAACACGCAATAACCCCAACCCTGGATATCCGGCGACCGGAAGTCGAGGAAATCGTTGTCAGCGACGTTGATGAAGAACTGGGCGGTCGCCGAGTGAGGGGCCTGAGTCCGGGCCATCGCGACCGTACCCTTCTTGTTCTTCAGGCCATTATCGGCCTCGTTCTTGATCTGTTCGCCCGTCGGCTTCTGCTTCATGCCAGGCTCGAAGCCGCCGCCCTGGATCATGAATCCGTTGATGACGCGGTGAAACACCGTGTTGTCGTAATGACCGGCCTTGACGTAATCGAGAAAATTTTGGACCGTCACCGGCGCCTTTTCGGCATCGAGTTCGAGAGTGATGATTCCGAAGTTGGTGTGGAGCTTCACTGCCATAACTGTCTCCTGGGGCTTACTGTTTGGTGTTGGCGGCTTTATCGCCTTGAATGACACGAACCGATTCAATCGTGACCGGTTGTTGCGGAACGTCCTGGAAGCCCTTGAAGTTACCAGTCGGGACCTTTCCGATCTTCTGCACGACTTCCAGCCCCTTGGTCACCTTACCGAAGACGGCATAGCCCCAGCCGTCACGCGAAGGGTAGTCAAGGAACTGATTGTCCGCGAGGTTGATGAAGAATTGCGCGGTTGCTGAGTGCGGGTTGGCGGTACGCGCCATTGCCAGCGTGCCGACCTGGTTGCGCAGTCCGTTGCGAGCCTCGTTTTCGATCGGGCCACGAGTCGACTTTTCCCGCATGTCCGCGTCGAATCCGCCGCCCTGAATCATGAAGCCATCGATAACGCGGTGGAAGATCGTGCCGTTGTATTGGCCGCTCTGCACGTACTCCAGAAAGTTTGCGACGGACTTGGGGGCCTTGTCAGCGAACAGCTCAATCGTGATTGAGCCCTGGTTGGTCCGCATCTCGACCACCGGATTGGCGCCGAAAGCGGTGGCGAGCCATGCCATGAGAAAAAACGAAAGGAGGAAGCGTTTCATTGTTCTGACCATTGCGAGGGAGAGAAAGGGAGAGGGCAGTTCAGGCCTTGCCTTCGTAGACGATCTTCCAGCGGCCGCCTTCCTTCAGCCAGTACTGGCGTTTGCGAATGCGATCGGAGATGCCGTCGCTTCGATAGTCTTGTTCAAAGGTGACCACGACCATGTCTTCGCGTCCGGGGTTGCGGAACATGCTGAGCTTGTCCAGATTGACCTTGATCCACTTGCGGCTCAGGGCCACGTTCCGCTTTTGCGCGGCCCAAGCCGCGAGATCCTGCTGGTCGCTGCGGAAGTCCTTGGAATAATGCGACAGATACCGGTCCACATCGACGCTTTCCCAATCGCGACGCCAGTGCTCGATGGTTTCTTGCAGGTTCTTGCGTTCCGATTGCCAGTCGTCGAGCGAAAGCCATTCGATTTCGTTGCTGATGATGACCGGAGTCAGGCCCACCTGCACGAAATTGGAGATCTTCAGGAAATCCTGGTTCGACATCGTCACGCAGCCTTCCGAGGCCAGCGGCGCCCGCGAATAGGTGTCGCTCTGAGTGCCGTGGAGCCAGATGCCGTGCCCGGTCCGACCCTGGCGACGATCCCACTCGTTCGGATAGTTGATGGGGAAGGCGCCGCTGCCATACAGGTCGGGGAGCTTTGCTTGCTCGATGAAGGAGGTGACCTGATAGACCCCGAGCGGGGTCTTGTTGTCGCCTTCGTTTCGCTTGTCGACGCCGCCTTTGCCGTGGCTCACGTAGTAATCCGCGACGAAGCGAGGCTTCCCTGCTTCGTTGGCATACACGTAGAGCCGCGCCCGCTTGCTGTCCACGACGATCGCGTAGCGCTGGTCCGGGCTCATCTGAAGGAGGTAGCGCGGAATGTATTTGGACGTTGTGGGGCGTTCCCGGTACGCCTGCAAACGTGCGATGGCTTCCTCGCGAAGATCGCGGACGCGCTCGGCCGGCGCTGGAGCGTTACCGAAGGTGGTAAGCGGCTTCGCGCGGGCGAGCAGCAAGTCGCCCTTGATCAGATGGGCGAGACGGAAGTTTGGATAGGCACGAATGAGTGCTTCGGTTCGCTCAAGCGCCGAGTCGAGGCGGTTGGCCTCGATCTCCGTGAACACGTACTCAAGCGAGGCATCCGGACCGGAGTCGGAAATGCCTCGCTGCACTGCGACCGGGGGCTGGGCGATCGGTGGCCGGGCAAATGCGGGAGCAGTCGCCAGTACCGCGAACAAAAGGCGGACGAGAAATTTTCGTCCGGCAACCATGCACTTCATCCTCCGACGCGCTCCTCGCGAATCCGCCAGGAGCCGTTACGTTTGACGAGTTCGAGCGTCTTGTTCGAGCTGGCATTGAAGCCGACAGAGTCGTAGTTCTGGCGGAAGCGCACGACCGCGACGTCACCATCGACAGTCGCCTTGGGCTTCTCGACCTCCACGGCAATTTTGCCGGGTTTCGCGACGCGCTGTTCTCGCTCGTTTTCCCATGCCTTGCGTGACTGACCACCGGGGGGACGGAAGTCCTTGTCGTAGAAGCCCAGATACGCTTTCACATCCTTCCGTGACCATGCCTTCGCCCATGCTTCGACTGCCTGGATCGCGTCGTGTTCGGCGGCTGATGTCGCGCTCGCAATGTGCGCGGCCGGTGCCGGCGAGGTGGGGTGATTGTTGGGTGACGCGGCCGCCGGGTTGGCGTTTGACGCAGCGGATGCGATGACCGGAGCGGCTGGTGCTGGGGCGGGGGGCGCGGCGACCGGAGCGGAGGCGGGTTGGGAGGCCGGGGCGGAAGGCGATGCGGAGGGTGCTGCTGCGGCTGGACGTGATGCGGTAGCTGTCGTGGCGGGCGTGCGCGGAGCGCTCTGGCCCTTGCCTGAGGTGATCTCGCGAATAAGGGCGAGCTTCGACTGGGCGCCCGCGTTTGCCGAATCCAGTTGCAGGGCCTTGTCGTAGGCTTGGCTAGCGAGGCGGGCATACACGTCGCCCAGGTTCTCGTGCGCGGTCGCGTAGCTCGGATGAGTGCGAATCGCCATCTCGAGCGCTGCACGAGCCTTGTCGTATTGCCGCTGCTGCGCGTACAGCACGGCAAGGTTGTTATAGGGTTCTGGGAGCTCCGGGAAGTCTTCGGTGAGCTTCTGGAAGACGCTGATCGCTTCGTCCGGCCGATTCAACTCGGTCAGCGCGATGCCCTTCAGGAAGCGCGTCTGGGGGTCCTTGGCGTTGGCGGCAAGGAGACGGTCCGCCATTGCGAGTGCTTGAGAATGTTGCCCCTGGTTCACGAGCGATTGAACTTGGGAAAGGGTATCGGCGGCATGAGCCGAAGGGTTCGAGCCGAGGGCTAGGACCAGAGCCGTAAGGGCGAGTGCGGAATTTGGACGCATCTTCATTGTGTTAGAATCGCTCGGTTTCACCTTAATCCACGCGGATTAACGCGATATTCTAGCAAATAACCAGGCCTGCATCACATTCGGGTGCCCCGTGATGCGGCTTCCGCAGACGCGTCGTTGACGCTACCTCGCCTTCCTCTTGGCCGGTGGAGACGGTGGCCGATCCTCTGATGGCAAGTCGCTCTGCAATTCCGCCGGAAACGCCATGCTCCATATTCACAACACGCTGACACGAAAGAAAGAAATCTTTAGCCCGATCGACGGGGGCAAGGTCCGAATGTATGTATGCGGCATGACCGTCTATGACTATTGCCATCTCGGTCATGCGAGGGTCATGGTGGTCTTTGACATGGTTGCGCGTTGGTTGCGCGCCAGCGGATATGACCTGACGTATGTTCGTAACATCACTGATATCGATGACAAAATCATCCGCAGGGCGCAGGAGAACGGGGAGTCGATCCGGGCTTTGACCGATCGCTTTATCGCGGCGATGCACGAGGATGCTGACGCGCTTGGGGTGCAACGTCCGGATCACGAGCCGCGGGCGACGGAATTCGTGCCGCAAATGCAGTCGCTCATCGAACGCTTGTACGACAGGGGCTTGGCTTACGTCGCAGAAAACCGGGACGTTTGTTATGCCGTGAGGAAGTTCGAGGGCTACGGAAAACTATCCGGCAAGTCTCTCGACGAACTGCGAGCGGGTGAGCGAGTGGGGATCGTCGGCGAGAAGCGCGATCCGCTCGATTTCGTGTTGTGGAAGCACGCACGTGTCGAGGAGCCGGCGGAAGTGAAGTGGAACTCGCCGTGGGGCGACGGCAGGCCGGGCTGGCACATCGAGTGCTCGGCAATGAGCTCGCAACTCCTCGGCGAGCACTTCGATATCCATGGCGGCGGTCAGGATCTGCAGTTTCCGCACCACGAGAACGAGGTCGCGCAGTCGGAGGGGGCTCACGGACATGCGTTCGTTAACTATTGGATGCATAACGGCTTCGTTCGTGTCGACAACGAGAAGATGTCGAAGTCGCTCGGCAACTTCTTCACAATCCGCGACGTGCTCAAGCAGTACGACCCCGAGGTCGTGCGCTTCTTCATTCTGCGTGCGCACTACCGCAGTCCGCTGAATTATTCGGATGCACACCTGGACGACGCCCGGCAGTCGCTGATGCGACTTTATACCGCGCTACGCAACGTCAAGACTGCGGATGTGGTCGTTGACTGGACCGAAAGCCATGCGCAGCGCTTCCGTGCTGCGATGGATGACGACTTCAACACGGCAGAGGCGGTGGCGGTACTGTTTGACCTCGCCAACGAGGTCAATCGCACCGGGTCGGAAGCAACCGCCGCCCAGTTGAAGGGCTTGGCGGGCGTGCTGGGGCTCCTGGAGCGGGAGCCGCAGGTCTTCCTGCAGGGCGGCGTTGGCGCACAAGGCGGGGACGCGGAGACGGCCGCGATCGAAGCTCAGATTGCGCAGCGGGCCGAGGCCAAAAAGGCCAAGAACTTTGCGGAAGCCGACCGCATTCGCGCCGAGTTGCTCGCGCAGGGCGTGGTGCTCGAGGATTCGGCGCAGGGGACGATCTGGCGCCGCGCCTGAGATGATGTGCTCAGGGACAGGCCGGAAGTCCGGAACTGTCCCTGAGCCTTCGGCGCTTAGCCGCTGAAGAACTCTTTGACCTTGTCCATCCAGGACTTGGCCTTGGGGTTGTGACGCTCGGCGTCGCCGCTCGACACTTCCTCGAATTCGCGCAGCAGTTCCTTCTGACGATCGGTCAGGTTGACCGGCGTTTCCACGACCACGTGGCACAGCAGGTCGCCATGGGCTTGCGAGCGGACGTTGCGGATGCCCTTGCCTCGTAGACGGAACACTTTGCCGCTTTGTGTTTCAGCAGGGATGCGCAGGCGCGCCATACCGTCGAGGGTCGGGATTTCGATCTCGCCGCCGAGTGCGGCCGTCGTGAAGCTGATCGGCATCTCGCAGTGCAGATCGTCGCGGTCGCGCTGGAACACGGGGTGGGCGCGAATGTGGATTTCGACGTAAAGGTCGCCGGCTGGGCCGCCGTTGACGCCGGGTTCGCCGTGACCGGCGTGGCGCAGGCGCATGCCTTCATCGATACCGGCCGGGATCTTCACTTCGAGCGTCTTCTGTCGCTTCACGCGGCCGGCGCCGCCGCAGTCGCGGCAGGGGTCGGGGATGATGCGTCCGGTGCCGTGGCACTTCGGGCAGGTCTGCTGGATCGAGAAGAAGCCTTGCTGGATGCGAACCTGGCCCGCGCCGCCGCAGGTGGGGCAGGGCTTGGGCTGGGTGCCGGGCTTGGCGCCGCTGCCGTGGCAGGTATCGCACTCTTCGACGGTCGGGATGCGGATCGTCTTGTCAGCGCCGCGCGCGGCTTCCTCGAGTGAGATCTCGAGGTTATAGCGCAGGTCCGCGCCGCGATAGACGTTGGAGCGGCCGCGTGCGCCGCCGCCTCCGAAGATGTCGCCGAAGATGTCGGAGAAGGCATCGGCGAAGCCTTCGAAGCCCTGTGCGCCGGGACCTGCACCCGCAGAGGGATCGACGCCGGCGTGGCCGTAGCGATCGTACGCGCCGCGCTTCTGTCCGTCCGAGAGAATCTCGTAGGCTTCCTTCGCCTCCTTGAACTTCTCTTCGGCGTCCTTGCTGTCCGGATTGCGGTCCGGGTGGTGCTTCATGGCCAGTTTGCGGTAGGCCTTCTTAATTTCGTCGTCCGACGCGTCGCGGTTGACGCCCAGAACGTCGTAATAATCCCGTTTTGCCATCTTTGTTCGCTCTGCCAGGGAGATCGCGAGATCCCCGATCATGCAAAGGCCGAGCCGGCCAGTGTGGGCACTGGCGAAGGCTCGGCCGACATCTCGCCGTTCGGCGAGCGATTATTTCTTGTCTTTGACTTCGGTGAACTCGGCATCGACGACATCGGCGTCGGCAGCCTTGGAGCCGCCCGACGCGTTGCCGCCTGCCGATGCGCCCGCTCCACCTTCGGCAGCGCCTTGGGTCTGGGCATACATCTGCTCGCCGAGTTTCTGGCTGGCCATCGCAAGCGCCTGCGTCTTGGCCTCGATCGTCGCCTTGTCGTTGCTCTTCAGCGATTCTTCAGCCTCCTTCATGGCGGCTTCGATCTTCGCCTTCTCGTCGGCGCTGATCTTGTCGCCGTATTCGGTCAGCGATTTCTTCACCGAGTGCACTAGCGCGTCGCACTGGTTGCGGGTGTCGACCAGCTCGTGGGCCTTCTTGTCCTCTTCGGCGTGTGCGGCGGCGTCCTGCACCATGCGTTGGATCTCGTCGTCCGAGAGGCCGGAGTTGGCCTGGATCTTGATCTTGTTTTCCTTGCCGGTCGCCTTGTCCTTGGCGGAGACGTGCAGGATGCCATTTGCGTCGATGTCGAAGGTGACTTCGATCTGCGGCATGCCGCGCGGCGCCGGCGGGATGTCCGACAGGTTGAACTGGCCGAGGCTCTTGTTGCCGGCCGCCATTTCCCGTTCGCCCTGCAGCACGTGGATGGTCACCGCGCTCTGGTTGTCGTCGGCGGTCGAGAACACTTGCGAGGCCTTGGTCGGGATCGTGGTGTTCTTCTGGATCAGCTTGGTCATCACGCCGCCCAAGGTCTCGATGCCCAGAGACAGCGGGGTAACGTCGAGCAGCAGCACGTCCTTGACTTCACCTTGCAGCACGCCGCCCTGGATCGAGGCGCCGACGGCGACCGCTTCGTCCGGGTTCACGTCCTTGCGCGGATCCTTGCCAAAGAACTCCTTGACCTTCTCCTGCACCTTGGGCATGCGGGTCTGGCCGCCGACGAGGATCACGTCGTCGATGTCGGTGATCTTGATGCCGGCATCCTTGAGCGCAATGCGGCAGGGCTCGATCGTGCGCTGGACGAGGTCTTCGACGAGCGACTCGAACTTCGCGCGCGTGATCTTAACGGCGAGGTGCTTCGGGCCGGTGGCGTCGGCGGTGATGTAGGGCAGGTTCACTTCGGTCTGCGCCGATGACGACAGCTCGATCTTGGCCTTTTCGGCGGCTTCCTTCAGGCGCTGCAGCGCGAGCA
This sequence comes from Aromatoleum sp., assembly GCF_035254505.1. Classification (GTDB taxonomy): domain Bacteria; phylum Pseudomonadota; class Gammaproteobacteria; order Burkholderiales; family Rhodocyclaceae; genus Aromatoleum. The sequence continues at coordinate 15,780 of NZ_DATFAO010000089.1, read as the reverse complement.
CGTCGTTCTTGAGGTCGACACCTTGCTCCTTCTTGAACTCGGTGACGATGTAGTCGATCAGGCGCTGGTCGAAGTCTTCGCCGCCGAGGAAGGTGTCGCCGTTGGTCGCGAGCACTTCGAACTGGTGTTCGCCGTCGATGTCGGCGATTTCGATGATCGAGATGTCGAAGGTGCCGCCGCCGAGGTCATACACGGCGATCTTCGAGTCGCCCGGCTTCTTGTCCATGCCGAAGGCGAGCGCGGCCGCGGTCGGCTCGTTGATGATGCGCTTGACTTCGAGACCGGCGATGCGGCCGGCATCCTTGGTGGCCTGACGCTGGCTGTCGTTGAAGTAGGCTGGTACGGTGATGACCGCTTCGGTGACTTCCTCGCCGAGGTAGTCTTCGGCGGTCTTCTTCATCTTGCGCAGCACTTCGGCGGAAACCTGCGGCGGGGCGACCTTCTTGCCGCGCACTTCAACCCATGCGTCGCCGTTGTCGGCTTTGGTGATCGTGTAGGGCATCAGGTCGATGTCCTTCTGCACTTCCTTCTCTTCAAAGCGACGACCGATCAGCCGCTTGACTGCAAAAAGGGTGTTCCTGGCGTTGGTGACGGCCTGGCGCTTGGCCGGAGCGCCGGTCAGGATTTCGCCGTCTTCGGCGTAGGCGACGACGGAGGGCGTGGTGCGCGCGCCTTCGGAGTTTTCGATGACCTTGGGCTTGCCGCCTTCCATCACGGAGACGCAGCTATTGGTGGTGCCCAGGTCGATGCCGATGATCTTGCCCATATCTGTTCCTTTTCAGTCAATGACGAGGAGGTCGTCGCTGTGATTCGCGATCGCTACGCCTCGCCGGAATTCGCATGTTCGATAGATGCGGGTTCATCCCGCAATTTCAAGCGTCGTCAGGCGCTTTTTGCCTTCGAGACGACGACCATCGCGGGACGCATCACGCGGTCGTTGAGCGTATAGCCCTTTTGCAGGACCTTGATCACCGTGTTCGGCTCGGCGTCGGCCTCTTCCATGCCGATGGCCTGATGACGGTTGGGGTCGAAGCGGCTGCCGAGCGGGTTTTCTTCGGCCACGCCGGCGGTTTGGAATGCGGCGATGAGTTGCTTCAAGGTGAGATCGACGCCGGCGCGCAGGCTTTCGAGGGTCTGGGTTTCGACCGCCAGAGCTGCTTCGAGGCTGTCTTTCACAGGCAACATGGCGTTAGCAAATTTTTCGGCGGCAAACTTCGAAGCCTTGGCGATGTCTTCTTGTGCGCGGCGACGAATGTTTTCGCCTTCGGCCTTCGCGCGAAGCCAGGCGTCGTAGTGTTCGGTAGCCTTCAATTCGGCCTGGCGCAGGGTTTCCTCGATGCTCGGCATCGTGTCCGGCTGCGCCGCGGCGCCCTGGTCGTTCGACGGCGGGGCGGCGGATTGTGAGGCCGCGACATTCTCCGGCAGTTCGCCCTGGATGTCGGCGGACGGCTTATGTTCCTGCATGGGTCGAAACTCCCTGTCTTCGTTAACGTTTGCGAAGTGGGGACGGGGTCGCCTTTTTCAAGGGGGGAATCCGAAAAAATGTTTCGTGTGTTGCCGACGTCGGGGCGGCTGTGTCAGGATTGGCTAATCCTCATAACTCATCAAGCATGATTTGCGGGAACGTACGGATCGGCGATGAGCGATATTCCGCGGACAATCGGCAAGTACCGCATCGTGAAGGAGGTCGGGCGCGGTGCGACCGCGGTCGTCTATATGGGCGAGTCGCCGGACCGACCGGAGCCTGTCGCAATCAAGCTGATCCGCTTCCAGGACGGGAGCCGCGACGAAGCGAAGTGGAACCGGCGCCTGCTCAAGCTGCTGAAGGCGGAGAGGGCGGTCGCGAGCCGTTTGGACCATCCCCACATCATCCGCATCCACGAGGCCGAGGTGGAGCCATCTCAGGCGTACGTGGTGATGGAGTATTTCCCTGGTGAGTCGCTGGAGCGGTACTGCGGTTTCGAGCGGATGCTGCCTGTCCACCGCGCGATCGGCATCGTGTTCAAGTGCTGCATGGCGCTCGATTACGCGTATCGTCAAGGTATCGTACACCGGGACATCAAGCCGGCGAACATCCTGGTCGATGATCGTGACAACGTGAAGATCACCGATTTCGGTCTGGCGCTGAACATCAACAAGAAAGTGGAGTCGGACTCGACCTTCATCATGGGGGTGGGTTCGCCCGCCTACATGAGCCCTGAGCAGATCAAGGGCTATCCGCTGAACCAGAAGACGGACCTGTATTCGCTCGGGGTGGTGCTCTTTCATCTCCTGACGGGCCGCTTGCCATTCCGGGCGAGCAATCCCGCGCAGCTGATCTACAAGATCATCAACGCCGATCCTCCGCGAGTGTCGCAGCTCAATCCGGAGTTGCCCGAGCAGATGGACGCGGTGATCCGCAAGGCACTCGAGAAGGATCTGTATTCCCGCTACAAGAACGGGGCGGAGTTCGCGAAGGACCTCACCGCGGTACGCTTTCAGATCGTCGATGATCGTTACGTTCCGCCTGATACCACGCGCTTTTCGCAGCTGCGCAAGCTCAGCTTCTTCACTGAATTCGGGGACGTCGAGCTGTGGGAGGTGTTGAGAATCTGTTCCTGGCGTGCTGCCGAGCCCGGCGCGCTTCTGATCCGTGAAGGGGATGCCGATCAGCGTTTCGGGATTCTGATCGAGGGCGAGGTGGAGGTCTCGGTCGAGGGGCGGCGGGTATCCTGTTTTGGCCCCGGCGAAGTGTTCGGCGAACTGGCTTGGCTTGACAATATCGACCACCGGCATCCGATGTCTATCGTTGCCACTGCCCGCTGCGCGTATGCCGAAATCCATCCTGCTGCGCTTGCGCTGGCTACGGACGAACTGCGCGAGCTGGTCCGTACGACCTTGTCGACAGTCGTGGCCAAACGTCTCGGCGCCGCTGCGCGGGCGCTCGCCCAGCATGGGGAGCCGGCGGCGGCCGGGCAAATCACCGCGAGCTCAATTCTCGACCTGCAACTGGTCGAGGATTGAGCAGGACGGGCTGTCGCTAGACGCTCAGATCGATTTGGCTGACGGTTCCTGCGCTTCCATCTTCACGGAGATAGACGCCGCTGCTGCGCATTTCGCCAAGGCTGCTGTTGGCCGCCCCGCGCAAGGAAAACGGCGTTGCCACATTGCCCAGATAGAGCGCGCCGACGCCGGCTTCCGCGGCAGTCTTGAGGCTTCCTGCGCCTTCCGTCGCGGGTGACCACACGCGCAGTTGGCCAAAAGCGGGATCGGACTCGTCGATCCAGCCGTTCTTGTCGCGGTCGAACGCGGCGAGTTCGTCGAATCCGTTGCCGGTCGTGGGCCCGAATAATTCGCTGCCGTCGTCGATGCGGCCGTTGTCGTTACGATCGATTGCGAGATAACCGGTGCCACCGGCGAGCATCGGGATGGATTCGGCCGTGCCGTCGGCGTCGAGGTCGAAGGAAAAGCGCGTATCCGACAGCGCAGCGGCGGGACCTGCGAAGTCGAGCACGAGCGGATCCTTCATCCGCGCGTCGCCCAGACGTAGCTGTACATCGGTGGTTTCGGCGTAGTTGCGCTCCATCGCGAGATCGAGTTTGAAGCGGATTTCCTGCCCGTCGGCCGTCTTGACGGTGCCTTGTGCAGCGAATCGTGTCTGTTCGTGTTCCTGATACTTGGCGTGGTATTGGTAATCGACGCCGAATCCGGCTCGGGGCGGCCCTCCTTGCGGTGCCGGCGCCGGTGCTGGGCTATCGGGCGTGGGGCCGGCACGTGTTGCATCCGGGCGCAAGTCCTTCGCGTCGACGGTCTTGATCGATTTTCCGGTCAGGGCTTCGATCAGCTGTTTCAGGAAGCGCATGCGCGGGTCGGCATCGATCTCATCGTCGTCGTTGTCGGTCGCCTCGGCGCCCTGCAGTGCGCGGGCTTCCTTCGAAAGCTCGACTTGGGCGCGCGCCGCCCCGCGTACGACGGTGCCGATGCCGTTACTGCCGTTCGCGGCGCCACGGCGGTTCCCGACCCACATTTCGAGGTGCTCGTTCGATTCGAAGCTGCTGGTCGCAACGTGGGACGACTGCAGTTGCACGTTTGCTGATGCGATTTTCATGGCCGTCCCCTGTGATCCAGTTGCCCACAGGTACTAACGGCCGAAGCGCGCGGAACTTTAGGATTCCACCCGTCGAATCAGCGCCTTCCGCGCCGCATCGTGACTTCGAATCGCGAGTCGGTCCCGTCCGACAAGGCGATGCTGACCAGCCACGTCAACAGGCTGTAGAGGAGGGCGCCCCAAAATGCAGTCCAGAAGTCCGCCACTTGCACGCCGCTCACCAGTCCGGCCGCTGCCCAAAAAAGCAGCGCATTGATGATCAGCGTAAACAGCCCGACCGTCAGGACGGTGATCGGTAATGTGATCAAGATGAGGATAGGCCGGATCAGCGCATTGATGAGCGCAAGCAGGAGTGCCGTCATCAGTGCCGCCGCGTAGCTGTCGACGCGCAGGCCACCGAGGATCTCCGGCAGGAGCAACAGCGCGACGGCATCGAGCAGCCAGCGCAGCAGAAGTCGGAGGCCGGGGCTCATGTCAGCATTCCGCGCCGGCCGCGCGCGCCCGCTCTGCGGTCGCCCCCAACGCGTCGCCACTTGCGGTGGGAATCGAAAGCCAATTGCCCAGGTGATCGCGCACAAGGGCGGAAAGTGCCGCGACCCAGTCGTCCCGTTCGTTCAGGCAAGGGATGTAGTGAAAGCTCTTGCCCCCTGCTCCGAGGAAAGCCGTCCGACATTCCATTGCAATCTCCTCCAGCGTTTCGAGACAATCCGCGGGGAAGCCGGGGCACATCACGTCCACACGTTCCGTTCCCTGCCGGGCCAGTGCTTCGAGAGTCGGCTGCGTGTAGGGCTTGAGCCATTCCGCCTTGCCGAAGCGGGATTGAAAGGTGAGCTGCCAGCGGTCATCGGGCAACTGGAGCGCCGCTGCCAGCAGACGAGCGGTCTTTCGACACTCGCAATGATAGGGATCCCCGAGGTCGAGTGATCGCCGCGGAATGCCGTGAAAGCTCATGATGAGCTTATCGCCTTGGCCGTTGCGCATCCAGTGGTCGCGTACGCTTTGCGCCAGGGCGGCGATGTAGCCTGCTTGGTCGTGAAAACTACGCACGTAACGAATTTCGGGCAGATTGCGCCAATGAGTCATGCAGCGGGCGACTTCGTCCATCACGCTGGCCGTGGTGCTCGCCGCATATTGCGGATAGAGGGGAACAACGAGAATCCGCGTGCAGCCGTTGGCTTTCATCCGGTTAAGCACGTTCGCGATCGACGGTTCCCCATAGCGCATCGCCCATTCGATCTGCAAGCCGGCCGCACCGGCATGGCCCAGATAGCCGGCGAGCAACTTCGTCTGCTTCTGAGTGTGCACCTGGAGCGGCGAGCCTTCGTCCATCCAGATGCTCGCGTACTTTTCGGCAGACTTCTTCGGACGGACGTTCAGGATGATGCCGTTCAGAATCGGCCACCAGACCAGCTTCGGGATCTCGACAACGCGGGGGTCGGAGAGAAATTCTTTGAGATAGGGGCGAACGGCGGCGGCGGTCGGAGTAGTTGGCGTGCCCAGGTTCACGAGCAGTATGCCCGTCCGTGCGGGCGTGCCGTGAGAATAGGCGGGTTCGGTCCAGTAACGGGCCATGGGCTTCCTTGTGCGGGAGGAGGGGGACGCGCTCAGTTGGCGCTCGACAGGGCGTTCGAGAGAAGGCGTGCCGTGATATCGACGATGGGGATTACGCGATCATAAGCCATTCGCGTCGGTCCGATGACTCCGACCGAGCCCACGACTTGGCCATTGACCTCGTAGCCGGACGTCACGACGCTGCAACCGTCGAGTTGCGCGAGGCCGGATTCGTCGCCGATGAAGATCTGAACGCCTTGTGCTCGATTGGACAGGTCGAGCAGCTGAATCAGCCCGGTCTTTTGTTCGAACAGCTTGAAGAGCTCGCGCAGGTGCGCGACGTTCGAGGACAACTCTTCGACATCCAGAAGATTCGTCTCACCTGATAGCACGTAGCTGCTGGTGTCGTCATGCGCTGCCGCTGTACCGGCCTCGACCGTGGCGTTCAGAAGTTCGCTCATATCGGCCCGCAATTGTCGGAGTTCGTCGCGGATCCGGGCGCGGATGTCGTCGAAGCCGAGTCCGCCAAAGTGCTCAGTCAGATAGTTCGCCGCCATCGTCAGCTCGGCCGGCGAATACGAACGTTGGGTGATCAGGATGCGGTTCTGCACCTCTCCGTTCATGGAGACAATGATCAGCAGGATGCGGTTTTCCGACAAGCGGATGAATTCGATCTGGCGAATCTTCAGCGTGTCGCGCCGCGGTGATACCACGACCCCCGCGAACTGAGTCAGTTCGGAGAGAAGGTGGGATGCTGCGCTCAACAGCCGCTGCGGCTGGTCGGGCTGCAACTGGCCTTTCAGCTCGCGTACTTGCTGTTGTTCGAGCGGCTGCACGGTCAGCAGCGAATCGACGAAGAAGCGGTATCCCATCGCCGTCGGAATCCGCCCCGCCGACGTATGCGGGCTGGTGATGAAGCCCATCTCCTCGAGATCGCTCATTACGTTGCGCACCGTGGCGGGGGACAGTTCGAGCCCCGAAAAGCGCGATAGCGCACGCGAACCAACGGGCTGTCCCTCGACGATGTAATGTTCGATCAGGGTCTTGAGCAGGATCTTGGATCTGGGGTCAAGCTTTGTCATGATGTTCGCAGGCCATTTCCGACGATTCTAGGGAAGTGGCACCGCCTCTGCCAAGGGCCCGGGAGGTTGTGGTTTAATCCGAAGCATGGCGCATAAATTTCACACCGTTGCCCTGATCGGCAAGTACCAGAGTCCGGACGTGGCCGGAGCCGTGTTGTCCATCGCGGGTTTCCTTCGCGAGAAGGGTTTAGCGGTATGGATCGAGCAGGGGACAGCGAGTTCCATTGGCCTCGTCGGCGAGTTTGCCACGGCAACGTACGATGAGATAGGAGTTCAAGCGGATCTGGCAGTCGTCCTCGGCGGGGACGGCACGATGCTTAACACCGCGCGACGCCTGTGCGAGCATTCCGTTCCGCTCGTCGGCATCAATCAGGGGCGGCTCGGGTTCCTCACCGATATCGGGCGCAACGACGCATTGGCGAAACTCTCGGAGATGCTCGACGGTCGATATTCGGAAGAATTGCGCGCGATGCTCGACGCCGAGGTTCTCCGCGGTGGTCGCCGTGTGTTTCATACACTGGCGCTCAACGATGTGGTCGTTAACAAAGGCGACCTCGGCAGGATGATCGAATTCGATCTGTCGATCGATGGCGAGTTCGTCTATACACAGCGCTCCGACGGCATGATCCTGACCACTCCGACCGGATCGACGGCCTACGCACTGTCTGCCAATGGCCCCATCCTCCACCCGACGGTCGGGGGAATTGCGCTTGTCCCGCTGTGCCCGCATGCGCTGACGGCAAGGCCGATAACGCTGCCGGACACCTGCCGTATCGAGATCGCGCTTCTGCCGCCGCACGACGCGAGCGTGCACGTCGATGGGCAGGCACGCTTTGATGCGCACGCGGGAGACCTCGTTCGCGTGACGCGTTCGCCCAAGGCAGTCCGACTCTTGCATCCCGAGGGATACAGCTACTTCGCCATGTTGCGGGAAAAGCTCCATTGGAGCGCGACCCCGCGCCTTCCCTGAACAACCACGAATTGCGACGTTCATGCTCCGCCGTCTGACCATACGGGATTTTGTCATCGTCGATCGTCTGGAACTCGATTTCCAGGACGGTTTTGGTGCTTTGACCGGCGAAACCGGTGCAGGCAAGTCGATTCTCCTCGATGCGCTTGGGCTCGCGCTCGGAGGCCGGGCTGAGCCGGGCGCAGTCCGCGTTGGCCGCGACAAGGCCGACATTTCGGCGGAGTTCGATTTGCCACCGACTGGCGAACTGGTGCGTTGGCTGTCCGAGCACGATCTGCCGGACGACGAGGGCGTCGTGATTCTACGGCGGGTCGTGGAATCCGCTGGCCGCTCGCGAGCCTGGATCAACGGCGTACCCGTCACGCAGACGCAGTTGCGCGAAGCCGGGGACTGGCTCGCCGATATTCATGGCCAGCATGCCCATCACGCCCTGCTCAAGGCGGACGCCCAGCGGGCCCTCGTGGACGGTCACGCTGGCGCAGCGGATCTGGCAGCCGAAGTCGCGGCCCGGTTCCGCTCCTGGCAACAGCTCGCCGAAAGACGCCGTGCGGCCGAGCACGACTCGGCGGCGTCCGAACGCGAGCGTGAACTCCTTGCATGGCAGATTCGCGAGGTCGAAGAACTTGCGTTCGAACCGACGGCGTGGGACGAGTTGAATACCGAGCACTCGCGCCTGGCTCATGCAGCCGGGTTGATGGAGGGCGCTGACGAGGTGATCACAACGCTCGGCGACGGCGATCTTTCCGTGGCGAACATGCTGCGCCAGATTCATGTGCGGATAGAGTCGATGTCCGGTATCGACAGCGGACTCGACGAGGTGCGGGAACTGCTATCCGGCGCGGCAATCCAGGCGGACGAAGCCTTGCACACCTTGCGGCGCTACCGGGATCACCTCGACCTGGACCCCTCCCGGCTTGCGGAGATCGAGCAGCAAATCGGGCGGGTCACCGATATCGCGCGCAAACATCGCGTCGTGCCCGAAGAGTTGCCGGAACTGCTGGCAGGCTGGCAGCGCAGGCTCGAAGCCCTCGTTGCCGACGCGGACCCGGTGCGACTCGCGGAGGAGGAAGAGTCGGCCCGGCGGGAGTACGAAGCCGCTGCGGAGCGCCTCTCCATCGCCCGTCGCCCTGCCGTGAAAGCCTTGTCCCAGGAAATTTCAGACGCGATGCAGACGCTCGCCATGGCCGGCGGCCGCTTCGAGGTGGCGCTGGAGCCTTGTGCCCCGACGGCGCACGGTGTCGAATCCGTCGAATTCCGCGTCGCGGCCAACCTCAATCAGCCGCTGCGGCCGCTCGCAAAGGTTGCGTCGGGGGGCGAGCTGTCACGTATCGGCTTGGCGATCCAGGTGATTACGAGCCGCGAATCGGCTACGCCGACACTTATTTTCGACGAGGTCGACGTCGGTATCGGGGGCGGTGTCGCCGAGATCGTTGGGCGCCTGCTTCACCGCCTCGGACAGTCGCGGCAGGTATTGTGCGTCACGCACTTGCCTCAGGTCGCTGCCTGCGCAGACTGGCAGTGGAATATCGCGAAGGCAAAGCGCGGAGAGGAGGTCCTCAGTGCCGTCACGCCGCTGGACGTGTCCGCACGTGTCGAGGAAATTGCCCGTATGTTGGGTGGTGTAAACATCACGGAGACCACGCGCCGCCATGCGGCAGAGATGCTTGCGGCTGACCGCGCGAACGCCCTCTGACTTCGCGCAGCGCCAGTCTGCTGCTTGCGACCTTATTCACCCAACTTGCGATTGGGGCAATCCTTGCGCAGGCAATCGGCGTAAAGGTAAAGCGCATGCTCGCGGACGGCAAAGCCGCGTTCTTCCGCGACCTTGTTTTGCTTGCGCTCGATTTCCGGGTCGAAGAACTCCTCAACCTTCCCGCACTGGATGCAGACAAGGTGGTCATGGTGGCCGCCTTCTTTGAGTTCGAAGACCGCCTTGCCCGATTCGAAATAGTGCCGTTCGAGCAGACCGGCCTGTTCGAACTGGGTCAGGACGCGATAGACCGTTGCCAGTCCGATGTCCATGCCTTCCGCCGTCAACAGGCGATAGACATCCTCTGCCGTCAAGTGACGCACATCGGACGTCTGGAAGAGGTCAAGTATCTTCAGGCGCGGGTAAGTGGCTTTCAAGCCGATATTTTTGAGGTTCTGCGAATTCTCAGACATGATTGCCCCGTTGGGTCGCGAGCGTGCCGGCAGCACATGGCCGCTGTCTGCCTATGATATATTTTTTCGGCTGTGCCTGAGAACGATTCGCCGTTCGGCGCCAACGACTAAGACTCCATACATGCGTTTAATGACATTTGCGGCCGCAATGGCCGCCGCCGGCCTGTTGATCGGATGTTCCTTCAACACGATTACCGATCGCATCAACCCATACCGCATCGACGTGCGGCAAGGTAATTACGTCGATCAGGAAATGATCGGGCGACTCAAGAAAGGCATGACGCGCGACCAAGTGCGCTTTGCCTTGGGCACTCCGCTCGTAACGGACGTCTTTCACGCAGCCCGCTGGGATTACGTCTATGCATTCCGTCCCGGTCGCGGCGAACCGCAGCAGCGCGTTCTGAGCGTATTTTTCGACGGTGACAAGCTCGATCACGTCGAAGGGGATGTCACTCCTGGCGATTCTTCAGCGCCGGCCGCGCAGCCGGAGCGCAGCAGGGTGATCGAGATCGAACCCGCGCCTGCGAAGAATTGATTCCGCCAATCCAGGAAGTGTTCAGATGAGTGTGTTGCGAATTGCGGTTGCCGGTGCGTCCGGCAGAATGGGGCGGATGCTGATCGAGGCGACGCTGAAGGACGGTGGAGTCATGCTGGGATCGGCGTTCGATCGGCCGGGCACGCCGTTCATCGGCCGCGATGCCGGAGAACTTGTCGGCGCAGCCTGTGGTGTGGCCATCACAGACGATCCTCGCGATGCAATCGCTGCGGCCGATTGCATCATCGATTTCACCCGCCCGGAAGGTACGTTGTCCCATCTTCAGATAGCGCGCGAACTGCGCAAGTCCATCGTGATCGGCACTACGGGCTTTTCGGCAGCCGAGAAGGAAGTCATCAACGCGGCGGCCCAGGAGATTCCAGTCGTATTCGCGCCGAACATGGCGGTTGGAGTGAACGCCGTGTTCAAGTTGCTCGAGGTCGCGGCGCGCATCCTCGACGAGGGCTACGACGTCGAGGTCATCGAGGCTCACCATCGCTTCAAGGTCGATGCCCCGTCGGGTACCGCACTGCGCATGGGCGAGGTCGTCGCGCGCGAGCTCGGCCGGGATCTCGAGACCTGCGCGATCTACGGTCGGGAAGGGGTTACCGGTGAGCGCAAAGCCGAGACGATCGGCTTTTCGACGATCCGCGGCGGTGACGTCGTCGGCGACCATACCGTTCTCTTCGCTGGTATCGGCGAACGCATCGAGATCACGCACAAGTCCGGCAGCCGCATGCCCTACGCGCTCGGTGCCGTCCGCGCAGCGCGCTTCCTCGCCGGCCGTTCGAACGGCTTGTTCGACATGCAGGCGGTCCTCGGCCTGAGCTGAAGCTGGTGGGTAAGAAGCCGGTAGCGTTGCCTCTGGCTCCGTCAAACGCTACAATTCGTCGATTAGATAGCGGGATTAGCCGATCGGCTCGTCCCGCTTTTTTCACAAACGGGGCTGGCCTACAGGTTGTCCCCGTCTTTTCGGCTGAACTCAGGAGTTTGTCGTGACTGCTTCCCCGCCCGCTCTACTAGCACTTGCCGACGGGACGGTATTTTTTGGCAAGGGAATCGGCGCGGCCGGCAGCACGGTTGGTGAGGTCGTTTTCAACACCTCGATGTCCGGTTACCAAGAGATCCTTACCGACCCGAGCTACTGCCGGCAGATCGTAACGCTGACGTATCCCCACATCGGCAATACCGGCGTCAATCGCGAAGACGTCGAGGCGACCCGCGTGCATGCTGCGGGCCTCGTCATCCGCGATCTCCCCATTCTGCCTTCCAATTTCCGGATGGACCAAACGCTGGACGCCTATCTGAAGGCGGAAAACGTCGTGGCCATCGCCGGGATCGACACCCGCAAGCTGACCCGTATCCTGCGCGAGAAGGGCGCTCAGGCGGGCTGCATCGTCACCGCCGCGGAAGGTCAGGCGCTCAATCCGGAGGCAGCTGTCGCCCAGGCGCGCGACTTTCCCGGGCTTGCGGGCATGGACCTCGCGAAGGTCGTCAGCACCGACCGCTCCTTCCCGTGGAGCGAAGGCGAATGGAAGCTCGGCACCGGCTACGAGGCCCAGGCGAACGCGCGGTTCCACGTCGTCGCCTACGACTTCGGCGTCAAAGCCAACATCCTGCGGATGCTAGCGAGCCGCGGCTGCCGCCTCACCGTCGTGCCGGCACAAACCTCCGCCGCCGACGTGCTTGCTCTCAATCCGGACGGGATCTTCCTGTCCAACGGTCCTGGCGATCCGGAGCCCTGCGATTACGCGATTGCCGCGATCCGCGAGTTCCTGTCGCGCGGCATCCCGACCTTCGGTATCTGTCTCGGCCATCAGTTGATGGCGCTGGCCTCCGGTGCTCGGACGGTCAAGATGAAGTTCGGCCATCACGGTGCGAACCATCCGGTGAAGGACCTCGATTCCGGCCAAGTGTTGATCACGAGCCAGAACCACGGCTTCGCGGTCGATGCCGACACCCTACCGGCGACCCTGCGCCCGACCCACGTGTCGCTCTTCGACGGGAGTCTGCAGGGGATGGAACGGACCGATGTGCCCGCCTTCTGCTTCCAGGGTCACCCGGAGGCGAGCCCCGGGCCGCACGACGTCGCCTACCTGTTCGACCGCTTCATCAAGTTGCTCGAAGCGCGCAAATGATTCGCAGGCGGCAGCTTTGCTGTCGCCCTTCAACGCAATACCGAGGTTAGGCAATGCCTAAGCGTACAGACATACAAAGCATTCTCATCATTGGCGCCGGCCCGATCATCATCGGTCAGGCGTGCGAGTTCGACTATTCCGGCGCGCAGGCGTGCAAAGCGCTGCGCGAAGAGGGCTATCGCGTCGTCCTCGTAAACTCCAACCCGGCCACGATCATGACCGATCCGGGTACGGCCGACGTCACCTACATCGAGCCGATCACCTGGCAGGTCGTCGAACGCATCATCGAGAAGGAGCGCCCCGACGCGTTGCTGCCCACGATGGGTGGTCAGACGGCGCTCAACTGCGCCCTGGACCTCGCCAAGAACGGCGTGCTCGAGAAGTACGGCGTCGAATTGATCGGCGCGTCTCGCGATGCGATCGATAAGGCCGAGGACCGCCTCAAGTTCAAGGACGCGATGACCAAGATCGGTCTCGGTTCGGCGCGTTCCGGCATCGCCCACAGCATGGAAGAAGCGCTGCAGGTGCAGGGTGGCATCGGCTTCCCGGTCATCATCCGCCCGTCCTTCACGCTCGGCGGCACCGGTGGCGGCATCGCCTACAACATGGAAGAGTTCGACGAGATCTGCAAGCGCGGTCTCGAGGCGAGCCCGACCAATGAACTCCTGATCGAAGAGTCGCTGATCGGTTGGAAGGAATACGAGATGGAAGTCGTCCGCGACCGCGCGGATAACTGCATCATCGTCTGCTCGATCGAGAACCTCGACCCGATGGGCGTGCATACTGGCGACTCGATCACCGTCGCACCGTCGCAGACCCTCACGGACAAGGAGTACCAGATCCTGCGTAATGCGTCGATCGCGGTGCTGCGCGAGATCGGTGTCGATACCGGCGGCTCGAACGTCCAGTTCGCGATCAACCCGAAGGACGGTCGCATGATCGTCATCGAGATGAACCCGCGCGTGTCGCGCTCATCGGCGCTCGCCTCGAAGGCGACCGGATTCCCGATCGCCAAGGTCGCGGCCAAGCTCGCCATCGGCTACACGCTGGACGAGCTCAAGAACGACATCACCGGCGGCGCGACCCCGGCCTCGTTCGAGCCCTCTATCGACTACGTCGTCACGAAGATTCCGCGCTTCGCGTTCGAAAAATTCCCGCAGGCCAACGATCGCCTCACGACTCAGATGAAGTCGGTCGGCGAGGTGATGGCGATGGGCCGTACCTTCCAGGAGTCGTTCCAGAAGGCGCTACGCGGCCTCGAAGTCGGGGTCTACGGCCTGGACGAAGTCGAAGCCGACCGCGAAGACCTCGAGCATGAGCTTGCCAATCCGGGCGCTCAGCGCATCTGGTACGTCGGGCAGGCGTTCCGCGAAGGCTACACGCAGGAGCAGGTGTTCAACCTGACCAAGATCGATCCGTGGTTCCTCGCGCAGATCGAAGATATTGTTCTCACCGAAAAGGCGCTCACCGGCCGTTCGCTGAAGGCGATGCCGGCAGTCGAAATGCGAGGTCTGAAGCGCAAGGGCTTCTCCGACCGTCGTCTCGCAAAACTTCTCGGTGTCGATGAAACGGCAGTGCGCCTGCACCGTCACGCGCAGGGCGTGCGCCCGGTGTTCAAGCGCGTCGACACCTGCGCGGCGGAATTCTCGACTTCGACCGCGTACATGTACTCCTCGTACGAGGACGAGTGCGAAGCGCGTCCGACCGACAAGAAGAAGATCATGGTCCTCGGCGGCGGTCCGAACCGCATCGGCCAGGGCATTGAGTTCGACTACTGCTGCGTCCACGCCGCACTCGCCCTGCGCGAAGACGGCTACGAGACCATCATGGTCAACTGCAACCCGGAAACGGTGTCGACCGACTACGACACTTCCGACCGTCTGTACTTCGAGCCGATTACGCTCGAAGACATCCTCGAGATCGTGCACATCGAGAAGCCGGTCGGCGTGATCGTCCAGTTCGGTGGCCAGACCCCGCTCAAGCGCGCCCAGGCGCTCGAAGAGAACGGCGTGCCGATCATCGGCACCAGCCCCGATATGATCGACGCAGCTGAGGACCGTGAGCGCTTCCAGAAGCTGCTCAACGACCTCGGCCTCAAGCAGCCGCCCAACCGCACCGCGCGGACGCCCGAGCAGGCCGTGCGCCTCGCGGCCGAAATCGGCTACCCGCTAGTCGTGCGTCCGAGCTACGTGCTGGGCGGCCGCGCGATGGAAATCGTGCATGAGCAGAAGGATCTCGAGCGTTACATGCGCGAAGCCGTCAAGGTTTCGAACGAGTCGCCGGTTCTGCTCGACCGCTTCCTGAACGATGCGACCGAAATCGACGTCGATGCGCTGTCGGACGGCCAACAGGTCATCATCGGCGGCATCATGGAGCACATCGAACAGGCGGGTGTTCACTCCGGTGACTCGGCATGCTCGCTGCCTCCTTACACGCTGTCTCCGCGCCTGCAGGATGAGCTCCGCCGCCAGACCGAGGCGATGGCGCGTGCGCTGAACGTCTGCGGCCTGATGAACGTCCAGTTCGCGATTCAGGGCGAAGGCAACGATGCGACGGTCTACGTCCTCGAAGTCAATCCCCGGGCGTCGCGTACGGTTCCCTTCGTCTCGAAGGCCTGCAGCCTGCCGCTCGCGAAGATTGCCGCGCGCTGCATGGCCGGGCAGAGCCTCGCCAGTCAGGGTGTCACGGGTGAAATTGTGCCGCCCTATTATTCCGTCAAGGAAGCGGTCTTCCCGTTCGTCAAGTTCCCCGGTGTCGACACGATTCTCGGACCGGAAATGAAGTCGACCGGTGAGGTCATGGGCGTGGGCCGGAGCTTCGCCGAGGCGTTCGTGAAGGCGCAGCTTGCCGCCGGCGTGCGGCTGCCCAAGTCCGGTACGGCATTCATTAGCGTCAAGCCGGCGGACCGCGGCGTTGCTGTCGAGGTCGCACGTGAGCTTCACGAGCTCGGCTTCAGTCTCGTTGCTACGCGCGGTACTGCATCCGCAATCGACGCGGCGAACCTCCCGGTCACGGTCGTCAATAAGGTCAACGAAGGTCGGCCGCACATTGTCGACATGATCAAGAACAACGAACTGAGCTTCGTCATCAACACTGTCGAGGAAAAGCGTCAGGCGATCGTGGATTCGCGCTCTATCCGTACCAGCGCGCTGGCCGCGAAACTGACCGTTTTCACGACGATTGAAGGCGCTCGTGCTGCCTGCATGGGCATGCGTCACATCGACGAACTCGAAGTCTATGGACTGCAATCGCTG
>NZ_DATFAO010000088.1:0-24264 GCF_035254505.1 Aromatoleum sp. | reverse complement strand
CCCGTGAAGTGGGTGTGCGGGGTGATCGAACCCGGCTTCGCCAGCACTTGGCCACGCTCGACGTCTTCACGCTTGGTGCCGCGCAGCAGCACGCCGACGTTGTCGCCCGCTTGACCTTGGTCGAGCAGCTTGCGGAACATTTCGACGCCCGTGCAGATCGTCTTGACGGTGGGCTTGATGCCGACGATTTCGATTTCGTCGCCAACCTTGACGATGCCGCGCTCGACACGACCAGTCACGACGGTGCCACGACCCGAGATCGAGAACACGTCTTCGATCGGCAGCAGGAAGGGCTTGTCGATCGCGCGCTCCGGCGTCGGAATGTAGCTGTCCAGCGCTTCGGCGAGCTTCAGGATCGCGCCTTCGCCGAGGTCGGTCTTGTCGCCTTCGAGCGCCTTCAGCGCCGAACCCTTGATGATGGGCACGTCGTCGCCCGGGAAGTCGTACTTCGACAACAGCTCGCGCACTTCCATCTCGACGAGTTCGAGGAGCTCTTCGTCGTCGACCATGTCGCACTTATTCAGGAAGACGATGATGTAGGGCACACCGACCTGACGCGCAAGCAGGATGTGCTCGCGGGTCTGCGGCATCGGGCCGTCAGCGGCCGAGCACACCAGGATCGCGCCGTCCATCTGGGCGGCACCGGTGATCATGTTCTTCACGTAGTCGGCGTGACCCGGGCAGTCGACGTGCGCGTAGTGGCGATTGGCCGTCTCGTACTCGACGTGCGCGGTATTGATGGTGATGCCGCGCGCCTTTTCTTCCGGCGCCGCGTCGATCTGGTCGTAGGCCTTCGCCTCGCCGCCGAACTTGCTCGACAGGATCGTTGTGATCGCTGCCGTCAGCGTCGTCTTGCCATGGTCAACGTGACCGATCGTCCCGACGTTTACGTGCGGTTTCGTCCGCTCAAACTTACCCTTAGCCATGCCGACACCTCATTAAACAGATTCAGAAAACCGGACCGATGACAGATCGACCATTGCGACGATCGCCGCAATATGCTGTGGTGCCCATGACGTGGATTGAACACGTGGCCTCTCCCTTACCAAGGGAGTGCTCTACCACTGAGCTACATGGGCTCCGAAAACTAGTGTGCCGCCATACCTGGAGCGGGTGAAGGGAATCGAACCCTCGTCATAAGCTTGGAAGGCTTCTGCTCTACCATTGAGCTACACCCGCATACAACGCAGACGAAACGCTTTACACCCGCACCGACTTAAAACGTCAAGCCAGCAGCAAATAACTTGGTGGAGGGGGAAGGATTCGAACCTTCGAAGGCAGTGCCGTCAGATTTACAGTCTGATCCCTTTGACCGCTCGGGAACCCCTCCAAACGAAGACCAGCACTATAGAGGACTGATTTCGCCGTGTCAAACCTTTTGTGCAATTTTCTTTTCTGAACGACTGGCGCCGGGTTATTCGGGTCGTTGTCGCCGCGGTGCACGATGGCCTTGGCCGTCCGCGGGGCGCAATAATGCCCGACCTTGTTCTTTCCGTCCAATCGGAGCCGAATTCATGACCCTCAAGCACGATGGGCAACGCGCGCCTCTTCCGGAAGCTTTCATGACTTTCATGTGCCGGCGCTTCGGGAAGCGCTTTTCCACGGCGGAGGCGGTGCGCGCGCACCACGGACACGACGAGTCGCACTTCGCCGATGCGCTGCCCGACGCCGTGGTCTGGCCGCACACGACCGATGAGATCGTCGAGATCGTGAAGGCTTGCGGCGCCCATGGCGTTCCGGTGATCGCGTTCGGCGTCGGCAGTTCGCTGGAGGGGCATGTGCTCGCGACACGCGGCGGTATCAGCGTGGACTTTTCCGAGATGAATCGCGTGCTGCGCATCAACTCGGAGGACATGGACGTCGTTGTGCAACCGGGGATCACGCGCAAGCAGCTCAACGCGGCGCTGCATGGGACCGGGCTCTTCTTTCCGGTCGATCCGGGTGCGGACGCGAGCATCGGGGGAATGGCGGCGACGCGGGCGTCGGGGACGAATGCGGTGCGCTACGGGACGATGCGCGAGAACGTGATGGGGCTTGAGGCGGTGCTCGCAAACGGCTCGGTGATCCGGACCGGGAGCCGCGCGCGGAAATCCTCGGCGGGCTACGATCTGACGCGCTTGCTGGTGGGCTCGGAGGGGACGCTGGGGTTGATCACGGAGCTCACGGTACGGGTGCATCCGCTGCCGGAGGCGGTGTCCGCCGCCGTGTGTGCGTTCCCGGATCTGGACAGTGCGGTGCGGACGGTGATTCAGACCATTCAGTTGGGGATTCCGGTGGCGCGCATCGAGTTGCTCGACGAGCTGACGGTTCGCGCCGTCAATCGCTACAGCAAGACGACGCTGCGTGAGTCGCCGATGCTGTTCTTCGAGTTCCACGGCTCGCCGGCGGGGGTCGAGGAGCAGGCGCGCACGGTGCAGGAGCTCGCTGGCGAGTTCGGGGGGGCGGACTTCGAATGGGCAACGCACCCGGAGGACCGTTCGCGTTTGTGGGCTGCGCGCCACGATGTCTATTTCGCCAGCCTGAACCTGCGTCCCGGCAGCCGCGGCATCACGACGGACGTCTGCGTTCCGATCTCGCGACTTGCGGACTGCATTGCGGGGGCGCGCGAGGATATCGCCGGGACTGGACTGATCGCGCCGATCGTGGGGCACGTGGGCGACGGGAACTTCCATACGCTGATCCTGGTGGATCCAGACAATCCGACCGAGATCGAGCAGGCGGAAGCGCTGAATCGCAAGATCGTCGCTCGTGCGCTTGAGATGGGCGGAACCTGCACCGGTGAGCATGGGGTGGGATTCGGGAAGCAGGAGTTTCTCGTCGCGGAGCATGGCGGCGAGGCCGTGGAGGCGATGCGGGCGATCAAGCTCGCGCTCGATCCGGCCAATCTGCTGAATCCGGGAAAGGTCGTGCCGCCGGTGTAGGCACTGGCTACGGGCCGCGCGCGACGCTCCAGGCATTGATGCGAGCGGAGGCAGGCGCTAGGCTGATGGGAGCCTCAAACCGCTGGACGTGCTGTGCCTTCTCTTCTGGGAGACCCTCATGGCCGAAGTTGATCCCCTGCCCGGCGCCACCGGGCGCCCGGTGAGTCTCGAGGACAAGTACACGCTCGCCTCCGGACGCGTGTTCCTCACCGGCTATCAGGCGCTGGTGCGCCTGCTGATGATCCAGAAGGAACGTGACGCGGCGGCCGGGCTGAATACGGCGGGCTTCGTGTCGGGCTACCGCGGTTCGCCCTTGGGCGGACTCGACCAGACACTATGGAAGGCGAAGAAGCATTTGGCGGAGCACGACATCGTGTTCCAGCCAGGGGTGAACGAGGATCTCGCGGCGACCGCCGTATGGGGCTCGCAGCAGGTCAATCTGTCGCCGCAGGCGAAGTACGACGGCGTGTTCGCGATGTGGTACGGCAAGGGGCCGGGCGTAGATCGGACGGGCGACGTGTTCCGTCACGGCAACGCGGCGGGCAGCTCGCGCTACGGGGGCGTGCTGGTGATCGCGGGTGACGATCACGCGGCGAAGTCATCGACGCTGCCGCACCAGACGGACCATTTCTTCAAGGCGATGATGATGCCGGTGCTGACGCCGGCGGGTGTGCAGGAGTACATCGATTTCGGCGTGCATGGCTACGCGCTGTCGCGCTATTCGGGCTGCTGGGTGGCATTCAAGGCGCTCGCGGATACGGTGGAGACTTCGGCGTCGGTGGACATCGATCCGAGCCGTATCGAGGTTGTGATCCCAGCGGATTTTGCGCTGCCGCCGGACGGGCTCAACATCCGCTGGCCGGATCCGCCGCTGGTGCAGGAAGAACGGCTGCTGCACTACAAGCTGTATGCAGCCCTTGCCTACTGCCGCGCCAATCGGCTCAACCGCATCGTGATCGATTCGCCTGCGCCGCGGCTCGGCATCATCACCAGTGGCAAGTCCTATCTGGACGTGCGGCAGGCCTTCGATGACCTCGGCATCGACGAGGCGCTCGCAGCAAGTCTCGGCATCCGGCTCTACAAGGTGGGCATGGTGTGGCCGCTGGAGGCCGAGGGGGTGCGGCACTTCGCCGAGGGGCTGGATGAGATCCTCGTGGTGGAGGAGAAGCGCCAGTTTCTCGAGTACCAGTTGAAGGAGGAACTCTACAACTGGCGGGAGGACGTGCGCCCGCGCGTGATCGGCAAGTTCGACGAGAAGGGCGAATGGGCGATGATCCCGAAGGCGGGAGGGATCGTCGATCACGGGGAGTGGCTGCTGCCAGCCGCCGGGGAGCTGACGCCGGCGATGATCGCGCGGGCGATCGCGTCGCGGATCCAGCGCTTCTTCACGTCGCCGCAGATCGAGGCGCGGCTGGCTTTCCTGGAAGCGAAGGAGAAGGCGCTTGCGGAGCGTTATTTCGCGATCGATCGTGTGCCGACCTTCTGCTCGGGCTGCCCGCACAACACCTCCACGCACGTGCCCGAAGGCAGCCGCGCGCTGGCCGGCATCGGCTGCCATTACATGGTGACGTGGATGCCGGAGCGGCGCACCGGGACCTTCACGCAGATGGGCGGCGAAGGGGTGCCGTGGGTCGGACAGGCGCCCTTCACGAACGAAAAGCACATCTTCGCGAACCTCGGGGATGGCACCTACTTCCATTCGGGCCTGCTCGCGATCCGCCAGTCGATCGCGGCGGGCGTGAATATCACCTACAAGATCCTGTACAACGACGCGGTCGCGATGACGGGCGGCCAGCCGGTGGATGGGCAGCTGACGGTGCCGAAGATCGTGCACCAGCTCCTCGCCGAAGGAGTCGGCAATATCGTCGTTGTCACGGACGGCACGTCGCGCGCCTACGGTCCGGCTGACTTGCCGCATGTGCCGATCCGGTATCGCGACGACTTGGACGCGATCCAGCGCGATCTGCGCGCCTCGCCCGGGGTGACGGCGCTGATCTACGACCAGACCTGCGCGGCGGAGAAGCGGCGGCGCAGGAAGCGCGGGACCTTCCCCGATCCGGCGCGTCGGGTGTTCATCAATGAGGCGGTGTGCGAAGGCTGCGGGGACTGCGGGGCTGAGTCGAACTGCATGTCGATCGTGCCGGTGGAGACGGAGTTCGGCAGGAAGCGCCGCATCGACCAGTCCTCATGCAACAAGGACTATTCGTGCCTGAAGGGCTTCTGCCCGAGTTTCATCACGATCGAAGGCGGACAACTGCGCAAGGCGAGCGCGCGGACGATTGAGGAGGCATTCCCCGATCTGCCGATGCCGGAAGTGCCGTCGACTCAGACGCCGTTCGGCCTCCTCGTGACCGGGGTCGGGGGCACGGGGGTCGTCACGATCGGCGCGCTGATCGGGATGGCGGCGCACATCGACGGCAAGGGGGTGACGGTGCTGGACATGACGGGCCTCGCGCAGAAGGGCGGGTCGGTGTTCAGCCACGTCCGCGTCGCCGACCGGCCTGAGGATCTGCATGCGGTACGGATCGCGGCGGGCGAGGCGCGTTCGGTGATCGGGGGCGACATCGTCGTCACGGCGAGCGTCGAGGCGCTGACGAAGATGGCGGCCGGACATACGCGCGCGGTCGTCAATTGCGCTGAAACGCCGACCTCGGAATTCACGCGCAATCCCGACTGGAGCTTCCCGCTTGCGCGGATGGAAGGGGCGATCCGCCATGCGGTGGGCGATCTGCCGCTCGCAGCCGGGGATTCCGCCGGCGCCGCACGGGCCGCGGATTTTCTCGACGCACAGGCGATCGCGACGAAGTTGATGGGCGATGCGATCGCGACCAATGCCTTCCTGCTCGGGTACGCCTGGCAGAAAGGGCTGGTGCCGGTGACGCACGAGGCGCTGCAGCAGGCGATCGCGCTGAACGGGGTGTCGGTCGAGATGAACCGGCAGGCCTTTCTGTGGGGGCGGCGTGCCGCAGTCGGTCTCACCGCAGTGCTGCGCGTGGCGATGCCCGCGGAAGAAACCGTGCCGGAGGCGGCTACGCTGGACGAAGTCATCGCACGGCGCGTCGAATACCTCACGGAGTATCAGGATGCGGCCTACGCTAACCGCTACCGGATGCTCGTCGAGCGGGTGCGCAATGCCGAGCAGCGGGCGGCCGGCGCCGGCAATGCGGGGCGTCTCGCCGAAGCGGTCGCGCGCAACTACTTCAAGGTGCTGGCGATCAAGGACGAGTACGAGGTCGCGCGGCTCTACACCGATCCGGCGTTCTGGCAGAAGGTCGAAGAGCGCTTCGAAGGCGATTTCACGGTACGCTTCCACCTGGCGCCGCCGCTGCTCGCGCAGCCCGATCCGGCGACCGGGAAGTTGCGCAAGAAGGCGTTCGGACCGGGCATGCGCAGAGTGTTCCGCTGGCTCGCACGCTTCCGCCGCATTCGCGGCACGCGCTGGGACCTCTTCGGACGGACCGAGGAGCGCCGCGGCGAGCGCGCGCTGATCACGCGCTACGAGAACGACATCGCGGAAGTGCTGGAGACGCTCTCCTTTCTGCGCCTGCCGCTCGCGGTGCAGATCGCGAGCCTGCCCGAGCAGATCCGCGGCTTCGGGCACGTCAAGGCGCGCAACATGAAGCAGGCGGACGCGCGGCGCGCGGCCTTGCTGGAGGAATGGCGCAAGCCGGCGGTCGCAGAGCGGGGGTCGCAGGCGGCGTAGGCCTCCTTCTCCGGCAAGCGCCTGACGCGCGGGAGTGGCGCGGTATCATTGCGACTTCGTCCCGCGCTCGCCGTCCATGTCACCAGCATTGAAAGCCCTGCTCTCCCAGCTTGCCGGCTGGGCCCTCGCGATTGGCTTGGCGCGCAGTGGATGGCTTCCGGCCGGGATCTGGCCGCTCGTCGGGGTTCAGGTCGCAGCTGCGATCGCCGTTGCCGCGGCGCTGCGCAGCGACCGCTGGTGGCTCGCGATCCATCTGGGTTTTGCGCCGATGCTGATTCCGGCCGGCCGGCTCGGCATCGCGCCGGGCTGGTATCTCGGCGGCTTCGCGCTCCTCGCCGCTGTCTACTGGACGAGCTTCCGCACGCAGGTTCCGCTGTACCTCTCGAATCGCCGCACGGTGGAGGCGATGACACGCCTGCTGCCGGAAGCGCGTGCCCTGCGCGTGCTCGATCTGGGTAGCGGCACAGGTTCGTTGCTGCGCCCGCTCGCACGCCGTCGCCCGGACTGCCGTTTCGACGGGGTTGAGGCCGCCCCTGCGCCGTGGCTGATCAGCCGGCTGCTCGCACGCCGTCTCGGCAACGTGGCAATCCGGCGCGGGGATTTTTTTGCCGAGCCATGGTCAGAGTACGACGTGGTCTACGCCTTCCTTTCGCCGGTGCCGATGCCAGCGGTGTGGGAAAAGGCCGAACGGGAGCTCGCGCCGGGAGCACTACTGGTGAGCAACAGTTTTCCCGTTCCCGGCCGTAAACCCCGGGAAGTGGTCGACGTCGCCGATCGGCGCGCGACCCGGCTCTACGTGTACGAGGTCGGCCCCACACAGCGGCGGGCGAAATAGCGGCAAATCACGGCGCTTTTTCGCTGCTTGCAGGGGTGGGACGGCCCCGATAATGAGATCGTGCGGCGATGAGGCCGCGACCAGAGGTACACCGGCATGGCTGAAATCATTTGCGTCATCGGCAACAAGGGGGGTACGGGCAAGACCACCTTGTCGCACATGCTCGCCCAGGGCCTGGGGCTGCTCGGGCACCGGTCGGCGTGCGTGCTGACCGATACGTCGCGCGAACCGCTGAGCCCCGAGGGGCGACGCTACATCACGGCCGACGCCCGCACGCGCGAAGCGCTGGCGAAGGTCGTCGACAAGCTGCGCTCATTGCAGGACTGGATCGGCGTGATCGACGGCGGCGGCAACCGCACCGAGATGGACCGCCGGCTGTATGCGCTGTCGGACATTGTGCTGCTGCCCTTCCGCGAGTCGCACGAGGATATCCGGACCGTCGTGCGCGACCTGGAGATGTTCCCGCGCGCCTATGCGGTGCCGACGCAGTGGCCGACCAACTCCTGGCAGCGCGACGCGGCGGACCGCAACGTGGCGCAGCTGATGGGCGCTTATCGACATCGGATCCTGAATCCCGTGTGCGCGGTGTCGGCGTCCAAGGTGCTGCTGCAGAAGAAGTTGCCCGAACAAATGCCGACGGGACTCGCCAATGCGTGCCGAGCCTTCGCGCGCCAAGTGCTGGAGGTGATGGAGATCGACCACGTCGAGCCCGTCGCCCAGGCCGAGGACGACGAAGTCGATCAGGTCGGAGGGCGTCTATCGGCGGCAGACATGCCGATGCGCCTGCAGGCAAGCCGCCGCTCACACTAGCAGGCGACCGCTGCGGTCCGCTTACAGCCGCGGGCCGTGGCGATTGATGACGATGAGCGCCTGCGCGCGACTGGTGACGTTGAGCGCGCGGAAGATCGCCGACATGTGCACCTTCACGGTACCTTCGGAGAGTCCCAGCAGATCGGCGATTTCGCGATTGGTCTTGCCTTGCGCGAGTAGTTCGAGCACCCGCGTCTGCCCGGCGGTGAGGCCGAATCGCTCGCTGACCGGTGCACCAGAGCGCTTCGAGGCAGCATCGGAAGCACTGTCGGGCGAGTAGATGCCGCCGGCGAGCACGCAGCGCACGGCGTCACGCAGGACATCGCCGGAACTCGCCTTCGACACGAAGCCCGACGCGCCGCCCTTCATCGCGCGGCGTATCGACGTCGAGTCGTCGAGCGCGGATACGACGATCGTCGGCACGTCCGGGAAGCGCTTGGCCAGCACTCCCAGCAAGGAAAAGCCGTTGAGGTCCGGCAGCATCAGGTCGATCACGGCGAGATCCCAGTCCGGGCTCGCCTCGAGCTTCGCGAGCGCCTCCTCCGATCCCTGGGCTTCGACACACTCGACGCCGGGTTCGAGCCGGGACAGCGTCTGAGCCATCGCTTCACGGACAAGGGCATGGTCTTCGACGATCAGAATCCTGGTCACTCAACGCTCCGCAAACTGGGCTGCCAACGAAGCCAAGAGCATAGCACGCGCCGGGCGCAGCGGGACGGGCGGCGCGGCCGCGCATCGAGTCTTCGTCCGAGATCGAGCACCTGCGCGGCGGACGCCGAAAAACGGTCCCGCCGCGCATGCGACGGTGTTTGTCAGCACTTGTTTCAGCCATTATCATCAAGGCGATGGGCATAACGATCAGGCATTGCGACGCACGCGGGAGGACGCCTTGCCGCAAGGGCGAGTCCGCGCTCGGCACAAGCGCCGATCACCGCTGTCCGGTCGCGGCAGCAGCCTCATGAACTTCCGGCGGTCGAATCCGCTACGCGGGCTCCTCGCGGTCTTGCTGATACTGCTTGCGACGATCAGCCAGGCTGCTTCGGGCCCGCGCGTCGTGCTCGTCACAGGGGAGCGCAACGCTGCGCAGGACGAGACGGTCGGGGCGATCCGCTCCGCGCTGGTGCCGGAACTGAACGCGACGGACATCGGTCTCGTCGAGGCGCAGGACTTCGACGGCGGGGGACACGCCGAGGCGCGCATCATCGTCACGGTCGGGACCCAGGCGGCCAAGGCGGTCGGTGCGCGCCGGCCGGCGCAGCCGGTACTCAACACCCTGCTCACCCGCGAATTCTATGAAGCACAGCCCGCACCGCTGCCCGGCCAGGCGCGCTCGGCGATCTTTCTCGACCAACCGCCGCGCCGGCAACTCGCGCTGCTCAATGCTGCCCTGCCCGACCAGGGAACGGTCGCCCTGCTCGTCGGCCCGAATTCCGAAGAAGTCGCCCGCCAGTTCGTCGCCAGCGCTCCCGAGCACAAGCTGAAGGTCAATGTCGCTCAGGTGACCCAGGAACGGGAAATCTTCCAAGCGCTCGAAAAGCTGCTGCGCGAACGGTCGGTCCTGTTCGCGCTGCCCGACGCCGCGGTATTCAATACCTACACGATCCAGAACATCCTCCTCACCAGCTACCGCCACCGCACACCGCTGATCGGCTTCTCCCCGGCCTACGTGCGCGCGGGAGCCTTGCTCGCGCTGTATTCGACGCCGGCGCAGATCGGACGGCAGGCGGCCGCCATCGTGCGCAGTGTGCTGGCCGGAATGGCGCTGCCGCCGCCGCAGGCGCCGCGCGAATTCGAGGTGGCCGCGAACCCGGTGGTGGCGCGCTCGCTCGGCATCGAGCTGGACGCGCCCGAACGTATCGCAGAACGCGTGCGCGAACGCGAGAACCTGAAGGAGCCGAAGCCTTGATCGACCATTGGGGAATCCGTGCGCGCGTGATGCTCGCGGCCGTGCTGCCGATGCTGGTGCTGGCGATCGTGCTGACGGCCTTCTACACGCGCACCCGCATCAACGATCACGAAGACGCGTACCGTGCACGCGGCCAGGCCTTCGGCCGCCAGCTCGCGGCAGCGAGCGAATATGCCCTCTTCTCCGGCAACCGCGAAACACTGCAGCGGCTGTCGGCGTCGATGCTCGCCGAGGAAGACCTGACCGGCGTGCTGATCCTTGCGCACAACGGCGAGATCCTTGCGCGCAGTGGCAATCTGGACACGGCGCTGCCGCCGCCGCGCGGCGCGACGACCGACGAGGAAGTGCTGAGCTCGCGCCAGACGCTACGCATCATAGAGCCCGTCCTGCCGAGCTCGGTCGAACTCGACGACGGACTGTCCGGGATCGCGGTCGGCGTCGGGGGCGAGGCGCGCGCGCCAGCGGTCCTCGGGGCGGTGGTGGTCGACATCTCGCGTGCACGACTGGACGCGCGTCTAAACGAACTGCTGCTGACGAGCGGGCTGAGCATCGTGCTCGTGCTGATCGGCAGCCTCGTGCTCGCGAACTACATGAGCCGCAGCGTGACCGGACCGATCCGGCAGGTCGCCACCGCCGTCGAGCGGATCGGGCGCGGGCAGTTCTCGGCGCGTGTGCCGCCGGTGGGTGGCGGCACGCTGCGCACGCTCGCAGACGGCGTCAACGAAATGGCGACTCAGCTCGCAAGCGCGCACGAGGACATGAGCCGTCAAATCACCGAGGCGACCGCGGAGCTGCGCGAGCGCAAGGAGCAGGCCGAACGCGCGACGCTGTCGAAATCGCGCTTCCTCGCAGCGGCGAGCCACGACCTGCGCCAGCCGATGCATGCGTTGGGCCTCTTCATCGCCGAGCTCGCGCAGCACCAGCACCCGCCGCAGATCCGCCAGCTCGTGGAGCGCATCGCGGCATCGGCCGGGGCGATGGAGAACCTGCTCGACAGCCTGCTCGACATCTCCCGACTCGACGCGGACGTCGTCAAGCCGAACGTTCGCCCCTTCGCGCTGCAGCCGCTGCTCGATCGCATCGCGGCCGAGGAACGCCCCGGCGCCGACGCGCGCGACCTGGAGCTGAAGGCACGGCCGACCGATGCCTGGATCAGCAGTGACCCGGTGCTCTTCGAGCGCATCCTCGGCAACCTCGTCAGCAACGCGGTCCGCTATACGCGCAAGGGGCGGGTGTTCGTCGTGTGCCGGCGCCGCGGCAATCGGCTACGCATCGAGGTGCGCGACAACGGCATCGGCATCCCGCCCGAGTCGCAGGAGCTGATCTTCCAGGAGTTCGTGCAGCTGCATAACCCGGAACGCGCGCGCGACAAGGGGCTCGGTCTGGGACTCCCGATTGTGCGGCGTCTCACGAACCTGCTGGGACACCGACTGACGCTGCGCTCGCGCCCGGGCAAAGGCTCGGTGTTCGCGGTCGAGGTGCCGATTGCCGCACCGATGCCGGAAGTCGAGCGTCTCGAGGACCGGCGCCCGCCGGGCGATCTGGGCGGACTCAGCGTCGCCCTCGTCGACGACGACCCGCTCGCACGGACCAGCATGCAAAGCCTGCTCAGCTCATGGGGCTGCAACGTGATCGCCGCCGGCGACCTGGATGCGCTGACCGACAGCTTGCGGCGCGAACGCAAGCAGCCGGAATTGATCATCAGCGACTTCCGGCTCGACGGCACGCGCAACGGCGTCGACGTGATTCGCAGCCTGCGCGCACTGCATGGCAGCGACATTCCGGCAGTGCTGGTCACGGGCGACACCGGCGAAGACACCTTGCGGCTCGCGCAGCAACAGGGCCTGCCGCTGCTTCACAAGCCGGTGCGTCCGGCGCGCCTGCGGGCGCTGCTCAACCGGCTGCCAGGAGCCGTCGAATGACGGACGCGGCTGCGGCATATGCGGTTGGACGGTAAGGAGTAGTAGTAAGATGGGTAGATGTCCAAACAGGCCGGGAGAGAACGATGCAGAATCAGAATAACGCCCAGGATCCGCTCCAGTTCGTACGTGGCATGTGGAGCAGCATGGGCTTTTCTCTGCCCGGACTCGTCACCCCGACGCTCGATGTGAATGAACTCGACAAGCGCATCGCCGACCTGAAGGCGGTCGAGAACTGGCTGAAGATGAATCTCAGCATGCTGCAGATGACGACCCAGGGGCTCGAAGTGCAGCGCGCGACGATCGCCGCGGTGCAGGCGATGAGTCAGCAGGCGCGCGATGCAGCGAACAAGGCGGGCAGCGAGGAAGGCGCGGGGGGCAATCCGTTCGCGTCCGCGGCGCTGTGGGCTTGGAATGTGATGGGCTCGCAGGCGGGCGCTGCGGCGGCTGCCCCTGCGGCGGGCGCGCCCGCACCCGCCCAGGCAAAGGCCGAAGCCGCTTCGGCCTCGACTGCGGCGGCGGCGAAGAAGGCGGCGGCCGAGAAGAAGTGAGTACTACCTAGAGCAGCATCAGCCAGAAGGACAAGGTCGGAACCGCCAGCACGGTCGTCGCCGAGATCAGCCAGGCGACGCCCGGTCCGTCTCCCCCCATGCGCATCGCGAGGATGTAGGCCGAGCTCGCCGACGGCAAGGCGGCGAAGAGCACCAGCACGTCGAAGGTGATCCCGGTGAGGCCCAGCGCGCGGCCGAGCTGCCACGCAATCGCAGGCAGCAGCAGGAGTTTCACGCCGACGATCCAGGCCGATCCCGTCCAGCGCCCGCCGATGTTTCCCCACCGCAGCGCGGCGCCGACGGCGAGCAGGCCCAGCGCGACGGCGGCATCGCCAAGGCGCTTGAGGAAGGCGACCATCGGCGACGGCAATTCGAGCCCGAGCAGATTGAAGAGGAGCCCGCAGAGAGTCGCGAGCACGAGCGGATTGCGCGACAGTTCGCGCAGCAAGCTGCCTTGTCCGTGGCGCGCGAGCATGCCGACGGCCATCACGTTCACGAAGGGGACCATCGCGCCGCACAGGCCGCCCATCAGCGCGACCCCGGCCGCGGAGTGAAGCTTGCCGGCGATTGCGATGCCGATGTAGGTATTGAAGCGGTAGGCGCATTGCAGGCGTGACGCGAAGCCCATCGCGTCGAGCCCCATCAGACCGCGTCCAAGGAATCCGGCAACGAAACCAACGATGATGACGCCAAGCCCGCCGACGAAGAGCGGCAGCGCACGGCCAGGATCGATGGCGGCGGTGGCGAGCGCGTTGAAGAGCAGCGCGGGGAAAAGGACGAAGTAGACGAGCTTCTCGACACCGGCCCAGAAGGCCTCGTTGTCGACGAGGCGCCGCCGCAGCACAGCACCGAGCAGGATGAGGGAGAAGTCGGGCAGGAGCAGGGCGAGGCTGTGCATCGCCGAAGCTTACCGTGCAGGCAGGCCCGTTGCGAGCAAGCGCGCGGCCGCGCCGGTACGACGCCCGGCGGGATGATGCAAATCCACGACCGATTAGACTACGCCCGCGTCGCGCAGGCGCCGGATCTCGGCGGCGTCGAGGCCGAGCGTCGTCAGGACGGCATCCGTATCGGCACCGGCGGCAGGCGCCGGGGTGAGGGTGGCCGGGCTGAAGTCGGACATCGCGACCGGCGGCGCGAACTGCGTGACGCCGTCGACTTCGACGAACATCCCCCGGGCGCGCAGCTGCGGGTCCTGGAGACTTTCTTCGACGCGCAGGACCGGCGTCACGCAGCAGTCGATGCCGTCGAAGTGCTGGACCCACTGAGCTTGCGTGCGGGTGGCGAAGATCGCCGCGAGCTCGCCTTTCACGCGCGCGCCCTTCTCGCCCGTCGACAGATGGCCGGGTTTCAGGTCGGGCCGCTCGAGCGCATCGCACAGCATCGACCAGAATTTTTCTTCCAGCGAGCCTACCGCCATGTGGCGTCCGTCGGCCGTTTCGTACACGCCGTAGCAGGGCACTCCGCCGGTCAGCAGATCCTCGCCGCGCGGCTGCACCTTTCCGTGCGCCAGCACTTCGGCGAGCGGGAAGATCGCGTGGGCGAGCGCGGCGTCAGTCATCGAGACGTCGACGTGACGCCCCTGCCCCGTCGCGCGCGCATCGATGATCGCAACGAGCAGGCCGAAGAGCGCGCTCATCGTGCCGCCGAGGAGGTCGCCGATCTGCAGGTTCGAAATCGCCGGAGCTCCGCCCGCCGTGCCGATCTGGTCGAGCACGCCGGCGTAGCCGATGTAGTTGATGTCGTGCCCGGCCCGCAGTGCGTAGGGGCCGGTCTGGCCGTAGCCGGAGATGCTGCAGAGGACGATTTTCGGGTTGGTCGCGGCGAGCGTCGCGTAGCCGAGGCCGAGCTTGTCCATCACGCCGGGCCGAAAACCTTCGACGACGACGTCGGCGCCTTCGACGAGGCGTAGGAAGAGTTCGCGTCCCGCGGCCTGCTTGAGGTCGAGGCGGATGCTTTTCTTGCCGCGATTGACGATGCGGTAGAAGTAGCTGGTGTCGCCCTTCATCGCGCCCATCGTGCGGGCGTAGTCGCCGGCGCCGGTGTCCTCGATCTTGATCACTTCGGCGCCGTAGTCGGCAAGATGCTGGGTGGCCAGCGGGCCCGGCAGCAGTCGGGTGAGATCGAGAACGCGCAGGCCTTCGAGGGGTTTGGATCGCATCGTCAGAATCGGGAGCTCAGTCGTATTTTCGGATGTCGTCGATGACCTTGCCGTCGTTGGCGAGGCTGCCAGGGGCGCAGAAACTCACTTCGCCGCGCAGCTTGGTGAGTTCGCGGATGCTGGTCGCGATTGCGGCCGCAAGCCCGTCGCCACCCTCGGCCACTTCACAGTGCAAGGTCATACGGTCGTTGAGATCGGGATTATCCACGACGAGACGCACCTTATGCACTCCGGGATGACGTTTGACGACGTCAGCGATCTGGGCGGGATGGACGAACATGCCCTTGACCTTGGTGGTCTGGTCGGCGCGCCCCATCCAGCCTTTGATGCGGACGTTGCTGCGGCCGCAGGGCGAGGCGCCGGGCAGGATGGTGGAGAGGTCGCCCGTGCCGAAGCGGATCAGCGGGTAGTCGGGGTTGAAGGTGGTGACGACGACTTCGCCGACTTCGCCTGGCGGGACGGGGTCGCCGGTACCGGGGCGGACGATCTCGAGAAGGATGTCCTCGTCGAGGACCATGCCTTCGCGGGCCGGGGTTTCGTAGGCGATGAGGCCGATGTCGGCGGTAGCGTAGGCTTGCGAGGCCTGGATTCCGCGTGCCACGAGGGCTTCTCGGACACTCGAGGGGAAGGCTTCGCCGGAGACGAAGGCTTTGGTGAAGCTCGATACGATGCCGAGTTCATCGGCCTTTTCGAGGATGATGCGCAGGAAGGACGGGGTGCCGACGTAGGCGTTGGGCTGGAGGTCGGCGATCGCGGCGACTTGTTGCTCGGTCTGGCCAACGCCGGCCGGAAAAACGGTGCAGCCGAGCGCGTGGGCGGCGGTCTCCATCATCGAGCCGGCGGGCGTGAAGTGGTAGGAGAAGGTGTTGTGGACGAGATCGCCTGCGCGGAATCCCGCGGCGTGGAAGGCGCGGGCGAGGCGGTAATAGTCAGGGCGCGCGCTTTCGGGTTCGTAGAGCGGGCCGGGGGAGGCGAAGACGCGGCGGCAATCCGCGCCCCATCTCGTCGCGGCGAAGCCGCCGAAGGGGCGCGCGGCTTTCTGGCGTTCGAGGAGTTCGGACTTGCGCGTGACGGGCAGCTTCGCGAGAGCTTCGCGGGTGGTGATGGTCGCCGGATCGATGCCTTCGAGAAGCTGAGCAAAGGCCGGAGCGTGGGCCTTGGCGTGGGCGATCTGGGCCGGCAGGCGCGCCATCAGGTCGCGCTCGCGCTCGGCGGGGTCACGGGTTTCTCTGGCGTCGTAATAGGTCATCGGTCGGTCCCTGGTGCGAGATTCTGGCGCTTGTCGTTTTGTTTGATGCCGTTATGGCGAGCAGCCCGCCCCCGTCCGGGGCGTGTTCCGCGCCTCGTTGGCGCAAGCGGATGCCTCGGCACGAAACACGCCCCGAACGGGGGCTACGTCGTGCGCAGTGGAGGACGGGCAAGTGTGATGCGAGGCAAGGCGCGAGGGTGCGCCGTGTGCTACTGCACACAAGCGCCCGAGCAACGCCGCATCGCGCCGCAATCGCCCGTCCTCAGGAGAGCCAGCGCTTGCGGCGGCGGTAGTGTTTGACTTCGCGGAAGCTCTTTCTGCCTTCGCCCGACAGGCCGAGGTAGAACTCCTTCACGTCCTCGTTATCCGCCAGTCCCTTCGCTTCGCCTTCCATCACGACGCGGCCGTTTTCGAGGATGTAGCCGAAGTCGGCGTAGCGCAGCGCGACCATCGTGTTCTGTTCGGCGAGCAGGAAGCTGACCTGCTCCTTGGCGTTGAGGTCCTTCACGATCTCGAAGATCTCCTCGACGATCTGCGGCGCGAGGCCCATCGAGGGTTCGTCGAGCAGGATCATCTCGGGTTTGGCCATCAGCGCCCGGCCGATGGCGCACATCTGCTGTTCGCCGCCGGAGGTGTAGCCGGCTTGCGACGCGCGCCGCTGCTTGAGGCGCGGGAAGTAGTGGTAGACCTTTTCGAGGTTGTCCTTCAGCTCGCTGCGCGAGATCGAGCGCGTGTAGGCGCCGGTCAGGAGGTTTTCCTCGATCGACAGGTGGCCGAAGCAGTGGCGGCCTTCCATCACCTGGATGACGCCACGTTTGACGAGGTCGTTGGGAGTCATCTGGTCGATGCGCCCGCCCTTGAACTCGATGCTGCCCTTGGTGACGTCGCCACGTTCGGCGCGCAGCAGGTTCGAGATCGACTTCAGCGTGGTCGACTTGCCGGCGCCATTTGCGCCCAGCAGCGCGACGATCTTGCCTTTCGGCACTTCGAGCGACACGCCTTTAAGCACCAGGATCACGTGGTCGTAGATGACTTCGATGTTGTTGATGCTGAGGTAGGGCGAGGCCCCGGTCGCGGCAGTGGTGGTCGTCGCTGTATTCATTGTCTGTTCGCCTGTTGTCTCCGTCCCGCCTCCCCGTCAGGGGAGTCCTCCGCGCGGGGACTGCGCCGTGCAGCCCCCGCGAGTGCGCGTCAGCTCTCCTTCGAGCAGTCGCGCGGGGTGATGCCCTTTTCCTTCGCATAGGCCGCGGCGGACTCCTCGACCATGCCGCGCACGAGGGGCTTGTCGCCTTCGACCCAGTCGGTGACGACCTTCCACTTGGCGCCGTCCCACTGCTGGAACTTCACCTTGCCGGCGCCTTCGTGGTCGGCGCAGGTGACGTTGAGGTCAGGCATGAAGCCGGTCGCGCCGAGCGCAGCGAGCTTCTTGTCGTCGATCTTCAGGTGCTCGAAGCCCCAGCGGACTTGTTCGCCGGTAAGCGGCTTGCCCTTGCCGAATTTCTCCTGGGCGGTACGGATGGCTTCGACGGTGATAATTCCGTGCACGACGCCGCGGTTGTAGTACACGCTGCCGAGACGCGACTTGTCTTCCATGTTGCCCTTGCTCTTCCCGTACACGAACTTGTCAATGTCCTTGATCACGGGATAGTTGGCACCGGCGACGTTGAAGCCCGCGGAGGTGTAGCCCTTCGCGGCGTCACCCGCGGGGATCGTGTCCTCCTCGGCGCCCGACCACCACACGCCGACCATTTTTTCGCGCGGGAAGCCGGTGCGCTGGGCGGTGCGCAGCGCGGTCGGGTTCATCACGCCCCAGCCCCACAGCACGACGTAGTCCGGCTTCGACTGGCGGATCTGCAGCCACTGCGACTGCTGCTCGTTGCCAGGATGGGCGACCGCGATCTTGAGGACTTCGAAGCCGTGCTTGGCGGCGAGCTTGTCCATGATCGCGTGCGATTCCTTGCCGTAGGCCGAATCGTGGTACAGCAGGGCGATCTTCTTGCCCTTGAGCTTGTCCATGCCGCCTTCCTTCGTGCCGATGTAGTTCACGATGGCGGAAGCTTGCGACCAGTAGGTCGTGATCAGCGGGAAGACCCACGGGAAGACGCGGCCGTCGGCGGCGTCCGTACGGCCGTAGCCCATGGTCACGAGGGGGATCTTGTCTTGCGCGACGCGGTCGAGCACCGAGTAGGTGATGCCGGTCGAGAGCGGCTGGAACACCGAGTTGCCGGTCGTGCCCTTGCCCTTCAGGCGCTCGTAGCATTCGACGCCGCGGGCGTTGTTGTATTCGGTTTCGCACTCTTCCCAGGCGAGCTTGACGCCGTTGATGCCGCCGTCACGTTCGTTGATCAGCGTCATGTAGTCGATCCAGCCCCCGTAGATGCCGGAACCGCCGGATGCATAGGGGCCGACGCGGTAGCTCGGCAGGCCGATGAACTGTTGCTGCTGCGCGGCGGCATAGCCGGTGGCGAGCAGTCCTGCGACGGCGGCTCCCAGCAGCACGGTGGTCTTCAATTTCATGATTGCGCCTCCTCGTTTGTGTGGTCCAACTGTTTCTTTGCCACGTTCGCCGGACCTTGTGCGAATGGCATGCCGGCTAGATGCCGATCTTAGTGCGGGAACGGCCACAGGCGGAGCTTTTCCTTGCCGATCTGCCACAGCCGCGCGAGTCCGTGCGGTTCGACGATCAGGAAGAAGATGATCAGCCCGCCGAAGATGATGAGTTCGAGGTTCGCCGCGAGGCTCGCCGGCACCGCGCCGCCCAGCGTCGAGTGCATCGCGACGTTGAGGAAGATCGGCAGCAGCACGATGAAAGCCGCGCCGAGGAAGGAGCCCATGATCGAGCCGACCCCGCCGATGATGATCATGAAGAGGATCTTGAACGACAGGTCGAGGTTGAAGCCTTCGGGCTCGACGGTGCCGAGATAGGTGTAGCCGTAGAGCGCGCCGGCAACGCCGCAGTAGAAGGAGCTCACCGCGAAGGCCTGCAGCTTGGTGCGCATCGGGCGGATACCGATCACTTCCGCGGCAACGTCCATGTCGCGCACCGCCATCCAGGCGCGGCCGGTCGTGCTGCGCACCAGGTTCTTCGCGAGCAGGGCCAGCACCGCGACGATCGCGAGCGAGATCAAGTATTTGCGCTCCGGGGAATCGAAGGCGAAGCCGAAGATCACGATCTCCTGCGTCGTGATGACGCCCGAGCTCGAGTGATTCGAGAACCAGGGGAACTTGACCAGCGCCCACACGATGAAGAACTGCGCCGCGAGGGTCGCCACCGCGAGGTAGAAGCCCTTGATGCGCAAGCTCGGCAGGCCGAAGACGATGCCGACCGCCGCCGCGCACAGCCCGCCGAGGATGATCGCGACGATGAAGGGCATGCCGTCGATGCGCAGCATGAAGTTGTACGCGCCGAAGGCGCCGACCGCCATGAAGGCGGCCGAGCCGAGCGAGAGCTGGCCGGCGTAACCGGTGAGGATGTTGAGCCCGATCGCCGCCAGCGAAAAGATCAGCACCGGCGTCAGGATGGCCTGCAGCCAGTACTGGTTGGCGAAGGCCGGAACGGCGAGGAAGAAGAACGCGAGGATCGCGTAGAACCCGACACGGTCCTGGCGGATCGTGAAGATCTGCTGGTCTTCCTCGTAACTGGCCTTGAACTGGCCCGCTTCACGGTAAAACATGCGCTTGTCTCCGTAATCTTGTCGTTATGCGGTCAGGTCAGACGCGATCGATATGGCGTTCGCCGAACAGGCCCTCGGGGCGCACCAGCAGGAAGCCGAGTGCGAGGATGTACGGGAACCAGGATTCGATGCCGCCGCCGACGAAGGGGCCGATGTAGACCTCGGCGAGCTTCTCGGTCGAGCCGATGATGAGCCCGCCGAGAATCGCGCCCGGCACCGAGGTGAAGCCGCCGAGGATCAGCACCGGCAGCGCCTTCAGCGCGGTGAAGGTCAGCGCAAACTGAACGCCGTTGCGCGAGCCCCAGATCAGACCCGCGACCAGCGCGACGAAGCCCGCAACGCCCCACACGATGGCCCAGATGTGCTGCAGCGGGATGCCGATCGACAGCGCCGCCTGGTGGTCGTCGGCGACCGCACGCAGCGCGCGGCCGACGCGGGTGAATTGGAAGAAGAGCGCGAGCGAGACCACCAGCACGCCGGCGACCGAGGCGGCGAAGACGTCGAACTTCGACACCAGGATGTTGGCGCTGTCCATGATCCAGCCGATCGGCTCGTCCGCGATGCCCAGATCCAGACCGCGCACGTTGGCGCCCCAGATTCCCTGCGCAATGCCTTCGACGAGGTAGGTCAGGCCGATCGTCGCCATGAACAGCGTGATGTGCGGCTGGTTCACGAGCCGGCGCAGCACGATCTTCTCTGTCGCAATGCCGAGCACGACCATCGCCGCGAGTGCGAGCACGAAAGCGAGCGCAAACACCAGCTTGCTGCCCTCTTCCAACCCGAACCACGCCGGCAGCACCTCGGTGAAGCCGACGAAGGTCAGCGCAGCGAAGAACACCATCGCGCCCTGGGCGAAGTTGAACACCCCGGACGCCTTGTAGATCAGCACGAAGCCCAGCGCCACCAGCGCGTACAGCACGCCGGAGAGCAGCCCGCCGATCAGCACTTCGAAAAAGAACTGCATTGTTGTCTCCTGATCCTGTGGTCCGCGGTGCCGATCAATGCGAGGTGCCGAGGTAGGCGGCAATCACTTCGGGATTGTTCTTGACCTCGTCGGGCGCGCCGTCGCCGATCTTCTTGCCGTAGTCGAGCACCACGACGCGGTCGGAGATGTCCATCACGACGCCCATGTCGTGCTCGATCAGCACGATCGTCGTGCCGAACTGGTCATTCACGTCGAGGATGAAGCGGCACATGTCCTGTTTCTCCTCGACGTTCATGCCGGCCATCGGCTCGTCGAGCAGCAGCAGGCTGGGTTCGGCGGCAAGCGCACGGCCCAGTTCGACGCGCTTTTGCAGGCCGTACGGGAGACGACCGACGGGCGTCTTGCGGATGCTCTGGATCTCGAGGAATTCGATCACCTCCTCCACCTTCATGCGGTGCTCGATCTCCTCCTCCTGCGCCCGGCCCCAGAACAGCGCGTGCTGGAGCATGTTGCATTTCATCTTGAGGTTGCGCCCGGTCATGATGTTGTCCAGCACGCTCATGCCCTTGAAGAGCGCGATGTTCTGGAAGGTGCGCGCGATGCCCTGCGCGGCCGCCACGTGCGGATCCATCTTGCGGCGCTCCTCGCCGCGGAACATGATCCGGCCTTCCTGAGGGTGATAGACGCCGTTCATGACGTTGAGCATCGAGCTCTTGCCGGCGCCGTTCGGTCCGATGATCGAGCGGATCTCGTGCTCGCGCACGTTGAAGCTGATATTGGTCAGCGCCTTCACGCCGCCGAAGGACAGCGAGATGTTCTGCAGGTCGAGGATCACGTCGCCGACGCGTCGGCCATTCGCCTGTTCCTGGGCGTGAGCCGCCTGCGCGATGTCGTTCATCATCATTGCTCCCCTCCTTACGCCGCGCGCTTCGCGGCCTGCGGCGCAAAGGTCTTGGCCTCTTCGATGCGCAGGTCGGCACTGACGCGGCCCTCGCGTCCGTCCTCGTACTTCACGACCGTCTCGATGTGCTGGATCTTGCGGCCGCTGAAGAGCGCGTCGATCAGCACCGCATAGCGCTCGGCGACGAAGTTGCGCCGCACCTTGCGGGTACGCGTGAGTTCGCCGTCGTCGGCGTCGAGCTCCTTGTGCAGGATCAGGAAGCGCTTGATCTGCGAGCCGCTCATCTTCGGGTCGGCGGCGAGGTCCGCATTGACCTTCTCGACGCAGTCGCGGATCAGGTCATACACCTTGGATTGCGAGGCGAGATCGGTGTAGCCGGAATAGGCCATGCCCTGGCGCTCGGCCCAGTTGCCGACCGCTTCGAGGTCGATGTTGATGAAGGCGGTGACGTAGTCGCGGCCGCTGCCGAAGGTGACCGCTTCCTTGATGTGCTGGAAGAACTTCAGCTTGTTCTCGATGTAGTTCGGCGCGAACATCGATCCGTCCGTGAGCTTGCCGACGTCCTTGGCGCGGTCGATGATCTTCAGGTGGCCTTCGGCGTCGAAGAAGCCCGCGTCGCCGGTCATGAAGTAACCGTCGGCGTTGATCGACTCGGCGGTCGCGTCGGGGCGCTTGTAGTAGGCCTTCAGCAGCATCGGCCCCTTGACGAGGATCTCGCCGTTGTGGGCGAGCTTCACTTCGACGAAGGGCGCGGGCTTGCCGACCGAGTCGAACTTGATCTGGCCGTCGGGCTGAAGGCAGACGTAGGCGCAGGTCTCGGTCTGGCCGTAGAACTGCTTGAGGTTCACGCCGATCGAGCGGTAGAAGCGGAAGAGGTCCGGTCCGATCGCGGCGCCCGCCGTGTAGGCGACGCGGATGCGGCTCATGCCGAGCACGTTCTTCAGCGGACCGAACACCAGCAGGTTGCCGAGCCAGTACTGCAAGCGGTCGCCGGTGGACACCGGCTTGCCGTCGAGGATGTCGGCGCCGCAACGCTGGGCGACACCGAGGAAGTGGTGGAAGAGCTTGCGCTTGAGAGCGGTCGCGTCCTCCATGCGGATCATCACCTGCGTGAGCAGGTTCTCGAACACGCGCGGTGGGGCGAAGTAGTAGGTCGGCCCGATCTCGCGCAGGTCCGTCATCACCGTCTCGCCGGACTCGGGGCAGTTGATCGTGAAGCCCGCGACCATCGCCTGTGCGAACGAGAAGAGGTGATCGCCGACCCAGGCCATCGGCAGGTAGGACAGGATGTCTTCGCCGTCGGTGAGGCCGTCGACCTGCATCGCGCCCTGCGCTGCGGCGATGAACGCGCCGTGGGTCTGGCATACGCCCTTGGGCTTGCCGGTGGTGCCGGAGGTGTAGAGCATCACCGAGATGTCGTCGCCCGCGCCCTTGTCGATCTCGGCGTCGAGGAAGTCGGTGTGATTGCGGTCGTGGATGCGGCCCGCTTCCTGCAGCGAGTCCAGGCCCATCAGCAGCGACTGCGTGTAGTGGCGCAGCCCGCGCGGGTCGTCGTAGATGACGTGCGCGAGGAAGGGCACGTCGGGCAGGATCTCGAGCATCTTGTCGACCTGCTCCTGGTCCTCGACGACCGCGAAGCGGATCTCGGCGTCCTGCAGCACGTAGGCCATTTCCTGCGCCACGGCGTCCTGGTAGAGCATCACCGGAATGCCGCCAAGGCATTGGCAGGCTGCGACCGACCAGTAGAGCCGCGGACGGTTGTCGCCGATGATGGCGAGGCGGTCGCCCCGCTTGAAGCCCAGTTCCGCGAGCCCGCAGGCGATGGCGCGCACGTTCTGCGCGACTTCGGCCCAGGTGTAGGTCTGCCAGATGCCGTATTCCTTCTCGCGCATCGCGGGCCGGTTCGGCCGCACTGCCGCGTGGTGCATCAACAGCCGCGGGAATGTGTCCAGGGCCGCCGCATGCACGGCTTGCCCGTTACTGTCGGACATAAGCACCTCCTCCTTCGGTTTTTAAGCTGCGTCTCCATCCGGCCCGTGTTTATCGGTTGCGGGTCCGGGGTTCGGCGCAATCGTGTGCGCCGAAGCGTCCTCCCCCGTCGAACGATGAGGGCGCGCTTTTGTGTGCGTGCAGTGTCGCAAGCCATGTTTGCGCAACTGTTTGCGGAATGTACTGAATCGTAACAACCGCAATTCATGCGAAACGTGGACAAAAAAAGGGGAGGCTCACGCCTCCCCTTCGTCATGACGACTCAGCCGTGGATCAGCTGAAGAAGCCCGTTCCGACCAGCACCAGCAGCACGAGGCCGAAGGTGATCAGCACCAGGCCGAGGATCACCGAGCTGACATGCATCGGCCGCGAGGGCGCATCGACGATGTACTTCTCGAGTTCGCCCGACTCAACCAGACGCTGGTACTGC
Organism: Aromatoleum sp.; assembly: GCF_035254505.1. GTDB lineage: Bacteria > Pseudomonadota > Gammaproteobacteria > Burkholderiales > Rhodocyclaceae > Aromatoleum. The sequence goes on along the minus strand of NZ_DATFAO010000088.1, from coordinate 293 downwards.
GCCGGATGTTCGCGGCGGAACTCTTCGAGCGACTGCGTGCCGGTGAACATCACGACGTCCGGCGGCGGCAGCTTGTCGGGGCGGAAGTGGTTATTGAAGAAGTGCACCGTGAAGAGGAACACCGCCGCGAGGAAGGCTTCCTCGCCGTGCACCAGCGTCGCGACGTTGAACACCCAGCCCGGCAGGAAGCTCGCCGTGACGTGCGGGAAGGCCAGCATCAGGCCGCTCCAGCCGATGATGTTCACACCCCAGAACACCGCCCAGTAGTCGAACTTCTCGAAGTAGGTCCAGCG
>NZ_DATFAO010000087.1:0-72560 GCF_035254505.1 Aromatoleum sp. | reverse complement strand
AGGAAGCGGATGCCCTGCCCTTCGCCCTGCAGGTAGTCGTAGCCCCACTTCCACTGGTAGCCGGTGGCCTTGATCGTGATGTCCGGGTCGCGCGTGTCCTTCATTTCCAGCACGGTCTTGGTCGCCGGCCAGGCCATGCCGAGCAGGATGACAACCGGGATGATCGTCCAGGCGATCTCGACCGAGGTGTTTTCGTGGAAATTGGCGGCGACCGCGCCACGCGACTTGCGGTGGTGGATCACCGCCCAGAACATCACGCCGAATACGCCGATGAAGATCACCAGACAGATGATCAGCATCAGCGTATGCATGTTGTAAATCTGTTCCGCGACGCTGGTCACGGGGGACTGCAGGTTGTAGTTACGCTCGGCGAATGCCGCCGAGGAGGCGAGCAACAATGAAGCGGACACTGCATGACGACCGGCAAGACTCATGTCCCTACCCCCATCGGATGCGGAATCTCGCGCAAGGCGCTTCCTGCGAGTTCCGGCCGATCATGCCATAGGGAATTCCGTGACCGCAATACAGAATTTTGAGCATCATCAACATACCGCGATGCAATATGTGATATTTGCCCGCAAGCTCGGCATACTCGTCCGTATTGTAAAAGAATATTGGCGGCCATCAAACGGCTAGAATCCGTCCCCGCCTACAGCGCAGACCCCGACCAGGAATCCCGGCCATGCCTTATCCCCGTCCCGCCTTCGAAGACAAGATCTGCCCGCCCGCGCAACTGGCCGTCCGCGCCGCCGCGCTCGCGCGCCCGCTCGTCTTCACCAACGGCTGTTTCGACATCCTGCACCGGGGCCATGTCACCTATCTCGCACAGGCACGCGCGCTCGGCGCCGCGATGGTGGTCGCGCTCAACACCGACGCATCGGTGCGCCGCCTCGGCAAGGGGGACGACCGGCCCATCAACGTGCTGGAGGACCGGCTCGCGGTGATGGCGGCGCTCGACTGCGTCGATCTCGTCACATGGTTCGACGAAGACACGCCGCTCGCGCGCATCCTCGAAGCCCGCCCGGAAGTGCTCGTGAAGGGCGGCGACTGGCCGGTCGAGCGCATCGTCGGCGCGGCCGAAGTCGTCGGCTGGGGCGGGACGGTGCATTCCATCCCCTTCACGCACGAGCGTTCGACGACGGCACTGCTGGGCCGCATTCGCGGCGCCTAGGCGAGCGCGAGCGCCCTGCCAGGCCCTATCCCTTGAGCGTAAGGACTAGGCCACCGGGCCCGCTGCGGAAGCTGTCACCGGGGCCACCCGCGGCATGCGAACGCGCATCGTCGTGCCCACTTCGGGCTGGCTATCGACGCTGACGGCGCCACCCAGCACGTTGGCCACGAGGCTATGCACGATGTGCAGGCCGAGCCCGCTGCCGCCCTTGCCCAGCCGCGACGTGAAGAAAGGCTCGAAGATGCGGCGCTGCAGTTCGAGCGGAATGCCGCGGCCGTCGTCGGCGACTTCGAGCAGCACCCAGTCGGGATCCTCCAGCTGGCCGGTCACGCGGATCTCGCCGGAGTTCCGCCCTTCGAAGCCATGCAGCACGGCGTTATTGATCAGGTTGGTCAGAATCTGGCCGAGCGCACCGGGATAGCTGTCGAGACGGACGTTGCGATCGACGTCGACCACCAACCGGTACGGTAGGCGCTTGAGCGACGGCCGCAATGTCATCACGATCTCATCGACGACTTCGCCGAAGTTGAATTCGCGCCGCTGCGAACTCGACTGGTCCACGGCCACTTGCTTGAAACTCGCCACGAGCGCCGCGGCGCGTTCCAGATTGCGCTCGATGATCGCGTTGGCGGCCTCGGTGTCTTCCAGATAGCGCTCCAGCGACGAACGGCGCAGGCCGGACTGGAGCTCTTCGCGCAGCGCGCGCGTCTGGTCGCGCACCGTGTTGGCCGCGATCAGACTGTTGCCGAGCGGCGTGCCGAGCTCGTGCGACACCCCGGCGACCAGCGCGCCGAGGGCGGCCATCTTTTCGGAATTGACGAGATCCTCCTGGGTGCGCCGCAGGTTCTCGAGCGCCGAGGACAGCTCCTCGTTGCTTCGGTGCAGCGCTTCGGTGCGCTCGATCACCCGCGCCTCGAGCGTCTGGTTCAGCTCCTGCAACGCCGCGCGGCTCGCCTCGACGGCCGCCTCGCGCTCGCGGATCGCCCGGCTCATGCGCTCGAAGGCCGCCGCAAGCCGGTTGAACTCCTTCACCTTCGACTTCCGCCACGACAACTCGTAGCGCCCCTGCTCGACACCGACTGCGAAGATCGACAACTCGCGGAAGAGACGCGCAAAGTAGCCGGCCTGCATCGCGGCCCCGATCAGGCCCACGATGATCGACGTCGCCAGGCCCACCAGCACGATCAGCTCGGCCGTGCGCGAGGGCCGGAAGGCCTGCGCCTGCGGCCGTACGACGAGCACGCGCCAGCCCAGCTGCGACACCGGCACGGCGCTGCCGATCATATCCACGCCGTCGATGCGCAATCGCTCGAAGGTGCTGCCGTCGTCGTCCTCGTGCGCGGCCACCTCCATCTGCGATCCGCCCTCCGAAAACGGCTGGAGGGCCGTCGAGGCGGTGTCGCCGATCACCGTCCCGCGACGGTCGAAGAGGATGGTGCGCAGGCCGTCCTCTTCTTCGTTCCCGGAGAGCGCGGTCCCGAGTGCCAGCGGAATCAGCTCGCCCACCAGCGTCAGCGCGCCCTGACGCACCGCGACGATGGCGGCAACGTCCGCGCTCACGGGCGAGAGCCGCGCGTCCGACCAGTACACACCGGTTTCGTGCGACGCCGCGGTGAACACCGGATGTTTCGAAAGGTCCATGCCGAGCAGGTCGTTGCGCAGACTCCGGCGCGAGGCGGGTAGACCGACCGCGATGACTGTCCCGTCGTCGCCGATTGCGTAGACCGCGGCGAAGCTGTCGCCATGTTCCTCGATCAGGCGGTCGAGCATCAGCGACATCCGCCCCGACGGACGCATTCCGCCCTCGACGAGCGTCTGCGCCATGCCTTCGAGCGCGATGCGGGGGCGGTCGAGCTGAGCCTCGATCTGATGGGCAATCGCGTGCGCAAGCTGGTGCTGGCGCAGCTCGGTGTCGTGGTCGATCTGCGGTAGCAGCCACAGCTTCATCAGCGCGAACACGAAGGCGAAGGTCACCGCCGCCACCACCACGGAGCGGAAGAAGAGCAGTCGCGCGAGACGCAGAGGCTGCATCATTCGCGCTGCGGCCCGGACAGCTTCGCTTCAAGGGAAAAACGCCCGTCGCGGATGCGCGTCATGTACACGTCGCGCTGCGTATCGCCCCAGGGATCGATATGCAGCGGCTGCTGCAGACCGGCAAACGTGTGATCGATCAGATAATTGCGCGCCTTGCGACCGCTCCCCGTCTGCGCCAGGGCCTCAAGCGCGACCCGCGCGGCATCGTAGGCGACCACGGCGCCGTAGCCGGGCTGCTCGCCGAAACGCTCTACGTAGGCGGAGCGAAAGGACTGGTAGCGCGGCGACGCGTCCTCGCGGTCGAACATCTGCGGTACCAGCACCCCTTCGACCGCCCGACCGCCGATCGCGACCAGTTCCTCGGTCGCAGCCCAGGTACTCCCCATGATGACCAGCGCGCTGTCGGTGCGCCGCACGAGTTGCGCGATGCGCGCGAGATCGACCGCCGCCGACACCACCACGAGTGAATCCGGTCGTGGCGCCAGGGCGCGATCCACTGTGTCCTGCACGCTCATGTCGGCCGCCGACTCGAAGGTCTCGACGCGCACCACCTCGCCCCCGGCGCGCCCGAAGGCGGCCGAGAAGTGCCGCACCCAGTCGGCCGAAAACGTATCGTTGGAGCGATCGTAGATGACGGACGCCTTGCGCCGTCGGAGCTCGCCAGCGAGGTAGCGGGCCGAAGCGGAAGCGTATTCGCGTGTCGTCGCGGTGACGCGGAAGAACTGATCGTCGAGCCCCAAAAACGCGGTACTGGTCACCGAAGGGGCGATCACAGGAATACCCGCCGACTTCGTCAACGGCAGCACGACTTCGGCCATCGCGCTCGTCATCGGTCCGATGATCACTTCAACGCCGGTCGCGAGCAGCTCGGCGACGCCGCGTTGGGCGAGGCCGATCTTCTGCGCGTCGTCGCGGACGATCAGTTCCACGCGCCGCCCCGCGATGCCGCCGGCGGCGTTCGCCTGCTCGACGGCGAGCAAGGCGCCATTGCGGCCGGCGATGCCGAGATCGGAGGCGCGCCCGGTCAGGCTGCCGAGGAACCCGATGCGGACCGGTTCGGGTTCGCCGCAACCGGTGAGGCCCACGATCGCCAGCGTCAGGATCCAGCCGGCGAAGTGCCGCAGCGCGTCAGCCACCACCTTGCCCGTTGGCGGCAAGCCAGGAGTGCCAGTCGTCGACCGGCATCGGCCGCGCGAAGTGAAAGCCCTGCCCGAGCTGGCAGCCCATCGTCTGCAGGCGCCCGGCCTGCTCGTCATGCTCGATGCCCTCGGCGATCAGCTCGATGCCGAGCCGGTCGCCGAGCCCGCAGACGAGGCCGGCGATCTCACCGCCCTTGCCGGCGCCGCCGATGTCGTTGATGAAGGCGCGGTCGATCTTGAGCCGATCGACGTTCATACGCTGCAGGTGGCTCAGCGACGAGAAGCCAGTGCCGAAGTCGTCGATCGCAATATCGAGTCCCATCGCCTTGATGCGGCCGAAAAGCTCGATCATGCGATTGCCTTCGCCCATCGCGACCGACTCAGTGATCTCGAGTTCAATCTGCTGCGGCAACGCGCCGCTGTCCTCCAGCGCTGCGCGCAGGCGGCCGAGGAAGTGCGGATCGCGGAACTGGATGATCGACACGTTGATCGCCACCCGGATCTTGCCGTAGCCGTTGCGCGCCATCCACGCCGCCTCCTCGCACGCGCGGCGCATCACCCATTCGCCCATCGGCACGATGAGTCCGGAGCGTTCCGCGAGCGGGATGAAGCGGTCGGGCGGCACCATCGTGCCGTCGGCCATGCGCCAGCGCAACAGCGCCTCGGCGCCGACGCAGCGACCGGTATCGAGCGAGATCTGCGGCTGGTAGACGAGGAAGAGCTCGTTGGCGGAAAACGCCCGCCGCAGGTTGTGCAGCATGTTCACGCGCCCGCGGATTTCCTCGCTGACGCCGCGGTTGTAGCGCGCCACCGAACCGCGCTCAGCCTGCTTCGCCCGCTTGAGCGCGAGGAAGGCATCCTCGAGCGCCTCGCTGCCGTCGCCGGACACGTCGTCGAGGCGCACGACGCCGACCGTGACCGACACGATGATGCTCTCGCCCTCGACCTCCAGCGGATCGGCGAAGAGCCCATCCAGGAGTTCGGTGCGGGTATCGGGATCCGCCCAGAAGACCGCGAAGCAGTCGCTGCCGACCCGAGCGACGTGCGCCCCCCGATCGCAGCCTTCGACGATGCGCGCGGCGACGCTCTTCAACATCGCATCGCCGTACTGGTAGCCGAAAGCGCCGTTGATCTCGCCGAAATGATCGACGTCGACCACCGCCAGCACGCCACGCAGCTCCTCGCACTCGCGCAGGTGCGTCTCGAGCATGTTCACGAGGTGACGACGGTTCGGCAGGTTCACCAGCGGATCGAAATACGAGTACTGGTTGAGCCGTTGCACGAGGTCGACGTTGTCGAGGCACACCGACACATTCGTGCAGAAGACTTCCAGCAGGTTCGGATCCAGATCCTCGACGACGAAACCCGCTTCGACGTAGGCCGCGAGATCGCGCCCGGGACGTGCGCCGAAGTACAGGGCGATGCCCCCGCCGGGTGCGAGGATGTTTTCGCGGCGCGTCAGCGCCTGTTCGAGCAGCGTCCGCACTTCAGTACTTTCGAGCGTGTCGAGCGACTGGCGCACGGTGTGCTCGAAACGTCCGGCCGCGGCGATGACCTCACAGCTGCCGCCGTCGTCGCGCCGCGCGCAGACGAGACCTTCCGGCGGCAGGTTGAGCAGGCCGGAAATCTGTGTGATGACGCCGGCGGCGAATTCCGCCAGGCCTTCGCTTCGCATGAGCTCCGCGCTGCCGCGCACGATGCGCGCGAGCCCCTCGCGGCTGGAGCTGACAATGCGGATCTGCTGGTAGGCGCGGATCGCCGACGTGAGCGCCGCGTAGAGACGCGTGCGCGACAGTTCGGACTTGTTCTTGTAGTCGTTGATGTCGTAATCGCGGATCGCATCGAGCTCCGGCGCGTAGCCGGGCTGGCCCGTACGCAGGATGATGCGCACATCGCGCATCCCGAGTTCGTTGCGGATCTCGTCGACGAGTTTCAGCCCCGCGTCCTGCGTCTCCATGACGACGTCGAGCAGGATCACCGCGATGTCGCGTTCTCCGGCAAACACGTTGCGCGCCTGTTCCGCCGAATAGGCATGCAGGAAGACAAGCGGACGGCCGAGGATCTCGACATTGGCGAGACTCAGTTCGGTGCTGCGGTGTACGTCCTCGTCGTCATCGACGATTGCGACCTTCCAGCTTGCCGCCGTTTTCGGGCGGGGAGCCGTCTCGGTCGCGAACTCGATGAGATCCTCGGTGGCCAAATCTCCCGGAATCACTTGGTCGCCTGGCTCTCTTTGAACGCACTCGCTTCCGCGTCGTGCCAGACCATCGTGATGTTTTCCTCGAACTGCGGGAAGGTCCGATCGTGCTCGATCAGCAGGCGCAGAATCGTTCGCGCGTGATCGCCCGGAAAGCCGCGGCGGGTTCCGTCACGCGTGTCGTTCATCAGACGGACGATGAACTGCCTGCAATCGCGCGTACCCCACAGCTCGTCGATCTTGTTGAGGTGCGGGTATGCATCATAGAGAGCCGTAACGTCTGTCTTGCGCATGATGGGCGCTCGCTCGATTCGTGACTTTAGTGATAGACAAAGATAACACCCGCATCGGTCGGCGTCGAACTCCATAAAGCATGAAGGGGTAATTTTGCACAGCGCCGATCGAACGGGGCCGAACGCAAGGCGCCGCACATCGGTAAAATGCAGCCGATGAGCACTTCCACCCGTCCTTCCCCCCTGCACGTCCTGGAACACGTTTTCGGCTACACGGCCTTCCGCGGCGAGCAGGAGGCCATCGTGACGCATGTCGCGGCGGGCGGCGACGCGCTGGTGCTGATGCCCACGGGCGGCGGGAAATCGCTGTGCTACCAGGTCCCGGCCCTGCTGCGCTCGGGCACGGCGGTCGTCGTGTCGCCGCTGATTGCGCTGATGCAGGATCAGGTCAGCGCCTTGCAGGAAGCTGGCGTCGCCGCAGCCTACCTGAATTCCAGCCAGGTGCAGGAGGAGGCCGCGGCCGTCGAGCGCGACCTCATCGAAGGCCGTCTCGATCTGCTCTACGTCGCACCCGAGCGGCTGCTGACGGCGCGCCTGCTGGGAACGCTCGACCGCCTGCATCGCGACCGGCGCATCGCGCTTTTCGCGATCGACGAGGCGCATTGCGTCTCGCAATGGGGCCACGACTTCCGACCGGAATACCTGCAACTCTCGGTGTTGTCCGAGCGCTATCCCGGCGTGCCGCGCATCGCGCTGACGGCGACCGCCGATCCGGAGACGCGCGAGGAGATCGCGGCGCGCCTGGGACTCGCCCAAGCGCGCCGCTTCGTATCAAGCTTTGACCGGCCCAACATCCGCTACCGGATGGTCGACAAGGACAATCCGCGCAACCAGCTCCTCGCCTTCATCCGCGAAGACCACGAGGGCGACGCCGGCATCGTCTACTGCCTGTCGCGACGCAAGGTCGAGGAGACCGCCGCGTGGCTGGAGGAACAGGGCATCCGCTCCCTGCCCTATCACGCCGGCATGCCGCAGGAAGTGCGCGCAGCCAACCAGAACCGCTTCCTGCGCGAGGACGGCATCGTGATGGTCGCGACGATCGCCTTCGGCATGGGCATCGACAAGCCGGACGTGCGCTTCGTCGCCCACCTCGACCTGCCGCGCTCGATCGAAGGCTACTACCAGGAAACGGGCCGCGCCGGGCGCGACGGCCTCGCCTCGCAGGCATGGATGGCCTGGGGCGCGCAGGACATCGTGCAGCAGCGGCGCATGATCGACGAGTCCGAAGGCAACGAGGACTTCAAGCGCCGGGCGCGGGCGCGCCTCGATGCGCTGGTCGGTCTCGTCGAAACGACCGCCTGCCGCCGCCAGCACCTGCTCGCGCATTTCGGTGAGGAAGGCCAGGTCTGCGGCAATTGCGACAACTGCCTGGAGCCACCGCGCACCTGGGACGCGACCGATGCCGCACGCAAGGCGCTGTCCGGCGTGTTCCGCACGGGCCAACGCTTCGGCGCCGGCCACGTGATCGACGTGCTGCGCGGCGAGCTCACCGACAAGGTGCGCGACTGGGAACACGACAAGGTCAGCACCTTCGGCATCGGCGCCGACATGGACGAAAAGACCTGGCGGACACTCTTCCGCCAGCTCGTCGCGCGCGGCCTCCTCGCGGTGGACCACGACCGCCACAATGCGCTGACGCTCACCGACCTCGCCCGTCCGCTGCTGCGCGGAGAGGCCGGATTTGCGCTGCGGATCGTGCCGGAAAAGAAGCGCAGCCGGCGCACGCGCAGCAATCGCATGGAAATCCTCGACGGCGTGCCGCAGACGCTGTTCGATCGGCTGCGCGCCTGGCGGGCAGCGACAGCGCGCGAACGCAACGTGCCGGCCTATGTGATCTTCCACGACGCGACGCTGCGTGAAATCGCGCTCGCGCGGCCGACCAGCCGCGCCGACCTGTCCCATATTTCGGGCATCGGCGACCGCAAGCTCGATGCTTACGGCGAGGCGATTCTCGAAGAAGTGCGGCGGGTGGAATGAGGGCACAACGAAAAAGACATCTGGAGCAATTCAGAATTTGACAATGCGCAACAACATGACCCTACGGCAGACGTTACAATTCGTAATTGAATCCCAGCCCATAGTCGTGTTGTCATGAAGAAGTCGTCCCAGCGCAATTTCGGCCAGCGCTTCAACCCGAACAACAGCCCTGCGAAGGCCATCGCCGCTAACGACGACAGCGCGCTGAAGGGCACGGAACTCCTCCACAGTCCGCGACGGGCCCTCAAGACCAAGGCGCAGATCAAGGTCTGGGACATGTTGGTCCGGACCTTCCATTGGACGCTCGTGACCTCCTTCTTCACGGGCTTCTTCATCACCGACAAGTTTCCGCTGCACGCCTACGCCGGCTATCTGATCTTCACGCTGGTGCTGACGCGCATTGTCTGGGGATTCGTCGGCTCGCCCTACGCGCGCTTTTCGGCCTTCATCTACACGGTGAGGGAAACCATCCAATACACCCTGTCGGCCTTTCGCATGGGCCCGGCGCGCGAGTACCTGAGCCACAACCCGATGGGGGCGATCATGGTATTCGCCTTCCTCTTCCTGCTGCTCGGCAACACGATCATCGGCACGATGCTGTACGCCGCCCAGCAGCTCGAGGGACCGCTCGTCGATATCGTGCCGACCTATTGGGACGAAAGCCTCGAAGACATCCACAAATTCGTCGCGAAGATGCTGATCTCGCTCGCCGGCTTTCATATCTGCGGCGTGATCTGGGCGTCGTGGTGGCACCGCCAGAACTACGTCCTGGCGATGTTCACGGGCTACAAGTCGGTCTTCACGCGCCGCACCCACCGCGAGGGCTCGGGCGAGGTGTGGACGGCCGAGGAACGCGCGAAGCGCGGTCACTGCCGCTGAGGCTGGCACAGTAAGAAACCGGCCCACTCCGGACTTGCGCCGGAGTGGGCTTTCTTTCGTCGGGCGCTTTCATTACGCCCGTGACTAGTTCGAAGTGACTAGCCCGCCCCCTGCCGGACTAGTCCCCTCCCCCTGCTTTTGGCGAATGGTCGGCGCGGTTCGCCAGGCATAACCTTCATTCCAGCATGGAGCACGGTGCGCTCCGCTTCTGAGGGATGGGGGAAACATGGCCTCGCAACGCCGAAAGCAGTTTTCCGTGCTGGTGATGAGCACGACGGCATTCACGATGTGTTTTGCCGCGTGGATGCTGTTCGCGGTGATCGGCATTCCGATCAAGGCGCAGCTCGGTCTCAACGAAACGCAATTCGGCCTGCTCGCCGCGACGCCGGTGCTGACCGGCGCGCTGGTGCGCCTGCCGCTCGGCATGCTGACCGACAAGCTCGGCGGGCGCGTCGTGCTCTTCGTGCTGATGCTCGCGACCGTTGCACCGATCTGGCTGATCAGCCAGGCGACGGCGTACTGGCAGTTCCTCGTCGCGGGGCTCTTCGTCGGACTCGCCGGCGGCTCCTTCTCGGTGGGCATCGCGTATTGCGCGCGCTGGTTCGAGCGGAAGAACCAAGGCTTCGCGATGGGCGTGTTCGGCGCCGGCAACTCCGGCGCGGCGGTGACGAAGCTGGTGGCGCCGGTGCTGGTCGTCGCCTTCGGCTGGGAGTTCGTGCCGCAGGCCTTCGCCTGGGCAATGCTGGCGATCGCGCTCGCATTCTGGTTCTTCACCTACGATGATCCGGCGCACCGCGTGTCGTCGGGCGTCACCTTCGCCGACCAACTGCGCGTGCTGAAGAATCCGCGCGTATGGAAGTACTGCCAGTACTACTCGATCGTGTTCGGCGGCTACGTCGCGCTGGCATTGTGGATGACGAAGTACTACGTCACCGAATTCGGCCTCGGCCTCGAGAGGGCGGCGCTGCTTGCGGCCTGTTTCTCGCTGCCGGGCGGCGTACTGCGCGCGGTCGGCGGCTGGTTCTCGGACCGCTTCGGCGCACACAAGGTGACCTGGTGGGTGATGTGGGTGTCGTGGGTGTGCCTGTTCCTGCTCTCCTACCCGCACACCGAATTCACCGTGATGACGGTCGCCGGCCCGAAGACCTTCGCGATCCACCACAACATCTGGTTCTTCACGACGCTGATGTTCACGGTCGGCGTGTCGTGGGCCTTCGGCAAGGCCTCCGTGTTCAAGTACATCTCCGACGAATTCCCGCATGAGATCGGCGCGGTATCGGGGATTGTCGGCCTGGTCGGTGGCCTCGGCGGCTTCCTGCTGCCGATCATGTTCGGGGCGCTCCTCGACCTGACCGGCGTGCGCTCCAGCGCCTTCATGCTGCTCTATGGCGTGACCTGGGTATCGCTGATCTGGATGTACTGGACCGAAGTGCGTCGCACCGACGTGATGCATGGCGGCCCGGTCGCGGTCGCGACGAAGTGACCGCCTCGCAAATAATTTTCCCGCAATGACCCCGAATTTCTGAACCAGGAGCAAGCCCATGGCACGTGCAAAACTCCGTCCAATCGCCGCGGTCCCCGGCGCCGCGGGAGGCAGCGCCGGCGTACGCCCGGGCGAGCGTCCGCGCGGCGCCGATATCGCCGACTGGCGGCCCGAGGACGAAACCTTCTGGGCACGCGAAGGCCGACGCGTCGCTACCCGCAACCTGTGGATCTCGATCCCCAGCCTGCTGTGCGGCTTCGCCGTGTGGCTGATGTGGGGGATCATCACGGTGCAGATGGCCAACGCGGGCTTCCCCTTCACGCCCGACCAGCTGTTCTCGATCGCGGCGATCTCCGGCCTGTCGGGCGCCACGCTGCGCATCCCGGCGTCCTTCTTCATCCGCATCTGCGGCGGCCGCAACACCGTATGGCTGACCACTGCGCTGCTGATGATCCCGGCGCTCGGCACCGGCATCGCGTTGCAGGACAAGAACACCCCGCTGTGGCTCTTCCAGCTGATGGCGCTGCTCTCCGGCATCGGCGGCGGCAACTTCGCCTGTTCGATGGCCAACATCAGCACCTTCTATCCGAAGCGCCTGCAGGGCACGGCGCTGGGTCTGAACGCAGGCCTCGGCAACTTCGGCGTCACGACCTCCCAGCTGCTGATTCCGGCGGTGATGACGTTGGGCCTGTTCGGCGCGCTCGGCGGTGACGCACTTCCGCTGACGAAGGATTCGGCGACGCTGATCGGCAAGATCGCCGCCGGCACGCCGACCTACGTGCAGAACGCCGGCTTCATATGGCTGCTGCTGCTGGTGCCGCTGGCGGTGGTGGGCTGGTTCGGGCTCAACAACCTGCGCACGGTCTCGCCGAACATCGGCTCGACCGGCTCGGCGATGGGCAAGATCCTGACGCTCTACGTCGTGGCGCTGGTCGTGTCCGGCATCGGTCTTTACCTCTACCTGCCGGCGCCCAGCGGTCTCGGCCTGCTGTCGGGTAACGGCATGTGGGCGGTGCCGCCGCTGGTCACGGTGGGCACGCTGTTCGCGATGAAGGCGGTAGCGAGCGGCGACATGAAGGCCAACCTCAGCAAGCAGTTCGCGATCTTCCGCAACAAGCATACGTGGTCGATGACCGCGCTGTATCTGGTGACCTTCGGCTCCTTCATCGGCTTCTCAATGGCGGTGCCGCTGTCGATCACGGTGATCTTCGGCAACACCCACAGCTTCGATGCCGCCGCCAACGCCTGGGTGCACGCGAAGAACCCGAACGCCCCCTCGGCGCTGATGTACGCGTGGATCGGGCCCTTCGTCGGCGCACTGATCCGCCCCGTCGGCGGCTGGATCTCGGACAAGCTGGGCGGCTCGATCGTCACGCAGGTGATCTCGCTGGTGCTCGTCGTCGCGTCCGCGGTGACCGGCTATGTGATGCATCTGGCCTATCAATCGGCGACGCCGGAAAGCTACTTCCTGGTGTTCATGCTGCTCTTCATCCTGTTGTTCGCCGCCTCCGGCATCGGCAACGGCTCGACCTTCCGCACCGTCGGCTTCGTCTTCGACCAGGACCAGCGCGGCCCGGTGCTGGGCTGGACCTCGGCGATCGGCGGCTACGGCTCCTTCATCGCACCGGTCGTGATCGGCCAGCAGATCAAGGCCGGGACGCCGGAATTCGCGATGTACGGCTTCGCCGTGTTCTACGCGCTGTGCATCGCGATCAACTGGTGGTTCTACCTGCGCCGCAACGCCTACATCCGCAACCCCTGACCCCTACAGCACAGAACGACAACCGACTACGAAACGCAGGATTCACAGGAGCAAGCAATGAGCCATTTTCTCGACCGCCTGAAGTTCTTCGACAAGGTGAAGGACAGCTTCGCCGGCGGCCACGGCATCGTCACCAACGAGGACCGCGGCTGGGAAGACGCCTACCGCAACCGCTGGCGCCACGACAAGGTCGTGCGCTCGACACACGGCGTGAACTGCACGGGCGGCTGTTCGTGGAAGATCTTCGTCAAGAACGGACTGGTGTCGTTCGAGATGCAGCAGACGGACTACCCGCGCACCCGCGAGGATCTGCCGAACCATGAGCCGCGCGGCTGCCAGCGCGGGGCGTCGTTCTCCTGGTACCTGTATTCGCCCCACCGCATCAAGCATCCGATGATCCGCGGGCGCCTGCTGGAGGTCTATCGCGCCGAGCGCAAGAGCGGAAAGGACCCGGTCGCGGCATGGGCGGCGATCCAGGCCGACAGCACCAAGCGCGACAAGTACGTGAAGGTGCGCGGCCTGGGCGGCTTCGTGCGCACGAACTGGGACGAGGTCAACGAGATCATCGCCGCGGCGAACATCTACACGATCAAGAAGTGGGGTCCGGACCGCATCTACGGCTTCTCGCCGATCCCGGCGATGTCGATGATCTCCTACGCTGCCGGCGCGCGTTACCTGTCGCTGATCGGCGCGGCCTGCGGCTCGTTCTACGACTGGTATTGCGACCTGCCCGCGGCCTCTCCCCAGACCTGGGGCGAGCAGACCGACGTGCCGGAAGCGGCCGACTGGTACAACTCGACCTACCTCATCATCACCGGCGCGAACCTGCCGATGACGCGCACGCCGGACGCGCACTTTGCGACCGAAGTCCGCTACAAGGGTGCGAAGATCGTGTCGATGGCGCCGGACTACGCGGAATACGTGAAGTTCGCCGACCTGTGGATGCCGGTGAAGCAAGGCACCGACGCGGCGGCCTTCCTCGCGATGGGCCACGTGGCGCTGAAGGAATACTTCATCGACCGCCAGGAACCCTACTTCCAGGAATACGCGCGCAAGTACACTGACCTGCCGATGCAGGTGATCCTGCGTTCGCACGATGGCGCCTTCGTGCCCGACCGCAACCTGCGCGCATCGGACTTCGACGACCTGTTGGGCGAGACGAACAACCCCGACTGGAAGACCATCGTCGTCGACGCACGCACGAACGCTTACGTCGCGCCGAACGGCTCGGTGGGCTTCCGCTGGGGAGAGGAAGGCAAGTGGAACCTGCTGCCGAAGAACGCGGCGACCCAAGAGGAGATCGAGGCCGAGCTGTCGTGCATCGACAAGCGTGACGACGTCGTGTCGGTCGGCTTCCCGCACTTTCAGCCGGGCGAACCGGGCCTGCTGTACCGCAACGTGCCGGTGCGCAGGCTGACGCTGGCCTCCGGCGAAACCGTATTCGTCGCCTCGGTGTTCGACCTGCAGGTCGCGCAGTACGGCATCGACCGCGGCCTGGGCGGCAAGAACGTCGCGACGTCCTACGACGACGCGACGGTCGCCTACACGCCGGCGTGGGCATCGAAGGTCACCGGCGTGAAGGCCGCCGACATCGAGCGCACCGGTCGCGAGTTCGCGCAGAACGCGGCCAAGACGCGCGGCAAGTCCATGATCATCATGGGCGCGGCGATCAACCACTGGTACCACAACGACATGCAGTACCGGTCGATCATGAACCTGCTGCACATGTGCGGCTGCGTCGGCCAATCGGGCGGCGGCTGGGCGCACTACGTGGGCCAGGAGAAGCTGCGTCCGCAGGCGGGCTGGGCGCCGATCGCGTTCGCGACCGACTGGCAGCGTCCGCCGCGCCACCAGAACTCGACGTCCTACTGGTACTTCCACACCGACCAGTGGCGCTACGAGACCATCGACGCCGACGAGTTGCTGCAGCCGGCCGCGAAGGGTAAGTACAAGGGTTAC
The DNA here is from genome assembly GCF_035254505.1 of Aromatoleum sp. Classification (GTDB taxonomy): domain Bacteria; phylum Pseudomonadota; class Gammaproteobacteria; order Burkholderiales; family Rhodocyclaceae; genus Aromatoleum. The sequence goes on along the minus strand of NZ_DATFAO010000087.1, from coordinate 57,666 downwards.
AAGCTCGCCGACTACAACGTCGCGGCGACCCGCATGGGCTGGCTGCCGTCCGCGCCGCACTTCAACCGCAACCCGCTGGAGCTCGTCGCGGAAGCCGAAAAGGCCGGCGCGACCGATGAAGCCGGCATCGCCAAGCACATCGTCGAGCAGCTGAAGTCAGGCAAGCTCGACGTCGCCTTCGCCGACCCGGACGCCGAGGAGAACTGGCCGCGCAACCTCTTCGTGTGGCGCGCGAACCTGATCGGCTCGTCCGCGAAGGGCCACGAGTACTTCCTCAAGCACCTGCTGGGCGCGCAGAACGGCGTGCTGCAGGAAGGCGGCGACGGCAAGGGCACGAAGGAAGTGAAGTGGCGCGAGGAAGCGCCCGTCGGCAAGCTCGACCTGATGGTGGACATCAACTTCCGCCTGAACTCGACCGGCGCCTACTCGGACATCATCCTGCCGACGGCGACGTGGTACGAGAAGAACGACCTCAACACCACCGACATGCACCCCTTCATCCACCCGCTGTCCGAAGCCGTGACGCCGGGCTGGGAGTCGAAGTCGGACTGGCAGATCTTCCGCACGATTGCGAAGACCTTCTCGGATCTCGCCGAGAAGCACCTGGGCGTCGCGAAGGACGTCGTCGCCCTGCCGATGCAGCACGACTCGCCGTTCGAGCTCGCGCAGCCGCTGGGCCAGGTACGCGACTGGAAGAAGGGCGAATGCGAGCCGGTGCCGGGCAAGACCATGCCGCTGCTGAAGGTCGTCGAGCGCAACTTCGCCGACACCTACAAGAAGTACATCGCGCTCGGCCCGCTGCTGACCAAGCTCGGCAACAACGTGAAGGGCCTCGACTGGAACACCGAGCAGGAGTACGACGAGCTCAAGAAGTGCAACTACACGGTGAAGATTCCGGGTGTTTCCTTCGGCATGCCGTCGCTGGAAGAGGACATCTCGGTGTGCGACGCGGTGATGCGCATGGCGCCCGAGACCAACGGTGAAGTCGCCCACAAGTCATGGTCGGCGCTCTCCAAGAAGACCGGCATCGACCACCATCACCTGTACGCCGGCCGCCACGAGGACAAGATCACCTTCCGCGACATCCAGGCCCAGCCGAGGAAGATCATCACCGCGCCGACCTGGTCCGGCATCGAGTCGGAGACCGTGAGCTACACCGCGGGCTACACCAACATCCACGAGCACATCCCGTTCCGCACGCTCACCGGCCGAGCGCACTTCTACCAGGATCACGAGTGGTTCCTCGACTTCGGCGAAGGCTTCTGCGCCTACCGTCCGCCGGTCGACATGAAGGCCCAGAACCTGATTCCGGATTCCGTGCGCAAGAAGCCGCACCTGACGCTGTCGTGGCTCACGCCGCACTCGAAGTGGGGTATCCACTCCAGCTACCAGGACAACCTGCGCATGCTGTCGCTGTTCCGCGGCGGCCCCTACGTGTGGGTGTCCGAGGACGACGCGAAGGAAATCGGCCTCAGGGACAACGACTGGGTCGAGGCGATCAACGCCAACGGCGCAACGATGGCGCGCGCCGTCGTGTCGCAGCGGGTGCCGCGCGGCGTGGCGCTGATGTATCACGCCCAGGAGAAGACGGTGAACGTGCCCGGCTCGCCTTCGACCGGCAAGCGCGGCGGCATCCTGAACTCCGTGACGCGCGTGATCGTGAAGCCGACCAACATGGTCGGCGGCTACGCGCAACTCGCATACAGCTTCAACTACTACGGCACGGTCGGTTGCCAGCGTGACGAGATGGTGGTGCTGCACAAGGTCGAGGACCAGGACATCGACTGGCTGGAGCGACCTCTGACGCCGGAACGCGAGCAGCAGCGCAACCCGGTCGGGGTGGGTCCGCGGTAAGGGACCGAGTACGAAACAAACGCAGGATGGGGTGTCTGCGGAGCCGGGCGAGGAAGCGGCGGCCCGGCGGAGCAGATACCCCAGCCGGCGGGAAGCGGCACAACGCCCCCGCCCCAAAGGATCAAGCATCAGGAGAAACGCATGAAAATCCGCGCGCAATTCGCGATGGTGTTCAACCTCGACAAATGCATCGGTTGCCACACCTGCTCGGTGACCTGCAAGAACGTGTGGTCGAACCGCAAGGGTATCGAGTACGCCTGGTTCAACAACGTCGAGTCCAAGCCGGGCGTCGGCTATCCGAAGAACTGGGAAGACCAGGAAAAGTGGAAAGGCGGCTGGGAAAAGGTCAACGGCAAGCTCGAACTCAAGGCCGGCGGCAAGCTGAAGAAGATCGTTCAGATCTTCGCCAACCCCAACATGCCGCAGATTGACGACTACTACGAACCCTTCACCTACGACTACGCGCGCCTGCACAACGCGCCGCTGTCGGAGGCCGCGCCCACCGCGCGCCCGGTGTCGCAGATCACCGGCGAGAAGATGGACAAGATCACCTGGGGCCCGAACTGGGAGGACGACCTCGCCGGCGAATTCGCCGCGCGCTCGCAGGATGCCAACTTCGCGAACATGCAGAAGGAGATGTACAAGCAGTTCGAGAACACCTTCCACATGTACCTGCCGCGCATCTGCAACCACTGCATCAACCCCGCCTGCGTCGCCTCCTGCCCCTCGGGCGCGATGTACAAGCGCGAGGAAGACGGCATCGTGCTGGCCGACCAGGACCGCTGCCGCGGCTGGCGCATGTGCATCTCCGGCTGCCCGTACAAGAAGGTGTTCTTCAACTGGGAATCGTCGAAGGCCGAGAAGTGCATCGGCTGCTACCCGCGCGTCGAATCCGGCCTGCCGACGGTCTGTTCCGAGTCCTGCGTCGGCCGCATCCGCTACAACGGCATCATCCTCTATGACGCCGACAAGCTGCTCGACGCCGCCTCGACCGACAACGAACAGGACCTCTACAAGGCCCACCTCGACCTCTTCGTCGATCCCTACGACCCCGCGATCATCGAACAGGCGCTGAAGGACGGCGTGCCGCAGAGCTGGATCGACGCCGCACAGAAGTCGCCGATCTACAAGATGGCCGTCGAGTGGAAGATCGCCTTCCCGCTACACCCCGAGTTCCGCACGCTGCCGATGATCTGGTACGTGCCGCCGCTCTCGCCGGTGCAGTCGCAGATCGACCAGAAGAACCTGCCGACCGAGTCCGACGGCGTGATCCCGAAGGCCGAGGCGATGCGCCTGCCGGTGCAGTACCTCGCCAACCTGCTCACCGCGGGCAAGACGGAGTACATCCAGACCGCGCTCAACCGCCTGCTCGCGATGCGCTCCTACATGCGTTCGATCAACGTCGATGGCGAGCCGGATCTCGGTCCGCTCAACCGCGCCGGCATCACCGAGCAGAACGCGAAGGACATGTACCGCTACCTCGCGATCGCCAACTACGAGGACCGCTTCGTCGTGCCGACCGCGCACGAGGAAATCCGCCTCGACGACTACCACGGCTTCCAGGGCCAGAACGGGTTCACCTTCGGCGCCGACAACTCCAAGGGTTACGGCACCTTCGCCCTCTTCCCGGAACGCCGTACCGAGTCCGCCGAACCGCGCGAACCGGCTCCCCAGGCGAGCCCCTTTGCCACCACGCGCGACTGAAGGAGACCATCATGAAAATCTTCCGACTGCTGGCCGCGCTGCTGGACTACCCGAGCGACGAGCTTCTGCGCGATCTGCGCGAGAGCGTCGGCGCGAATGCGTCGAGCTTCGTCGAGGGGCTCAATGAAGAGCAGATCCTGAGCGCCGACGAGGTGCGCAGTGTTGCCGACTTCATCACGACGCAGCTCGCCGCCGACCCGATGGAGCTGCAGGGCAGCTACGTCCAGTGCTTCGACCTCACCGCCGAGCACAGCCTGCACCTGACGCACCACCTCTTCGGCGAGGAGAAGTCGCGCGGCCCCGCGCTCATCGACCTCGGCGAGTTCTACCGCAGCTACGGGCTGCAGGCCGACGAGAAGGAACTGCCGGACTACCTGCCGGTGATCCTCGAGTTCGTCTCGACCCTCGGCCTCGACGAAGCGTGGGTGTTCCTCGCCGACGTCGCGAAGGTGTTGAAGGTCCTCGCCGAAAACCTGGAAAAATCCGCCAGCCCCTACGCGTCACTGGTCCGGATCGTCGAAAAACAGGGCAGCCTCACCAACCTGGCTGCCTGAGGAGACAAGATGAACGCGCTTAACTTCTTCTTCGGGGTCTATCCCTACATCGCGCTGACGGTGTTCATCATCGGCAGCTGGATCCGCTACGACAACGGGCAGTACACGTGGAAGACGGATTCGTCGCAGTTGCTGTCGAAGCGCCATATGTGGCTCGCGAGCAACCTGTTCCACGTCGGCATCCTGTCGATCTTCGCCGGCCATTTCGCTGGCCTCGTGCTGCCGCACGCGCTGTGGACCGGGCTGGGCGTGTCCGACCTGCAGCACCAGTGGATCGCGATCATGGCCGGCAGCGTGTTCGGCATCATGTGCCTGCTCGGCGGCGCCATGCTGTGGATGCGGCGCATGTTCAACACCCGGGTGCGCGCCGCCGGCCGCCGCATGGACGTCTTCATCCTGAGCTGGCTGCTGCTGACCCTGCTCGCCGGCCTGTCGACGCTGCCGGTATCGGTGAGCCACGCGCATCATGGCGACCCGAGCGTGATGCTGGCGCTGTCGGGCTGGGTGCAGAGCGTGCTGACACTGCAACCCCAGCCGTCGCTGCTGGCCTCGGTCGAGCCGGTGTTCCGCCTGCACATGGTGCTTGGCATGACGGTGTTCCTGCTGTTCCCGTTCTCGCGCCTGGTGCATGTGCTGACCGCACCGCTCACCTACGTCGGCCGCGCGTACCAGATCGTGCGCACGAAACGGCGCGTCCGGGCAGCAGCTTCGGCCTGATCCCGCGCCTCCGGGCAGCGCCCCTGCGCTGCCCGGCCTTGCGGAGGGGACCGCTTGCAACATAGTCTGCGGTATTCCCCACCACCTTTCCCGTCCATGCTGCGCCCCCGCAACAGCCTCGCCACCAAGATCACCGGCATCCTGCTGGTGTTCTTTCTCGTCGCCCTGACGGCAATCGGCATCACGCTGTTCATGTCCTGGCAGCTCGAAGGCGCCGCCGCGGCGATCAACGACGCAGGCAGCCTGCGCATGCGCGCCTACCGCATCGCCAATCTGCTCGCGCGAGCGGACGCCACGTCACTCGGCGAGCCCGAGGAGTTTTCGGCCGCGCTGCGGGGCGAGCTCGATCAGTTCGATGACGTCCTCGACGAACTGCGCCGCGGCGACCCGAAGCGGCCGCTGTTCATTCCGCGCGACAACGACATCCCCGCCGACCTCGACCGGATGACCGACTCCTGGTCCGGACGCGTGCGCCCGCTGCTCCGCGAGCTGATCACCGATCCGGACCCCTCGCGACTGCACGGCGAACTGGCGGCCTTCGACCGCACCACCACCGAGTTCGTCGGCGGCATGAACGCCGTCGTGCTCAAGATGGAACAAAGCTACGCGCGCAATACCGACATCCTGCGCGCCTCGCAGGTCTCGCTGATCGCGCTGGCAGTCATCGGCACCCTCGTGCTGATCCGCTTTTTCTTCGTGCTCGTGATCCGCCCGGTGTCGGAACTGCGGGACGGCATGAAGCGCATGGAGGAGGAAGACTTCAGCGCGCGCGTGCCGGTACTCGCGACCGACGAGTTCGGCGAATTGTCGGACGGTTTCAACCGCATGGCCGTGCACCTGCAGGGCCTGTACGAGACGCTCGAGGAACGCGTCGCGGCGAAGACGCGCAGCCTCGAGGAGAAGAACCGCGAACTCGAAATCCTGTACGACATCGGCGCCTTCCTGCGCGAACCGAACGACGTCGACAGCCTGTGCCGCGGCTTCCTGCAGCGGGTGCAGACCACGCTCGGCGCGAGCGCGAGTTCGGCGCGGCTGCTCGATCCCGGTTCGCAGAACCTGTGCCTGACAGTGCATGACGGACTCGACCAGAAGTTCGTCGCGCGCGAAGCGGTGCTCGAATGCGGCGAATGCATATGCGGCGAGGCGGCGCGCCGCGGCTCGTCACTGGTGTGCGAGATGCGCGAGCCCGCCCCGCTGCTCACGCTGTCCGCCTGCCGCAAGGCGGGCTTCGAGGTCGTGTCGGCGACCACGATCACGGCCAACAAGCAGACGCTGGGCCTCTACAACCTGTTCTTCAGGGATCCGCGGCCGTTCACCGACTCGGACCGCCTGCTGCTCGAGACGCTCGGCCAACAGCTCGGCATCGCAATCGAGAACCAGCGCCTGCAGGCCAGCGGACGCGAGCTCGCGGTGTCCGAGGAACGCAACCTGCTCGCCCGCGAGCTGCACGATTCAATCGCGCAGGGACTCGCTTTCATGAACCTGCAGGTGCAGATGCTCGACGACGCGCTCAAGCGCAACGACGAAGGCGCAGCGCGCGACACGCTCGCCATGCTGCGCCAGGGCGTGCAGGAGAGTTACGATGACGTGCGCGAACTGCTGGTGCATTTCCGCACCCGCGTCGCGCAGCAGGACCTCGCCGCGGCGATCACGGCGACGCTGCGCCGCCTGGCCGAACAGACCGGCATCGCGACCGACCTCGAACTCGCGGGCGACGCCGCGCCACTCGACCCCGAGGCCGAAACCCAGGTGCTCTACATCGTGCAGGAGGCGCTGTCGAACGTGCGCAAGCACGCCAGCGCGCGCTCAGTGAAGGTCAGCATGCAGCGCGGCGTCGAGGGGCTCGCGGTGATCGTGCGCGACGACGGTGTCGGCTTCGACCTCGCCGATCGAAGCGCCACGGCGCAGGACTCGCATATCGGCCTGCAGATCATGCGCGAACGCGCGCTGCGCATCGGTGGGCGCTTCGCGGTACGCTCCTCGTCCGGCGAGGGGACCGAGGTCCGCCTCGAACTGCCACGCACGAACAGGGAAATCCAGTGACCTCCGATCCGCTTCACGTCCCGATCCGCGTCCTTCTCGTCGACGACCATGCGCTGTTCCGCAGCGGCATCCGGTCGCTGCTGCAGCGTCATGCACAGTTCGAGATCGTCGGCGAAGCCGGCGACGGCATGGAAGGCGTCAAGCGCGCCGGGCAGCTCAAGCCCGACGTCGTGCTGCTGGACCTGCACATGCCGGGGCTGTCGGGTCGCGACGCGGCGGCAATGATTGCCGAGGAGTCGCCCGCGTCACACGTACTGATGCTCACCGTGTCCGAGGACGCCGAGGATCTCATCGAAACGCTGCGCGCCGGCGCCTGCGGCTATCTGTTGAAGAACATCGAGGCGGAAACGCTGACCGCGGCGATCAGCAAAGCCGCAGCCGGCGAATCCGTGATCTCGCCGCAGATGATGGGCAAACTCGTTGCCGGCGTGCGCGCCGAGGCCCCGCCCAAGGCATCGGCCCCGGCGGTCGTCGCATCGGAACTCAACAAGCTCTCGCCGCGCGAGCGGGAAATCCTCGGTTTCCTCGCGCGCGGCCAGAGCAACAAGGAAATCGCGCGCGAACTCGACCTCGCCGATAGCACGGTGAAGATCCACGTGCAGAACATCCTGCGCAAGCTCAACCTGACGAGCCGCGTGCAGGCGGCCGTATTTGCCGTCGAGCAGGGAATCGTGCAGGATCCTGAAGCCTGAGCCCAGGCTTACGGAGACCCCCTTGGATTCATCGACTCCCACGCGCGCCGGCGTGCTCGGCCGCATGGTGCTGCCCTTTGCGCTGGTCCCCCCGATCATGATCATGCTCGCGATGCGCGATCACGCGGAGGCGTACCGGCTGAACCCGGCCGCGGCAAACTGGGAGTGGATCGCGCTAGTCGTGTTCGCCGCCGAAATTGCGTCGGTCGGCCTCGTCGCCGGCATGCTGCGCCTGACGACGCCGTCCGACCGGCTGCCGCCGGCGACCGGGCGGGCATGGATGCTCGCGGCGCGCGCCGCATCGCCGCTGTGGGCATCCGCCATCGTGCTCGCGGTACCGAGCCTCGCCGCGCTGATCGTGGCGCACCTGCTCGCCCATGCGGTCGCGCTGCGCACGCTTTATCGCGACATCCGCAACGAATGGCAACTTGGCCCGGGCGTCCAGGCGCTGCATCTCACCTACATCGTCTACAGCATCCCCGTGGTGCTGTGGATACCGATCTTCGTGATGATCTTCGTCTCGCTGTCGCAGGGCGGCTGACCGCCCTGCAGACTGTTTGCGGCGCGACTCAGCGCTTGAAGCGCTCCTCGGCGATCGCGTCGGCGACTTCCCCGGTCGGGCGCTCTTCCTTGCGGGCGCGCGCGAAGATTTCCATCAGGTTGTCGTAGATGCTCTCGATGTGCTTGGTGAGCGCGGCACGGTCGAAGTTGGCGGTGCGCTCGTAATACACGTCGATGATGCCGCCGGCGTTGATGACGTAGTCCGGCGCGTACAGGATGCCCTTGTTCATCAGCGCGAGGCCGTGACGCGGCTCGGCGAGCTGGTTGTTGGCGGCGCCGGCGATGACCTTCGCCTTCAGCAGCGGGATGGTCTGGTCGTTGATGATTGCGCCCATCGCGCAGGGGGCGAAGACGTCGACGTCGAGGCCGAAGATCTCTTCCGGCGACACGACGGTCGCTTCGAGCTCCTTGCCGGCACGCACCAGCGGCTCACGGTGGATGTCGGTGACCCACAGCTGGGCGCCGGCTTCCTTCAGCTGGCGGGCGAGGTCGAAGCCGACGTTGCCGAGGCCTTGCACCGCGATCTTCAGACCTTCGAGCGAATCGCGGCCGAGGCGCTCCTTGACGGCGGCCTTGATGCCGACGAAGGTGCCGTAGGCGGTCGCGGGCGACGGGTCGCCGCTGCGGGTGCCGTTCTCGGCGGGCTTGTCGACGATGCCGGCGACGTGTTGCGTGAATTGCGACATGAACTTCATGTCATCGACGCCGGTGCCGGAGTCTTCGGCGGCGACGTAGCGGCCGTTCACGCGCTCGACGGCCTGGGCGAAGGCCTTCAGCAGCTCGGGCGTCTTGTCGGTGCGCGGGTTGCCGATGATCACGGACTTGCCGCCGCCGAGCTTGAGGTTGGCCATCGCCGACTTGTAGGTCATGCCGCGCGACAGGCGCAGCACGTCGCGGATCGCTTCCTCTTCGCTCGCATAGGGCCACATGCGGCAGCCACCGAGGGCCGGGCCGAGGTTGGAGTTATGCACCGCGATGATGGCCTTCAGGCCGCTCTTTTCGTCGCTGCAGAAAACGACTTGTTCGTGATCGGCGAAATCGCTCAGGGAAAAAACGCTCATGATGTCTCCTTCATTGGTCTGGAAAGGGCGCAACGCCCCCTCCACCACGGCTCGTGGCCGTGACGGAAGGTTTGGTGCGGGGAAAAACGGGATTAACCGGGAATGACGGCGATGGTCTTGCGGACCTTGCCGTTCGCCACGTCGGCGGGGCGTTCCTTGCGGCGGAAGGCCGCGAGGAGTTCGCCTTCGCGCATCCGGGCGTGGCCCAGGTAGCGCTCGCGGATGTGACCGAAGCCGCGGATCTGCTCGGGCAAGTTCGCGAGTTCGATCGCGGTCTCGTAGTTCGCCTTCTCGACGCCGACGAGGATCTCCTCGACGATGCGCTCGTAGTCGGCGATGAGCTGACGGTCGAGCTTGCGGTCGTGCGTGCGGGCGAAGGGGTCGAGCATCGTGCCGCGCAGGCCCTTCATCTTCGCGAGCTGGCGCATCGCCTTCAGCATCCACGGGCCGTACTTCTTCTTCTGCAGCTCGCCGGTCTGCGGATCCTTGTCGGCGAGCGTCGGCGGGGCGAGGTGGAAGACGAGCTTGTAGTCGCCTTCGAACTGCTCCTCGACGCGCTTGAGGAAGTCGCTGCCGGTGTAGAGGCGCGCCACTTCGTACTCGTCCTTGTAGGCGAGCAGCTTGTGGTAGCCGCGGGCGACCGCTTCGGTCAGCAGCGTCGTGCCGGGCTGGACCTTGGCTTCGGCGGCGCGCACGCGCTCGACGAGTTTCGCATAGCGTTCTGCGTAGGCGGCATCCTGGTAGTCGGTGAGGAAGGCCTTCCGGCGGCCGATCACTTCATCGACCGAGGCCGACAACTTGTGATGTTCCGGCGTGCCGTGCTGCGGCTTGGCGGCCTTCTCGACGGCATCCGGATCGACCGCGGCGCGGCGGCCCCACTGGAAGGCCGACTTGTTCGCGTCGATCGCGGCGCCGTTCAACTCGATGGCGCGCAGGATCGCGTCGCGCGTCAGCGGCACGAGGCCGCGCTGCCAGGCAAAACCGAGCATGAAGAGGTTGGTCGCGATCGAGTCGCCGAGGATCGCGGTCGCCAGACGCGAGGCTTCGAGGAACTCGACGTTCTGGTTGCCTACAGCGTCGACAATTTGCGACTCCATCGAGCCGGACGGGAACTGCGGGTCCGGGTGCTTCGTGACGTCGCCGGTACGCGCCTGGGCCGCGAAGCCGCGGACGAATTCGCTGGTGTTGGTCTGGTCGCGGTTGATGACGACGCGGGTGTGATTGGTGCGCATCTTCGCGAGCGATTCGTCGCTGGCGGACACCACGAGATCGCAGCCGATCACGACGTTCGCTTCACCGGCAGCGACGCGGGCGGCGAAGATGTCTTCCGGACGGTTCGCGATCTTGACGTGCGACCACACTGCCCCGCCCTTCTGTGCAAGGCCGGCCATGTCGAGGATGGACACGCCCTTGCCTTCGAGGTGCGCGGCCATGCCGAGCAGCGCGCCGATCGTCACGACGCCCGTGCCGCCGACGCCGGTGATGAGGATGCCCCACGGCGCGTTGGTCGCCGGCAGCGTCGGCTCGGGCAGCGACGCGAAGACGTCGCCGGTTGCCCCCGCGGCCTTGCCCTTCCTCAGCTTGCCGCCTTCGATCGTCACGAAGCTCGGGCAGAAGCCCTTCACGCACGAGAAATCCTTGTTGCACGCGGACTGATCGATCGTGCGCTTCCTGCCGAACTCGGTCTCGACGGCGGTCACGGACATGCAGTTCGACTTCTCGCTGCAGTCGCCGCAGCCTTCGCACACGAGGTCGTTGATCACGACGCGCATCGCGGGATCGGGGAACTTGCCGCGCTTGCGACGGCGGCGCTTCTCGGCTGCGCAGGTCTGGTCGTAGATGATCGTGGTCACGCCCGGCACTTCGCGTAGCTCGCGCTGCACGGCGTCGAGTTCGTCGCGGTGGCGGATCGGCACGCCATGCGGCAGGTCGGCCGGGCCGTAGGCGCGCGGTCCGTCATTGACGACGATGATGTTGCCAACGCCTTCGGCGGCGACCTGGCGCGCGATGATCGGCACCGACAGCGTACCGTCGTGCGGCTGACCGCCGGTCATCGCGACGGCGTCGTTGTAGAGGATCTTGTAGGTGATGTTCACCTTCGCCGCCACTGCCGCCCGGATCGCGAGGATGCCAGAGTGCATGTAGGTGCCGTCGCCGAGGTTCGCGAAGACGTGCGGGGTCTTCGTGAAGGGCGCCTGGCCGACCCAGGGCACGCCTTCGCCACCCATCTGGCAGAAGGTCTGCGTCGTTTCGGGCGAGAGCCAGGTCGCCATGTAGTGGCAGCCGATGCCGGCAATCGCGCGCGAACCCGCCGGGACCTTGGTCGAGGTGTTGTGCGGGCAGCCCGAACAGTAGTGCGGCACGCGCTGGATCGACAGGCGGGGCTTGGCGAGCGCGGCTTCCTTGGCGTCGAAGAAGGCGAGGCGCGCCTTGATCTTGTCGGAGGTGTAGAAGCGCGCGATACGGGCGGCGATCACGCGGGCGATCATCGCCGGGGTCAGGTCGCCGGCCGCGGGCAGCATCCAGTCGCTATGCGGCAGCGCCCACTCGCCCTTCTCGTCGAACTTGCCGATGACGCGCGGACGCACGTTCTCGTTCCAGTTGTAGAGCTCTTCCTTCAGCTGGTATTCGAGGAACTGACGCTTCTCCTCGATCACGAGGATCTCGTCGAGGCCGTTGGCGAACTCGCGCACGCCCTCGGCTTCGAGCGGCCACACCATGCCGACCTTGTAGAGGCGGATGCCGATCTCGGCGGCAAGTTGCTCGTCGATGCCGAGGTCTTCGAGCGCCTGGCGCACGTCGAGGTAGCTCTTGCCGGAGGTGATGATGCCGAGCTTGGCGTTCGGGCTGTCGATGATCGTGCGGTTGAGCCCGTTGGCGCGGCAATAGGCGAGCGCGGCGTACAGCTTGTGGTGCACGAGGCGCTTTTCCTGCACCAGCGGGGGATCGGGCCAGCGCAGGTTGAGGCCGTCGGCGGGGATCGGGAAGTCGGTCGGGATGATGGTCCGGACCTTGAAGGGGTCGATGTCGACCGAAGCCGAGGTCTCGACGGTGTCGGTCAGCGCCTTGAAGGCGACCCAGCAGCCCGAGTAGCGCGACAGCGCAAAACCGTGCAGGCCGTATTCGAGGTAGTCCTGGATGCCCGCCGGGGCGAGCACCGGCATCATCATCGACTTGAAGATGTGCTCGGTCTGGTGCGGCAGCGTCGAGGACTTGGCGCCATGGTCGTCACCGGCGATCACGAGGACGCCGCCGTGCTTCGAGGTGCCTGCGGCATTGGCGTGACGGAAGACGTCGCCGGTGCGGTCCACACCCGGGCCCTTGCCGTACCAGATCGAGAACACGCCGTCGTACATCGCGTTCGGATCGAGGTTCACCTGCTGTGTGCCCCACACGGCGGTCGCCGCGAGGTCTTCGTTGAGCCCGGGCTGGAAGCGAATGTGCTGCGGCTCGAGGTATTTCTTAGCCTTCCAGAACTCCTGGTCGACATTACCGAGCGGCGATCCACGATAGCCCGTGACGAAGCCGGCAGTGTTGAGCCCCGCGGCCTGGTCGCGCAGGTGCTGCATGATCGGCAGGCGGACGAGCGCCTGGATGCCGGTCATATAGGCGCGACCGGAGGTCAGCGTGTATTTGTCGTCGAGCGAAACCGGGACGAGGGGAACGGATGCCTGGGGGGATTGGGTATTCGACATGGCGCGTGGTCCGTCGCAGTCCCGGGACACGTGGCGCTCGTGACGCCCCGATCCGGCCTGCCGACGTTGTCTCCTGTGTGGTTGCTGTTATGGCCGTTCGCGGCATCGAACGACGAGTCAGCATCGTAAGGAGAACTCACGGCGGAGAAATTTCTCGTTGGCGGGCCTTTTACCCTGTCGAAGGAAAAATTTTTCGCGAAATGGCGGTTTCGGAAAATTTATCCGATTGAGGGCACGATGCACCGCAACATGGGCCAAGCGGGTCGAGGCGCCCCTTCCCCGCCAGAACCCCTGCGTCCCTAGGGCGCGGCGGTCGCCAGCGCTGCCAGCGCGCCTTCGACGGCCTCGGCAAGATTTTCCCGGCTCGGCATCTCGGTAAACGCATGCCGCGCGCGTCTGGCGTCGACGGTGTAATCGATGCCGCAGAAATCGATGCCGAGGAGACGAATGCCTGCCGGCGGAGAAAGCCGCCGCAGCAAGTCGCCCTCCTCGCCCGGGGCGAGCGCCGGTATTCCGGCCCAGGCTTCCGCTTCCAGCCATCCCATCCGGCCCAACCCGCCGATGTAGCGCACGCGCCGCGGCGTGAAGCGGAAGAACATGAAGTCGAGCTGCAGGTATTGCTCGGCCTCCGGCTGGTAGCGGAGGTAGCGCGCGACGAGATCCGCATCCGGCTCGAAGCGCTCGGCCTCGCCCAGCAGCGTCATCCGCTGGGCGGTCTGCACGTTACTACTCTCAGGCCCGACGACGGATAGGCTCACCCGCCCGTCGGCGAGCAGGTTCTTGGTGTGCTCGGCCAAGGCACTGATACAGAGCAGCGGGCGATGGGCATCGTCTACGACACACGGGAGCGCCGTGGCGTAAGGGTAACCGGGGAGCTGGGTCGAATGCGTCGCGACGGTGACGAAGGCGGCTTCGTGCAGGAGATGGATGGCGGAGTCGGCTGCGATCTTCATGCGCGACAATTTCCGCTTCCGGGCGCCCGTAGTCAATCCGGCTCGGGCGATGCGGATTCGTCGCTTGTAGGAAATTCTGACAGCTTCGCCCGGCGCAATCAGCCAACATAACGAATGGCGGAAATCCGGACGGCACGTGACGCCTTCCCCGCCACAGCAGCATGAGGAGTTGTGATGATGAATCGAATGCGCCCCGTGGTCCTTGGCGTCGCGCTGCTATGCCTCTACGGCACGACCAACGCGGCCGACGTCCGGCCCGGACAGTGGGAATTCCGCACGACGCGGATGAATCTCGGCGGTCTGCCAGACATGTCGTCGCAGATGTCGCAGGCCCAGCAGTACCTGCAGAACCTGCCGCCCGACATGCGCCGGATGGCCGAGCAGCAGATGGCGGCGCGCGGCGTGCGCCTGAACAACGACGGGACCGTGCGCAGCTGCATCACACCCGAGCAGGCCAAGCAGGACAACATCTATTCCGGTCGTGCCGAAGGCAATTGCACGCTCTCGAACGTCGTCAAGAGCGAATCGACGGTGAGGGGCTCCGTCAGCTGCGCCCAGCCGCAAGCGAACGGCAACTTCGAGGCGAAGCTCGACGGGCCAGAGCACTTCACGACGCGCGTCAACATGAAGACGCAACAGGGCGACATGCATGTCGAGACCGACGCGCGCTGGGTCGGCGAGCAGTGCAGCGCGCCGGTTCGGCCACGCCGGCCACCCGGCTCGTGACGCCGTAGCGGGGGATGCCTCGAGGCGACTTCCCGAACAAGCACAACAAAGGGGGAGAAATGGACAGGAGATTTTTTCTTTCGTCGCTTGCGTCGGCGGCGGTGCTCGCTTGCGTCCCTGCCCGCACGCTGGCCGCGGCTCCAGCCGATCCCGACCAGGGGACCGAGGCGATCCAGGCGCGTCTGCGCGAGCTCGAGACCGCCGCGCAGGGGCGGCTCGGCCTCCATATCTTCGACTCGGCGACGGGCCAGGAATACGGCTATCGCTCCGACGAGCGCTTCATGATGCTGAGCTCATTCAAGCTGCTCGCGAGCGCGCTGGTGCTGCATCGGGTCGACGTGGGCCAGGAGTCGCTCGACCGCCGGGTTGCCTACACGAAGGACGATCTCGTCCCGTGGTCGCCGGTCACCGAAAAGCACGCCGACGGGCGCGGCATGACGCTTGGCGAGTTGTGCGAAGCGACCATCACGACCAGCGACAACACGGCTGCGAACCTGATCCTCGCGAGCTATGGCGGCCCGTCCGCAGTGACGGCTTACGCACGCCTGCTCGGCGACGGCATCACCCGCCTCGACCGCTTCGAGCCGCAGCTGAACGAAGGGCATGCGGACAAGCTGCTGGACACCACGACGCCGCGGGCGATGCTCGCGACGATGCAGATGCTGGTGCTCGGCGACTCGTTGTCCGCGGCCTCACGCGCGCGCCTGCAGCAGTGGCTGCTCGCGAACACGACCGGCGGCAAGCGGCTCAAGGCGGGCTTGCCGGCGGATTGGCGGATCGGCGACAAGACGGGCACCAACGGCACGGCCGCGAACGACATCGGCGTGATCTGGCCAGTCAATCGCGCGCCGATCCTCGTTGTCGCCTACCTCGCCGAAAGCGAGGCGGCGAGCCACGAACGCGACGCGGCGCTCGCCGCGGTCGGAACCCTGATCCAGGACATCGTCGCCTGAGGGTTCCGAGCCGGCCGGCTCAGATATCGAGCTGCAGGGCCGCCAACCGGGCGTAAAGCCCGCCCTGCTGGCGCAGGTCCTCGGGCGTGCCGATCTCGACGATATGGCCGTGGTCCATCACGACGATGCGGTGGGCCTTCTGCACGGTGGCGAGGCGATGGGCGATCATCAGTGTCGTGCGCCCCTGCATCGCGGCGTTGAGGCCTTGCTGGACGAGGATCTCGGCTTCGGCGTCGAGGGCACTCGTCGCTTCGTCGAGAAGCAGCAGCGGCGCGCCCTTGAGGATCGCGCGGGCGATCGCGAGACGCTGACGTTGCCCTCCTGACAGCCGCGTGCCGCGCTCGCCGAGGAAGGTGCGGTAGCCCTCGGGCAGGCGATCGACGAACTCGTCGACGAAGGCGGCCTTCGCCGCTTCGATCACTTCCGCGTCGCTCGCGCCGATGCGGCCGTAGCGGATGTTCTCCATCACGTCGGCGGAAAAAATCACCGGATCCTGCGGCACGATCGCAATCATCCGGCGCAGCTCGTGCAGGCTCAGCTCACGGATGTCCTGGCCATTGAGGCGAACGCAGCCGTCGGAGGCCTCGTAGTAGCGCAGCAGCAGCTGGAACATGCTGGTTTTGCCGGCGCCTGAAGGCCCCACGAGCGCAACGCTCTCGCCCTGCGCGATGTCGAGGCAGATATCGTCGAGCGCCCGGATCTGCGGGCGGGCCGGGTAGCGGAAGCTCACGTGCTCGAAGCGGATCGCGGCCCGTTGCCGGTCCACCGGGGCCCGCGGCTCGGCGACGTCGCCGATTGCCGAATCCGCATGCAGCAACTCCAGCAGCCGCTCGGCAGCGCCGCCGGCGCGTAACACGTCACTCCACACTTCGGCCATGGTGCCGACCCCGCCGGCAACCAGCGCAGCGTAGAGGACGAAGGACGCGAGTTGGCCCTGCGTCATCGCGCCGGAGTGCACCTGCCGCACGCCGACCCACAGTACGAAGATGATCGTGCCCATCACTGCGGTGATGATCAGCGCCGTGAGGGCGGCACGCACGCGCGTGCGACGCACCGCGGTCACGAAGCTCGCTTCGGTCGCGGCGGCAAAACGGGTGGCCTCGTGGCGCTCCTGTGTGTAGGCCTGCACCGTGGGCATCGCATTGAGAATTTCGCCGGCGAGCGCCGAAGCGTCGGCGATGCGGTCCTGCGATTCGCGCGACAAGTACCTGACCCGCCTCGCGATCAGCATGATGGGCGACATCAGCAGGGTCATCAGCCCCAGGTTGAGCAAGAAGAGATGGAGGCTCGTGACCGCAAGCATCGCCATGCCGCCGACGAACTGGAAGAAGCTCCGCAGCCCCATCGACACGGAGCTGCCGACGACGGTCTGGATCAGCGTCGTGTCGCCGGTGAGGCGCGACAGCACTTCGCCCGTCTGCAGCGTCTCGAAGAACTGCGGCGACTGCAACAGGACCCGCGCGTAGACGGCGCTGCGCAGGTCGGCCGTCGCCCGCTCGCCGATCCAGGAGACGGTGTAGTAGCGCGACGCGACCGCAACGGCCCAACCGCTCGCCAGCAGGAAGAGCACGAGAAACTGCTCGTTGACGCTGAGCGCGCCGAGCAGCCTTCCGCCGATTTCGGGACGGTCGGCGAAGCCGAAGTCGACGAGATCGCGAAAGGCCAGCGGCATCACCAGGATGGTCGAGGACGCAAGGCACAGGAGCACGAAGGCGAACAGCATCCGCCCGCGATAGGGCCGCAGGAAGGGCCATAGGCCTTTCAGCGCGGACAGGCGGCGCGGACTGTCTGCCGCGGTCTGGGCAAGGATGGACATTATTGAAACAGGATCTTCACAGCGAGCCCCACCAGGCCGCAAACCGCAATCACTTCGATGACGTTGCGGCGGAAGCGGAACAATGCGAGCGCGGCGCCGAGCGCGATCAAGGCCGACGGGACGTCGAAAGGACCGGCAAAGCCCTTCGGCCACAGCACGTGGTAAGCGAAGAAGACCGCGAGGTTGAGGATCACGCCGACCACCGCGGCCGTGATCGCGGTGAGCGGCGCCGTGAACTTGAGGTCGTTGTGCGTCGATTCGACGAGCGGTCCGCCGGCGAGGATGAACAGGAAGGACGGCAGGAAGGTGAACCACGTCACGAGCGTCGCTGCGAGCGCGCCGGCGAGGAAGACGGCGTCCGACCCGAACAGCACTTTCACATAGCCGCCGACGAAGCCCACGAAGGCGACGACCATGATCAGCGGTCCCGGCGTCGTCTCGCCGAGCGCGAGGCCGTCGATCATCTGCACCGGCGTGAGCCAGCCGTAGTGGTCGACCGCACCCTGATAGACGTAGGGCAAGACCGCGTAGGCGCCACCGAAGGTCAGCAGTGCCGCCTTCGTGAAGAACCACCCCATCTGCGTCAGTGTGTGATCCCAGCCCCAGGTCGCGACCAAGACGGCCATCGACACGACCCATAGCAGCGCGCCGACTCCGATCACGCGCGCAAGTCGGCCCCAGCGGAAACGCGCATGCTCGGGCGTCGGCGTGTCATCGTCGATCAGCGCCGGGCCAAAGGACTTGTCCGCCTGGCCGTGCCCGCCGCCGGTCTTGAAGCGCTCGGGCGTGACGCGTCCGCCGATATAGCCGACGAGCGCCGCCACGGCGACGATCACCGGGAACGGCAGGCTCAGCGCGAAGATCGCAACGAAGGACGCCGCGGCGATGCCCCACAGCAGGTTGTTTTTCAGCGCCCGCGAGCCAATGCGGTGGCCCGCCTGCACGACGATCGCGGTCACGGCCGGCTTGATGCCGTAGAAAAGCCCCGCGACGACGGGCACGTCGCCCAGGGCGATGTAGATCCAGGACAGGGCGATGAGGATCAGCAGCGAGGGAAGCACGAACAGGCCGCCCGCGACGATGCCGCCCCAGGTCCGGTGCATCAGCCAGCCGATGTAGGTCGCGAGCTGCTGCGCTTCGGGCCCGGGCAGGACCATGCAGTAGTTCAGGGCATGCAGGAAGCGCCGCTCCGAAATCCAGCGCCGGTTCTCGACCAGCTCCTGATGCATGATCGCGATCTGCCCGGCCGGCCCGCCGAAGCTGATGAAACCGAGCTTGAGCCAGAACGCGAAAGCGTGCCAAAAGCCGACCGTTCGCGGGGGAGCCACGGCCGTGTCCGCAGCAAGCGCCTCGGTAGGGGTCATGGGACGCGATCTCCTTGCCACGGTCGGGCCTCCATACTACAGGTCGTGACGATTCCGCGGCGCCCCACGAGGCACCGCGGCTGTCGCGCTCGGCCGCCCTCAGGCGACGCGGAAGCGGCGCGCCGTGTCCTGCAGCACCGTCGCCACCGACTCGAGCTGCTGCGCAGCCGACGCCGTCTGGCGCACGGCGGCGCTGTTTTCCTCCGTCATCTGCGCGATCTGCTCGACGCGCCGCGCGATGTCGTTGCTGGTCGAGGACTGTTCGTTCAGGGCGTTCGTGATCTCGCCCACGACCACCAGCGTCTTGTGCGACTGCTCGTCGATGAGCTGGATCGACTGCCCCGCTTCGTCCGACAGGCGTGCAACGCCGTCCATCTCGGCGACGACCTTTTCCATGCTGCCGACCGTTTCCGCCGTTACGGACTGCACGAGCCCGATCGTCTCGGCGATTTCCGTCGTCGAATGGGCCGTGCGCTCTGCGAGCTTGCGCACTTCGTCCGCGACAACAGCGAAGCCGCGGCCGTGCTCGCCGGCGCGCGCCGCTTCGATCGCGGCGTTCAGCGCGAGCAGGTTGGTCTGCTCGGCGACCTCGCGGATCACGGCGACGATCGACGAAATGCGCTCGGTCAGCTCGCCGAGTTCGCGGATCTTCTCGGCCGTCGCCTGCACGGACTTCGACGTGCTGTTGTCGGCACTCACAAGTGCGCCGATGATGTTGCGGCCCGCGACCGAAGCCTCCCCCGAGCACATGGCAGAGTCTGAGACTTCGCGGGCGCTATCCGACACCTGCGAGATCGACACCGACATTTCCTCGACCGACGCCGCCATCGACACCGCGGCCTGCGCGTGGTCCTCGGTCGAATGCGAGAGCTGGGTGGTCGCCGCCGCAAGCTGGCTGCTCATCGCGGCGATGTCCTGCGAATTGTGTTGCAGCGAGCCGACGATCTCGCGCAGCGCAACCTGCATGCGACTGCAGGACTGCAGCACCGACGCGAGTTCGTCGCGGCCGCGCGATTCGATGTCCTGTGACAGGTCGCCGTCGGCGATGCGCTGGGCGATGTGCTGCACTTTCGCAAGCGGCCGGACGATCGACACGACGATGCGCCACGCGAGTGCCAGCAGGAAGCCCGACGCGGCGAGGAAGATCAGCCCGGTACGGATCAGCGCGCCCCGAAACTCGGTATCGACGTCGTCCACATAGATGCCGGTCGTCACGACCCAGCCCCAGGGCTCGTAGAGCGCGCTGGTCGACACCTTGGGCACCGGCGCACTGCCGGCGCCGCGTGGCCAGATGTAGTCGACGAATTCGTGCTTGCCGCGCTTGGCGGCCGCGACCGCCTCGACGACGATCGGCACACCGTTGGCATCCTTCAGACCGGACAGGTCCTTGCCTTCGAGCTCGGGTTTCATCGGATGGCGGACCATCTGGTTGGCGGTATCGACAACGAAGAAATAGTTGTCGCCGTCGTAACGCAGCGCCCCAACCGCGGCCTTCGCCTGCTCGCGCGCGGCCTCGGCGTCCATCTTTCCGCCCGCGGCGAGCTCGCCGTAGTGGCGGATCAGCGTCACCGCGTTTTCCACCAGGGCCTGCGTCTTCTGCCGTCGTTCCTTGATCGTTTCGTTGCGCTGATTCCACGCGGAGGCCAGCGACACGATCGCAATCAACAGCATCGCGATACCGACGAGCAACCACAGGCGGTTGCGGATTTTCAGACTCGACAACATGAGGACCTTCACGAGAAATTAGGGAGAACGCCGCTTCGAGGCGGGAGACCGGAAACGGCTGGAGAGGGAGGATCACCATCGGCGGAAGGAGGGGGCCGCCGGAGCGTGCCATCATACGATAGTCATATGTCGACAGGGAAGCGCCAGCCCGCCCGCACCGGGGCATCGACAGTCGCACCACATCAGCACAATGGTATATATTGATCTGAATATGCCGTAGGTTGCACATGGACGATTCCCTAGACTCCTCGCTGCAATACAAGCTCGGCGCGATCGTGCTGAGCGTCACGGTCCTCGCGCTCGGAATATTCGGGAGCGTCCTGCTCGAACACGTCGAACGAACGGAGTACCGGGAAGCCAGCGAGCATCTGCTCGACAGCAGCCGCCGCGTGCGCGGCATGCTGGCCGTAAATCACCAGCTGATGCAGGTCGCGGCGGACGAGCACTTCGCCGCGTTCGAGGCCCTGCTCGATGCGCCGATCCGCGCCGACAAGACGACGACCGTCCATGTCGGCACGCATCACGTCCCGCAACTGCGCGTCGGGAGGCAGGCGATCGGGCCGGACTTCGCGCCGATCGACGAATTCACGCGCGACAGCCCGGGCAGCATCGCAACGATCTTCGTGCGTCACGGCGACGAGTTCCTGCGCATCGCGACATCCTTGCGCGACCAAGAGGGGCGGCGCGCGGTCGGCACGCTGCTGGGCTCTGACCACCCGGCCCACCGGCGGCTACTTCGCGGCGAAGCTTACGTCGGCCCGGCTCAGCTCTTCGGACGGCCTTACATGACGAAATACCGCCCCGTCGTCGGCCCCGGCGGCGAAATCATCGGTGCGTTGTTCGTGGGCCTCGACCTGTCGTCGAGCTTTGCGCAGATCCGGGAGGAGATCAAAGCCATCCAGGTGGGGCGCACGGGCTACGTGTACGTCCTCGATGCACAGCCGGGCGAAGAGCACGGCCGGCTCCTGATTCATCCGGGCCTTGAAGGACAGAATATCTTCGACCTGGCGGAGCCGGAAGCGCTCGGTTTTTTCCGAAAGGCACTTTCCGGCAACGGCGATCTGGTCGATCGCTACCGGTTTCGCGACCCCAATGGCCAATTTCGCGACAAGATCGCCGCGGTCGTCGAATTTCCCGAACGCCAATGGGTCATCGCATCGGCGAGCTATTACGACGAGTTCACCGCCCAACGGCGCCGGCTGCAATATGCCGTGCTCGGCGCGCTGCTGATCGCCGCGACGGCAATCGTCATCGCGCTGAAGGCATCCATCCGCCGACTCGTGCTGATGCCCTTGCTGAAAATGCACGAGACCCTTCGCGCATCCGAAATGCGCTTCCGCACGCTGGTCACTTCCACCGACGACCTGATCTACACGACCGACGAGACGGGCCGGTTGACGGCGATCTTCGACAAGGGCCTCGTTGCGCCCCGCGAAGAGGCGGCGGCGCTGGTCGGCAGGCCCATCGCCGCCCTGCTCGGCAAGGACGACGCGCTACATGGCGCGACCCATGCGCGGGCCCTCGAAGGCGAGCACGTGGTGTACGACTGGTGGACGACCGGGCCGCGCGGAAAGATCGACATCCAGAGCGCTCTGTCGCCGATGCACGACGCCGACGGCAAGGTCAGCGGCCTCGTCTGCATCGGACGCGACATCACGGAGCGGCGCCGCGCCGAGACGCTCGCCAACCATCTCGCACAACACGACACCCTCACCGGCCTGCCCAACCGCATGCTGATGCAAGACCGGCTGCAGCAAGCGATCCATCACGCGGAGCGCAACGGCAGGCTGGTCGGCCTGCTGTTCATCGACCTCGACCATTTCAAGCAGGTCAACGACCGCTACGGCCATGAAACCGGCGACCAGCTGCTGCAGGCGGTCGCGCAGCGCCTGCTCGCCTGCGTCCGCCAGACCGACACCGTCACGCGGATCGGCGGCGACGAGTTCGTCGTCGTGATCAGCGAGGCCGCGAATCAGGAGGCGCTCGTGCAGGTCGCCGAAAAGCTCCTCGGCGCCTTCGCCCAATCCTTCCAGCTGCCCCTCTGCACGCTGACGATGTCGCCGAGCATCGGCATCAGCGCCTATCCGCTCGACGCGCAGGACGCCGTCGACCTGATCAAGGCCGCGGATGCCGCGATGTACGCTGCGAAGAACGCAGGCCGCGCGAGCATCCGCTGTTCGGGAACGCCTATTTCAAGGACATGAGATAGGCGATGACGTCGGCGCGCGCGGCCGCGTCCGGCAGTCCGTCGTACTTCATCTTGCCGCCGACGACGGTCTTGCGCGGCAGGGTGAGATAGACGTCGAGCCGGTCAGGCGTCCACTCGATACCCGACTGCCGCATCGCGTCGGAATAGCCGGAAAAATCCGCCACGGAGCCCGCCTTGCGCCCGATCACGCCATGCAGGCTCGGCCCTTTCTTGTTCGTGCCGGCGACCGGGCTATGGCAGTCCCCGCATTCCTCGGCGAACACGTTCCGGCCCTTGCCGGCATCGCCGACGGCCCAGGCCTGCGGCGCCGCAAATACCGCCCCCATGCAGAGGGCGGCGGCAATGATGTGCGTTCTCGACGTCATGATTTCACCTCAGATCGACATCCACATGAACAGCATCGTGGTGTTGTTGTCGCGGGCGCGCCGCTCGTTGCCATCCGCATCGAGGAAGTGCGCGCCGCCCATGAAGCGCTCATAGCCGGTGTATTGCAGGCCCAGGCGCACGTTCGCCCACGGCGCGCCCCAGGAGCCTTCCTTGCCCCACGGCGTCCAGTCCGCCTGCAGGATGTAGCCCGAGGTGTTCGGCTTGCCGTTGAGCGAGCTCGAGTTGCGGGTCGCGTCGCGGTTGCCGCGGCTGTCGAAATAGCCGGCCGTCAAGCCCCAGGTCTGCAGGTAGTGATAGGAGGCCGCCACGCGCAGCTGATCGAGACTTCCGCCACGCTTGTCGGCTTCACCCAGCTTGCCGGCGGTGTAGTCGAGCGTCTGCCATTCCTTCATGTAGCTCGCGTTGACGGTGAAGATGTGCTCGCGATTGCCGAGGAACTGGTAAGCGGCGTCGATGCCCAGGTCGCGGTACTTGTCGCCGGTGCCCAGATCCGTCCGGTCCGGCTGCAGATTGGCGTCGAATCCGGACAGGCCGACCGAGAAGTTGTCGCGCTTGCGGTCGACGAGGTAGGCGAGCCGCCAGTATTTCCCGACGCCCTTGAACTTGCCGGGGTCATCCGCATTGATGCGGTCGAGGGTGGTCTTCGACAGCGTGTTGTAGAGGCCCGCTTCGGCATACAGGTGGTTGTCGAAGAAGACGTAGGCGTTGGCGCCGACGACGCCGCTCGCGAGGCTCTCGACCAGCGGCGAGGGGCCGAAGCCGGCGTTGAAGTCCGACGCGGTGTAGGGGAAGCGCCACTGGCCGAGGGTGTTGAGGGGATCGGTCAGCGTAGGGTTCGAGTTGAGCGACAGGCCGACGGTGGATTCCTTGTCGCCGAATTGCAGGGTGCGCGCGTAGCGCAGGTCGGCCTGGTCGAGGGCGCTCTTGCGGTCGACGCCGGACCAGGTCGCCTGCACGAAGGTGCCCAGGTTGTCGGCGAGGCGGCCCGCGAGGAAGAGCGAGGCTTCCTGCATCGCGGCATTGTCGTTGCTGCCGAAGTGCTTGATCTTGTCGCCGTCGGCGGCGTCCTTTGCGGTGCGCGTCCAGTTCGCGACCATCATCGCCGACAGCGGCACCTTGCCGTCCTTGCCGTCGGTATCAGCGTAACCGCCGATCTTGAACTTCATGCCGTAGGGCGTGAGCTGCGGACCGAAGCCGCCGACGTGACAGGCCGCGCACTCCGAACCGGTCTGGCGCGCGTAGCTCGGCAGCGCATGCGCCGCCGAGGCCGCGAGACCGAGCAGCAAGCTGGCCGCCAGAGCACGAAGGCTCCGCATCGATGCAATTTCCATATCCATTCCTCTTTCGCAAATGAGAACGGGCGGATTCTCGGACGATGAAGCTTGCGAATGCCTGACGAATGCCCACACCGGCTCGTCAGGCATTCGCAAGCTTAGGGCGGGGATCATTCGCCGACTTCTGAACGGAGACGGGTATGGACAAGGGAAGCGAGAAGATCAGGAAGGCAGGCATGTTCGGATTGGGCTCCGTGGCCCTGGTGCTGGTCGGGGCCTTGCTCGCCGGGGCCGGCAAGGTCGCGCTCGATCACACCAATACCGTGGAGTTCTGCACGTCCTGCCACGAGATGAAGGACAACAACTACAGCGAGTACAAGGACACGATCCACGCGCACAACCGCAGCGGCGTTAAAGCGACCTGCGCCGATTGCCACGTGCCGCACGAATTCGTCGACACGATGGTGCGCAAGATCAAGGCGTCGAACGACGTCTTCCAGCACCTCGCGGGCACCATCGACACGCGCGAGAAATTCGAGGCGCGCCGCCTCGAGCTCGCGAAGCGCGTGTGGCAGCGAATGAAGGACTCGGACTCACGCGAATGCCGCAACTGCCACGACGTGCAGGCGATGGCCGCCGACAAACAGGGCACGACCGCGCGCAAGCAGCACCAGAAACTCGCCTCCGGGGAGCGCACCTGCATCGACTGCCACTTCGGCATCGCACACAAGGAGCCCGAAGGGGGCGTCGAACCGCTCGATCTCGTGAAACAATAACCATCAAACGACTCCCTCCCCGTCAAAGTACATGCGGATACTGATTGTCGAAGACGACGCACTCGTCGCGGACGGCCTGAAGCAGGGCCTGCAGCAGCTCGGCTACACCGTCGACGTGGCGACGAGCGCGGAGGAAGCCGACGCCTTCGTCGCCGACGAAAGCTTCGACCTCGCATTGGTCGACATCGGCCTGCCCGGCATCGACGGGCTCGAATTCATCCGCCGGCTGCGCGAGCGCGGCAACCGTCTGCCGACGCTCGTCCTGACCGCGCGCGAGAGCATGGAGGATACGGTCCGCGGGCTGGACGCCGGCGCCGACGACTACATCACGAAGCCGTATCGCCTGCCCGAAGTTGCTGCTCGCATGCGCGCCCTGCTGCGCCGCGCCCATGCCGTCAGCGACGCCTGCCTGCGCCACAACGGGCTCGCGCTCGACACTCGCACCCGCGCCGCCACGCTCGACGGCGAACCGGTCGAGCTGACGAACCGCGAATGGGCGATCCTCGAGATGCTGCTGATGGCGTCCCCGGCGGTCGTCAGCAAGGACAAGCTCGTGCAAAGCCTCGCCGGCTGGGACAAGGACATCACGCCGAACGCGATCGAGGTGCACGTCTCGCGCCTGCGCGGCAAACTCGCGCCCGGCGAGATCGTAATCCGCACGGTGCGCGGGATCGGATATCGCGTCGATGCACCCGTCAACTGAACTCGCGCCGCATCCGCGTTCGCCGCTCGGGCTGCGCCAACGCCTGATCCTCGCGCTCGCGATCCCGCTGATGCTGATCGTCGTCACGAGCTCGGCCCTCGACTACCGTCTCGCCCGCCGGACCGCCGATACGGCGCTGGACGAAGCCCTCGCCGATACTGTCTTCGACCTGAAATCCTATGTCGCCAAACAGCAGGGCAGCGGCCGGATCGATCTGACGCAGGAGGCGGAGGCGATGCTGCGCAGCAATGCACCGGACCTGCTGTATTTCTCGGTGCACAGTGCGGCCGGCGAACTCCTCGCGGGCGACGTCGACCTGCCGGCCTTCGAGGCGCCACCCGAAGTCAACCGGGTGCAGTTCCGCGATGGCAGGTATCGGAAGCGGCCGGTGCGGATCGCGCTGCTGCGCATGGAGGGTGCCTCGGGTCCGCTGATCACCGTCATGGAGACCACCGGCAAACGCCAGCAGTCGCGGCAGCGCATCCTGGCCGCAATGGTCTTGCCCAACCTCGCGGTGGTCGCGGCCACGCTGATCGCCGTGCTGTTCGGTGTACGGCACGGTCTGCTGCCTCTGCAGGCGGTCGAGCGGGAGATCGCGGCGCGGTCGGTCGCCGACCTGCATGCGTTCGACCTCACGGCATCGCCGATCGAAATCCGCCCGATGCTCAGTCGCCTGAACGAGCTCTTCGTCCTGCTGCAGCAGGCATCCGAAGTGCAGCAACGCTTCATCGCCGACGCCGCGCATCAGCTGCGCACGCCGCTTGCCGGCCTGCAGAACCAGCTCGATCTCGCCGTCGGCGAAGGCGCGTTCGGACAGAATCCGCAACGTCTCGGCCACATTGAGGAGGCGACCAGCCGCATCGGTCACCTACTGAGCCAACTCCTCGCCTACGCGCGCACCGAAGCCTCGACTCCGGCACCGCGCGTCTTCGAGGCTGTCCGGCTCGAACAGCTCGTCGAGAACTCCGCCTCGCTGTTCCTCGACGCCGCCCTCGCGAAGGACATCGACCTCGGCTTCGAAATGTCGCCCACCGCGACGGTGGGTCTGTCGTGGATGCTGCAGGAGGCGCTGTCGAACCTGATCGACAATGCGATCCGCTACACGCCGCGCGGGGGAGTCGTGACGGTGCGCTGCGGCAGCGAGGGCGGTCAGCCCTTCCTGGAGGTCGAAGACAGCGGGCCGGGGATCTCGCCGGAACATGCGACGCACGTCTTCGAACGCTTCTACCGGATCCCCGGCTCCAGCGGGACCGGTTGCGGGCTGGGGCTCGCCATCGTCAGCGAAATCGCCCATCTGCACCGTGCAGAAGTCTTGCTCGCGGGAGCCTCTCCACACGGACTTCGGGTCCGTATCCGCTTTCCGGCAGCGCTGCCCGTATAAGCCGCCAAACGGGACGCGCGGGGCGGTTTGTTGCAGCGCGCCAGACAAGACAGGAAGAAAAACCGCGCTCGATCGCCGGATCAGGAAAAATTTTCCCCTGCCCTACGTGAAACCCGCAAAAGCCGAAAAACAATTCCCCTCCCCCGTCCTTAACATTCTCCTCCACGCAACCGCCCCACGAGCGGTTGCAACAAAAACAAGCAGGAGACAACCCCTCGTGGATTCACCGGTTGCCGCGCGAGCGGCCGGTATCCCTTCGTCTCCGCCACGCTTGTGCAGCATCCCGCGCACCGCCCACAAGGAGGAGACACCCATGAAGCTGAACAAACTGATTTTCGCTCTCGCCGCCGCGAGCCTCGCCACCGGCGCCGTCCAGGCCAAGGAAGTCGTCGTGCGCATCGGCCACGCCGGCCCGCTGACCGGACCCGCCGCGGCCTTCGGCAAGGACGGCGAGAACGGCGCGCGTCTCGCGATCGAAGATGCCAACGCGAAAGGCATCAAGATCGGTGGCGACACCGTCAAGTTCGAACTGGTCGGTGAAGACGACCAGGCCGACCCGCGCACCGCCACCACCGTCGCGCAGCGCCTGGCCGACTCGGGCGTCAAGGGCGTCGTCGGCCACGTCACCTCGGGCGCGTCGATTCCCGCCTCGCGCATTTACGAAAACGCCGGCATCCCGGTGATCACCCCGTCCGCCACCAGCCCCAAGCTCACGCAGCAGGGTTACAAGATGACCTTCCGTGTCATCGCCAACGACCTGCAGCAGGGCAACGCGCTCGGCAAGTACGCGGTGGGTGAGCTCAAGGCGAAGAAGATCGCCGTCATCGACGATCGCACTGCCTACGGCCAGGGTCTTGCCGACGCTTTCGCCAATGCGGTGAAGGCCGCCGGCGGCGAAGTGGTCGGGCGTGAATTCACCAACGACAAGGCGACCGACTTCATGGCGATCCTGACCAAGGTGAAGGCGATGAACGCGGATGCCGTGTTCTTCGGCGGCATGGACGCCCAGGCCGGCCCGCTGACGCGCCAGATGAAGCAGCTCGGCATGAGCTCGAAATTCCTTACCGGCGACGGCGGCTGCACCGGCGAGATGCTGAAGATGGCGGGCGACGCACTCTCCGCCACAACCTACTGCACCCAGGCCGGCATCCCGCTCGACAAGATGCCCGGCGGCGCAGCCTTCCGCACGGAGTACAAGAAGCGCTTCGGCGCCGACATCCACGTCTACGCTCCCTACGCCTACGACGCCACGATGGCGATGATCGAGGCGATGAAGACCGCGAACTCCGTCGAACCGGCGAAGTACCAGCCGAACCTGCGCACGGTCAGCTACCAGGGCGTCACCGGCCCGGTCTCCTTCGACGACAAGGGCGACATCAAGGGCGGCACGATCACCGTCTATAACTTCAACGGCGGCCGGTGGGCGCCGATCCAGACCATCCAGTAACTCTCCTCCCCTCGCGCCGGCCGGCAGTTCCGCGGTCGGCGCACCTTTTCCCCAAACGACGCTTGCCCTGCGTCCGCCGCCCGGCGGAAGCGCGGCAGCACTCGTCTGGACATCCGGCCTTCCTCCCCCGCCGGACTGTGCAAAACGACAAGGGTGAAACGATGGAAACCTTCCTGCAACAAACGCTCAACGGCCTGGTGTCGGGCAGCATCTACGCGCTCGTCGCGCTCGGCTACACGATGGTCTATGGCATTCTCGGCCTGATCAACTTCGCCCACGGCGACCTCTTGATGGTCGGCGCGCTGGTCGCGCTGCAGACCATTTCGCTCCTCAACTCGGCCGTCCCCGGCCTGCATCCGGTCGTGCTGCTGCTCGCCGGCGTCCTCACCGCCGTCCCGGTGTGCATGGCGGTCGGCTACCTGATCGAGCGCATCGGCTACCGCCGCCTGCGCAACGCGCCGAAGCTCGCACCGCTGATCACCGCGATCGGCGTGTCCTTCCTGCTGCAGACGCTGGCGATGATCCTGTGGGGCCGCGAGTTCCACGTCTTCCCGCAACTCGTGTCGACGACCCCGATGCAGCCGATCGACGGCGTCGTCGTGTCGCCGCTCCAGATCTTCACGATCGTCGTCGCCTTCGCGCTGATGGCCGGGCTGATGCTGCTGGTGAACAAGAGCCGCCTGGGCCGTGCGATGCGCGCGACCGCCGAAAACCACCGCGTCGCGGGGCTCATGGGCATCAACGCGAACGGCGTGATCGCCGCGACCTTCATCATCGGCTCGGGCCTCGCCGCACTCGCCGGCGTGCTCTTCGCGTCGAACTACGCGATCGCGCACTACGCGATGGGCTTCACGCCCGGGCTGAAGGCCTTCACCGCAGCGGTGCTCGGCGGCATCGGCAACCTGCCGGGTGCGATGGTCGGCGGTCTGGTGCTGGGCCTCGTCGAATCCTTCGGCGCGGGCTACATCGAGCACCTCACCTTCGGCTTCCTCAACTCGAGCTACCAGGACATCTTCGCCTTCATCATGCTCGGCGCCGTCCTGATCTTCCGCCCGTCGGGCCTCCTCGGCGAACGCGTCGCCGACCGCGCCTGACCTGAACAGGAAAGACAGACATGACCACGACTTCCTCGACCCTCACGCTGCCGGCGGGCTTCTCGCTCGACCCGCGCGTGCAACGCCCGCTCGTCATCCTGCTCGCACTCGTCGCGCCGATCGTCGCGCTCTCCTTCGGCAAGAGTTGGGTGCGCGTGCTCGACTTCGCGATGCTGTACGTGATGCTGGCGATCGGCCTCAACCTGGTGGTCGGCTTCGCCGGCCTGCTGGACCTCGGCTACATCGCCTTCTACGCGGTCGGCGCCTACACCTGGGCCTTCCTCGCGTCGCCGCACTTCGGCATCCACCTGCCCTTCTGGGTGGTGCTGCCGCTGGGCGCGGCCTTCGCGGCGGCAGCCGGCATCACGCTCGGCTTCCCGACCCTGAGGCTGCGCGGCGACTACCTCGCGATCGTGACGCTGGGCTTCGGCGAGATCATCCGCATCTTCATGAACAACCTGAACCAGCCGATCAACATCACCAACGGCCCCCAGGGCATCGACTCGATCGACCCGCTGGTGATCGGCGGCGTGGATCTGTCGATGGATACGAGCATTTTCGGGCTGCACACACCCTCGGTCGTGCTCTATTACTACGCCTTCCTCGCCTGCGTCGTGGCTGCGCTGATCCTCGTGCGTCGCTGCCAGATCTCGCGCATCGGCCGCGCCTGGGCCGCGATCCGCGACGATGAGCTCGCCGCCAAGGCGATCGGCATCGACACCCGCGCGATGAAGCTCCTGGCCTTCGCGATGGGCGCAACTTTCGGCGGCGTCGCCGGCGGCCTCTTCTCGGCCTTCCAGGGCTTCGTCAGCCCCGAGAGCTTCAGCCTCACCGAATCGATCGTCGTGCTGACGATGGTCGTGCTCGGCGGCATGGGCAACCTCGCCGGCGTCGTCCTGGGCGCCGTGCTGCTGACCGCGCTGCCCGAACTGCTGCGCCACTTCGCAGTGCCGATGCAGATGGCGCTCTTCGGCAAGACGCTCCTCGATCCCGAAGTGCTGCGCATGCTGCTGCTGTCGCTGGCGATGATCGTGATGATGCTCGTCCGCCCCGCGGGACTCCTGCCCGCCCGTACCCGCTATGCCCATCGTGACCGGAGAAACGCATGATCACGCTGCTCGAATCCCGCACCGTCAATAAGCGCTTCGGCGGCCTGCAGGCGCTCACCGACGTGTCGCTGAAGATCCATCGCGGCGAGGTCTACGGCCTGATTGGACCGAACGGTGCCGGCAAGACGACCTTCTTCAATGTGCTGACCGGCGCCTACCCGATCGACGGCGGCGAGTTCGTCATGAACGGCGCGGAACTGCCCGGGGGCAAGCCCCACCTCATCGTGCAGCACGGCATCGCGCGCACCTTCCAGAACATCCGCCTCTTCCGCGAACTCACTGCGCTCGAGAACGTGATGGCCGGCCACCACATCCGCTCGTCGGCCGGCATCTGGGGCGTGCTCGCACAGACCCGCGCCACCCGCGAGGAAGAGCGCCTGATGCAGGAACGCGCACTGGAGATCCTCGACTACGTCGGCATCGGCCGCCACGCCGATACGGTCGCGAAGAACCTCTCCTACGGAGACCAGCGCCGCCTCGAGATCGCCCGGGCGCTCGCGACCGAGCCGCAGCTTCTTGCACTCGACGAACCGGCTGCCGGCATGAACGCGACCGAAACGGCGGGCCTGCGTGCGCTGGTCGAGACGATCCGCGCCGACGGCGTCACCGTGCTGCTGATCGAGCACGACGTGAAACTCATCATGGGACTATGCGACCGCGTCGCCGTCCTCGACTTCGGCAAGAAGATCGCCGAAGGCACCCCGGCCGAGGTCCAGCGCGACCCCGACGTCATCCGAGCCTACCTGGGAGGCCATCGTGCGCACTGAAAATTCCTCGCCGATCCTGCAAGTCCGCAACCTGAAGGTCGCCTACGGCGGCATCCAGGCCGTCAAGGGCATCAGCCTGACGCTCAACAAGGGCGAACTGGTCTCGCTGATCGGCGCGAACGGTGCCGGCAAGACCACGACGCTCAACACGCTCGCCGGCATTGTGCCCATGGCGAGCGGCGAGGTCCTCTACGCCGGCCAGGAGATCGGCAAGCTGCCCTCGCACCTGCGCCTGCGCCAGGGCTTGGCGCTCGTACCCGAAGGCCGCGGCATCTTCACGCGCCTGTCGGTCGAAGAAAATCTGCAGACTGGCGCCTACACGCGCCGCGATGCGGACGGGGTCGCCGCCGACATGGAAAAGGTCTTCACCATGCTGCCGCGCGTCAAGGAGCGCCTGCATCAGACCGCGGGCACGCTCTCTGGCGGCGAGCAACAGATGGTCGCGATCGGCCGCGCGCTCCTGTCGCGCCCGCAGGTGCTGCTGCTGGATGAGCCTTCGATGGGCTTGGCGCCGCTCGTCGTCGAAAAGATCTTCGAGGTGATCCACACGATTACGCGCGAAGGCATGGCGGTGCTGCTCGTCGAGCAGAACGCCAATCTCGCGCTTGAAGTGTCGGAGCGTGCCTACGTGATGGAAGGCGGTCACGTCACGCTCGAAGGCACGGGCAAGGATCTGCTCAACGACCCGAAGGTGCGCAGCGCCTATCTCGGCGAAGAAATCGAGGAAATCGCCGCCTGAGCGCGACAGCAAAAAATCGGCGCTGCCCGCGTTACAGCGGCAGCGCCGTCTCGTTCTTGATCTCGCGCAGCGCGACGCTCGAATGCGTGACGTCGACTTCCGGAATCTTGAGCAGGAAGTTGTGCATGAACTGCGAGAAGGCTTCGAGGTTCGGCAGGTAGAGCTTCAACAGGCAGTCGGTCTCGCCGAGCAGCTCGTAGCACTCGACGACTTCTTCGCAGCCCTTCACGACCTGCTCGAAGCGCTCCAGCACATCGGCGCTGTGCTTCTTCAGCCGCACCCGCACCCATACGCAGGTGCTCAGGCCGACCTTGTTGCGATCGACCAGCGCGACGTAACCCCGGATCAGCCCCGCCTCCTCCAACTCCCGCACCCGCCGCCAGCACGGTGAAGGGGACAGCCCGACCTTTTCGGCCAAGTGCTGGGTGCTGACGGACGAATCCTTCTGTAGCAAGGTCAGGATGCGTCGCTGCGCCTGGTCGAGCTTCATGTTTCCCCCTTTTCGTTGTTATGGGGACGCATCGAGCGCCCGCGCCGCCGCCCGCAGGCAGCAGCGCCCTCCGTTGTCTCGCCGGTTCTTAGAGAACCTTCAGCAATTCGACTTCGAACACCAGGGTCGCGTTGGGCGGGATCACGCCGCCGGCGCCGCGCGCGCCATAGCCAAGCTGCGGCGGAATCGTCAGCTTGCGCTTGCCGCCTTCCTGCATTCCTTGCACCCCTTCGTCCCAGCCGCGGATGACGTGACCGGCACCGAGCGGGAAGTCGAACGGGTCGTTGCGATCCTTGCTCGAATCGAACTTACGGCCGTCGGTCAGCCAGCCCGTGTAATGCACGGACACGCGCTTGCCCTTGACGGCGGTGGCACCGGCGCCGACTTCCAGATCTTCGATGATGAGGCCGCTGTCGGTGGTGGTCTGGGACATCGGTATTCTCCTGGGGAGGTTAAAGCAGCAATATTAATCGGGTTTTCTTCTCCTGCTGGCAAACTTTTCGCGGAATTTGGCGATTTTCGGCGCAACCACGTACTGGCAGTATGGCTGGTCGGCATTGCGTACGTAGTAGTTGTGGTGGTACGCCTCGGCCGGCCAGAACCGCCCGGCCCGCTCGACCTTGGTCACGATGGCGCTTGGATACGCGCGCGTCTCGCCCAAGTATTCGATCAGGTCCAATGCGGTATGCAGTTGTTCGTCGCTCGTCGCAAAAATTGCCGACCGATATTGCGTACCGATGTCGTTGCCTTGCCGGTTAACGCTGGTCGGGTCGTGAATCGCGAAAAAAATTTCCAGCAGGTCCTTGTAGCTGATCACCGCCGGGTCGAACGCAATCTGCACCGCTTCTGCATGGCCGGTGCCGCCTTCACATACCTGCTGGTAGGTGGGCGCGTCGGTCCGCCCGCCGGTATAACCGGAAGTCACGGACGCAACACCTTCGACGTCCTTGAAAACCGCTTCCAGACACCAGAAACAGCCACCTGCCAAAATCGCAACTTCGCGTGATACAGGCATGTCGTTATCAGTCATCGGATTCTCCCCATGATGTCCCGCGAATGAGACAACGACGACGGCCGGCGATTCCCCAATTATTCGAACGAGATTGTGAAATAAATATCGGCTGAATTATCCGTGCCGGAACGCGCCACGAGCGATAGTTGACGAGTAAGCTGATAGGTCAGGCGAACGAGGCTCTCCGCCCCGCCGAGGCTTTGTTCAAAAGATAGCATCAGGTCGGACGACAGCCGCTTGCCGACTGTAAGCACCTGCGTGCTGACGTTTTCGCCGCCGCTCACGATGGTGCCCTCGCCGACGACGCGGCTCGTCGCGGTGCGCGTGACGCCCCCCAACTCCCCTTGCCCGATCGACAGCTCGTCGAAGCCCAGGCTGCGCTGCAACTGTTCCGTCATGCCGCCGCCCGGTCCGCCGAGCAGTGCCTGCGCGGCCGGCAGCAGCATCCCCAGGTCGGCGCCGCGTCCGGCGTTCGGCGCCCGTCCAAACACGATCCACGACAGCTTCTCCGGGTCCGGTACGTTCGGCTCGGACACGAGATGCACGCGCGGCCGACGCACGGTGCCGTCGATCTCGATCCCCGCCTCGACCGCCAGCCCCTTGCGCAGCGCCCGCACATTCAGCCCGGGATTGTCGAGCGGTCCCTGGAAATTGATCAGCCCCCGCTCGATGCTCATCGTCTGGCCGTAACCGCGATAGGTGCCGCCGGCGGCGTTGATCGAACCCACGGCGCTCAGCCCGCGACCCGGCCGCTGGAGCAGGTGGAGTTCGCCGGCGAGACGCGTGTCGAGCCCCAGGGCCGTGAGCTGGAAGTGATCGCCAAACGACATCGTCACATCGGCGCCGACACCGAAGGTGCTACCGGTCTGTTTCGGCGTCCGCCCGAGAATCACGACGTCGTCCGACAGTGCGGGCGGGGGCGACTCCGCGAGCCCGACGAAGCCCGCATCGGCACGCAGCTTCGCGACGACGTCGACACTCGTCCAGGTGCTCTTCGCAGTGCCTGATCCGGAGAGGATCAGCCAGCGATCCGCACGCTGCAGGATCGGCAAGCGCGTCGCCTCGTAATGGAAATCGCCGGCTCCGCTGTCGAGCGCAACCTGGCCCACGACCGACAAACGACCCGGTTCGCGCGTCAGGCGGTCGACCGGCAGGCGGGAATCGTTCGGGCGCACGCGATTCGGCGACACGAACTCCAGCTTGCGCAGGTAGAGATGATCGCGATCGAACTCGGCGTGCAGGTCGCCTCCCGAGAGCATCATGCCCTGATCGACGAGCGCCAGCGCGAGCGCACTGCCATCGATGCGCCCGCTCGCCCGCGGGTTCGCCGGCGTCCCCGAAAGCGCGAGGCTTGCGTCGACGCTGCCGCCGGTGACGACGTGCTCCTGCATCAGCCGGCCGATCCAGGTCAGTGAGGGCATCTTCAGGCTCGCCGAACCGAGGAGCGGCGCATCGGGCGCGAGCCGCCAGGCCCCGTCCGGACCGCGCTCGGCAAGCGCGGTCGCTGAACCGGAGATCTGGCCGAATTCCGTCCCACGCGCCTCCCAGCCGAGCGCAATGCGGTTCTCCCGCGCCGACAGGCGGACTTCGGCCTGCTGCAGCCCCAGCCGGACCGGCACTTCATCGGCGAGCTCCAGGTCGCCCGACTCACGGAAGATCCGCGCCGAACCTTCGGCTGTCTGTTCGAGGCGCAAGTTCCACTCCGCGCCGAGGATCAGCGAACCCTGCGCCCGTTTCGGCATGCCGTCCGCGCCCGGCACGAGGCCGAAACCGAGCCCGCTGAGCGAACCGCGCAGCACCGTGCGCGCTGGCGTCCATTCCGTTTCGACGAGCCGGATGCGCCCGCGCTCGCCGGCGTCGACCACGGCCGGCGCGAGCGTCATGCGGCCGCGGGCAAACTCCAGCCCAGTCGCATCCTCCAGCCGCAACGGGAAACGCCCCGCGGTCTCCAGCGCCATCAGCCGCCCCTGCCATCCGCTCACGGCCGCCCAGTTCGCCCCCGGCAGTCCGCCCTGCAGCCGCAGACGGACGCTGTCCTTCGCGAGTCCGCTCGCCGTCAGTTCGGCCACGTGCTCGCTGCGCCTGCCACTGGCGACGAAACTCGCCCGGTCCACCCACTGCGTCACGGTTTGGGGCGTCGTGCGTTCAGGCCCCACTTGCGTGAGATCGCTGAGCTCCGCCTTCACGTCGATCAGGCCGTCTGCTCCGGCGCCAATTTTCGCGTCGGCGACGAGCGATGCGAGGCGATAGCCGTCCGGACCGGCCAGCTTGCGCGCTTCTAGCTGCAGGCTGCCCTCGGGCTCGTCGAGCGTGCCCGCCAAGACGGCATCCAGTTTCGCGCTTCCCGCATAGCCTTTTTGCAGATCCGCGAGCGACGGAATATCGACGGCGACCTGAGCCGCCACCTTGCGCGTCTTGCCGCCTGCCACGGCGGTCAGCGTCCCGGCTCCGCCGACGCGCGCGGCGCCCGCCTTCACGTCGAGCTCCACGTGCTGCTGCGCCTCGTCGCCTTTCGCCTGCAGCCGCCCAGCGACTGCGGTCGCCGGCAAGCGGCCGTCGAGTTGCGCCAGTTCGACCGCAGCAAGCTGCAGCGCTGCGGTAAGGCTGCCGACCCCCGAGGTCCCGGACGCCGGCATCCTCCATTCCACGTCGCCGCTCATCCGCCCCTTGCCGGGCAAGGACAGGGACAGATCGGTGGCATTCAGGCGGCCCGGCACCCAGCGGATGCGAGCACTCATCTGCGTAAATGGAAGGCCTTGGCGATCGATTTTCGCCGGGCACTTGTTGTCGATCCGTATCGGCCCGATCACCCCCCAGCCCGTGCCATCCGGCACCGGCTCGGGCTGCAGATCGGCCAGCAGATGCAGTGCGGCATGCGGTGCCTGGGGCTTGAAGAGCGCGGGATCGAGCTCCCCGAGCGCGACGCGCGCGCGGCGCAGCGGGACGGGCGCAAAGGGCGCCGCCAGCACCTCGGCGTCGCCGTGCAGCCCCGCGCCCTCGGCCTTCAGCTGCAGACGCGGCGCGACGAGATCGCCGTCGGCCTGGACCTCGATGCGGTAGTCGCGCCCCTCGTAGACGCCCTGCAAAGATCCTGAAGCCGCAAACCTATACGGCGCCGCGGTGCCGTCGATTTCGCCGGAAACCGTCGCGTGACCGAAGGGCAGTTGCACCTCGGCTTCATGGATACGATGGTGTCGACCATCGCTTTCCGCGCTCAGCACGAGTCCGGACGCGCTGAATCGAACCGCCGCCTCGGCTTGCGCCGCGGACGCCGCCGGCTCGTCCGCGATCCATTCGCGCTGCAGCAGCTCGCCGACACTCAGCCGCTGGATCGCGACAGGCAGCGGCAGGGACAGCAGCTCGGGAACCGTCGGTGGCTTGGGCGCCTCGTCGGGCGGAGTGGAGAATTCGACGCGCTCGGCCGTGAGCGCGCTGATCACGAGACGGCGCTCCTCGATCAGGTCAGAGCGCCAATAAAGCGTGATGCCCTGCACATCGAGATGCAGATCCGGCCGCCGGATATGCAGCGCGCCGATCTGCAACGGTCCGGCGAGACGTCCCGTAGCCGACTCGATGCGCACCTCGCCGCCCGTGAGTACTGCGACAAGTCCGGTCGCCGCGCCCAGCCCGGACTCGGTCGCGACCAGCCACCACAGTGCGAGCACAACGAAGCCGGCTGCCGCCGCAACGCCCAAGAGCGTCCGGACGACGAGCCAGAAGAGGCGGACAAGACGCGGCGACACGGTGCGCCGCCCCGTTCAGCCGAACAACGCGCGCAGCTCCTCGCCGGGGTCTGGTGCACGCATGAAGGCTTCGCCGACGAGGAAGGCGTGGACGGCGTTCGAACGCATCAGCGCCACGTCCTCAGGCTTGAGGATGCCGGACTCGGTGACGACGATGCGTCCGGCGGGAATGCGCGCAAGAAGGTCCAGCGTCGTCTGCAGGCTGACCTCGAAAGTGCGCAGGTTGCGGTTATTGATGCCGACGAGCGGCGTCGCGAGCTGCAGCGCGACATCGAGCTCTTCGGCGTTGTGCACCTCGACGAGCACGGCCATGCCGAGACTCGTGGCGATCGCTTCCATCTCCTGCATCTGTGCGAGATCGAGCGCCGCGGCGATCAGCAGGATCGCATCCGCGCCCATCGCGCGCGCCTCGAAGACCTGCCACGGATCGACGAGGAAGTCCTTGCGCAGCACCGGCAGCTCGCAGGCCGCGCGGGCGGCCTGCAGGTATTCCGGCGCGCCCTGGAAAAATTGCCGGTCGGTCAGTACCGACAGGCAGGCCGCGCCCGCGCGCTCGTACTGCACGGCGATCTCGGCTGGGACGAAGTCAGGCCGGATCACGCCCTTCGACGGGCTCGCCTTCTTGACCTCGGCGATCACGGCGGCGTCGCCCGCGGCGATCTTCGCGCGGATCGCGCCGACGAAATCGCGCGGCGCAGGAGCCGCCTCGGCCTCGGCACGCACGCGCTCGAGCGAACGCAGCGCCTCGCCGGCGGCCACTTCCTCGGCCTTTACGGCGAGGATCTTGTTCAGGATGTCGCTCATCTCGGCCTCACGCGAATTTGCGGTTAAAGGCAACGAACTCCTCGAGCTTGGCCCGCGCTGCGCCGCTCACGACGATCTCGCGCGCCTTCACGACACCGGCGGCGATCGAGTCGACGAGGTTCGCCGTGTACAACGCGACCCCCGCGTTCAGGATCACGATCTCGCGCGCGGGCCCCGGCTTGTTGTCGAGCACGCCGAGCAGCGTCGCCTTCGACTCCTCGGGCGACGCGACCGCCAGATTGCGTGTGCCCGCCATCGTCAGACCGAAGTCCTCGGGATGGATCTGGTACTCGCGGATCTCGCCGTCCTTCAGCTCGCCGACCATCGTCGCGGAGCCGAGGCTCACCTCGTCCATGCCGTCCATACCATAGACGACAAGCACGTGCTTCGCGCCGAGGCGTTGCATTACGCGTGCCTGGATACCGACCAGATCCGGGTGGAACACACCCATCAGCGTATTCGGCGCACCGGCCGGATTCGTCAGCGGCCCCAGGATGTTGAAGATCGTGCGCACGCCCATCTCGCGGCGCACCGGCGCGACGTTCTTCATCGCGCTGTGGTGGGCCGGGGCAAACATGAAGCCGATGCCGGTCGCTTCGATCGACTCGGCGACCTGCTCCGGCGCGATGCCGAGCTTCACGCCCAGCGATTCGAGCACGTCGGCCGCGCCGCTCTTCGAGGACACGCTGCGCCCGCCGTGCTTGGCGACGCGGGCGCCCGCGGCCGCCGCGACGAAGATCGTCGTCGTCGAAATGTTGAAGGTGTTCGCGCCGTCGCCGCCGGTGCCGACGATGTCGAGGAAGTTCTGGTCGGGACCCGCGACCTCGACCTTCGTCGACAGCTCGCGCATCACGGTTGCCGCCGCGGTGATCTCGCCGATCGTTTCCTTCTTGACCCGCAGGCCGGTCAGGATCGCCGCGGTCATCACCGGAGACACCTCCCCGGCCATGATCTGGCGCATCAGCGACAGCATCTCGTCGTAGAAGATCTCACGGTGGTCGATCGTGCGCTGCAATGCTTCCTGGGCAGTGATGGTCATAGCGATCTCTTACTTCGACGAATTCTGTTCGAGGAAATTACGCAGCATCGCGTGCCCGTGCTCGGTCAGGATCGACTCGGGGTGGAACTGCACCCCTTCGACCGCGAGCGTCTTATGGCGCACGCCCATGATCTCGCCGTCGTCGGTCCAGGCCGTCACTTCCAGACAGTCCGGCATCGTCTCGCGCTCGATCGCGAGCGAATGGTAGCGGGTGCAGGTCACGGGGTTCGGCAGACCGCGGAACACGCCCACGTTGTTGTGATGCACCGGCGAGGTCTTGCCGTGCATCAGCTTCTTCGCGTGCACGATCTTCCCGCCGAAAGCGGCGCCGATGCTCTGGTGGCCGAGGCACACGCCGAGGATGGGGATCTTGCCGGCGAACTCGCGGATCGCGGGCACGGACACGCCCGCTTCGGCCGGCGTGCAGGGTCCGGGCGAGATGACGAGGTGTTCGGGCTTCATCAGCGCGATCTGTTCGAGGGTGATTTCGTCATTGCGATACACCTTCACCTGGGCACCAAGCTCGCCGAAGTATTGGACGAGGTTGTAGGTAAAGCTGTCGTAGTTGTCGATCATCAGCAGCATGACTGGTTCCTTCTGGCGCCGTTTGTTCAGTCGACCCGCGTATCGAGGCCGGATTCCGCCATCTCGGCCGCACGCAGCATCGCGCGCGCCTTGTTCTGCGTTTCCGTCCATTCGGCGTCGGGGTTCGAGTCGGCGACGATGCCGGCGCCGGCCTGCACGTGGATCTGGCCGTCCTTGATGACCGCGGTGCGGATCGCGATCGCGAGGTCCATGTCGCCATGGAAGCCGATGTAACCCGCCGCACCGGCATAGATGCCGCGCTTGACGGGTTCGAGCTCGTCGATGATCTCCATCGCGCGCAGCTTCGGCGCGCCCGAGACGGTGCCCGCCGGAAAGGTCGCGCGCAGCACAGCCAGCGCATTCAAGCCGTCCTTCAACCGCGCCTCGACGTTCGAGACGATGTGCATCACGTGCGAGTAGCGCTCGATCGTGAATTGCTCGTTGACCTTCACGCTGCCGACTTCCGCGACGCGGCCGGCATCGTTGCGACCGAGGTCCAGCAGTTGCAGGTGCTCGGCGCGCTCCTTCTCGTCGGCGAGGAGATCCGCTTCCAGTGCCTGGTCGTCCGCCACCGTCGCGCCACGCGGACGCGTGCCGGCGATCGGACGCACGGTGACGCGCTTGCCTTCGCCATCCTCATCAAGGCGCACGAGGATCTCGGGCGAGGCGCCGACGACGTGGAAGTCCTCGAAGTTGAAGTAGAACATATAGGGCGACGGGTTCAGCGAGCGGATCGCGCGGTATAGCGCCATCGGGCTTGCCGCGTAGGGCTTGCTCATGCGCTGCGACAGCACGACCTGCATGATGTCGCCGTCGATGATGTATTGCTTCGCCCGATTGACGGCGGCCTTGAAGGCCTCCTCGCCGAAGCTCGACACCGCGGGCTGCGGCTCGGCACGCACCTCCTCGGGGATCTGCACCGGCGCCCGCAGCCGCGCAAGGAGTTCGCGCAGGCGTTTTTTCGCGCGCTTGTATGCGCCCGGCACTTCCGGCTCCGCGTAAACGATGAGCGTCAGCTTGCCCGAGAGGTTGTCGACGATCGCGATCTCTTCCGAGAGCAGCAGCAGCACGTCGGGCGTGTCGAGCTTGTCTTCCTTCTCGGTCTTCGCGAGGCGCGGCTCGATGTAGCGCACCGTGTCGTAGCCGAAGCAGCCGACCAATCCGCCCGCGAAGCGCGGCAGGCCGTCACGCGGCGGCACCTTGATGCGCCCCATGAATTCGGCGACGAAGTTCAGCGGATCGCCATAGTCGCGACGCTCGACGAGACGGTTGCCGGTCAGCAGCAGCGCCGAGCGGCCATAGACTTCGATGCGGGTCGAGGCCGCCAGCCCGATCATCGAGTAGCGGCCGAAGCGCTCACCGCCCTGCACGGATTCGAGCAGGTACGTGTAGGGCTCGTTGGCGAGTTTCAGGTAGATCGACAGCGGCGTGTCGAGGTCGGCGAAGGTTTCGAGCGTAACCGGAATACGGTTGTAGCCCTGCGCGGCCAGCGCGTTGAATTCGTGCTCAAGCATGGAGACTCCACGGCAAACGGTTCGATTCGGGCAAGGGGTGCGGACGCATCAGCGGCGCCCGCGAAAGCGGAGGCGTTTTATCGGCCCGCAGGCCACCACACGCGCCAGCTGCGCCAACGCGACGGCGTGGCGGCAAACTGGATGCTTTCCTTGTCCGAAGCCCGGCTCTTGTGGGTCACGATGTCTCGATCGGATGGCGATGTCTGGATGAAGTGTGCCGGAATCGCGTCACACCGCCTGGATGCGGTCGAGCGCGCCGGTTGCGTCCGATAGTAGCCCATCGCATTCGATGGTGTCCACCGGCATGCCCTCGCTATATCCGTAGGTCACGAGCAGCACCGGCATACCCGCTGCACGGGCCGCCAGCGCGTCGTTGGCCGAGTCGCCGATCATCAGCGCGTGGCCCGTCTCGACGCCCAAGAGCGCGCAGGTATGGTGCATGACGCCCGGATCGGGCTTCTTCACCGCCAGCGTGTCGCCGCTGACGACCGCGCCGAAGTACGGCATCAGCCCCATCCGCTCGAGCAGCGGCAGCGTGAAGGCTGCGGCCTTGTTGGTCACGCAGGCGAGCTGCAGCGACATCTCGCGCATCGCGTCCAGCGTCTCGATGATGCCCGGGTAAATGCGGGTGTTGCGGCCGTTGACGTCCGCGTAGTGGCGGCGAAAGACGGTGATCGCGTGCTCGACCTCGTCCTCGCTCGCCAGGGCGTCCTCGGTCATGCAGCGGCGCACGAGGTTCGGGATGCCCTTGCCGACGAAGGAATGGATCTCGGCGAGCGGCCGCGCGGGCCGGCCGAGCTCTTCGAGCATCAGGTTGGCGCCGTCGGCGAGGTCCTGGATGGTGTCGAGCAGCGTGCCGTCGAGGTCGAACAGCACCGCACGGACCGGAAAGCGTGGGGCGCTCACTTCGCCACTCATTTCGCCACCTTCGCGAGCTCGGCGCGCAGCGCGGCGATCACGGTGTTGTAACGGTTGGGGTCGGTGTCGCGTCCCGCGCCGAACACGGCCGAACCGGCGACGAAGGTGTCGGCGCCCGCGGCGGCGATCTCGGCGATGTTGTCGACCTTCACGCCACCGTCGATCTGCAGCAGGATGTGCCGGCCGGTCTCGGCCTCGTAGGCGTCGAGGCGCTTGCGCGCTTCACGCAGCTTGCCGAGCGTGCCGGGAATGAATTTCTGGCCGCCGAAGCCCGGGTTCACGCTCATCAGCAGCACCATGTCGAGCTTGTCGAGCGCGTGGTCCAGATAGTGCAGCGGCGTCGCGGGATTGAACACGAGCCCAGCCTGGCAGCCCGAATCGCGGATCAGCGAGAGGCTGCGGTCGATGTGCTCGGACGCTTCCGGGTGGAAGGTGATCATGTTCGCGCCAGCCTTGGCGAAGTCCGGGATGATGCGGTCGACGGGCTTGACCATCAGATGCACGTCGATCGTCCCGGTCGTATGCGGGCGGATCGCCTCGCAGACCAGCGGGCCGATCGTCAGGTTCGGCACGTAATGGTTGTCCATCACGTCGAAGTGGATCCAGTCCGCGCCGGAGGCGATGACGTTGCGGACTTCCTCGCCGAGACGGGCGAAATCGGCGGACAACAGGCTGGGGGCGATACGGTACATGGGGGACACTCCTCTTTTCTTGTGCGGGGGCTTCAGGGCCCCGCGATATCCTAACGCACGCAGACGCGTCGGATCTGGTCGATGTCGGTGATGCCGGCCAACACCTTCTCGATGCCGTCCTGGCGCAGCGTGCGCAGCCCCTCGGCGAGCGCGAGGCTCAGGAGCTGCGACACGCGCGCACGCTCCTGGACCAGGCGCTTGACCTCGGGCGAGGCGATCATCAGCTCGTGCAGGCCGACGCGGCCCCGATAGCCGCCGTTGCATTCGGGGCAGCCGGCAGCGCGGTAGAGCGTGAAATGCCCCTCGCGGTCGGCGTGCGCCTCCCGCATGCGGGCGAGGATCGAAGCGCGTGCGGCCGGCGCATCGGCACGAAAATCGGGCGTCGCCGCCATGTCCTCGCAGTATTCGTCGAGCAGCTGCAGGATTTCCGCCTCGTCCGGGCGGTAGGCCTCCTTGCAGTGGCTGCAAAGCCGCTTCGCGAGACGCTGCGCGAGCACGCCGAGCAGCGCGTCGCCGAAGTTGAAGGGGTCCATGCCCATGTCGAGCAGGCGCACGATCGATTCCGGGGCGCTGTTCGTGTGCAGCGTGGAGAACACGAGGTGGCCGGTCAGCGAGGCCTCGATACCGACCGTCACAGTCTCCTTGTCGCGCATTTCGCCGACCATGATCACGTCCGGATCGGCGCGCAGGAAGGAGCGCATCATCGTCGCGAAGTCGAGGCCCGCCTTGCGATTGACCTGCACCTGGCGCAGGCCCTTCTGCGTGATTTCGACCGGGTCCTCCGCCGTCCAGATCTTGGTCTCCGGCGTGTTGATGTGGCCGAGGATCGAGTGCAGCGTCGTCGTCTTGCCCGAGCCGGTCGGGCCGCAGACGAAGAACAGGCCGTAGGGCTTCACGATCGCCCGCTTGAGGCG
Organism: Aromatoleum sp.; assembly: GCF_035254505.1. Taxonomy (GTDB): domain Bacteria; phylum Pseudomonadota; class Gammaproteobacteria; order Burkholderiales; family Rhodocyclaceae; genus Aromatoleum. Next base: position 13,651 of record NZ_DATFAO010000087.1, on the reverse strand, counting down.
CTCAAGGTTGTGCGGCGTCAGGCCGAGCGCGTCGAGCTTGATCGGCTCGCTGTGTGCGAGCAGGCGCATCACGACGTCTTCCATGCCGCCGGCGGTGGGGACGGTCGCGACCCGCAGCTCGATGTCGAGCGGCGCGAACTTGCGGAAGCGGATCTTGCCGTCCTGCGGCTTGCGGCGCTCGGAGATGTCGAGGTCGCACATGATCTTGATGCGCGTCACCAGCGGGTTACGGTAGCTTGCCGGCACCTGGATGTAGGGGGTCAGCGTGCCGTCCTTGCGGAAGCGGATCAGCGTCTTTTCCTTGCCCGGGCGCGGCTCGATGTGGATGTCGGATGCGCCCTGGCGGTGGGCGTCGATGATGATCTTGTTCACGAGCTTCACGAGCTCATTGTCGGCCGCCGCGTTGACGTCGTCCGCGACCGACATTTCCTGCTCTTCCTCGAGCAGCTCGTGCAGCAGGTCGTTGACCGAGCCCAACTCCATCGTCGGCTCGAAGTACTGGTCGACCGTCTGCGCAAACTCGGCGCGCGTCGTGACGCGATAGGACAGCTTGGCCTTCGGGAACACCGTCTCGGCCATGTGCGAGGAGCGCACCTGCTCCGGGTCGGTCGTCAGAACGATGATCCCTTCGTGCGTCTCCTCAAGCGGAATCCAGTGGTTCTGCAGCACGTAGTCGCGCTTGATGTGCTTGAGCAGGTCCATCTGGCGGATGCGCTCAGTGCGGTACGGTTCGTACGGCACGCTGAAGAAGCGTCCCGCCGCCTCGCCGATCTGCGCGAGGGTCACGTCGAACTTCTCGACGAGCGCATCCTCGACCGTCGCGCCCGTCTCGCGCGCGACCCGCATTGCCTCGTGGAGATCGCCGTCCGAGATGCGGCCGTCGGCGATCAGGCCGTGGAAGCGCGACCGCAGCTTGCCCGGCACCTGGCTGCGCTCGGAGAAGGCCATCCCGAGGGTCTGGCTGAGCCCGAGCAGGCCCTCCAGCGCGAGGTTCGAAAAATCCTCACCACTCAGCGGATTCATCAACTCGATCACACCATGCAGACTGCCCGACTTCGGATCGATGATCGGAGCGGCCAGCATCTGGTGCGTCACGTAGCCGGTCAGCGTATCGCTGACGGTGCGGAAGCGCAGGTTGGGCGAAACCGCTGCCAGTTCCTTCGAGTCGTAGACGTCGTGCAGGCGTAGCGGCGCGCGCGTCATCGCGACGTAGCCGGCGATGCTGCTCTCGTCGATCGGCAAACGTGCCCCGGCGATCGCGCCGCGTCCGGTCTTGACGCGAGTCATGAGCCCCGCGCCACTCTCATCGACGACAAAGAATGACAGGCGGTCCGCCCCGAACAACGCACACAGATCCGATGACAGATCGACGACGATCTCGTCGACGTCCTTGCTCGCATGGATGCGCGTGGTCAGTGCCTGCAGACCCTTGAAGAATGCGAGGCGCGAAGATACTTCGCCGCTGGCGCCCGGTTTGGCTGGCGTGGTGCTCTGGGTCATGTCGCTACCTGCTCGCTGAAAACTCGGAATGGCGGAACGTTTGAGATCGGCCATTCTAGCCGCGAGCGGGCGCAGGAAGAATCAGAACTCGATAATCTGCCCCTGCCGCAGCGCCGTCGGTTCCAAACGCCCGCCGGCGGCCGCGATCTGGCGGAGGATCGTTTCGCCGTGGCCGGGCTTCAGATGGCTGATATGCACGCGCGGGGTGACGGTCAGCTCGTCGAGCATCGCCACGACCATCGACGGACACAGGTGGCGCGACGCCAGCGCCAGCCCGTGCTGTTCGTCCGGGAAAGCCGTCTCGATGATCAGGTGGCTCAGGCGCTCGCAGCGGTTGATCGCCGCAATGACATCCGGCGAATAGGCGGTATCGCCCGTGTAGACGAGCTGCCGGTCGCCGCTGTCGAGGCAATACCCGACCGCCGGCACGCTGTGCAGGGCGGGAAGCGCAGTGATGGAGCGCCCCCCGAGCCGCACCGACTCGCCGACCTTGAGCGGCTGAAGGCGCAGGAAGGGACGGCGTCGATCGGGAATCGCGGTGAAGTCCGGCCACACGAGCCAATTGAAGATATGCGCACGCAGGATGCGCAACACCTCGGGCGGCGCGTAGACGGTGACCGGCACGCCGCGCATCTCGCCGACCGCGTCGACGAGTAGCGGAATCGCCGCGATGTGGTCGAGATGGGAGTGCGTGACGAAGATGTGATCGACAGCCATCAGCGCATCGAGCTCGAGGTCGCCGACCCCGGTGCCACAATCGATCAGGATGTCCGTATCGGCGAGAAAAGAGGTGGTACGGGCGCCCGGCCCGCCGATTCCACCACTACAGCCGAGCACCTTTAGCTTCATGGTTCCCCGTCATCTCGCGCGCTGCGTCGCCAGGTCGGCGCACACCATTCTTGGTGGCGTAAAACTACCACCAGAGTGTCGAAAGTGACGTGTACTACCTCACGCCGCACGGCGCAGTGCGAAGGCCATGCGAACCCCGGCGATTTCGATCACATCTCCGTGACCGAGAAGATGACCGGCCGCTTCGATCGATTGGCCGTTGACCTGAGGACGGTCCTCGCCTTCGCCGTGCGCGATGACGTAACCGTTCTGGCGCCGTGTGATCACCGCCACCTGCTTGCCGGGCTTGCCGAGCGTCGTCAGCGCCTTGTTCAGGACGAGCTCGCGGCCCGCATTCGGGCCGTTGAGCACATTGACGACGCCGACCAGGGTCTCGTCGAAGCTGCCTTCCTGGGCTTCACCCGTCAGGACCTCGGGCGACAGCTGCTGCGTCTCGTGCGCCGACGGGGGAACGTCCGGCGGCGGTGCCGGCGCGCGCATGGCGGCCGGCGACGGCGCGTAATCGGACGCAGCAAACACGCGCTCGGCGAGGTACTTCAGGCGGTACTTGCCGAGCTCGATCACGTCGTTGTTGTGTAGCACGCACTTCTTGACCGGCTGGCCATTGACGTAGGTGCCGTTGGTGCTGTTCTGGTCCTCGAGGAAGGCGTCGTCGAGGATCGTCGTGATGACTGCGTGCTGGCCGCTGATTGCCAGATTGTCGATCTGGATGTCGTTGCTCGGCTTGCGACCGATCGAAATCCGCTCCCTGTCGAGCGCAATCTCCTTGAGCACCAGCCCGTCCATACTGAGGATCAACTTCGGCATCGTTTCTCGCGTTCCGTTCAAACAGGACACCGCACCACGGTCATCCGACGACGTGGGCCAGTATCAACGATATATTGTCGCGCCCGCCCCTGGCATTGGCCTGTGCGACGAGCCGATCGGCAGTCCTCGTGAGCGCATCGCCGGAGCCCGTTGCAGCGGCCAGACCGGCCTGGATGGCCGCATCGTCGAGCATGTCCGTGAGCCCGTCCGAGCATAGCAGGAAGAGGTCCCCGATCTGCGTCGCATGCGCCGAAACATCCGGCACGACAGTGGCCGCGACGCCGAGCCCGCGTGTCAGCAGGCCGCGGAAATGCGAGCGCCCGGCTTCTTCCGCGCTCATGATGCCGCCATCGACCAGGTCCTGCAACATCGTGTGGTCGCGGGTAAGCTGCTGCAGGACACCGCTGCGCAGCCGGTACAGGCGCGAATCGCCGATGTGCGCCGACACGACCTGGCCGGGGAGGAAGGCCGCCGCCACGACCGTCGACCCCATGCCGGCCAGTTCGCGCACCCGCTGCGATTCGCGACGGATTTCGTCGTTCGCGTCGCGGGCCGCCGCATGCAGTACCTGACCGACGACGTCCGTTCCGGCGAGCGGACGGCTCGCGGCCTCTTGTTCCAGACGCCGGATCACGGCCTCGACGGTGATCCTCGACGCCACGTCGCCGCCCCGGTAGCCGCCCATGCCGTCGGCAAGCACGGCCCAGCCGGCGGCTTCACGGACTTCGAGCGAATCCTCGTTGCGCGCGCGCACCCGCCCGACATCGCTACGCGCGCAGAATTCGATGCGCGGCGCGGCAGGCTGACGGGGTCGCTGCGTGTCCATGGCTCAGTAGGGCAGGGCCTGCCCCAGCCCCCGTTCGCGAGCCCTTTCGAGTACGCGCGCGGCGAGGGCGATATCCTGGATCGCCATGCCTTGCGACTCGAAGAGCGTGATCTGTTGCGGAGAAGTCCGCCCGGGACGGATGCCGGCGATGACTTCACCCAGTTCCACCCAGCGTCCGGGCTGGGTGCGCCCCTTCTCCAGCAGCGGCATCAGGTCGCCCGACTCGCGCACCGCCACTTCGCGCGAATCGACGCAGATCACCGCCGCGCGCCGCACCGCGGCCTCGGACAACTCCTGCCTGGCGAGGCTGTTCGAGCCCGCGCCGGTGATGTGGGTGCCTTCGCCGAGCCACTCGGCATCGAAAAGCGGTTTCGGCGAAGTCGTGATCGTGACGACGACATCCGAGCCCCGCACCGTCTCTTCGGCGCTCGCCGCCGGGACGATTTCCCGCCCGGTCTCCCGGCTCATCTGCGCGCAGAAGCTTGCCAACCGGTCCGGGTTGCGTCCGAAGACCTTGACCCGCTCGATCGGCCGCGCCGCGCAGAGCGCCAGTACCTGCCCCTGCGCCTGCCACCCGGAGCCGAACACGCCGGCGACGCACGCTTCGGGCCGCGCAAGCCACTTCGCCGCGACGCCCCCCGCCGCGCCGGTGCGCATCATGCCCAGGCGATCGGCCTCGAGCACCGCCACCGGATCACCGTTCGTCGCATCGAAGAGATGCACCCAGAAGCGCACCTTCGGCCCCGCCGACGTATATACCTTCAACCCGGTGAGATTCAGCCCCGGAACCCCGCCCTGCAGAAGGTGGGTCATCGTCGAAGGCAGGCGCACACGCTGCCGCGGATAATCGACGGTTTCGCCGCGTCCGTGCGCAGCCATCACCTGCTCCACCGCGTCCAGTGCCAGGGGCATGTCGAGCACGCTAGCGACCTCGTCTTCCTTCAGGTAAATGGCCATTTTTCGTCCAGTCTTGGTTTCAAGCGCGCGGCCCGGCAATGCACCACGCATCTCTGGCTATTCTAGTCCTGCACGAGGCGAAAAAAAGGCCCGCTACCGGGAGCGGGCCTTGCTGGCAGGTCGAAGCGGCGGCCCGCACTACATCATGCCGAGCGCCTTCGGCAGCACCAGCGAGATCCCCGGCACGTAGGTGACGAGGATCAGGAACACCAGCATCGACACGAGCCATGGCCACACGGCGACCGTCAGCTCCGTGATCCCCATCTTCGTGATGCCCGACGCGACGTAAAGGTTCAGGCCCACCGGCGGGTGGCACATACCGACTTCCATGTTCACAACCATGATGATGCCGAAGTGCACCGGGTCGATGCCGAGCTTGATCGCGATCGGGAACAGGATCGGCGCCAGGATCAGCACGATCGACGAAGGCTCCATGAAGTTGCCGGCGACCAGCATCAGGATGTTGGCCATGATCAGGAAGCCGACCATGCCCACGCCACTGCCGATCATGAAGTCCGCCATCGCCTGCGGTATGTTCTCGTGCGTGAGCAGAAAGGAGAACAGCACCGCGTTGGTGATGATGTAGAGCAGCATCGCGCTCATGTTGGCGGAGTTCAGCAGCACCTTCGGCACGTCACTCATACGCAGGTCCTTGTACACGAACACTGCGACGAAGAAGGCATACACGGCGCTCATCGCGGCCGCTTCGGTCGGCGTGAAGATGCCGGTATAGATGCCTCCCATCACGACCACGATCAGGAAGAGTCCCCACGCCGACTCGCGAAAGGCCTTCACGCGCTGCCCCCAGCTCGCCTTCGGCTGGCGCGGGTAGTCGAATTTGCGCGCGCGATACCAGGTCGTGAAGCCAAGGAAGGCCGCGAGCAGCAGCCCCGGCAAGACACCCGCCATGAAGAGCGCGCCGACCGAAGTGTTGGTCGACACCGAATACATCACCATGACGATCGAGGGCGGGATCAGAATGCCGAGTGCGCCCGAGGTCGTGATAACGCCCGCGCCGAACTTGGCCGGGAAGCCCTGGCGGGTCATCGCCGGCATCAGGATCGCACCGATCGCGACGACCGTCGCGGGGCTCGAACCGGAAACCGCGGCGAAGAGCGCGCAGGCGAGCACGCCGCCGAGGCCGAGGCCACCGTACCAGTGCCCGACCATTGCCGTGGCGAAGTTGATCATCCGTCGCGCGACCCCGCCGTGCGTGAGGAAGTTGCCCGCGAGGATGAAGAACGGGATCGCCATGATCTCGAACTTCTCGATGCCGGTGAAGAGCTTCAGCGCGACCGATTCGATCGGCACCTGCGTCATCGTGAAGAGGAAGGTCAGGACCGTCAGGCCCAGCGAGATCGAGATCGGCATCCCGGTGAGCATCAGCACCAGGAGAATAACGAAAATGATGGCAGCGCTCATTTGCCGTCTCCCTTGCCGTTCTTGCGGCCCTTGTCGCCGTTTCCGCCCATCTGCTTATGCACGAGATCGTGCGGATGAAGGTTGTCGCCCATGTCGTAGGGGTTGGCATCGACCGGCACCATTTCTTCCTCGATGCCTTCGACGTGTCCGTGATCGTGGTGCGGCAACTCGCCGGTGCGCAGGAAACCCACCATGACCTGCAGGAAGCGGAAGCACATCAGGTAGGAGCCGAGAGGAATCGCCGAATAGACGATCCAGGTCGGCCATTCGAGGTCGGGCGTGGTCGGACCTTCATAGAGGTCGCCGACATCCCTGCCGAGCCAGGTCAGGATCTGGTAATGCGCGCCGTTCTCGAGCACGAAGCGCAGCCCGAGCGTACCGACGATGCCGGTGAAGAGCGCGCCCGCGGCAAGCCCGATGACGATGAATTTCGCGCGGTTCTTATCGGAAAGGCGGTTGATGAGGACGTCGACGCCCACGTGGATGCCGGTCCGCACGCCATAGGCCGCGCCGAACTTCGCCATCCACACGAACATGATGATTGTGAGCTCCTGGGCCCAGCCGAAATTGATCGACAGTAGCCAGTCCTGCAGCCCGGGGATGGACAGACCGGAGCCGTAGCGGTGGAGGACCGACGCGAAGATGATCAGCGTCGCCGCGCCCATCAGGAAGGTGATCAGCCATTCCTCGAGGTGGTCGAGTATCTTGAGCATGGAATTCTCCCGTCGCGCGACAAGCCTCCGGCTGCGAATGCACGCAGCCGGAAGATGTCGCTTCGGTTATTGAGGTGTTCCGGACGGTGAATTACAGCTTCGACGGATCGAAATTCGTTTCCTTGTAGATTTCCTGGATGATGTCGGCGCCAATGCGCGACTCCATCTTCTTGTGCACCGGCACCAGCGCCTTCTTGAATGCCAGCTTCTCGGCATCGGTCGGCTTGTAGATCTGCGTCTTGCCCGATGCACGCACGGCCTCCAGGGCCTTGTCGTTCTCCTCACGGGCGATCTTGTTGGCGTAAGCGGTCGACTCCTTCATCGCCTGCTCCAGCTGACCGCGCACGTCGGCCGGCAAGCCGTCCCAGAACTTCTTGTTGGTGATGACCGCGTAACCCAGATACCCATGATCGGTCAGGATCATGTGCTTCTGCACCTCATGCATTTTCTGCGTATAGAGGTTCGAATGCGGGTTTTCGGTGCCGTCGACGACGCCCGTCTGCAGCGCTTGGTACACCTCGGAGAAGGCCATCACTTGCGGGATGGCGCCGAGCGCGCGCATCTGTTCCTCGAGCACCTTCGAGGACTGGATGCGCATCTTCTTGCCCTTCAGATCATCCGGCGTCTTGATCGGGGTATTCGCCGAGAAGGACTTGAAACCGTTGTCCCAGAAGGCAAGGCCCTTGATGCCGCGCGACTCGAGCTTGCCGAGCAGCTTCTGGCCGACCGGGCCGGTCGTCACCGTATGCAGTTCATCGTAGTTGTCGAAGATGTAGGGCAGATCGAAGACTTCGAATTCCTTGACGCCGAGCGGGCCGAATTTCGCCAGCGACGGGGCAAGCATCTGGACCGCGCCGAGCTGCAGCGCTTCCATCTCTTCCTTGTCCTTGTACAGCGTGCTGTTCGGGTAGACTTCTACCTTGACGGCGCCCTTGGTGTACTTCTCGGCGAGTTCCTTGAACTTGTCCGCCGCCTTGCCCTTCGGGGTATCGTGCGCGACGACGTGGCTGAACTTGATCAGGATGGGGTCTGCGGCGACCGCGGCTGCGGACAGGCCGACAGCGACAAGACCAACGAAAAGTGCGCGAAATTTCATTCCTCTATCTCCTCCGGATGGCACATTTATTTGACTTCCTCATTACCCGGGACGATGCCATCGTTCGACCGCGGCAGTCGCAGCCGGGTACGACTTTCAGTGTAGGTCGGCCATCCGCCGCGCTGTATTGTGGTCATCCGCAATCCCCCGCATGATTTCGCGACCATGACTCCTCCTCAAAGTGCGGCGCCCCCTTCGGGACGGTGGGCGAGCGCTCTGCCCTACCTGACCCTGCCGCTGTTTCTCGCCATCATCGCGGCGCTGGTCTGGCTCACGCGGGTCCATGACGATGACGAGCAGCGCGCTACGCTGATCAACGACGTGTTGTGGATGGAGCAGAACATCCAGTTCAAGCTCGACCGCAATGCGGCGCAGCTGGCGCAGATCGGCAACGAACTGCTGTCGGCCGAGCGCCACCGGCCCCAGTCGATCGCCGCCCTGCGCCAGCTGACGCGTCCGGAAAACGGCCTGGTGCGCGTGATGTGGCTTGACGCTCGCGGCAACGTGCGCGGAGCGGTGCCGCCCGTCACCGACGGCGAACTGATCGGCGAGACGACCGGCGCCGTCCCCGCGGAATCCACCTTCCGCCTCGCGGCCGCGCTCGGCCACCACGTCTACGGGCCGGTCTACGAAGTGGCCGGCGGCGGACACCATTTCGAGGTGCACGTCCCGATCTATTCGGACAACGCCTTCATCGGCGCATTGGTCGGGGTCTATTCGCTGCAGGATCTCGTCATCAGCGAACTACCGTGGTGGTTCGCCGAGCGCTACCGCGTCAGTGTCCGCGACAGCGACGGACATGAAATCGTCTCCAAGTCCAAGGTCGCGCCGCTGTCCGACCAGCTCAACTACTCGATGGCCTTCGACCCGCCGGGCAGCGGGCTGACCCTGAATATCACCGCCTACCGCCCCGAAACGCGCTGGATCCCGATCCTGCTGATCGGTTCGATCGTCCTCTTGAGCGGCGTGCTGATCTGGACCTTCTGGCAGTTGCGTCGACAGCTCGGACGCCGGCTCAGCGCCGAGCAGGCGCTGCGCAGCGAGTCGCTGTTTCGCCGCGCCATGGAGGATTCGCTGCTCACTGGCCTGCGCGCGCGCGACCTCGATGGGCGCATCACCTACGTCAACCCTGCCTTCTGCCGGATGGTTGGCTACAGCGCCGGCGAACTCGTCGGCTGCACGCCGCCGATGCCCTACTGGGACCCGGAATTCCACGAGCAGACACGCGAGATCCACGACCGCATCCTGCGCGGCGGCTCGCCCACCGACGGCCTCGAAGTGCGCCTGCGGCGCAAGAACGGCGAGCGCCTCGACGCGCTGATCTTCGAAGCGCCGCTGATCGACGCGGCCGGCAAGCACACCGGCTGGATGGGCTCGATGCTCGACATCACCGAGCAGAAGCGCGTCCAGGACCTCGCGCGGCAACAGGAAGAGCGCCTGCACGCCACCTCGCGCCTGATCACGATGGGCGAAATGGCCTCGACCCTCGCGCACGAGCTCAACCAGCCGCTCGCTGCCATCGCGAGCTACAACTCGGGCTGCCTCAACCGCCTCGAACAGCCGGCCGTCGACCCCGCCGAACTGCGCGAAATCCATGACAAGATCGGCCGCCAGGCGCGCCGGGCGGGCGACATCATCCGCCGCGTGCACGCCTTCGTGCGCCGTTCGGAGCCCAAGCGCGAGAGCCTCGATCTGAACGCGGTGATCACCGAAGCGGTCGGACTGATCGAGGCGGACACGCGTAAGCACGGCATGCGCATCACGACCGAACTCGCGGCGCAGCTGCCGACGGTCGCGGCCGACCCCGTGATGATCGAGCAGGTCGTCGTCAACCTCGTCCGCAACGGTATGGACGCGATGCGCGACAATCCGCCCTCGCGACGCACCGTGCATATCGCCACGCATGTCGATGGCGGCATGATCGAAGTGCGCATCGCCGACAAGGGCAAGGGCATCGATCCGGAAACCGCGCGGCGCCTCTTCGAACCCTTCTTCACGACCAAGACCGAGGGCATGGGCATGGGCCTCAACATCTGCCGCTCGATCGCCGAACTCCACCACGGCCGCCTGAGTTTCGAACCGAACCCCGACGGCGGTACCATCTTCATCCTGTCGCTCCCCGTGGAACCTTCATGACTACGCCCTGCGCACACATCATCGACGACGACGAAGCCATCCGCGATGCGCTGCAATGGCTCTTCAAGACGCGCAACGTCGCCTGTGCGACCTGGCCCAGCGCCGAGCGCTTCCTCGACGCGGTGCAGCCCGACTGGCGCGGCTGCGCGGTGCTCGACATCCGCATGGAAGGCATGAGCGGCCTCGAATGCTTCGACGCCCTGCGCGCGCGCGGCAACCTGCTGCCCGTGGTCTTCATCACCGGCCACGGCGACGTGCCGATGGCCGTGTCCGCGCTGAAGAAAGGGGCCTTCGACTTCATCGAGAAGCCCTTCAACGACAGCGACCTCGTCGACGTCGTGATGCGCGCGCTCGAAGCCGACGCCGCCCGCCAACAGGCCGCCGCGACGCGCGACGAGGTCGAGGCGCGCCTCGCGCTCCTGACCGCGCGCGAGCAGGAAGTCATGGAACTGATCCTCGCCGGCAAGTTCAATAAGGTCATCGCCGACGACCTGAGCATCTCGATGCGCACCGTCGAAGCGCATCGCTCGAAGGTCTTTGAAAAGATGGAAGTCCGCTCCGCCGTCGAACTCGCGCAGCTCATCAACCTCGTACGCAACCGCGCGGGCTGACCGCGCCATCCTCCGATGAACACGTCTGCCCCCGCCGCCGCCCAACGCATGCGCATCGACAAATGGCTCTGGGCCGCGCGCTTCTACAAGACGCGCTCGCTCGCCAGCGAAGCCATCGACGGCGGTCACGTCCGATTGAACGGTACGGTCATCAAGCCCTCGCGCGACGTGCGGCCGGGCGACATGCTCGATATCACGGCCGCGAACCAGACCTGGACGGTGCGCGTGCAGGGCCTCAACGAACAACGCCGCCCGGCACCGGAAGCCCGCCTGCTGTACGAGGAAACCCCGGAAAGCGCCGCACGGCGAGAAGCGGAACGCGAAGCACGCGCACTCGCGCCGACGCCCGGCAGCGATCTGCGCGGACGACCGACGAAGAAGGCGCGCCGCCAGATGCGCGGCTTCAACGAAGGCTACTGAACGGATTCGGCTTCAGCGGCGCCAAACCGGCAGCAGCCCCTCCTCGCCAGGCCCGCACGCCAGCTCTGCCGCGACTCCGATCTCGGCAATCCAGCCTGCCCGGCCATCGACGCGCAATACCGGCAGACGCGGACGTAACCACGCCGGAATGCTCGCCTCCTGGCATAGATTCTTGAACGTGCGCGACGGCCGCCCATATCCCTGCCGCAGGGAAAGCCCCTTCCAGCGCGCGCACAACGCGACCTCGCCGGCGGCCATCAGCGCAGCGCGACCCAGACCCGCGCCCATCACCGGCTCGAAGCGCACGAAACCTCCGTTCCACGCGAGCTCTGCCTCGCCCCGCCACGGCTGCACTGCGGCAGACGGATCGTCCGCGATCTCCGGCTCGAGCCAGACCTGGCCGCGGTAAGCGCAGCACGCCACCCCGCCGAGCGAAAGACAGAGCGGTCGCTCGGCCGCCTCGCGCAACTGCCGCGCGACCTCGACAAGACGCACTCGCGCCGGCGCTTCCAGTCCCATCTCGCGGATCTGCCAGCGCAGGAGATTACGCACCCGCTCGTCCGAGAGCGCGAGCAAGGGCGCGAGACTCATCGGATGCCCGCCGCACGCCGCCCGATCGATCGCCGCGAGCTCCCCCAACAGCCCATCCGCCTCGCGGAAATTCTCGCTCGCCCGCGCGAGCGCCGGCACGGCACCGGGAAATGCGCGAGAGATGGGCGGCATGACCTGATGGCGGATGAGGTTGCGGCTGAAGCGCGGATCCTCGTTGCTCTCGTCCTCGACCCAAGCCAATCCGAACGCTTCGGCGTAAGCGACGATATCCGAGCGCCACAGCCCGAGCAGCGGGCGCAGGCGTCCCGGCCACCCGCGCTCGACCGGCGCCATCGCCCCGGCCCCCCGCACGCCGGTGCCGCGCAACAGCCGGAAGAGCAGCGTCTCGGCCTGATCGTCGAGTTGGTGTCCCAACGCAAGCCAGTCGCAACGCACCTCCGCAAGCGCGGTATGACGCGCGTCACGCGCCGCGGCTTCGAGGCCGCCGGGATGATCGCGCGCGACCTCGACATGGAAGGCATGATGGGGAATGTCCAGCAGCGCGCATTGCTGCCGGCAGAATTCGAGCCACGCGTCCGCGTTCGGACTCAGCCCGTGATGCACATGCGCCGCCGACAGTTCGAAGCGCAATGCCCCGCGCAGACAGGCCAGCGCGTGCAGCAGCACCGTCGAATCGACGCCACCGCTGAGCGCCACACACACCGATTGGGCGGGCCTCACACCCGCCGTCGCCAGCACGCCGGCGACGGCGTCGGGGATCCGCAGCTCAGGCGGCTTGCTGTTCCTTGAAGCGACCATAGCTCATCAGTCGCTCGAAACGCTTCTCCACGAGCTCCGCCGGCGAGAGGTCCGCCACCAGCCGCAGCGAATCCTGCAGGGCCCGCTTGAGGTTCTGCGACATCGCGCGGTAGTCGCGATGCGCGCCTCCCACCGGCTCGTTGACGACCTTGTCGATGAGTCCCAGCGACTTCAGGCGCGACGCCGTGATGCCCATCGTCTCGGCCGCTTCGGACGCCTTCTCGGCACTCTTCCACAGGATCGACGCGCAGCCTTCCGGCGAGATCACCGAGTACGTCGAGTACTGCAGCATCATCAGCTGATCACCGACAGCGATCGCGAGCGCGCCGCCGGAACCGCCTTCGCCGATGATCGTCGAGATGATCGGCACCTTCAGTTCGGCCATCACGTAGAGATTGCGTCCGATCGCCTCCGATTGACCGCGCTCCTCGGCGCCGATCCCCGGGTAGGCCCCCGGCGTGTCGACGAAGGTGAAAACAGGGATGGCAAACTTCTCTGCCAGCCGCATCAGCCGCAGCGCCTTGCGATAGCCTTCCGGACGAGGCATGCCGAAGTTGCGCAGGATCTTTTCCTTCGTGTCGCGCCCCTTCTGGTGGCCGATCACGACGCAGCTCTGGCCGTTGAAACGGGCGATGCCGCCGACGATCGCCTTGTCGTCGGCAAAGGCGCGGTCGCCGGCCAGCTCCTCGAAATCGGTAAAGATGTGACGGACGTAGTCCAACGTGTAAGGCCGCTGCGGGTGGCGCGCAACCTGCGCGATCTGCCACGGCGTCAGCTTGGCGTAGAGGTCGCGCGTCAGCGTGGCGCTCTTGCCTTCCAGGCGGGCGATCTCCTCCGAGATATCCACCGCCGAGTCGTCCTGCACGAACCGCAACTTCTCGATCTTCGCTTCGAGATCGGCAACCGGCTGTTCGAAATCCAGAAAGGTGGTCTTCATCCGACCGTACTCAGTGAAAAAAACGCG
>NZ_DATFAO010000086.1:0-128927 GCF_035254505.1 Aromatoleum sp. | reverse complement strand
CGAGTAGCCGTATTCGTAGGCCATCACCGCTTCCTCGGACAGCAGCGAGTCGATGATGGTGGCGTGCTCGCGCTCCTGCACCAGCTGGCGCAGCGGCATGAACGTCTCGCCGGTGGCCTGGTCGTGCAGCACCGCGTGGCGGTGGAAGAAGGTGCCGCGGCCGACGTCTTCACCCGACAGGCGCACCTGGTAGCCTTGCGCCAAGAGGCTCGCGTAGGCGAGGTTCTCGCCCATGCCCCAGTCGAGCGGAGCCTCACCACGGGCCATCGCGGCGCGGTCGTCGATGATCTTCTTGACGCGCGAGTGCAGCGCGAAGGTCGCGGGGATCGTCGACAGGCGCTCGCCCAGGCGCTGGATCTCCTGCACCGGGATCGCGGTGTCGGCGGCGTCCGTGTAGGGTTGCTTCAGGAACGGGGTCCAGTCGACGGCGAACTGGCGGTTGTGGCCCGAGAGCACCGGGTTCGACAGCAGCTCGCCGCGATCGAGGTGTTCGCGGTACTCGGCGATGATGCGGTCGGGTTCGTCGGCGGCGCAGGTGCCCTCCGTCACGAGACGGTCGGCGTAGAGCTTGCGCGTGCCGGGGTGCTTCTGGATGGTGCGGTACATCAGCGGCTGCGTGACCATCGGCTCGTCCTGCTCGTTGTGGCCGAGCTTGCGGAAGCAGATGATGTCGACGACGACGTCCTTCTTGAATTCCTGGCGGAATTCGACCGCGAGTTGCGTGACGAAGGCGACCGCTTCCGGGTCGTCACCATTGACGTGGAAGATCGGCGCTTCGACCATCTTGAAGATGTCGGTGCAGTAGAGCGAGCTGCGGTAGTCGCGCGGGTCCGAGGTCGTGAAGCCGATCTGGTTGTTGATGACGATGTGGATCGTGCCGCCCGTGCCGTAGCCGCGGGTCTGGGAGAAGTTGAGCATCTCCTGGTTCACGCCTTGCCCCGCCACCGCGGCATCGCCGTGGATCAGCACCGGGATGACCTGCTCCTTGGCGTCGTCCTTGCGGCGCACCTGGCGCGCATAGACGGAGCCTTCGACCACCGGGTTGATGATCTCGAGGTGCGAGGGGTTGAAGGCGAGCGTCAAATGCATCGGGCCGCCCGCGGTCATCACGTCACTCGAGAAGCCCATGTGGTACTTGACGTCGCCCGCGGTGAGATCCGCCGCGGCCTTGCCTTCGAACTCCGAGAACAGCATCTTGGGCGACTTGCCCAGGGTGTTCACGAGCACGTTGAGGCGGCCCCGGTGGGCCATGCCGATGACGATTTCCTGGCCACCGAGACGGCCGGCGGTCGAGATGACTTCGTCCATCGCGACGATCGCCGATTCGCCGCCTTCGAGCGAGAAGCGCTTCTGGCCGACGTAGCGGGTGTGGAGATAACGTTCGAGGGTCTCGGCGGCGGTCACGCGTTCGAGGATGCGCTTTTTCTTAGCGCTGTCGTACTTCGGGTTCGCGCGGGCGGCTTCGAGGCGGGCCTGGATCCAGCGCTTTTGCGCGATGTCGGCCATGTACATGTACTCGGAGCCGATCGAGCCGCAGTAGGTCTGGCGCACCGCCTCGAGGATCTCGCGCAGGGTGGCGTGATCGGTCGAGAAGCCGTGGAAGGAGCCGGTGTTGAAGCTGCGCGACAGGTCCGCTTCGGTGAAGCCGTAGTAGGACGGCTCGAGCTCGGCGATCGCCGGACGCTCGGTGCGGCGCAGCGGGTCGAGGTTCGCCCAGCGGTTGCCGAGGAAACGGTAGGCGTTGATAAGCTGCAGCGTGCTGACCTGGCGCTTGTCGTCGCCTTCGCCCGCCGCTACCGTGCGCACGGGCCCGCGTTTCGCCATCTCGGCGAAGGCCGCGATCACCGGGCCGTGGGCGACGTCGCGCACCGCGGCACCCGCTTGGGCTTGGAGCTTGTCGAAGTATTCGCGCCAGGATTCGGACACCGAGGACGGGTCCGCAAGGTAATTCTCGTATTGCTCTTCAATGAACGGCGCATTGCTGCCGAATAGATGAGACGTCGCTTTTTTCTGGGTCGTCATGTTGTAAAGGCCACCTGATAGCTTGTTTCTTAGCTTTTATAGTCTGGGGCTTATCGATAACGCTAAGCCGGCACCCCGATGCAAAAACGGGATGGCCGCAGCAAACGACCATCCCGCTGAGATTGCTATCGGGACTCCCTCCCGCCCCTCTCCATCTTCTCTTAACGCTGCGCCAGCTCAGGCACGTCGCGACGCGCGGTACCGATGTACAGCTGACGCGGACGACCGATCTTGTACTCCGGATCGGTGATCATCTCTTCCCACTGAGTGATCCAACCCACGGTACGCGCGAGCGCAAAGATGCAGGTGAACATCGACGTCGGGATGCCCAAAGCCTTCTGGACGATGCCCGAGTAGAAGTCGACGTTCGGATACAGCTTCTTCTCGACGAAATATTCGTCTTCCAGCGCGATCCGCTCGAGTTCCTTCGCCAGCTTGAACAGACGATCGTTTTCGAGACCGAGTTCGCCGAGCACGTCCGAGCAGACTTTGCCCATCAGTTTGGCGCGCGGGTCGAAGTTCTTGTATACGCGGTGACCGAAGCCCATCAGCTTGAAGCTGTCGTTCTTGTCCTTCGCACGCTTGATGTACTCGCCGACGCGCGACACGTCGCCGATCTCTTCCAGCATGTTCAGGCAGGCTTCGTTCGCGCCGCCGTGTGCCGGGCCCCAGAGGCAGGCGATACCAGCCGAGATGCAGGCGAACGGGTTAGCACCCGAGGAGCCGGCCAGACGGACGGTCGAGGTCGATGCGTTCTGCTCGTGATCGGCGTGCAGCGTGAAGATGACATCCAGCGCACGAACCAAAACCGGGTTCGGCTCGTACTTCTCGCACGGTGTGCCAAACATCATGTGCATGAAGTTGGCCGTGTAATCCAGGTCGTTGCGCGGATACATGAACGGCTGGCCCATGTTGTACTTGTAGGCCATCGCAACGATCGTCGGAAGCTTCGCGATCAGACGATTGATCGAGATGTTGCGGTGCGCAGCATCCGAGAAATCCATCGCTTCGTGGTAGAACGCGGACAGGGCGCCAACCACACCGACCATCACGGCCATCGGATGCGCGTCACGACGGAAGCCCGTGAAGAACTTCGTCATCTGATCGTGCAGCATCGTGTGGTTCTTAATGGTCGTCTCGAACTCACCCTTCTGCTTTTCGTTCGGCAGTTCGCCGTTCTTCAGCAGGTATGCAACTTCGAGGAAGTTGCACTTGTCCGCCAATTGTTCGATGGGATAACCGCGATACAGCAGTTCGCCCTTGTCACCATCGATGTAGGTGATGCGGGACTTGCAGCTGGCAGTCGACAGGAAACCCGAGTCGTAGGTGAAGAGACCGGTTTTGGCACCCAGCGTACGGATGTCGATGACATCATTACCATGGGTACCGGTCATCACCGGGAAGTCGACAGTCTTTCCATCGACGGTTAGCGTTGCGGTGCGTTCAGTGCTCATAGGTCATCCCTTTCTGCTTGCCCGTATTAACTACTAGCTCCCTGTAATGACCGTCCTGGCCGGGTCATCGCTGACCCAGCAGGCCGATCATCTCCTTCCAGCGGTCGACCGTGCAGGGCTGGCTGCCGTTGACCATGGCCCACAGCTCATGGTCTTCGCAGCGCAGCAAGTCCTCCAGATCTTCCACTTGACCGTCGGTCAGACGATCGAAATCCCTCTCCAGAAAGCGTGCGAAGACCAGGTCGAGCTCGAGAAGAGCCCGACGGCACTGCCAGCGCACGCGTCCCCGGTTGATGCTCATACTGCCCGGCTGACCATCATGTCCTTGATCTTGCCGATCGCACGCGTCGGATTCAGGCTCTTCGGACATACGTCAACGCAGTTCATGATGCTGTGGCAGCGGAACAGGCGATACGGGTCCTCGAGGTTGTCGAGGCGCTCGCTCGTCGCCTGATCGCGGGTATCGGCAATGAAGCGATACGCCGCCAGCAAGCCGGCCGGACCGACGAACTTGTCCGGGTTCCACCAGAACGAGGGGCACGACGTCGAACAGCACGCGCACAGAATGCACTCGTACAGGCCATTCAGCTCCTCGCGCTCTTCGGGCGATTGCAGACGTTCGCGCTCCGGCGGAGGTGCGTCATTGATCAGGTACGGCTTGATCGAGTGATACTGCTTGAAGAACTGGGTCATATCGACGATCAGATCGCGAATGACCGGCAAACCGGGCAGAGGGCGCAGCACGACCGGCTGCGCGAGCTTGTCGATGTCCGTCAGACATGCCAAGCCATTCTTGCCGTTGATGTTCATCGCGTCCGAACCGCACACGCCTTCACGGCACGAGCGGCGGAACGACATCGAATCATCCTTGGTCTTCAGCCGCACCAACGCGTCCAGAAGCTTCTTGTCGGACTCTTCGAGGTCGATCGAGATGTCCTGCATGTAGGGCTTGTCATCACGATCGGGATCGTAACGGTAGATCTTGAATTGAACGGTACGCTTGCTCATTTCGATATTTCTCCCGCGCTCAGTACGTGCGCTTCGCGAGCGCGATCGGCTCGACGTCGTCGGACAGGGGCTTCATGTTCACCGGCTTGTACTCGAGGCGATTGCCTTCGCTGTACCACAGCGTGTGCTTGAGCCATTCCTTGTCGTTACGACCGTTGGGGAATTCCGGCGAATCCGGAGCGTCGTCACGGACGTGGGCGCCGCGCGATTCCTTGCGGGCCTCGGCCGAGATCATCGTCGCCTTCGCGACTTCGATCAGGTTGTCGAGTTCCAGCGCTTCAGTCCGGGCCGTGTTCCAGACCTTGGACTTGTCCTTGATCTCAGTGCGCTTGGCGCGCTCGGCGACTTCCTTAATTGCCGCCACGCCTTCCTTCAGCAGGTTGTCGAACCGGAAGACGCCGGCATGCTTCTGCATCGTGCGTCGCATCGCATTGCCAACCTCGGCGACGTTTTCGCCGCCGGTCTGGTTTTCCAGACGCGCGATGCGGGCCAGCGAAGCGTCGGCAGCACCTTCGGGTAGCGGACGAAGGACCAAGTTGCCGCTCCTGAAGTCTTCGACGACCGTCTCACCAGCCGACTTGCCGAACACCAGCAGGTCGAGCAGCGAGTTTGTGCCGAGACGGTTCGCGCCGTGCACCGAGGCACATGCACATTCGCCCGCGGCGTAGAAACCCTGCACCGGGGTATTCGGGTTGCCGTCCTTCGGCACCACGACCTGGCCCTTGTAGTTCGTCGGGATGCCGCCCATCTGGTAATGCGCAGTCGGCACAACCGGGATGGGGGCCTTGATGGGGTCGACGCCGGCAAACTGGATCGAGATCTCGCGGATGCCCGGCAGCCGCTTCATGATCGTTTCCGGCGACAGGTGCGTGATGTCCAGCAGCACGTGATCCTTGTCGGGACCGCAGCCGCGACCTTCATTGATCTCGGTGACCATCGAACGCGAAACGACGTCGCGCGATGCGAGGTCCTTGAGGTTCGGCGCATAACGCTCCATGAAGCGCTCGCCGGACGCATTGCGCAGGATGCCGCCTTCGCCGCGCACGCCTTCGGTGATCAGCACCCCCGCACCGAACACGCCCGTCGGGTGGAATTGCCAGAACTCCATGTCTTCGAGCGGAACGCCGGCACGCGCAGCCATCCCGAGGCCGTCACCGGTGTTGATGAACGCGTTCGTCGAGCTGTGGAAGATGCGGCCAGCACCGCCAGTAGCGAAAATCGTCGCCTTGGAATGGAAGATCGAGACTTCGCCGGTTTCCATTTCGAGCGCGGTCACGCCGAGGACGTTGCCGTCCTGATCGCGGAGCAGGTCAAGCGCCATCCATTCGACAAAGAATTGGGTGTTCGCGCGGACGTTGCGCTGGTAAAGCGCGTGCAGCATTGCGTGACCGGTGCGGTCGGCGGCGGCACAGGAACGCGAAACCGGGGATTGGCCGTAATTCTGCGAGTGACCGCCGAACGGACGCTGATAGATCTTGCCGTTGTCCGTGCGGTCGAACGGCATGCCGTAGTGTTCGAGTTCCACGACAACTTCGTTGGCCTTGCGGCACATGAATTCGATGGCATCCTGGTCACCCAGCCAGTCCGACCCCTTGACGGTGTCGTACATGTGCCAGTGCCAGTTGTCCTCGGTCGAGTTACCCAGCGAAGCAGCTACACCACCCTGCGCCGCAACGGTGTGCGAGCGGGTCGGGAAAACCTTGGTTAGCACGGCCGTCTTGAGGCCAGCTTCGGACAGTTGCAGCGCCGCACGCAGACCGGCACCACCGGCACCAACGATAACGGCATCAAAAGTACGCTTAGCGACAGTCACGCTCACAGCCTCCACAGAATCTGGGCAGCCCAGCCGGCGTAGCCGACGAGCACGAAGATCGTTACGACATGCAGGGTCAGACGAACACCGACCGGCTTGATGTAGTCCATCCAGATGTCACGCACACCGATCCAGGCGTGATAGAACAGCGACAGGAAGAACAGGAAGGCGAAGAAGCGGACGATTCCGTTGCGGAACAGCCCGGACCAGGCCGGATAGTTCATTTCCGGCAGCCCCAGAGCGGCAGCCGCAAACAGGACGGTGAAGATCACCATGAAAACGGCCGTGATGCGCTGGGCAATCCAGTCGCGCAGACCGTAATGAGCACCGACGACGATACGCTTTACCACAGCTTCACCCCCACGATCACGGTCAGCGTAAGGCTCACGAACAGGACGATACGTGCGCTGTTGCGGGCGGCAGGAAGATCCAGGCCCTTATGGAGATCCAGCAACAGGAAGCGGACGCCGGCACAGAAGTGATGCAGATAGGCCCACAGCAGGCCGAGTAGCAGCAGCTTGACCAGCGGATTGCCGACGACGCTCTTGTATGTTGCAAAGGACTCGGGCGATCCCAGGCTGCGATCGAACAGGAACAGCAGGAAGGGCAGCATCAGGAACAGACCTGCACCACTGACCCGATGAAGAATTGAAACGATACCCGGCAACGGCAGCCGGATTTGCTGCAGCGCCAGGAATTTAGGCCGCTGCTTGCGTACTACTGCTTCTGACATATTGTTTTTCCCCTCGATGAGCGACGGTTTCCCGACGCGGTTCTCCCAAACTGCAAAGAGCCAGAATTATATACGCTGAATGCCCCTATGCCTTCCGCTCACGGGACTAGTTCAATTCATTCAAATAAAAATGCTCGGCCGTCGAATACAAACCACGGCGCCATTCAACCGGCCGGTCCCCATAGGTATAAGTCACCCGCTCAACCGAAAGTAGCGGCGTACCTTCCGGAACGCGCAGCGTATCGCTCGTCGAACGGTCGGCCGCGACCGCGCGGATGCGCTCCTGCGCCCGAATCATCCTCAACCCGAAACGGGTTTCGAACAGGCTGTATAGCGAACCGTTCCAGCTCTGAAGCACTTCAAGTGTCAGACCCTGGAAAATCTCGCCCGGAAGATAAATTTCGTCGACGACAACGGGTTTCTGCGCAAAACGCAGCACCCGTCGAACAATGATGATCGGATCGCCAAGCGCAATCCCGAGCATACGGGAGGCTTCCTGACCGGCCTTGGCGCGCCAGCAATCCATCGGTAAGCTTTGCGGATGCGCAAGATCGCCATCCATCGGAACGAGGCGCAAGAACCGGAACAGAGCACGGGGGTCGTTATGAGAAGCGACGAATGTGCCTTTCCCCTGCTTGCGAACAAGGAGATTTTCAGCGGCCATTTCGTCGATCGCCTTGCGCACGGTTCCCTGCGAAACGCTGAATCTCGCAGCAAGCTCCTGCTCGCTCGGAATCACCTGCCCGGGACGCCACTCCCCCGACTCAAGTGCCTGAAGAATCAGACTCTTGATCTGCCGGTAGAGCGGACTGAAAGTTGGGGATTCCTGTGCCATGGACGCATTTCAACACAAAATTTCGCGAGCGTCCATTACCTGTCTCATGTCTTATATAAGACATTGGACGTTAATTGACATCGAAGGTACTTGCTTCTACCATCCTTGAGTCCCGGCGGCGCCTGTTTTCAGGCCCCCGAGTCGGTCGCCACGCGCGCTATCGCGGGCATAAAATGAATTTCCTACCGTCTTCAATTCGCTTTAGAGAGGGAGTACTCACATGAGCAAAGCCCCCGTGCGCGTCGCCGTCACTGGTGCCGCCGGCCAGATCGGCTACAGCCTGCTGTTCCGCATTGCCAGCGGCGAGATGCTGGGCAAAGACCAGCCCGTGATCCTGCAATTGCTCGATCTTCCCCAGGCCCAGAAGGCGGTCAAGGGCGTGATGATGGAGCTCGAAGACTGCGCGTTCCCGCTGCTCGCCGGCATGGTCGCCACCGACGACCCGAATGTCGCCTTCAAGGACGCCGACTACTGCCTGCTCGTGGGCGCCCGTCCCCGCGGCCCCGGCATGGAGCGTGCGGACCTGCTGCTCGCCAACGGCGCAATCTTCACCGTTCAAGGCAAGGCGATCGCTGAAAACGCGAACGAAAACGTGAAGGTTCTGGTTGTCGGCAACCCCTGCAACACGAACGCCTACATCGCAGGCGCCGCTGCGAAGAAGGTCGGTCGCACGAATCCGAACAACTATCACGGCATGCTGCGCCTGGACCACAACCGCGCGCTGTCGCAACTGGCAGCGAAGACCGGCCGCGCGGTTTCGAGCCTGAAGAAGATGGTCGTCTGGGGCAACCACTCGCCCTCGATGTACGCCGACTATCGCTTCTGCACGTCGAACGGCGACTCGGTCAAGGCGCTCGTCAATGACCACGCGTGGAACAACGATGTGTTCCTGCCGACCGTCGGCAAGCGCGGCGCCGCCATCATCGACGCTCGCGGCCTGTCGTCGGCCGCTTCCGCGGCCAACGCTGCCATCGACCACATGCGTGACTGGGCCCTCGGCTCGGACGACTGGGTCACCATGGGCGTCCCGTCCGATGGTTCCTACGGCATCCCGGCGGGTGTTGTCTTCGGCTTCCCCTGCGAATGCAAGAACGGCAGCTTCAAGATCATCCAAGGCCTCGAAGTCGATGCCTACTCGCAAGAGAAGATCAACAAGACGCTGGCCGAACTCGAAGACGAGCGCGCCGCCGTTGCCGAAATGCTGAAGTAATCGCTCCGAAACTGGAGCTAGAAGAGCCGCGGCAGTTGCCGCGGCTTTTTTTGTGCCAGGATTTCCGCGACCCGCCTTTAAAAAGCAAGCGGTGAGGCGCTAGGGGCAATTGAAGGGCGCGCTGGCGCGCGCCGCTCTATGGTCGACGGTGGGCGCAGCGTGGATTGGATACCTGCAGGTCGCTTCAATAACGGAAGGGCGGCGCCCTTTCCCCCGCCAGCCGCCGCCTTACTCCGCGGCCTTGTCCTTCGGTTGCTGCGCCGGAGCAGGCGCCTTCTTGACGGCCGACTGCGTCTTACGAACCGGCGCCTTGCCCGATTTCGCGGGCTTGGACTTGGCTGCCGTCGCAACCTTCGCCTGGAGCCCCGACTCTGCTACATCGCCCGCGACCATCTGTACGCCGAGAGATTTTGCTGCGGTTCTGCGGACTGCGGGCTTCGTTCGCGCAACCCGCTCGCCCTCCTGGTCGGCAACGACGGGTCTCACGGCGTTTGTCTTGCCGGAAGGGGCAGCAACGGTCGCCGCCCCGACGTGCGGTGCCGCCGCGCGCAACATGGCACGGACGAAATCTCTCTCGCCCATGGCATCGTGCAAGGCACCGGACATGTCCAGTCGAGGCAGCCACGGCAAAAAGAAGTCGATGACCGCAGGTTGCCCTTCACGATCCTCGGCCAATGCCGGAAGCCATGGGGCCGGCGTCGCCGCGACCGCAGACAGCCAAAGCTTCCACTGATCGCTCCAAAATGCGTTGAGGGTGTTCAGGATCGACCAGGGCTGCATGCATGCATTCAGCCACTCCTGCGATGCTTCGGCAATCAGATTCGCCGCGTGAGCCGACGGTTTGACATCCATTATTCTCTCCTGCACATGCAGAGACACTAATGCTATCAGTCTAACTCAAGTGCCGAAGAAGGCGGAATGGCGCTCCGCTCCAAGCAGTCAACGCTTGCGGAACGGGGCACGAGGCGCCGCATCTCCTGCCGGGCGCTCATCCTTGTGACGGAAGCTGATACGAGCTTTGGTCAGGTCATACGGCGATAGTTCGACACTCACCTTGTCCCCCGCCAGAATCCGGATCCGATGCTTGCGCATCTTTCCCGACGCATAGGCCTGGACTTCGACACCATTTTCCAGCGTGACGCGAAACCGAGTGTCCGGCAGGACTTCGTTCACGACACCTTCCATTTCAAGTAACTCTTCCTTGGCCATGTGGCCTCCTCCATAGCAATGCCGACGCTCCCGATTTTCGGGGCGATACCGCCCGCCCAGCCACGTGGACGCGACGTCCCAAAGCGTACCGGCTCGGAAAGATGGGGTGTCGGCTGCCGCAGCAAGCTACCGGCCCGGCTACAGATCGGCAACGCTTGGCGGCAAACCGCCATGAAGCGCTGCGGCGTGACAGAATCGGGAGAACATTCCGGACACATATCGACGCCG
The DNA here is from genome assembly GCF_035254505.1 of Aromatoleum sp. Taxonomy (GTDB): domain Bacteria; phylum Pseudomonadota; class Gammaproteobacteria; order Burkholderiales; family Rhodocyclaceae; genus Aromatoleum. The sequence continues at coordinate 118,415 of NZ_DATFAO010000086.1, read as the reverse complement.
CGCGTCGCACCGGCACGAAACTCGTAAGATCACTATACAGGATTCCCGCGGCAGCCCCAAAGCACGGGAGCCCCGGATTGTGTCCAAATCAACATCCTGTCGGCCACGCGTGCGCTAATTTCATATAATGCGGCACATGATCGCTGCAGATTCAGACCCGCATGACTGCACAGTGCTCTTCGCGGATATCGCGGGGAGCACCCCGCTGTACGCCCGGATTGGCGACGCAGCAGCATTCCTGCTTATCGAAAACTGCCTCAAGACGGTGAGACGGGAAATCGAGGGTCAGGGAGGTCGTGTCATCAAGAACACCGGCGACGGCATGCTGGCCGTTTTTGCCAACCCGAACGTCGCCTCCGAAGCGGTCATTCGCATTCACAATGCCGTTACCGAGCTGCCCGATGCAACGAGTCACAAGCTCGCCGTCAGACTCGCATTCCACTCTGGGCCGGTAATCCAAAACGCCGACGACGTGTTCGGCGAAACGGTGAACGTGGCAGCACGCCTGCTCGAACTGGCATCGCCCGGACGCGCGATCACCTCCGCCGAAGCCATCCGTCAGTTGCGCCCGGAATGGCGCGCCCTCGCCCACCCGGTGCAGAGTCGGACGCTCAGAGGCGTCTCACGCCTCACGGAGTTGTTCGAACTGCATTGTGAATCGACGGGAGACCTGACGGTCGTCCAGTCGATCAATCTGGACGAGGTCGACGCGGTGGAACTCCGGCTCGACCTCGGCGAGCGATCGGTCATCCTCAACGCCCAAAAGCCCAGCGTCCGGCTCGGTCGCGACCCGCTCGCGGACCTGCGGATCACCGACACCCGGGCATCACGCAATCATGCTTCGATCGAGTTGCGCGGCGACAAGTTCGTCCTGGTCGATCGCAGTAGCAACGGGACCTTTGTCGCTATCGAAGGCGAAAAGGAGTTCGTGCTTTCGCACGAAGAAATCGTTCTACGCAAGCGGGGCTCGCTGGCGCTCGGAAGGTCGTGCAGCGAGACGGCCCAGCTTATCAACTACGTCTGCCTGTAAGCAGCGGGGCACCGGCGCGCTCAGTTGCCACGGCAGCGCGCGGCGCACCCGGCGCAATTCCGCCGATCGATCCGCTTGCCGAGCGCCTGCTGTAGCGCGCAGACGGAACGACGGCAGCACACGAAGTCGATCCCCTCGCGACTCGCAGCGTCGCGGAATCGCTGCATCACATTGTGGCCGATGAAATCGGTGAACAGGATCACCATTCCGATACCCGTCGGAAGAGGCGCGCTGCGTCGCTGATGCGCGGTCTCGCGCCCGCTGACGTGGGCGGCTATGCGGATTCCGAATTCAGAAAGAACGTCCGGGATGTTGCCCAGCCGGTCGGCACCGACGAGTAATGCGTTCATGTAGCCCTCTTTCGCGGTTATTGCGAATCGTTCTCACGCATGTTGCCAACAATAAGAATTGTTTGCAAGTAGGAACCGTTCTCGTTAGTATTTCGCCATCACCCACCCTGCATCAGGAACGCACATGATGAAGACCGTCCTCGCAACCTCGATCGCAACCGCCCTAAGCCTCTGCGCCGTGCAGGCCGGCGCCGCCGACACCGAGCTCAACCTCTACTCCGCGCGGCACTATCAGACCGACGAAGCCCTGTATTCGAATTTCACGAAGCAGACCGGCATCAAGATCAACCGAATCGAAGCGAAAGAAGACGAGCTTCTGGAGCGTGTGCGCAACGAAGGGGCGAACAGCCCGGCGGACGTCTTCATCACGGTGGATGCAGCGCGGCTGGCGAAGGCCGACGAGCTCGGCATCTTCGCACCGGTCAAGTCGAAAGTGCTGGAAGAGCGAATTCCGGCGCATCTGCGCACGGAGCGTTGGTTCTCGTACTCGACCCGTGCACGCGTGATCGTTTACAACAAGGACATGGTGAAGCCGGAGCAGGTCCAGACCTACGAAAACCTTGCGGACCCGGCGCTGAAGGGCAAGGTGTGCACGCGGTCGGGCAGCCACCCTTACAATCTTTCGCTCGGTGCGGCGCTGGTCCGTCACGACGGCGCCGAAGCGACGGAAAACTGGGCGCGTAACGTGGTGGCGAACTTTGCACGCGCACCGAAGGGCGGCGATACGGACCAAATCAAGGCCGTGGCGGCGGGCGAATGCGGCGTTGCGATCGCGAACACCTACTACCTCGCTCGGATCATGAATTCGAGCAAGCCCGAGGATAAAGAGATCGTTGAAAGGATCGGCACTGTCTGGCCGAACCAGAAGAGCTGGGGCACACACATCAACGTATCCGGCGCGGGGATGCTGAAGACCGCTCCGAACAAGGGTGCCGCCGTCAAATTCCTCGAGTACCTGGCGTCGGACGAGGCTCAGGCGTACTTTGCAAACGGCAACAACGAGTGGCCCGTCGTGGCGGGCGTGAAGGTGAACAATCCGGCCCTCGACAAGTTGGGAGCGTTCAAGGCGGATGCCCTGCCAGTCGGCGAACTAGCTAAGACGGCAGCCGAAGCGCAACGCATCTACGATCGCGCGGGATTCCGTTAAACGACTTTCGGCGCCATCCAATCGAAAAGCCCCTCCGACGCGGAACGCCGGAGGGGCTTTTTCCGTTCAAGGCGCGAACAAAGCGCCCAGGGAGACGAATTACTGACCTTCCGCGGCCGGAGCCGAGCTCGGTCCGGCCTCGGTTTTCGGCTTGGAAGAACGCTTGCGGAACTTGCGGGCCGGCTTCTTGGCCTGCCCTTCCTCCGCAGGCTTGGCGGAGACGATCGGTGCAGGCGGTTTCGGCTGTTGCTGCGGCTTGGGTTGCTTTTGCCCGCCGACCTTCTGCTGTTGTGGCGGTTGCCCACCGCTTCGCTGATTACGGCTTCGCTTCTGCTGCTGGCCCAGCCCGGTCGACGGCGTCGGACGCCGCAAGTTGGGGTCCGGGGCTCCTTCCCGGTTGCCGGGAGCGAGGCTGATTTCGAGTTCGTTGAGTTCGTCCCACTCTTCGTCGGTACGCTGGCCATCGGGAATGGCGAGCAGTTCCTGCAGGCGACGACGGGGAGAGGTCGGTTGCGGTGCATTCATGGCGGGATTATCCCATCATTGGGCCGTGGCGGCCCCATTTTCAAGGCAATTTTCGGCAATTTTTCTCTGCGATGCTCGCCTTTACAGCGATTCGCAGGCCTTATTCATTCGCGCAGGCGTCGCATGACGCGTTCGACGATTGAGCCCTGCGCCGCGATCTCTGTCGCGCCGGCCGCCTTCGCCGCCTCGAAAGCTTCGGCATCGAAATGCGGTCCGAAGGCGATGATGCCAGCCTGAGTGTATTTCTGCCTCAGTTGCGCAATATGCTCGCAGGCCCTTCGCACCTGCAGATCGATAACCACCAGGTCCGGGACCTCGGTCGTATTCTTCTTGAGGACGGTTGCACCGGCAGTCTTCCAGGCTGCTTCGAGCCTGAAGCGATTCATGAGATCGTCACACCACAGCAGGATTTTCATCGTACTCCAAAATTTGCAGTCGGTTGAGCAGCTGGGCAGGCATGACGCCGCTCAGACTTCGGTCTCTTCATATGTCCGCCGCCTACCGCGCGCTATCTGGCGCGAGATGACGAACATCGGCAACAGCCCGACCAAGACGATAGTCAAAGCCGCAGTGGATGCCTCCGCCAAACGCTCATCTGCCGCCAGCGTGTGCGCCTGTGTGGCCAGCGTGTCGAGGTTGAAGGGGCGCATCACGAGCGTCGCGGGCAGCTCCTTCATTACGTCGACGAAAACGAGCAATCCGGCCGTGAGCAGGCTGCCGCGCAGGATCGGGACGTGCACACGGCGCAGCGTACTCCATTTTCCGAAACCGAGGCAGCGCGCCGCATCATCCATCGAAACCGTGATCTTCCCGAGGCTGGATTCAACGGTATGAAGCGCAACCGAAAGGAAACGCGTCAGGTACGCATAGACGAGCGCCGCGACGCCACCGGTCAGGATCAGACCCGGATTGACGCCGAAACTCGCCTCCCACCAGGCTGCCAGCACGTTGTCCAGCCGTGTGACGGGGATCAGTACGCCGACGGCAATCACGGAGCCCGGGACCGCGTATCCCAGTCCGACGACGCGATTCAGGAGATGGGGAAAGCGCGAGCGGGCAAGCCGCGCGGCGTAACCGAGCACCACCGCAAACGCGACGGCCGCCAGTGCCGTAAGGGAAGCGAGGAAAAAACTATTGCGCGCGAGTGCGAAGAAACGCGCGCCGAACTGAGAGTCGCCCTCGGCGAGCGCCATCTTGAGCAGCAGTCCGGCCGGCAGCACGAAGCCGAGCAGCAAGGGCAGAGCGCAGGCGACGGCCGCGAGCAGGCCCGGCAACAGGGACAGTCGCACAGGTGTCGGCAGTGCCTGCTGGCGCGACGTATTGCCGTAACGGGCGCGACCGCGGCTGGCGTGTTCTACGACGAGAACGAGGACGACAATGGCGAGCAGCATTGCCGAGAGTTGTGCCGCAGCGACGCGGTCGCCGAGCGAGAACCACGCACGGTAGATCCCGGTGGTAAATGTCTGGACTCCGAAGTAGGAAACCGTGCCGAAGTCAGCCAGCGTCTCCATCAGCGCCAGCGCCGAGCCGGCGACGACGGCGGGGCGAGCGAGGGGGAGCGAGACGCGAAAGAAACATCCCCATGCGCCGAGGCCGAGCGAACGCCCGGCCTCGAGCATTCCCGCGGCTCGCTCGAGGAAGGCCGTGCGGGCAAGGAGGTAGACGTAGGGGTAAAGCACGAACATGAACATCGCGACCGCGCCGCCGGTCGTACGTACGTCCGGAAACCAGTACTGGCCTGCCTTCCAGCCGAAGGCCGCGCGAAGCCAATTTTGCAGCGGCCCGACGAATTGCAGGAAGTCCGTATAGACGTAGGCCATCACATAGGCCGGCACCGCCAGCGGGAGCACCAGAGCCCACTCGAAGAAGCGCCGCCCGGGGAATTCGAGCATGGTCGTGAGCCATGCGGTCGTGATGCCGATACTTGAAACCCCGAGGCCGACCCCGACGCACAGAATCAGCGAATTGCGAACGAACTCGGGCAGAACCGTGCTCGCCAGGTGCGCCCAGGTGCCACCCGTGCCGCCCACGAATACGTTCGAGAAGACGGACAACACCGGCATCGCGATCAGAAGAGCGATCAGCAGAGCACAGCCGGTCAGCGTCGACCTGTCCTTCAGCAGCCTCTCCAGCCCTTCTCCAAAATGCATATCACTCCCGATCCATGACGTCGCGCGAGTTGTCCCGCCGCGATACAGCGGAAAATTATAATGGATCGCATTTCGATTACTGCGATGCAATAATGGCGAGCATCCCGACATCCTGATATATGCCCCGCCATGTCGCATCTAGAGCTCGCAGGAATCGACCTTGCTTACGGCACTCAACGCGTTGTTCGCGGGCTATCGATGCGACTGGAAAAGGGGAGCATCGGCTGCCTGCTGGGGCCGTCCGGGTGCGGTAAAACGACCGTGTTACGGAGCATCGCAGGGTTTGAACGCGTGAGCGGGGGCGAGATTCGCCTCGATGGCGCGGTCGTGAGCCGCCCGGGGCAGCACGTTCCGCCCGAAAAGCGTCGGATCGGCATGGTGTTCCAGGACTACGCGCTGTTCCCGCATCTCACCGTTACGCAGAACGTAGGCTTTGGATTGCGTGCGATGGATCGCGGGCAGCGCAACAAACGGGTGGCCGAGCTGCTGCGGGTGGTGGGCCTGCAGGACCAAGCCAACAAGTACCCGCACGAGTTGTCGGGTGGACAGCAGCAGCGCGTTGCGCTGGCGCGCGCGCTGGCGCCGCGCCCCAGCCTGCTGCTGCTCGACGAACCTTTCTCCAACCTCGATGTGGAACTGCGAGAACGCCTGTCGTATGAGGTGCGCGACATCATCCAGGCAACGCAGACGACCGCGATCCTCGTCACCCACGATCAGAACGAAGCCTTCGCCGTGGCCGACGAGATCGGGATCATGCACGAGGGGTGCATCCAACAGTGGGACGCGCCCTACAACCTCTACCATCGGCCGGCCAATCGTTTCGTGGCGGATTTCATCGGACAAGGCGTCTTCCTGTCCGGGCGGGTGATCAGCCATCATCAGGTCCGCGTCGAACTCGGCACGCTCAACAGCGCGATTCCGGTCGAATGCTGCCCTGGGGACGATCAGTGCCCCGGCGAGGAATGCTGGGTCGACGTGCTGTTGCGTCCTGATGACGTCGTTCATGACGATTCGAGCGATATGAAGGCCGAAGTCGTCCACAAGGCCTTCCGCGGCGCAGAGATCCTCTACACGTTGCGTCTCGACAGCGGCGCCCGGGTGCTATCGCTGGTACCGAGCCATCACAATCACGCCATCGGGGAGCGAATCGGGATCCGCCTGGACGTTGACCACGTAGTGACGTTTCCCGGCGCACATTCCGCTGCCGCGCCTCTGCGCCCCGAACGCGAAGAGGCGTCAGTTGCGCGATGATCCCCTGGCTGTCGGAAGCGCCCGAGTTCCCCCCTGTCTCGCAAGCCCTTGCCGAACCGAACGGCCTGCTCGCGGCTGGCGGCGCCTTGACGCCGGAGTGGCTGCTCGTGGCCTACCGCCAAGGGGTCTTTCCCTGGTTCTGCCCCGGCGAACCGATCCTGTGGTGGAGCCCGGATCCCCGCCTCGTGCTGCTTCCTTCCGAAATTCACGTCTCCCGCAGCTTGCGGCGGACGCTGCGCCAAGGTCGCTTCAAGGTCCGTTTCGACACGGCTTTCGCCGACGTCATGGCGGCCTGCGCCGAACCGCGAGAGCCCGGCGGCGGGACTTGGATCACATCCGAGATGCAACGGGCCTATGTGAGGATGCACGAACTCGGTTACGCTCACAGTGTCGAATCGTGGGACGGTGACCAGCTTGTCGGCGGCTTGTACGGGATCGCCTTGGGAAGAGTCTTCTACGGGGAATCGATGTTCAGCCGCCGGAACGATGCCTCGAAAGTCGCGCTGGCGCACCTCGCCCGATACCTGGATCTGCTGGGATTTGCCGTGATCGACTGCCAGATGACGACTTCGCACCTGCTCTCGCTCGGCGCGCGTGAAATTGCGCGCAGCGAATTCGCGTCCGGACTCGCGGTCTGGACCGGCGAGGGCCCTGCGCCAAGTCGCTGGCCTGCGACCGATCCGCGGGTCGTCTTCTGAACCGACTGCGATGCAGAAGGATTACCCCTACGCTCTCATCCAGTTCTACGCGACAGCGCCGTACGCGTGTTCCTATCTGCCCGAGCGGTTCGCCCGCTCCCAGGTTGCAACGCCCGGGCACTTGATCGATTCGCATGTATATAGCGAACTCGTGCGAAACGGCTTCCGCCGCAGCGGCATGTTCACCTACCGGCCTTACTGCGACGAATGCCGCGCCTGCGTGCCGGTGCGAGTGCCGGTCGAGGAATTCACGCCGGACCGCAGCCAACGGCGCACCTGGAAGCGACTCGCGGGACTGCAGGCCGCGGAGCGGGAGTTGCAGTTCTCGGAGGAGCATTACGCCCTCTACCAGCGTTACCAAGGCACCCGTCACGCCGGCGGGGGCATGGACCAGGACAACAGGGAGCAATACACGCACTTCCTGCTGCAAAGCCAAGTGGACACGCGCCTCGTCGAATTCCGCGACAGTGCCGGCTTGTTGCGGATGGTGAGCGTGATCGACCGGCTGACTGACGGGTTGTCGAGCGTGTATACCTTCTACGACCCGGACGATCATCCGGCGGGGTACGGGACCTATGGCGTGCTTTGGCAGATCGAGGTATGCCGCCGGCTCGGCCTGCCCTATCTGTACCTCGGTTACTGGATCAAGGAGAGCCGCAAGATGGCGTACAAGATCCGCTTCCGGCCATTGGAAGGACGCATCCGAGGAGAATGGATCCTGCTCGATCCGGAACGCGATTCGACCGCCGGCTGAATCCCTTTCTGCCGGGAACACTGTCCATCGTGAAATCCGCAGGGCAGACGCCGCCCCAAATCGGTAAAATCCCGCGATGCTCTACGACATCGCCCGCCCTATCCTGTTTTCGCTCGATGCGGAAACTGCGCACGAATTTTCCCTAGCCGCCCTGCACCTTGCCGGCCGCCTGCTGCCAGCGGCAACGCCGCTCGCCGCCGAACCCGTTCAGGCAATGGGACTGAACTTCCCCAATCGCATCGGCCTCGCGGCCGGTCTGGACAAGAACGGCGAGGCCATCGACGGCCTGGCGCGATTCGGGTTCGGCTTCCTCGAGATCGGCACAGTGACGCCGCGTCCGCAACCCGGAAATCCACGACCGCGCCTCTTCCGGCTCCCCGAGGTGCGCGGGATCATCAACCGGATGGGCTTTAACAACCACGGCGTCGACGCACTGGTCGCCAATGTGCGGCAGGCGAAGTTCCGCGGAATCCTCGGCATCAATATTGGCAAGAACTTCGACACGCCGATCGAACGCGCAGCCGACGACTACCTCGCCTGTCTCGACAAGGTGTACCCGCTGGCAAGCTACGTCACGGTCAATATCTCGTCGCCCAATACGAAGAATCTGCGGCAACTGCAGGGCGCATCGGAGCTCGACGACCTGCTGGGCCAACTGAAGGCGCGCCAGCAGGCGCTCGCGGACCGTCATGGCCGCTACGTGCCGCTGACGCTCAAGATCGCGCCGGATCTCGAACCAGCGCAGATCACCAACATCGCCGATGCCTTACGGCGCCACCGCATCGACGGCGTGATCGCAACCAACACCACGATTTCGCGCGATAAGGTGCAGGGTGTACGCTACGCGGAACAGCAGGGCGGGCTCTCCGGGGCGCCGGTATTCGAGGCGTCTACCGCAGTGGTGAGCCAGCTCGCTCAGGCACTGGCCGGCGAGCTGCCGATTATCGCCGCCGGCGGCGTACTCGACGGGCGCGCCGCGCAGGCCAAGATCGATGCCGGCGCGGCTCTCGTTCAGGTCTATAGCGGATTGATCTATCGGGGTGGGGCGCTCGTTGTCGAATGCGTACGCGCGACCAATGATGCTCACGCGACAAGATCCGCGTGACGCCCGCAGCAGGCCGCTGTGGCAAGCCCCCGCGCATGACCAAGCCTTGAGCTGACGGCGGCGCACGGGCGATAATTGCAGGATTCTCCGGCACCGGATCATGAGCAGCTACATTCTTCTCGTCCTCGGCGCGGTACTCGTCAATAACGTCGTCCTGGTCCGGATCCTCGGGCTGTGCCCGTTCATGGGGGTATCCAAGAAGCTGGATACCGCGATCGGCATGGGTGCCGCGACGACTTTCGTACTGACGCTCGCTTGCGGCACCAGCTACCTGATCGACACCTATCTGCTGCAGGCCTTCGACCTCGGCTACCTGCGCACGCTGGCCTTCATCGTGGTGATCGCGGCGATCGTGCAGCTCACGGAACTGGTGATCCAGAAGACCAGCCCGGTGCTGCATCAGGTGCTGGGCATTTATCTGCCCCTGATCACGACCAACTGTGCCGTGCTCGGAATCCCGCTGCTCAATGTGGGCCTGAAGCACAATCTGCTGCAATCTCTTCTGTTCGGCTTCGGATCATCAGTCGGATTTACGATGGCATTGGTGCTCTTCGCCGGGATCCGCGAGCGACTCGACGGCGCCGACGTACCCGGCCCCTTCCGTGGCACTGCGATTGCCATGATCACGGCCGGCTTCATGAGCCTTGCGTTCATGGGCTTCGCCGGCATGGATCGTTTCCAGTAATGCAGGACTGCCCCGCGAACCTGCCGACCGGCCCGAGCGTATCGGCAATCGCGCCCTTAGCGCCGACACAATGCTGACCTCCATTCTCGTGATGACCGGGATCGCCATCGTGCTGGGTGCAGCACTTGGCTACGCCTCGATCCGTTTCAAGGTCGAGGGTGACCCGCTGGTCGAAAAGATCGATGCGATCCTCCCGCAAACGCAGTGCGGCCAGTGCGGCTATCCGGGCTGCAAGCCCTATGCGCAGGCGATTTCGAACGGCGAGGCGGATATCAACCAATGCCCGCCGGGCGGCGAGGAAGGTATCCGCAAGCTCGCGGACCTGCTGGGACGGGATTTCAAACCGCTGTCGGCAGAACATGGCGTCGAAAAGCCCAAAGCCGTCGCGCTGATCGACGAGCAGTTGTGCATCGGTTGCACGCTGTGCATGCAGGCCTGCCCGGTGGATGCGATCGTCGGCGCAGCAAAGCAGATGCATACCGTCGTCGACCCGCTGTGCACGGGCTGTGAACTGTGCGTGGCGCCCTGCCCTGTCGACTGCATCTCCATGGAGCCGGTGCGCGAAACGGTCGAAAATTGGAAATGGAAGTATCCGGTGATCGAATTGAGGCCCGCAGCATGATCGGCCGTCTCTTCGGTTTCAGGGGGGGCGTGAAGCCCGAGTCCCACAAGACGGAGTCCGCCAGCGCGCCGATCACTGCGGCGCCAATGCCGCGGCGTCTCGTGATTCCCTTGCGCCAAAATCCTCGTTCAGGGGCGCGCTGCCTCGTCGAACCGGGCCAGAAGGTGCTGAAAGGCGAACCTATCGGCGAGGGCGAAGGCCTGCTCGGCACGAGCGTTCACGCCTCGACCTCCGGCACCGTGCTCGAGATCGGCGAGCATCCGATGGCTCACGCCTCGGGTCTGAGCGCGCTGTCGGTGGTGATCGAGCCGGACGGCGAAGACCGCTGGATCGATCATGCTGCCTTCGACTATCACGGCAATTCGCGCGACGCGACCCTGGCCTATCTTCGCGGCTGCGGTATCGCCGGGCTCGGGGGCGCCACCTTCCCAACGCACGTCAAGCTTGGCAAGGGAACGGGCATCGACACCTTGGTGATCAATGGCGCCGAATGCGAGCCTTGGATCACCTGCGATGATCGTCTGATGCGCGAGCGCGCGACGCAGGTGCTGTCCGGCGCGATGATCCTGCGGGATCTAATCGGCGCGCGTCGAGTCCTGGTCGGTGTCGAGGACAACAAGCCGGAGGCGATCTCGGCGATGCGGGATGCGCCGGGGGGCGCCGACGGTGTCGAAATCGTTCCCGTGCCGACGCTGTATCCTGCGGGCGGGGAAAAGCAGCTTATCCGCGTGCTGACCGGCATCGAGATCCCGCATGGCAAGCTGGGACCGGAGTTCGGCGTGCAATGCTTCAACGTCGGCACGGCCTATGCGGTGCATCGCGCGATCCACCACGGCGAGGCGCTCCTTGCGCGTATCGTGACCCTGACGGGCAATGTCGCGAAGCCGGGCAACCACGAAGTGCTGCTCGGCACGCCAGTCGACGAACTACTCGCGCTTGCCGCTCCGAAGGTCGATACGGACCGCTACATCATGGGCGGTCCGATGATGGGGTTTGCGTTGGCGAGCGCGGCTGTGCCGATCACCAAGGGCGCCAACTGTATCATTGCCGCCTCGCCTTCCCTGTTCCCGCCTCCGCCGCCGGAACTGCCCTGCATCCGCTGCGGGGAGTGTTCCCGCGCCTGCCCCGCCGACCTGCAGCCGTTCGAGCTGTATTGGTTTTCGCGTTCGAAGAATTTCGGCAAAGCGCAGGAGTACCACTTGTTCGACTGCATCGAATGCGGCTGTTGCGCCTACGTTTGCCCTTCGCACATCCCGCTCGTCGACTATTTCCGCTTTGCGAAGAGCGATATCTGGGCACGCGAACGAAACACGACGGCAGCCGACCAGGCGCGAGACCGTTTCGAGTTCCGCAATTTCCGCCAGCAGCGCGACAAAGAGGAAAAGGCGGCGAAACTCGCGGCCAAGGCAGCAGAAATTCAGGCAAAGCTGACAGAGGCGCCGCAGCAGGCAGAAACGCCTGCTGTGGAAGCCGAGGATCCGAAGAAGGCCTTGATTGCTGCTGCGTTGGCGCGTGCCAAGCAACAAAAAGCCGCAATAGCGCCGCGCAACACTGCCGATCTGAACCCCGAGACCCAGGCCAAGATCGCGGAGATCGATGCTCGCCGCGAAGAAAAATCAAAGCCGCAGGACACGAGTCCGGCCTCCTGACATGATGCAATCCCCTTACGTTCGCAAACCGGCCAGCGTCACGAGCGTGATGCTCGCCGTGCTGCTTGCCCTGCTCCCGGCCATCGCGCTCTACGTCTGGCAGGTGGGCGTCATCGTGCTGGTAAATCTGCTGCTGGCGACGATCACCGCACTCGTCGGCGAAGCCCTGGTGCTCAAGGTTCGCGCACGGCCACTCGCCCCCGCTTTATCTGATCTGTCAGCGGTGGTGACAGCCTGGCTGGTCGTGCTGAGTTTTCCGCCCATCCTGCCCTGGTGGGCGACCGTTCTCGGGGTGCTGATCGCCATTGTCGCGGTCAAACAGCTTTATGGCGGATTGGGACAGAACCCGTTCAATCCGGCGATGGTGGCCTTTTGCGCGATGATCGTGGCGTTTCCGTCGTTGATGTCCCAGTGGCCAGGCGTCGGACAGCTCGATTTCGCGACTCAGCTCCATCTGGTGCTGGGCGACCAGCGTCAGGTCGATGCGATCGCCGGCGCGACGGCGCTCGATGCGATGCGTACGGGCCTGCGCTCGGGCGGCGGTACCGTTGCCACGATTCTTTCCGATAAGGCCTTCGGCCATTTTGGAAGCCGTGGATGGGAATGGCTCCCCCTCGGGTACTTGGTCGGCGGGCTCTTTCTGCTGGCTCGACGGATCATCACCTGGCACATGCCGGTCGCCTTCCTCGCGACGCTGGCGCTCATTTCCAGCATGTTCTGGCTCGCCAATCCGGGACACTTCCCGTCTCCGCTCTTCCATCTGGCGAGTGGCGGCACGATGCTGGCGGCCTTCTTCATTGTGACGGACCCGGTCTCCGGTGCGACCACACCGCGCGGGAAACTGATCTTTGCCGCTGGCATCGCGATCCTGACCTATCTGATCCGCGCGTTCGGTGCTTTCCCGGACGGGATCGCCTTCGCGGTCCTGCTGATGAACATCTGCGTTCCGCTGATCGACATGAAGACGCAACCGCCGGTATTCGGCCACCGCGAGGACAAGGCGCGATGAGCGAACGGTACTCCGCGGGTCGGACCTCCGCACGGACCGCGGGTATCCTGGTGCTCTTCACGATCGCGTTCACGGCGCCGATGGCCGCGACCTACAATGCGACGCGGCCCGCAATCGAAGCCTCTGCGCAGGAAGGCAAGATGCGGCTGATCAACGAGGTGCTTCCGCCAGCCGCCTACGATAACGCGTTGCTCGACGACTACGTCACGCTGGGCCCCACTCCGCAGCTCGGCCTCGATCAGGGCGGGCGCGTGTATCGCGCGCGACGTGGCGGTGCGCCTGCCGGTCTCGTCCTCGAAACCATCGCCACCGATGGCTACGCCGGACGGATCCAGCTCGTCGTCGCGGTGGCGGCGGACGGGACACTGAGCGGTGTGCGGGTCGTCACGCACAAGGAGACGCCGGGCCTGGGTGACTACATCGATCCACGCAAGGACCGGAATAAGGACAAGCCCTGGATCGGGCAGTTCGCGGGCATGTCGCTGGATACAGGCCCCGAGAAATGGAAGGTCGGCAAGGACGGCGGTGCTTTCGCCTATCGCGTCGGGGCAACGATCAGCGCGCGGGCAGTAACGAACGCCACGCGACGGGCGCTGGAGTTCGCCGGCGCGCATCGTGACGCTCTGTTTGCCGCTCATCCGGGCGCAGCGCTCTGACGAAGGATTCTCACGATGAATTTCGAACGCTTTCGTGAAAGTGCCTGGAACGGCCTGTGGCGGCAGAACACGGGCCTTGTCCAGTTGCTGGGCCTGTGTCCGATCCTCGCGATCAGCACCAGCATCGTGAATGCCGCGAGCCTTGGCCTCGCCACAGTGCTGGTGATGGCGATGTCCAACCTCGCCGTGGCCTCGCTTCGCAATCTCATCCCATACGAGATCCGCATTCCCGTGTTCATCCTGATCATCGCGTCGCTCACGACGATGGTCGACCTGGCCTTCAATGCCTACTTCCACGACCTGTATCTGGTGCTCGGCATCTTCATCCCGCTGATCGTCACGAACTGCATCGTGCTTGCGCGCGTGGAAGCCTTCGCCGCCAAGAACGACCCGCTCTCCTCGACCGTCGACGGCGTCATGATGGGCCTGGGCCTTGTCTGCCTGTTGGCTGTGCTCGGCGGGCTACGCGAGCTCGCGGGCAACGGCACCTTGTTCGCCGGCATCGAGATGATCATCCCTGGAGCGTCGGCCATTCCGGTGTTCGGCAAGGACTACCCGGGCTTCCTGATCGCAATCCTGCCGCCAGGGGCATTCTTCACGCTCGGATGCCTGATCGCGCTCTCCAACTGGATCCGCAGCCGGGCGGCACAACGCAAAGCCGCCGGCCCCGAAACGGACGACCGCGACCTCGCCCCTGCCAAGGCCGCCTCTTGAGCCGGCGATGACGATGAAGCGGGACGCGATTCGCGAATTCTTCCGCCGGCTCGCTGAGGCGAATCCGGCGCCGACTACCGAACTGGAATTCGGGACACCCTTCCAGTTGCTGGTGGCTGTCGTGCTGTCGGCCCAGGCGACGGACAAGAGCGTCAATCTCGCGACGCGTGGACTGTTCGCCGCCGCGCCGACCCCGGAAGAGATGATCACACTCGGCGAGGAAGGCGTTGCCGACCACATCAAGACGATCGGCCTTTACCGCAACAAGGCGAAGAACGTCGTCGCGCTGTCGCATCAGTTGCTGGAACGCCACGGCGGCGAAGTCCCTGCCGACCGGGAAGCACTCGAAGCCCTGCCCGGCGTCGGGCGCAAGACGGCGAACGTCGTGCTCAACACGGTTTTCCGCCAGCCGGTGATGGCCGTCGACACCCATATCTTCCGAGTCGCCAACCGGACAGGGCTGGCGCCCGGAAAGGACGTATTGGCCGTCGAGCAGGCACTGATGAAACGGGTGCCGGAGGAATATCTGCTCGACGCCCATCACTGGCTCATCCTCCACGGCCGTTACGTATGCACGGCCCGCAAGCCGCGCTGCCCGGAATGCATCGTGCGCGACTTGTGTGAATTCCGGGACAAGACCGCCTGACCCCATCATCAACCGAGGGAACAATGTTCAATCCGACCCGCGATGAAGTCCGGAAATTCTTCATCGAAAGCTGGCGCAAGTATCGCGCGCAGGAAGTACAGACGCCGCTCGAGCACATGGCGACCGATCTGATCCAGCTCCATCCCGAATACCATGCGCTGCTCGATGATCCGGATTCGGTCGCACGCGAGTTCTCGCCTGAAGACGGGCAGATCAACCCCTTCCTCCACCTGTCGCTGCATCTCGCGATCGCCGAGCAATTGTCGATCGACCAGCCCCCCGGGCTGCGCGCCGCGTTTGAAGCCTGCCTGCGACGGCGGGACGACCAGCATCAGGCGCTGCATGATGTCCTCGAGTGTCTCGGCGAAACCATGTTCGACGCTCAGCGCAATAACACTCAGCCCGACGGACGGGCCTACGTGAGCTGCGTGCTGCGTCGCGCGCGCTGATACCCAAGATGAGAAAGGCGAAGCATTTCGCATCGGACCCGCACTACAATAACAGCATAGCCCGAGCGCCAGCCCCGCCTTGACCTGACCGGGAGCCCCGATGCAAGTCCCGCCCATTCCGCCCGACGAATCGCTTCGCCTCGAGGCCCTGCGCGCGCTGGACTTGCTCGACACGCCGCCCGAGGAGCGCTTCGATCGGATCACGCGGATCGCGCGGCGGCTCTTCGACATTCCCATCACGCTGGTGACCCTCATCGACCAGGATCGCCAGTGGTTCAAGTCGCGCCAGGGCCTCGATGTAACCGAAACATCGCGCGACATCTCGTTTTGCGGCCATGCCATCCTGACGCCGGAGATTTTCGAGGTTTGCGACGCCGCGGACGACCCGCGCTTCGCTGACAACCCCCTCGTCACGGGGCCTCCGAATATCCGTTTCTACGCCGCGGCGCCGCTGTCCAGCCTGGACGGTCACCGCGTCGGCACACTATGCCTGATCGGCCGCTCGCCGCGCCGGCTCGATGCCGAAGAGCGCTCGCTGCTGCGCGATCTGGGCAACCTCGTGCAGGAGGAATTCGGCCGCACTCGGCTCGAAGAAGCCGTCGACGCACTGCGCAGCCACGAAGAGCGGCTGCGCGCGATCGTGAATACCGCCAACGACGGAATCATCACGATCGACGAAAGCGGCCTCGTCGAGTCGTTCAATCCCGCCGCCGCCGCCATTTTCGGCTACGAACCCGCGGAGGTCATCGGCCGCAACGTCAGCATGCTGATGCCGGAGCCGTATCGGAGCGAACACGACGGCTATATCCGCCGCCTGATCACGACCCGAGTGCCCCACGTGATCGGGACAGGGCGCGAAGTCGTCGGCCGACGCAAGGACGGCACCAAGTTTCCGATGGATCTCTCGGTCAGCGAGTCCGTGCTCCGGGATCGTCGATTCTTCACGGGCATCGTGCGTGACATCAGCGCACGCAAGGAGGCCGAGCGCATCAAGAAGGAATTCATCTCGACGATCAGCCACGAGCTGCGCACGCCGTTGACGTCGATCCGAGGTTCGCTCGGATTGATAGCGGGCGGGGCTGCGGGCCCACTGCCGCCGCAGGCAGCAAAGCTTCTCGACGTCGCGAGCCGGAACAGCGAACGCCTTGTCCGGCTGATCAACGACATCCTCGACATCGACAAGGTCGAGTCCGGAAAGATGAGTTTCATCCTCGGCGCGCAGCCGTTGTTGCCGCTGATCCGGCAGGCGATCGAGGCTAATCGCGCGTATGCCGAAGAGCTCGGCGTCAAGATCGAACTGACCGGAGACCCGGCCGACGCCAGTGTTTACGCAGATCCGGACCGTCTGGCGCAAGTCCTTGCCAACCTGTTGTCCAACGCCGCGAAGTTCTCGCCCCCAGGGAGCGCAGTCGAAGTGTCGCTGGAGCGACGCAACGGCTCGGCGCGGGTAAGCGTCCGTGACCGCGGCCCTGGCGTTCCCGACGCCTTCCGCGAGCGCATCTTCGAGAAGTTTTCCCAGGCCGATGCCTCGGACACGCGGCAGAAGGGGGGCAGCGGCCTGGGGCTCGCGATCACGCGCTCGCTGATCGAAGGCATGGGCGGGCGTGTCGGATACGACAGCTCCAGCAGCGGCGCGTGCTTCTGGTTCGAACTGGGTGCACTGCCCGACAACGAGCCCTTCGGCGACAAGGGCGGCGAGGACGCCTCTCGCATCCTGATCTGCGAAGACGATCCGGACGCTGCAGCCCTGATCCGCTACATGCTCGAGGAGGCGGGCTATCGCGCCGACATTGCGGTCGATGCCGAACACGCGAGGCGAATGCTGGCCGGCAACCGCTACGACGCGATGACCCTCGACATCGCCCTTCCCGACCAGGACGGCATCGCGCTGATCCGGGAGTTGCGCGATATGGAAGCGCTTCGCGACCTGCCCATCGTCGTCGTTTCCGCGCGCGCGGACGAGGGCAAGGCCCGCGTCGGAGGTGGAATGGCCGTCGCGGACTGGCTGGAGAAGCCGATCGACCAGCAACGGCTGCTACGGGTCCTGCAGCGCAGCATGAGCGCAGCGGCGGCCCGGCAAAGGCAAGCGGAGAGCCCGGCGGGGCGGCAAAGAATCCTGCATGTCGAGGACGATGCGGACGTCTTCCGGTTCATCTCCCGGCTTGCGAAGGATCTGGCCGACTTCGACCACGCGCCGGACCTCGACACCGCCCGCCGCAAGCTGACCGGACAGGTCTACGATCTGATCATTCTCGACTTCGCCCTGCCGGACGGTTCGGGGTGGGAGCTCCTGCCGCTGATCTCCGCACAGTCCCCGCCGCCGCGCGTCGTCGTCTTTTCGGCAAACGACGTTTCGCAGTGCGACGCGCAACATTTCGCGGCCTGTCTGGTCAAGTCGAATACGGACAATGCGCGCCTGCTCGGCACCTTGCGGGCACATATCTTCCAGAGTCTTCCTTCGGTGAAGCGAAATGAGCATGAAGAACCTCAAGAAGATTCTCTACGTTGAAGACGAGCCCGACATCCGGCTGATCGCCGTGATGGCACTCGAAACGCTGGGCGGGTTCACGCTCGAATCGTGTGAATCGGGTCGGGAGGCCGTCGCGAAGGCGCCCGAATTTTCGCCAGATCTGCTGCTGCTCGACGTGATGATGCCCGGTATGGACGGGCCGACGACCTTGCTCGCGCTGCGCGATCTGCCCGGACTCGCCGACACGCCCGCGGTGTTCATGACGGCAAAGGTCCAGTCGCAGGAAATCGACGAATATCTGGAGCTGGGGGCTGTCGACGTCATCGCAAAGCCCTTCGATCCGATGACGCTTGCCGCTCGGATAGAAGACATCTGGCACCGCACTCAAGAAGGATGAACCATGGCAGACGATCCCCTCGCCGCCAAGATCGCCGTCCTCCAAAGAGCTTTCGTCGCCCAGCTCCCCGAGCGCATCCGGGCACTCGACGAAGCGCTGGCGAAGCTGGGACAGGACGAGGAGACCGTAAAGGCCGTCCATGTGATCGTGCATAGCCTCGCGGGCGCCGGAGCTACCTTCGGCTGTCCGGAGGTCAGCGCAGCGGCGCGCGAGATGGAGCAAGCGATGTTTCCCGGCGGGCTCGGCCACTCGAAGTTCGACCCGGCAGTGCATGCTCGCCTTCCCGTCCTCATGGCAGCGCTCAAAGCCGCGGCGCAGCGGGCGGTTGCGGAAAACCCGGAATCTGGACAACCATGACCGTAGAAGGACTGCCCGTCTTGAAGGTGCTGCTCGTTGAAGACGACCCGCTTCAAAGCGCGAAGACCGTCGCCCTCCTCGAGCATCTCGGCCAGCGGGTTGTGCTCGCATGTGACGGCGCCCAGGCGATCGAGCGATTCTGCAGCGAAAATCCGGACCTCATCCTGATGGATGTCCTGCTACCCGGACCCAACGGCTTCGAGACGACGCGCCGCATCAAGGAGATCGCCGGCACGCACTGGGTTCCCGTAATCTACCTGACCGTACTCGGCAGTCACGGCAACCTCGTCGAAGGATTGCTTGCGGGCGGCGACGATTACCTGATCAAGCCGATCGGCCTGGAGATCCTCGAAGCGAAGCTCCGCTCGGTGCTCCGCACCTTGAAGCTGTACCGCGCCCTCGAGGAGTCGCGCGACAACCTGGAAAGCGCGAACGCTGCGCTCCAGCACGCAAACCGCGAGCTCGAGACCTTCACCTACGCCGTCGCCCACGACCTCAAGTCGCCGCTGCGGGCGATCAATGGCTACAGCACGCTGCTCGCATCGACGGAGAGCTCGGCGCTTTCTGCCGACGGGCACGAATACCTGCGCAAGATCGTCGAGGGCACCGAATACATGGGACGCCTGATCGACGATCTGCTTGAGTACTCGAGACTCGAACGGGGCTCGATGAACTTCGAGCGGCTCGACGTGGCGCGCGTCGCCGAGGCCCTTCACGCGGAATTCCGCGCGGAACTCGACCAGCGCGATGCGCACATCACGATCAATATCGCTTCACGCGAGATCACCGCCGACCGCAACGCGCTGACCCAGGCGCTGCGCAATCTTCTATCCAACGCGCTGAAATTTGCCGCTGCCGGAAGGCCGCTGGAAATCGAGATCGGGTCGCGAAAGGAAAACGCATGTCACCGTCTATGGGTCCGCGATAACGGTATCGGCTTCGACATGCGGCACCATGATCGCATCTTCGATATTTTCGAACGCTTGCATCGCAGCGAGGATTACCCCGGCACCGGGGTCGGCCTCGCAATCGTGCGCAAGGCCATGCAACGCATGGGCGGACGAAGCTGGGGTTCAAGCAGCCCTGGCCAAGGCGCGATCTTCCATCTCGAGTGGCCGGAGTCGCAAGGCTCCCAACTGCAACGCACCCGCGTTCCAGATGAGAACGGCCCATAGGCCCTATAATCGGAATTCGCCAACTGGAGGAATTCCGCGATGCGCTTCGAAGGTTCCCGGGACTACGTCGCCACCCCCGACCTGATGCTTGCCGTCAACGCGGCGATCAAGCTGCAACGGCCGCTGCTGATCAAGGGCGAACCGGGCACCGGCAAGACGATGCTTGCCGAGGAAGTCGCGACCGCACTCGGCCTTCCGCTGCTGCAGTGGCACATCAAATCGACGACCAAGGCCCAGCAGGGCCTCTACGAATACGACGCCGTGTCGCGGCTACGCGACTCCCAGCTTGGCGACGACCGTGTCAAGGACATCGCCAATTACATCGTCAAGGGCGTGCTCTGGCAGGCCTTCGAATCGGAGACGCCGTGCGTCGTGCTGATCGACGAGGTCGACAAGGCGGATATCGAATTTCCGAACGACCTGCTACGTGAGCTCGATCGCATGGAGTTCCACGTCTACGAGACCCGGCAGACCGTGCAGGCACGCCATCGTCCCATCGTCTTCATCACGTCGAACAACGAAAAGGAACTGCCGGACGCCTTCCTGCGGCGCTGCTTCTTCCACTACATCCGCTTCCCAGACCGCGAAACGATGCAACGCATCGTGGACGTGCATTACCCCGACCTCGGCCAGGAGTTGCTGCGCGAAGCGCTGGAAGTCTTCTTCGGCTTGCGGGACGTACCGGGCTTGAAGAAGAAGCCCTCGACCTCGGAACTGATCGACTGGCTGAAGCTGCTGATCGCCGAAGAGATTCCACCCGCCGCGCTACGCACCGAAGGCAAGCAGGCCGGGATACCGCCGCTGGCGGGAGCGCTGCTGAAGAACGAACAGGATCTTCACCTCTTCGAGCGGCTCGTCTATATGGCTCGCCAGAATCGCTGAGGGCGGTTTGCCGACGATGTTATCTCGCATCCTGTCCGCGTTGAAAGGTGCGTTTTCCGGTCACGACGAAGGCAAGGAGGCCGCCGAACGCAAGCACTTCGACGAGTTGAATCGCCAGGCGCCCATTCGCACTTCGGGCGCTCCGGGCACTGCGGCCGCTTCGACTCCGGTGCAGGCGCGCCCGGCCGCGGCCCCCGAAATCGACGGATTCCTCTGCCGGGAGTCGGTGCTCGGCCGAGATCAGCGCGTTGCGGGCTACCAGTTCATGCTGCACGAAGGCACGCGGAATCGCATCCGCGCACGCGGTCGCCGCATCCAGCACGTCTACGCCGAAGTCCTCGCGCGCAATCTCGCCAATGTGGACATCGGGCGCCTGCTCGGGCATCGCACGGCGTTCCTCGACGTTCCCGATTCCTTTCTTGATCACCCGTCGATCCTCGACCTCCCGGCCCGCAACACCGCACTGGTCGTAACCGCCATTCCCGAAGAAGACGGCGCGCCGGCCCTCGTCGATCTGCTCGCCACGACCCGCTCCTTGCGCAAGGCGGGTTACCGTATCGGGCTGCGGGCGGAACAACTCGACGGAGATCGCCCGGCCCTGCTTGCCGAATGCGATTACATCGTCGTGCGGGCCGCGGCATCCGAACCCGAACAACTCAAACAATCGATGGATCGCCTGAAGAAGGCGGCGTCGAAGGCCGAAGTCATCGCGCGCGATCTTCCCAGCCAGGACGACTTCCAGCTGTGCCGCACACTGGGTGCCGCCCTCTTCCAAGGCCCATTCGTCACGAGCCGGCAGGACTGGCATGGCAACCGGCTCGGGCCAAATACCGCGCGGCTGGCACAACTCATCTCACGCCTACGCGGGGATGCCGACACGCGAGAACTCGTGGACCTGCTGAAACAGGACGCGGCGCTGTCGCTGCGCCTGATGCGCTACATCAATTCCGCAGCGGTGGGGTCGGGGCAGGAGATCACGTCGATCGAAGGGGCGGTCCTGCGACTCGGGCGGGAAAAGCTCTATCGCTGGCTGATGCTGTTGCTCTACGGCGCCGACAAGGGCGGCTCGCCCCGCGCGGCGGCGGCGCTCGAAAACGCGCTCGTGCGGGCGCGGCTAATGGAGCTGCTTGGCGAGAATCGGCCAGCCGCGCAGCGGGACGCCCTCTATCTCGTCGGCCTGCTGTCGCTCGTCGATGTCATCCTGGAAGTGCCGATGGCGGAGGCGATCGCCTCGCTGGCGCCGGCGCCCGAAATCGAGGCCGCGGTGCTGCGGGCCGAAGGCCCAATGGCCGACTTCCTGCAGCTTGCGGTCGCCTGCGAGAACGGCGATCCGGAAACACTCAGGAGCGCCGCCGAACGCTGCGGCATCGGACCAGAGGTCGCCACGCGCCACCATCTGGACGCATTCTCGTGGGCGCTCGAGGTCAACGCCTAGCCAGCCGGAAACGGGAGCGATACCCCATGCTGATCGACTTCTTCCTCCATCTCAAGACCTCCAAACTGCCCGTGTCGACGCGCGAGTTCCTGACCCTGCTCGAAGGGCTGCGCGACGGCGTATGCGGGCCGGACATCGACGCGTTCTACTACTTCGCCCGCACCTGCCTCGTGAAGGACGAATCGCGCTACGACCGATTCGATCAGGCCTTTGCCGCCTACTTCAAGGGCGTCAGCGAGATTCCGGGGCTCGAGACCGAATTGCCGGAGGAATGGCTGCGCGCGATGATGAAGCGCCATCTGACGCCGGAACAGAAAGCCCAGCTCGAAAAACTCGGCTGGGACAAGCTGATGGACGAGCTGCGCAAGCGACTGGGGGAGCAGAAAGGGCGCCATCAGGGCGGTTCCAAGTGGATCGGCACCGGCGGCAGCTCCCCCTTCGGCAACGGCGGCTATCACCCCGAGGGCATCCGCATCGGCGGCGAGTCGGCCGGCAACCGGACGGCGGTCAAGGTCTGGGAGAAGCGCGAGTTCCGCAATCTGGACGATGCGATCGAACTCGGCACGCGCAATATCAAGGTCGCGCTGCGGCGCCTGCGCCGATTCGCGCGCGAAGGCGCGGCGGAGGAGCTCGACCTCGACGGCACGATCGCCGCGACGGCGCGCAATGCCGGGTGGCTAGACCTGCTGATGCGCCCGGAGCGGCACAACGCAGTCAAGGTGCTGCTCTTCCTGGACATCGGCGGCTCGATGGACGATCACGTGAAGGCCTGCGAGGAGCTGTTCTCCGCGTGCCGCAGCGAGTTCAAGCACCTTGAGCACTTCTACTTCCACAACTGCGTCTACGAGGGAGTGTGGCGCGACAACCGCCGGCGCTTCAGCGCGAGCGTGCCGGTCCTCGACCTGATCCACAAATACGGACCCGACTACAAACTGATCTTCGTCGGCGACGCGACGATGAGCCCGTACGAGATCCTGCACCAGCACGGCTCTATCGAGCACATGAACAAGGAAGCGGGCGCCACCTGGCTGCGCCGCCTGCTCGACGCGTGGCCGGCGGCGGCGTGGCTGAATCCGGAACCGGAACGGCTGTGGCCCTATCGCCAGTCGATCGAGATCATCAACCGGATCATGGGGGAACGGATGTATCCGATGACGCTCGACGGCCTGGAACGGGCCATGCGGCAGTTAGCGAAGAAGGTCTGAACTACTCTGCGAACGGCAAAGGCTGCATGCCGAAGCCCTCGTCCAGCCCTTTGATCTGCTGAAGCAGCCCGTCGAGTTCGCCCTGCAGGCGCCCGAGTGACTCGTCGTCAAGCAGGCGCAGCGCTTCCGGTAGCACACCTCGCGCGGGCGAAGGCGCGCGGGCAAGCAGGTCCCGCCCCCCCTGCGTCAGCGACAGACGCACGACGCGCTGATCGGCACTCGTTCGCTCCTTCACGACAAGTCCGTTGGATTCGAGCTTGTCGATCATGTTCGACGCCGTCGATTGATGCAGCGCCATCCGCGTCGCCAGTTCGCCGACGCGCAGGCCCGGCGCCTCGCAGAGTTCCTGCAGGGCCCACAGCTGCGCCCCCGTCACGCCGCTTTGACGCTCGATCCATTGCGAATGCCGCTGCGCGGTCCGAATGAGCACACGAAAGCGCTGAAGAACCGACAGCGGTGTAACCCTGGATGTCTCCATGGCCTTGTCTGCAACGGGAGAAAGGGGCATGAGTGGCACTCCGGTAGCTTCTTCCAAACAAAATTTGCGGCAATCATTTCGCTGAACGCGGGCGCCGCGTATCGTAGCGGAAAGCCGCCGTCACCGACACTTGTCCCGCCTCAGTTTACGGAATTTTCCTTGTTCTTCCCCAAGCACTCGGCCCCCACCCGCCACCTTCGTCAGATCGCCCGAAGCGGGCGCCGACACGCAGTTCCCTGGCTGTCGCCGCAACGCTGGCGAAACCGCGCTGTCCTCGTCGGCGCCGCATTGTTTGCCGGCCTGATGGCAATCGTATTCGCCTTGGGGGCGGAGCGTGCGCTCGCTGCGCACAACGCCTTGCTGCACATTTCGCCGTGGCTGTCGCTGCTCGTCGCACCCGCGGGTTTCGCCGCAATGTCCTGGCTTTCGCGGCGCTTCTTCCGCGGCACGCAAGGAAGCGGCATCCCGCAGGCGATTGCTGCGTCCCACAGCGACGACCCGGGTGTGCGCGTCCGCTTTCTTTCGTTGCGCATCGCATTCGCCAAGATCGCGCTGACGCTCGGGGGACTGCTCTGCGGCGCGTCAATCGGCCGTGAAGGACCGTCCGTGCAGGTCGGTGCCGCAGTGATGCACAGTCTTGCCGATCGAAGGCTTGGGCGCATTGCGTCGAGCCATAACCTGATCGTCGCGGGCGCGGCCGCGGGGTTGGCCGCCGCCTTCAACACGCCGCTTGCGGGGATCATGTTCGCCATCGAGGAGATGTGCCGCGACCATGCCTTCCGCGCCAACAGCACGACGCTGACGGCCGTGATCTTCGCCGGCCTGATGTCTCTTTCGATGCTCGGCAACTACACCTACTTCGGTCGCACGCTCACGGCGCTCGGTTGGCCGGGGGCCTTGTGGCCGACGCTGGCTTGCGGTGTGGTCGGGGGTTTCCTCGGCGGTGCGTTCTGCCGCCTGCTGATCGCTTCGTCGCGAGGCCTGCCAGGCCGCCTTGGGCATTTCGCACTTGACCGTCCGGTCGCGTTCGCCGCGCTGTGCGGGCTCGGCACAGCGCTCGTCGGCTTGGCGACGGGCGGTTTGACCTCGGGCACCGGATACGCGGAATCGAAGGCCGCGCTGGAAGGGATCGCGCCCCTGCCGGGCTATTTTTTCGCCGCAAAGATGCTCGTGATCTGGCTGGCATTCGCCAGCGGCATTCCGGGCGGTCTGTTCGCGCCAGCCCTTGCCGTCGGCGCTGGGGTGGGCGCGGTGCTTTCGCATTTCCTGCCTGCCGGCCCGGTGGCCCCGTTGCTGGTGCTCGGCATGGTCGCCTTCTTGTCCGCAATGACGCAGGCCCCGATCACATCCTTCGTCATCGTGATGGAAATGACGGCGAATCACGAGCTGTTGATGCCCCTGATGGCGACCTCCTTGATCGCGCACGGGATTTCGCGATCGGTGTCGCCGCTCCCGCTTTACGATGCGCTCGCGGCGGCCATGCTTCGGCGCGCGACGGCCGAAGCCTTCAGCGTACCGGCGCTTCGCGACGACCGGCAGCCACTACCGGGGCAGTAAACAAGAAACCGCCCACGACGAAAGCATGGGCGGTTTCCGGATACGACGTGCGGCGGGACTCAGTTGCCGCTCATCGCCATCATCAGCTGGTTGATGCGCTTGACGAAGGTCGCCGGATCGTCGAGCGTGCCGCCTTCGGCGAGCAGCGCCTGATCGAAGAGCACCGCGGCCCAGTCGTCGAACTGCTTTTCCTCGTACTTGAGGCGCATCACCGCAGGGTGCTGCGGGTTGATCTCGAGGATCGGCTTCGACACCGGCGCCTGCTGGCCGGCGGCCTTCAGGATGCGAGAGAGGTTCATCCCCATGTCGTGCTCGTCGGCGACGAGGCAGGCGGGCGAATCGGTCAGGCGGTGCGTGACGCGCACGTCCTTGACGCGCTCGCCAAGGCTCGCCTTCATCTTCTCGAGCAGGTCCTTGTACTCGTCGGCAGCCTTCTCGGCTTCCTTCTTCTCGGCTTCGTCCTCGAGGCTACCCAGGTCCAAACCGCCCTTCGCGACCGAGAGAAGCGGCTTGCCGTCGAACTCGGTCAGGTTGCCGATCACCCACTCGTCGACGCGATCCGAGAGCAACAGCACTTCGATGCCCTTCTTGCGGAAGATCTCGAGGTGCGGGCTGTTCTTCGCCGCGTTGAAGGATTCGGCGGTGACGAAGTAGATCTTGTCCTGGCCTTCCTTCATGCGGCCGATGTAGTCGGCGAGCGAGACGGTCTCCTCAGGCGTGTCGGTGTGCGTCGAAGCGAAGCGCAGCAGGCCGGCGATCTTGTCCTTGTTCGCGAAGTCCTCACCGACGCCTTCCTTCAGCACCTTGCCGAATTCCTTCCAGAAGGTCGCGTACTTCTCCTTCTCGGCCGCGTCTTCGCTGGTCGCCATGTCTTCGAGCAGGCCCAGCACCTTCTTCGTGCAGCCGGCGCGGATCGTGTCGATATCCTTGCTTTCCTGCAGGATCTCGCGCGAGACGTTGAGCGGCAGATCGCTCGAATCGACGACGCCGCGGACGAAGCGCAGGTACATCGGCATCAGCTTCTCAGCGTCGTCCATGATGAACACGCGCTTCACGTACAGCTTGATGCCGTGACGGGCGTTGCGGTCCCACATGTCGAAGGGCGCGTGCGACGGCACATACAGCAGCTGCGTGTACTCGTGGCGGCCTTCGACACGCGCATGGCTCCACGCCAGCGGCTCGTCGAAGTCGTGGCCGACGTGCTTGTAGAAGGCCTTGTACTCGTCTTCGGTGATGTCGTTCTTCGAGCGCGTCCACAGGGCGTTGGCCTGGTTGACGGTCTCGTCTTCGTCGGTCGTGACCTGCTCGTTCTTGTCCTTGTCCCACTCTTCCTTCTTCATCAGGATGGGCTGGACGATGTGGTCCGAGTACTTGCGGATCAGGCTGCGCAGCTTCCAGCCCGACAGCAGGTCTTCCTGGCCTTCGCGCAAATGCAGCGTGATCTCGGTGCCGCGGCCGGCCTTGTCGACCGCTTCGACGGTGTATTCGCCGGCGCCCTCGCCGACCATCGAGCATTCCCACTTCACGCCTTCCGCAGCCGGCAGGCCCGCGCGACGCGTGACGACGGTGACCTTGTCGGCGACGATGAAGGCCGAGTAGAAGCCGACGCCGAACTGGCCGATGAGGTGGGCGTCCTTCTTCTGGTCGCCGGTGAGCTGCGAGAAGAATTCCTTGGTGCCGGACTTGGCGATCGTGCCGAGGTGCGCGATCGCTTCGTCGCGGCTCATGCCGATGCCGTTGTCGGCGACGGTGACGGTCTTCGCGTCCGTATCGAACGAAATACGGATCGCCAGTTCGCCTTCACCTTCGAAGAGTTCCGGCTTGTCGAGAGCCTCGAAGCGCAGCTTGTCGCAGGCATCCGACGCGTTCGAAATCAGCTCGCGCAGGAAGATCTCGCGGTTGGAATACAGCGAGTGGATCATCAGGTGAAGCAGCTGCTTCACCTCGGCCTGGAAATTCAGGGTCTGAGCGCCGGCGGCAGTGGTCATCGGTTGAAACTCCATTTACACAGGAACGCGCACGTATGTGGGGCACGTTCCGGGAATTTCAAGTCCCGCCGCAACGCTCACTGATAGCGGATTTCGACAACCTCGATCTCTCGCGGTCCCGCCGGGCTCACGAAGCGCACGACGTCGCCCTCGCGGGCCTTCATCAGGGCGCGTGCGAGCGGCGAGATCCAGCTGAT
Source organism: Aromatoleum sp. (assembly GCF_035254505.1). Lineage (GTDB taxonomy): Bacteria > Pseudomonadota > Gammaproteobacteria > Burkholderiales > Rhodocyclaceae > Aromatoleum. Next base: position 90,834 of record NZ_DATFAO010000086.1, on the reverse strand, counting down.
TCGACCCGCGCTCGCGTCCGCCTCGTCCACGCCGACAATCTGCCAAGTCTGCTCGCCGTCGCCATCTTCGTCGTCCACGTCGAACACCGTCACCGTCGCGCCGAAGAACACCTGCTCCATGCCCTGCTGACGCTCGAGGTCGACGACCTCGGCGCTCTCGATGCGCTTGATCAGGAATCGGATGCGCCGGTCGATCTCGCGCAGGCGCTTCTTGCCGTAGATGTAGTCGCCGTTTTCGGAGCGGTCGCCGTTCGATGCCGCCCACGCGACGGTCTCGACAAGCTTGGGCCGCTCCACGCGCACGATCTGATCGAGTTCGACCCGCAGGGCATCGTAGCCGCGACGCGTCATGTAGTTCTTGCTCCCGGGCGGCAGACGCGACGCGACAGGGATGTCCTCATCGTCGTCGGAACCGTCGCCTTCTTTAACAAATGCCTTGTTCACAGCAAGCTTCCATCCATTGACCGGGGTTTGTGTTTCGAGCTGCGAGGCACGCATCTCCAGCTCACGGGTCTTGATGCATGATAATCGACCCCTGCGCCAGGAGGATGCATTGTCAATGTAACCTCCGTGTGCAGTGGACCGTCGATTTGGGTAAAATTCAAGGTTTTCACCGGTTTGCCGGCGCCTCACGCTTCGAAGCGTTTCTTCCGATATCACGAGGCCCGACGGATCCGACGGCACTCAACCCGACGCGCGCGCAGACCGGCGCGTCCAGCGCAAGACTAGATCCATGACCGTTCCTGCAAACCCCTCCGCGGCCGACCTCGATGCCCTGCGTCTGGAAGTCGCCGGCCTCGTCGTAGAAGCCCTGAACCTCGATCTGGCTCCGGCCGCGATTCCCGCTGACGACCCGCTGTTCGGCGAAGGCCTCGGCCTCGACTCCATCGACATCCTCGAAGTGGCACTGGTGGTATCGAAGCGTTTCGGCTTCCAGCTGCGCGCCGACAACGAGGACAACGTCAACATCTTCCGCTCGCTGCGGAGCCTTACCGAGTACATCGCGGCCCACCGCACAAAATGAACCCCGGCATTGCACGCGCAGCTCGCGTGCTCGCCATCGGCCTGATCGTCGCCGCATCGGCGGTGGCGGCCCATTACGCCAGCGCGTTGGTGGAGTCGTCGGACTGGGGGGCGATGCTCGCGATCGGCCCCTTCGCCGCGGGCGCCGCAGCCTTCGCCTGGCATTCGCCGCGGCGCCCTGTGCTGCTGGTCCTGCTCGCCGCGGCGACGGCCGCACTCGCCGCCCTGTGGCCGACGCTCGCGCATAACGTCGACTGGCTGTTCTTCGTGCAGCACGTCGGTCTGAACCTGCTGCTCGGCATCGGCTTCGGGCGCACGCTCGCAGCGGGACGCAAACCTCTCTGCACCGATATCGCCGAAATGATCCACGGACACATCAGTCCTGCCTCGACCCGTTACACGCGGCAGGTGACGCTCGCCTGGACGGTATTCTTCGGCACGATGGCGGGCACATCGGCAATCCTCTTCGCCTTTGCCCCCGCGACGGTCTGGTCAACCTTCGCGAACCTGCTCAACTGGCCGCTCGTCGGAGCGATGTTCGTCGCGGAATACCTCGTCCGCCAGCGCCTGCTGCCCGAAGACCGCAGCAACATCATCGACGCAATCCGCGCCTATCGGCGCAACACGGCGAGCTCCGCCGCCCCCCGAATTTCCTCCCCCCTCGAATGATGAACTCCGTGTCTGTTGCGTCAGGCCTGCCGCTGCTGCGGCACGCCAGTCTGGATGCCCCCCTCGCCTGGCGCGGCGACGAATGCATCTCCGTCGCGCACTTCCTGTCGGACGTCGAGCGGGTCGCTTGGGCACTGCCGGCCGGCAAGCACGTCCTGAACGTCTGCGCCGACCGCTATCGCTTCGCCGTGGGCCTTGCAGCCTCGGTGATGACGGGCAAGATCAGCCTGCTGCCATCGACCCACACGCCGGACACAGTCCGTCAGCTCCTCGGCTTCGCACCGGATGTGTTCTGCCTCACGGACACCCTTCCGTGCGATATCGAGCTGCCTCAGTGCCACTACCCTGAGGTGCAGCCGGACGAATTCGACGGCGCGATTCCCTTGGTCGATCCGGGGCAGTGCGTCGCCTACGTCTTCACTTCCGGCTCGACGGGCGCGCCGGTACCGCATCGCAAGACCTGGGGCTCGCTGGTCCGCAACATCGCTGCCGAAGCAGACCGTCTGGCGCTGCGGGCGGAGGACCGATTCACCTTGATCGGCACGGTTCCGCCGCAGCACATGTACGGCTTCGAATCGACCGTATTGCTCGCGATGCTCGGGGGCGGTGCGATGTGGGCCGGACGCCCCTTCTATCCGGCGGACATCGTGTCCGCAATGGAGGCGTGCCCGCAGCCGCGCGCGCTGGTGTCGACGCCGTTCCACCTGCGCACCCTGCTCGGCGCCGGAATCGCGCTGCCGAAGGCCGATCTCGTCGTCTCCGCGACCGCCCCCTTGTCAGGCAATCTCGCCGTAGAGATCGAGACACGACTGCAGTGCCCGCTGCTGGAAATCTACGGCTGCACCGAGACCGGCCAGCTCGCGACGCGCAGTACGGCACATACGACGGAATGGCAGCTCTTTCGCGGCGTGACGCTGATCGAAGAAGACGGCCAGGTGCGAGCCCAGGACGGGCACATCGACGTGCCGACAGTCCTCAGCGACATCATCGAACCGGTGTCGGCCGATCGCTTCCTGCTGCATGGCCGTTCCGCGGACCTGGTGAACATCGCGGGCAAGCGCAGTTCGCTGTCCTACCTGAACCACCAACTCAACGCGATCCCAGGCGTCGTCGACGGATGTTTCCTGATGCCCGACGATGAGCAGGTGGATGGCGTCACACGCCTTATGGCCGTGGTCGTCGCGCCGACGCTCGATCATGCGGGCCTCCTCCGCGCCTTGCGCGAGCGGGTCGATCCGCTGTTCCTGCCGCGTCCGCTGCTCTTCGCCGACGCGCTGCCGCGCAATGCGACGGGCAAGCTGCCGCGCGCCGCGCTCGAAGCACTGATCGCGCAGAGCCGCCAGGGAACAGATCGCTCATGATCCACGAGACCTCGATCATGGTCGCAGCCGACCATCCCGCCTTCGCCGGCCACTTCCCCGGACGTCCGATCCTGCCCGGCGTGGTGCTTCTCGGTTGGGCGGTCAAGGCACTGGGCGATATGCTCGGCCGAACGGTCCCGCCCTGCGAGATCGCCTCGGCCAAGTTCCTCCGCCCGGTTGCCCCCAGCACTCGGCTCGTGATCCGGCTCACGCCGCAGCCGTCTGGCGCGTGGCGCTTCGACATCGTCGACGACGTGGACGCGGTCGCGACCGGCTCTCTCAAGGTTCCGACAGCATGAGTCCTCCCTCGGTCGACACACCGACCCGCCAAGTCCAAGCGAACTGGGCCAAGCAGCCGGAGCGCAGCAACCAGGCGACGCTGCGGCTCATGACGTGGATCTCGCTACGGCTCGGACGGCGTACTGCCCGCGTCGTGCTCGGGCTGATCGCGGCCTATTTCCTGGCCTTCTCGCCGACCGCGCGGCGCCAGTCGCGCAACTGGCTGCAGCGCGCACTCGGTCGCCGTCCGTCGATTCGCGACCTGCTGCAGCACTTCTTCACCTTCGCCTCGACGATCCACGATCGGCTCTATCTCGTGAATGATCGGGACGACCTGTTCGACATCCACATCCACGGCGGCGAGGAGATCCGGGCCTGCGTCGCCCGAGGCGAAGGCGTGCTGCTGATGGGCGCTCATCTTGGCAGCTTCGAAGTGCTGCGTACGCTGGGGCGACACGGGCTCGGCGCGCGCGTGGCGATGGTGATGTACGAGGAAAACGCGCGCAAGGTCAATGAGACGCTTGCCGCGATCAACCCCGCGGCGCACCAGGACATCATTCCGCTCGGCCGCCTGGAGTCGATGCTGCAGGTCAAGGAGCGGCTCGACGACGGTTCGCTGGTCGGCCTCCTGGCCGACCGCAGCCTCGACCATGACGGCGTCGCGCCGGTCGATTTTTTCGGCTCGGCCGCAGATTTCCCGCTCGGGCCGTGGCGCATGGCGGCGATGATGAAACGTCCGGTGTTCCTGATGGTCGGACTCTACCGCGGCGGCAATCGCTACGACCTGCATTTCGAGCAGATCGCAGATTTCTCGACGGCGACGCGCGACAACCGCTCGGCGATGCAGCAGGCCGCGCTGGTGCATTACGTCGCGCGTCTGGAGCATTACGCGCGCAGTGCTCCATATAACTGGTTCAATTTCTTCGATTTCTGGCAGAGTGCGCGCTCGCGCGAAGCGCGGTGACCCCTTGGAGTGCAATGTGAGTGTCGTCCGGTTTTCCCGTCGGCTGCGGTCCGGCCTGCTCGCCATATGGGCGCTGCTGGCCTGCCCCGCCGGCTTTGCTGCCTCGCCGGACTGGACCGTCGATCGCCTGATGCAATCCCTGAGCCACCAGACGAGCGGCCAGGCGACCTTCGTCGAGCGCAAGTACCTCGCCGTCCTCGACCAGCCGGTGGAATCGTCCGGCGAGCTGCGCTTTCGCGCACCGGACCGCCTCGAAAAGATCACGCTGAAGCCCAAGCCCGAATCGCTGGTGCTCGAAGGCAACACCGTCACCGTCAATCGCGGAAAGAAACAATACGTCGTGCAGCTCTCCGACTATCGCGAAGTCGCGGCCTTCGTCGACAGCATCCGCGCGACGCTCGTAGGCGATCGCGCAACGCTGGAACGCACCTATGCGCTTCATCTGGCCGGGAATCCCGACAACTGGACGCTGACACTGCTGCCGCGGGACCCGCGGATGGCCGAACTCGTGCTGCGCATCGACATCAAGGGCAGCCGCGCACAGCTGCGCGAGATCGAGATCCGTCAGGCCGACGGCGACCGCTCGGTCATGGAGATCGCCGCCGTCGGAGCCGCGCAGTGAAGCGTCGCCCGCTCGCCGCGCTGCTGCTGTGGCTGGGCCTCGTCATCGCCAGCATCGCCGTCATCGTCCAGACGCGCTTCACGACTGACCTGTCGGCCTTCCTGCCCGACGCACCGACGGCCGAGCAGCGCCTACTGATCGATCAATTGCGCGACGGCATGGTGTCCCGCCTCCTGCTGGTCGGCATCGAAGGGGGTGACCCACAGACGCGTGCAACCGTGTCGCGCACCCTCGGCGAAGCCTTGCGCGACGATCCCGCCTTCGTGAGCGTCGCCAATGGCGAAGCCGTGCATCGCGAACGCGACCAGAAGCTGCTGTTCGAGAACCGCTACCTGCTAAGCCCCGCCGTCAACCCCGAGCGTTTCACGGAAGACGGGCTGCATGAGGCCATCGCCGAATCGATCGACCTGCTCGCCTCCCCCGTGGGTATGCTCACGAAGTCCCTTCTGCCGCGCGACCCCACCGGCGAGCTGATGCAGCTCCTCGAGCGCCTCGACGGTGGCAACCGCCCCGCCACGGCCGACGGCATCTGGGTTTCGCGCGACCGGTCGCGGGCCCTGCTTCTCGCTCAGACCCGGGCTTCGGGGTCCGACCTCGACGCGCAACAGGCCGCGATCGAAACCTTGCGCGCAACTTTCCTCCGAGCCGTCGTCGACGCCGGGAAAAGCCCTGCGGAAATCAGACTGCTGCTGACCGGCCCAGGCGTATTCGCCGTCGCGTCGCGATCAGGCATCCAGGACGAAGTCGGCCGCCTCGCGATCGTCTCGACCTCGCTCATCGTCGCCCTGCTGCTCTTCATCTACCGCTCGCCGACCGCGCTGGTGCTGGGCCTGCTGCCCGTAGCGTCGGGAGCACTGGCGGGCATCGTCGCTGTCAGCCTCGGATTCGGTAGCGTGCACGGCATCACGCTCGGCTTCGGCACGACGCTGATCGGCGAAGCCGTGGACTACGCGATCTACCTCTTCGTCCAGTCCGACAACAAGACGTCCCCGCAAACAGACGGCTCGGTCGCGCCGCCCGCATTCTGGCCCACCATCCGCCTCGGAGTGATGACCTCCATCTGCGGCTTTGCGGCGCTGATGTTTTCCGGCTTTCCGGGCCTTTCTCAACTCGGGCTGTACACGATCGCCGGACTGATCGCCGCTGCGCTCAGCACGCGCTTCATCCTGCCGCACCTGCTCCCGCCGGGCTTCGCGATCCGCGACGTCACGCCCTTCGGCGAGCGCCTGGCTGCGCTCGTCAAGGCGGCACATCCCCTACGCCGTGCGCTGATCGTCGTCGCACTGATCGCGGCAGGCATCGTGTGGGTCCAGCGCGACACGGTATGGAATCGCGAGTTGTCGGCGCTGAGCCCGGTGCCGGACGCCGATCAGGCCCTGGACATGCAATTGCGCAGCGACCTGGGCGCCCCCGACGTGCGCTACATGATCGTGGTCAGGGGTGAGACCCCGGAAGCGACGCTGGAGGCCGCAGAGGCGGTCGGCACGCAGCTCGACGGCCTTGTCGATGACGGCGCCATCGGCAGCTACGAGAGCCCCGGCCGCTACCTGCCTTCCCAGGCCCGCCAGGCCGCGCGCCGTGCGAGCCTGCCGGACGCCGGAACACTCGAGCACCGCCTCGGACCCGCCACGGCCGGATTGCCGCTCCCGGCCGCCCGCCTCGCCCCCTTCATCGCCGATGTCGAGGCTGCCCGCTCGCGCCCGCTGCTGACGCGCGAAGCGCTTGCGGGCACCAGCTTCGCCCTCGCCGTCGATTCCATGCTGATCGCACAGAACGGCGGATGGAGCGCGCTGATCCCCTTGCGCGCCCCGACGACCGGCCCACATGCACAGTCGGTCGACGCCGACCGCGTACGTACCGTCCTCAAGCAGACAGCGCCCGATGCGCTGTTCATCGACATGAAGGGCGAATCGGAGCGCCTCTACTCCGGCTACCTGCGCGAGGCAGCCGTGCTGTCGTGCGCCGGTCTCGTCGCGATCATCGTGCTGCTGGGATTCGCCTTGCGACACCCGATGCGCGTCCTGCAAGTCCTGACGCCCCTTGCGGCAGCGGTACTGGTCGTCATCGCGGGACTCGTCACGGCTGGTGTTTCGCTGACGATCCTGCACCTCGTCGGGCTGCTGCTGATCGTCGCCGTGGGCTCAAACTACGCGCTCTTCTTTGACAACGATACCGTCGCCTCGACGCCTGCGCCACGCACGCTCGCATCGCTCCTCTTCGCCAACCTGACCACCGTCACCGGATTCGGCGTGCTGGCATTCTCGTCCGTACCTGTGCTGCAAGCCTTCGGCTGCACGGTGGGCCCGGGCGCGATCCTGGCGCTGATCTTTTCCGCCGTCCTCGTGAGGCCGACGTGCCCCGCCCCTGGAAACCCGGCCCGCTGATCCACGCTTCGGCCGCCCTACACGCAGCCGCAGCGACCGGTGCCATGCTCCGCCCCGAAGCCTGGCCCTGGGCGCTCGCGGCGATCGCGGCAAACCATGGCGTCATCACAGCGGCCGGCCTCCTGCCGCGTTGCCAGCTGCTCGGGCCGAACTGGACGCGATTACCGGACTCCGCGGCCGCACGCGGCGAAATTGCCATCACGATCGACGACGGACCCGATCCCGACGTCACCCCGCGCGTGCTCGACCTCCTGGACCGCCACACCGTCCGAGCGACCTTCTTCGTGATCGGCGACGCCGTACGACGCCACCCCGCCATCTCACGCGAGATCGTCGCACGCGGCCATGCTGTCGAAAATCACAGCCAGCGCCACCTGAAAACCTTTTCGCTACACGGCCCCCACTGGCTCGAAGCCGAAATCACCGCCGCGCAACGCACGATCGAAGACATCTGCGGCGTCACGCCGTGCTTTTTCCGCGCCCCGGCCGGCCTGCGCAATCCCTTCCTCGAGCCGGCACTCGCGAAACTGGATCTGCAACTCGCAGCGTGGACGCGGCGCGCCTACGACACCCGCAACGGCAATCCGCAATCCGTGACCGCACGGCTGCTCGACGGCCTGCGCGGGGGCGACATCCTGCTGCTGCATGACGCCAATGCGGCACGCGACGATCGCGGGGTCCCCGTCATCCTGCAAGTCCTGCCCCAGCTCTTGGCTACGTGTGCTGACGCCCGCCTCAAGCCGGTCACGCTGACCGCCGCCCGCGCCTGATCACCGCAACTGCCGGCGCTACGGAATGTCGGCAACTCAGCTCGCGACGGCCAGAAATGATATGGGCGATCCAGGCGCCGACGGACGACCGGTGCATTTTGCTAAAATAGATACTTTTCGCTTTCCCGGTTTGTCGTGACCCCGTTCCAGATCTCCCGCTATACCGCCACCACCTGCCTCGGCCGCGGGATCGAGCCCTTGCGCGACGCGCTGCTCGCCGGTCGCTCAGGGCTGAAGCCCTGCCACTTCGAAACGGTCGCGCTGCAGACCTGGGTCGGCGAAGTCGAGGGCGTCGATGACGAAGTCCTGCCGGCTCACCTTTCCGCTTTCGACTGCCGCAACAACCGCCTCGCCCAAATCGGCCTCGTGCAGGACGGCTTTGCCGAAGCCGTGCAAGACGCCGCGCAACGCTACGGCAAGGACCGGATCGGCCTCTTCCTCGGGACGAGCACGGCAGGCATCCTCGAAACCGAACTGGCCTATCGGCGACGCGATCCCGACACGGGCGCGCTGCCCGCGGACTTCCACTACGCCGGCTCGCACAACACCTACTCCGTCGGAGCGTTCGTGCAAGCATGGCTCGGCCTCACCGGCCCAGCTGTGGTGGTCTCGTCAGCCTGTTCGTCGAGCGCCAAGGTGTTTGCATCCGCCGCCCGCATGATTGCCGCGGGGCTGATCGACGCGGCCGTCGTAGGCGGCGTGGACTCGCTGTGTCTGACCACGCTCTACGGCTTCAACTCGCTCGAACTCACCTCGCCCGACGCCTGCCGCCCCTTCGACCGAAATCGCGACGGCATCTCGATCGGCGAAGCCGCTGCGTTCGCGCTGCTCGAACGGCCCGCCGTCACGCTTGCCGACGACGCGATCCTGCTGCTGGGCGTCGGCGAGTCGAGCGACGCCTACCACATGTCCTCACCGCATCCGGAAGGCCGGGGTGCGCGCGAGGCGATGGAAGCCGCTCTCGCGTCCGCCGGGCTCACGGTGGCCGACATCGACTACATCAACCTGCACGGCACCTCCACCCCGAGCAACGACGCCGCCGAAGGCAAGGCCGTCGCGGCGATGTTCGGCACCCGTGTGCCCTGCAGCTCCACCAAGGGTGCGACCGGCCACACGCTGGGCGCTGCCGGCGGGGTCGAGGCGGTCATCTCGGCCCTAACGCTGCGGGACGGCTTCCTGCCTGCGAGCGCCGGCACGCGCGATCCCGAACCGGGCCTCGACTATCTGCTCGCGACACGGCGTCAGCCAGTGCGTCGCGCGCTGAGCAACTCCTTCGGATTCGGCGGCACCAACTGCAGCCTGATTCTCGGCCGAGCAGGATAAGAACTTCATGACCGTATCGCTTTCTGCCTGGATCCACGGGATCGGCGTCCTCGGGCCGGGCCTACCTGACTGGCCCACCACCGCCGCCGTTCTGCGCCGACAACAGTCCTGGACTTTCGCTCCGACGGTGCTGACCGCGCCCGAACTGCTGCCGCCCGCCGAACGCCGCCGTGCCGTGAAGGTCGTCAAACTGGCCCTCTCGGTCGGCCTACAGGCGGCCGCCGCTGCCGGCGCCGACGCCTCGACGCTCACCACGATCTTCACGTCCTCCGGCGGCGACGGGCTCAACTGCCATCAGATCTGCGAGACCCTCGCCTCGGACGACCGTCAGATCTCTCCGACGCGCTTCCACAATTCCGTGCACAACGCCGCCGCCGGCTACTGGAGCATCGCGACCGGCGCCACGGCCCCGTCCGCCGTCCTCTGTGCCTACGACGGCAGTTTCGGGGCCGGCCTGCTGGAAGCGCTCGCCCAGGTCACGGTCGACGACGTGCCTTGCCTGCTGATCGCCTACGACGCCGATTACCCTGAACCTCTGCGCGCGACGCGCCCGATTCCGGACGCCTTCGGCGTCGCGATGCTGCTCGCACCCACTCCGGGCGAACAACCCATCGGTCGCCTCTCCGTGGCCCTGACGACGGACGCCGCAGTCACGCTGCCGGACTCCGAACTGGAAAGCCTGAGAAAAGCCATTCCCGCCGCCCGCAGCCTGCCGCTCCTCGCCGCCATCGCGAACGGCACGCTGGGCCGCATCGTCCTTGACTACCTCGACCATGCGCAAATGGCCGTGGAGTTCTCGACGTGAGCGGGGGTCCTCGAACGCTGGATCGCGACGCCATCGCAGCGCGCATTCCTCACCAGGGCAGCATGTGCCTGCTCGCGGGCGTCGACGAATGGAATGCGGATTCGATTCGCTGCCACGCGACCAGCCACCATGACGAAGCGAATCCGCTACGCGAAGTCTGGGGCCTGCCGGCAACGAGCGCAATCGAATATGCCGCCCAGGCCATGGCGGTCCATGGCGCCCTGGTCGCGCCACCCGGCGGTGCGCCGCGGCCCGGCTATCTTGCCAGCGTGCGCGGGGTCGAATTCGCCGTGGATAGGCTCGATACCGTCAGCGGACCGCTCGACATCCGCGCCGAACGCCTGACCGGCAACGGCAACCAGATCCTCTACACCTTCACCGTGGCCGCCGCCGGCGCCGCGCTCGTCAGCGGGCGCGCCGCCGTCATTCTCGACGCCGATGTCCTCGCATCCGGCGATGCGGGCCGGGCCACCAGGAGTTCCGCTTGAAAAATGCCCTCGTCACCGGCGGCAGCGGCGGCATCGGCGCCGCCATCTGCCGTCGTCTCGCCCACGACGGTCATCACGTCTTCATCCACGCGAATAGTCGCATCGACAAGGCGGAAGCGCTCGCCAGCGAGATCCGGGAGGCCGGTGGCAGTGCCGCCGCAATCGCCTTCGACATCACCGATGCCACGGCAACCGCCGCCGCGCTGGATATGATCACGGCCGAGGCGCCGATCCAGATCCTCGTCAACAATGCAGGCATCCACGACGATGCTGTCTTCCCCGGGATGCGCGCCGAGCAGTGGCAGCGTGTGATCGACGTGTCGCTGAACGGGTTCTTCAATGTCACCCAGCCCCTGACCCTGCCGATGATTCGCACGCGCTGGGGCCGCATCATCACCGTATCGTCGGTCGCGGCGATCACCGGCAACCGCGGCCAAGTCAACTATTCGGCGGCGAAGGGCGCATTGCATGCAGCGAGCAAGTCATTGTCGCTCGAAGTCGCAAGCCGGGGGATCACCGTCAATGTCGTTGCGCCGGGAATCATCGATACGGCGATGAGCGAAGGCGCCTTCGACGCCGACGCGATCTCGCGGATGGTGCCGATGAAGCGCGCCGGCCAGCCCGAGGAAGTCGCCGACCTCGTGGGATTCCTCGCCTCCGCCCAGGCCGCCTATATCAGCGGCCAAGTGATTTCGATCAACGGCGGGATGATTTAAGGCGACGCATCGCCAGGGCAGGTAGCCGGACCAGGAAGCCGCAGAACAGCCGCGTGTGCATCCAGGTGAGCAGCACGTTGTCGCGCAGATATTTGAAGTGCGACACACCGCCCTCTTCCGGACGGAAATACTTCACCGGCGCCGGTACATTGACCGGCGGCACGCCCGCCCAGGCCATGCGCACGACCGCTTCGGGATCGAAATCGAAACGTCGCATCCAGCGCTGGCCGCGCATCACGCGGATCAGCGGCGCGATCGGGTAGACGCGGAAGCCGAACAGCGAGTCGCCGATACCCGTCCACAGCGTCTCCAGATTGGCCCACCAGTTCGATACCTTGCGGCCCCGCACGCGCACTGACGGCGCACTGGAGTCGAAAACCGGCATGCCGAGGATCATCGCCTCCGGCCGCGCCGAGGACACGGCCATGAACTCCGGAATCATCGCCGATGGATGCTGCCCGTCCGAGTCCATCGTCAGCACATGGGTGAAACCCAGCACCGCTGCCTGCTCGATGCCGTGCAGCACCGCCGCGCCCTTGCCGCCGTTTTCCGGCAGCACGATAACACGCAAGCCCGGATCGTCGGACGCCATCCGGCGCAGCCCTTCGGTGGTTCCGTCCGTACTGCCATCGACGACGACCCACACCGGCATCCACTCCTGACGTGCGGCACGAACCGTGTCATAGACCTTCGGACCCGGGTTGTAGCTCGGAATCAGCAACAAATGCGTCGCGGCGGACGTCTCCGCGGGCACCGGTGCCGGAGTGAAGTTCGGTAGGGTGGCCGATTCTCGGGTCATGACATTCTGTAGCAGTTTCAGGCGTCGACAGGCGACGCAGAGGCACGCGCCTGCACCGGCAATTCCGGCAGGACCGCGTGTGCCAGTTCGGCAGCAAAATACGCTTCGAGTTCAGCCATGAAGGGTTGGACCTTCGCGGGGGGGTCGAAACGGCGACCGAGCCTCACCCTGTAGGTTACAGGCATTTCGGGCTTGCGGAACAGCGGCCATCCCTTACACAGATAAGACGATTCGGTCTCGATGAAGATCGTCTGCACCGGCACCCTGCTCCGCCGCGAGATCAGGCCGACGCTCGCCGTCAGCGGATTCACGGGCCGGCGTGTCGTCCGCGTGCCCTCCGGGAACACCAGCAGGAAGCTGCCGGCGGCGAGATCTTCCGTTGCATTTCCGACCATGCGCAGCGGCGAGTCGTTACGGATATAGCGCGCCATCCGCGCCCCGGCGCCGAGAAAGACATTGTCCATCAGCCCGGCCTTCATGACGCAGGCCACGTCCGGTAGCCGCGAAATCACCATCACCGCGTCGAGCAGGCAGGGATGATTCGGCGCAAGGATCAGCGGTCCCTGCCCGCGCAGCGCATCCAGCGCCGAAAGATCGAAGCGGCAGGCCCCGATCCCGGTCAGGAAACGCAGATAGCCGTGAAACCCCCGGTTGATGACAAAGCGTCCAAGCCGCCGTCCCACCCTGGATGGCAGCAGCGGATGCAGCACGATCGCGAACGGTGTCCACGCGAGGCAGATCGCCCCAAGATAGCCGAGGCCCAGATAGAGCATTGCGTACTCGCGCAGCCTGCGCAGGAGGCGGGGCAGCGCCTTCCGCGACGTCTCACTCACGCCGCGCTCCGGTCACAGCGCGTACTCCACCCCATGTCCGGCCGACGCTTCGACCTCCACCAGCAAGTCGCTGCGGCAGACATCCGCCTGCAGGTAGAGAACGGGCACGTCGCATGCGAGATGCGCCTCGAACGCAGACTGCACGATCTCGAATTCGTCCGGATTGCGTACATAGACCTTGTACGCGAGATCCTGCAATCCGAATCGCGCGTCGACGGCATGTCGCCGCGCCTCCGTCAGGACCGCCTCGATATTGCGCAGCGATTCCACGGTCTGAGCGGTCGCGTCGCCGTGATGGCAGGTCTCATGGCCGACGATGCTCGCTGTGCCCGACACGAAAAGCAGCGGCGATCCATGTGGTCGCGACAAACCCGCTCGTGCAAAGGTCGGACTGCGTGGACCGTAGCGCTCAGGGTAGCGATAGGCACTGACCTGGCGCGGGTTCTCGATCGCAACCGGCGCCTCGCGCGCAGCGATGAAGTACAGAGCGACCGGGCCGGCGGCGGAACCCAGCGCGCAGGCTGCGGGCACGTTACCGCCGGTCGTCCGCCCGCACTGGATGAAGGCATCCTGCCGGCCGGCATTGAACTGCCAGTAACGCTCGCTCCCGTCCGTCTCCAAGTTGATGCCCGGCAGGTAGTTCCACACCCGGAGCAGGCCGGGATAGCGCATCTCATCGAGCAGCGTAAACAGCCGTTCGTAGATCGAACGCGTCGCGCGGTGCAGCCCCGACGGTGACTCGGCCATATCCTGGCCGGCGAATTCGCCTTCCGGCAGCTCGATACATCCGAAGATCACCGACTCGTTGCGGCGATAGCGGATCCCGGCCAGCGTCCCGTCGACCAGCGGACCGCGGGCTCGCCACACCTCGCACGCTCCATCAGCCCCGGAAAGCGGCGGCATCGAGACATGGACCGAGGGAACGTACTGCGGCCAGCCGGTCGGCGAAACCCCGCCGTACACCGCAACCCCCAATACCTCATCCCACCACTGCGCGGGCATTTGCGCCGGCACTTCGGCCGGCAGGAAATTCAGAGACAGACCACCCAAGAAAGCCATTCGCGTACCACGCCTTTCCGCTCCAAGCGAAAGTCCGCCGATCCTCGACGACACGGCCGCGCCGTCCGCGAAAAGGCCTTCAAAAAGACGTAAATTTGTTATTTAAAACAGAAAGTTACAGATACACCGAAATATCCGGAGGCCGCATCTTCACATACCGGTAGAAGAGATGCAAGACAAGCACGCTCCGCACCGGTCGGCTTTACCATGGCATAGCGCCCACGGCGAGGGTATCCTTTGCCGCTGAAGCCCTTCCATGTCTTCAATTCTCCCCGGACAGGAGACTCCGCGATGACGATCGAAACGACCGAAGAAGCGTGGCGACAAAACCTGAGCGGAAGGTTCGAGTCGCAGCTTGCGCTTCCACGACCGGCCGACTGGTGGACCGGACTCCCTCCCTCGCGCAGCCCCGGCCTGCGGCCCGACGGCACGCTGACCTCACTGCCGCTGCCCGATCTCGCCCGCTGCACACGCAGCGAAGTCCAGGCCTACTTCGACAACGGCTGGACGCTCACCGAACTCCTGTTCTCGGGCCTGATCGGCGAGGAGGCCTTCTATCGGCCGCCTTACCACCATCTACGGCATCCGATGCTCTTCTACTACTGCCATCCGCCGGCACTGTATGTGAACAAGCTGCGGGTGGCTGGGCTGATCGATGCGCCGATCAACCCCTACTTCGAGCGCATCTTCGAAACCGGCGTCGACGAGATGCGCTGGGACGACATGTCGAAGAACACGATGCTGTGGCCGTCCTTCGACGAAGCGCACGCCTACCGGAAGACGGTGTATCGGCGCGTCGGCGAAGTCATCGCGCAACACCCCGACCTGGCCGACGGCCATGCGCCAATCACGCAAGCGCATCCGCTTTGGGCCCTTTTCATGGGCTTCGAGCACGAGCGCATCCACCTCGAAACCTCGTCGGTGCTGATGCACGAGCTGCCGCTGAATCTGCTCCGCCGCCCAGATGCGTGGCCTGCCCTGCATCCGTCCGCCCGCAGAAGCGCTCAAAGGAACACAGAACCCCAACCCGGCCGGGACTACCCGGAACTCGAGCTCCTGTCCGTGCCTGCAACGACCGTTCACTTGGGCAAGCCGGCCGACTGGCCTTCGTACGGCTGGGACAATGAATACGGTAGCCGAACGGTCGAGGTCCAGCCCTTTCGCGCCGGCAAACGGCTCGTCACAAACGGCGAGTTCCATCGCTTCGTTGCCGCCGGCGGCTATCGCGAAGCGCGCTGGTGGTCCGCAACCGGCTGGGAATGGCGCAAATACCGCAACATCAAGTGGCCAACCTTCTGGCTCCCGGAAGGCCCTGCCGGATACCACCAGTATCGCCTGCGCACGCTCTTCGAAGTCATTGAGATGCCTTGGGACTGGCCGGCAGAGGTCAACTGGCACGAGGCGAGCGCCTATTGCGCGTGGCTGTCGGAGCGTGACGGCGAGCAATACAGGCTCCTCAGCGAGGCCGAGCACAACGCGCTGCGCGACCCGGTCTCCCACGAGACGGACGATCCCGTGATGGCAGCCGACGGCCGCACGCTGCTGCACGATCGCGGGCTCAACCTCAATCTCGGCTGCGGCTCCTCGTCCCCGGTGGACGCCGGCCGCCCGACTGCGAAGGGCTTCCGCGACGTCTTCGGCAACGTGTGGCAATGGCTCGCCGACCATTTCAACCCGCTCCCCGGCGCCCAGGTCCATCCTTACTACGACGACTTCAGCAGCCCCTGCTACGACGGCCAGCACCAGATGATCCTCGGCGGCTCGTGGGTCTCGACGGGCGACGAAGCAAGCGTCTGGTCGCGCTTCCATTTCCGCCCACACTTCTTCCAGCATGCCGGCTTCCGTGTCGTGCAGGCTGAGCACGACGGCGGCGCGGTGCGTCTCGATACCGAAGACGCCGCGAGCCAGGTCTATGAAAGCGCGCAGATGGTCGACGACTACCTGCTGCTGCACTTCGGCAGCGCCGCCGAACAGATGCCCTTCGACTCAGGGCCGCGCGACGCCTGTCAATTCCCGCAGCGCTGCGCGCGCTGGCTGATCGAAGGCGCACGGGCCAGCGGAGCACCGATGGAGCGCGCCCTCGATATCGGCTGCGCGGTCGGCGGCGCGAGCTTCGAGCTCGCGCGGGCGTACCGCGAAGTCCTCGGCGTCGACCTCAGCCGTGCCTTCATCGATACCGCCGACGCCTTGAAGCGCAACGGCGTGTTGGAACACTTCTGCCGCGACGAGGGCGAACTCGGCCACCATGTCACCGCCCAGATCGATCCCGCGATCGCCCGCAAGCGCGTGAGCTTCCGTCAGGCGGACGCCTGTTCGCTGCCGACCGAGCTCGCCGACTACGATGCGGTGTTGATCTCCAACCTGCTCTGCCGCCTGCCGAGTCCGCGCTCCCTGCTTGGACGTCTCGGCGGGCCGCGCGGGCTCGTGCGCGTCGGCGGGATGCTGGCGATCTTCTCGCCCTACACCTGGCTCGAGCAGTTCACGCCGCGCGGTGCCTGGCTCGGGGGCTATTCGGACGCCAAGGGCCCGGTCCACAGTGCGGACACGCTGCGAGTGACACTCGCCGGCGACGGCTTCGAGCTCGTCAAGGAAGCCGAGTTTCCGCTGCTGATCCGCGAGCACGTTCGCAAGTACCAGTACATCGTCACCCACGCCCTGCTGTGCCGGCGCGTGCGATGATCCTCTTACGTCGTCAAACACACAGCCGAACGCGCCGCCGAATCGAATCATGAGCTTCCGCTACCTGCAGAGCCTGTTCAACCCGCAGTCGATCGCAGTCATCGGCGCGAGCTCGCGACCCCACCGCATCGGCAGCGTGCTGATGCGCAACCTGCTCGCGGGCGGCTTCGCCGGCGTCATCATGCCGGTCAATCCCAAGCGCGACGCCGTGGGCGGCGTTCTCGCCTACCCCGACGTCGACGCGCTGCCGCGGACGCCAGACCTCGCGATCATCTGCACCCCCGCCGCGACCATCCCTGGCATCCTCGAGCAGCTCGGGCGACGCGGCACCCGCGCGGCGATCGTGATGGCCGGTCACCTCGCCACCACGATCGGCCCCGACGGCCGTCCGCTCGACCAGACGATCCTCGAGACCGCCCGCCGCCACGGCATCCGCCTGCTCGGGGGCGGCACACTCGGCGTAATGGTGCCGCAGTTCGGGCTCAACGCGACCTTCTCCCAGGTCAGCGTCCAGCCCGGCAACGTCGGCTTCGTATCCCAGTCGGACGCGGTCGGCACCATGGTGCTCGACTGGGCCCTGCCCAAGAAAGTCGGCTTCTCCCACTTCGTCTCGCTCGGCAGCGCGCTCGACATCGGCTTCGGCGAAGCCCTCGATTTCCTCGGCAGCGACCCCGGAACGCGGGCGATCCTGCTCTATATCGAATCGATCCGTGACCGCCGCAGCTTCATGGCCGCGGCGCGCTCGGCCGCCCGCAACAAGCCGGTCGTCGCGATCAAGGCCGGACGCGCCCCTCGCAGCGCTTCAGCCTCCCTCGCCGACCCGCTCTTCCTCGACACCCCCGGCCTCATCGACGAAGACGACGTCTTCGACGCAGTGCTTCGCCGCGCCGGCATCCTGCGCGTTGACGACCTCGACGAACTCTTCGGCGCCGTCGAAACGGTCGTCCGTTCGCGGCCCATGGTCGGCAACCGGCTGGTCGTCGTCAGCAACGGCGGCGGCGCCGGCGTCATGGCCGAGGACAGCCTTCACCTCGGCGGGTACACGATGCCCGAACTGCAGGAAAACACGGTCACGCGGCTGCGTCGCCTGCTTCCGACCGGCTGGGACGGCCGCAACCCGATCGACATCCGCGTCGACGCGCCACCCAAGCGCTATGATGACGTCCTCAAGATCCTCGCCGAAAACCGCGACGGCGACGCGATCCTGCTCGTGCACACCCCGAATGCATTGACGAGCAGCATCGACACCGCGCAGGCGGTCATCAAGACCATCCGCAGTTCGGGCGGCAACCTTCTCACCTGCTGGGTCGGCGACGAAAGCGTGGCCGCCGAACGCAAACTCTTCGTCGACTCCGGGATCGCCACCTTCGACACGCCGGAGCACGCGACACGCGCCTTCCTGCACATGGTCAATCACCGCCTCGCACGCGAAGTCCTGATGCAGGTCCCGCCGTCGATGCCACACGACTTCCTGCCGGACGTCGAACGCGCCCGCGCCATCGTCCGCCGCGCCCTTGCCGAAGGCCGTACCCGCCTCACCGAACCGGAAGCGAAGACGATCCTCGACGCCTACGGCATCCCGGTCGTGGAAAGCGTCTTGGCCGCCAATCCGCAAGAAGTAGCTCGCGTCGCAGATCGCATTGGCCCACCGGTGTCGGTCACCGTCATGTCGCGCGACATCCGCCGCAAATGGGAAGTCGGCGGTGTCGCGTTGAACGTCGAGACACCTGCAGCAGCCGCGGCCGCTGCCCAAGGCATGCTCACCCGTATCGGCGCGCTGCGGCCGGACACCCCAGTCAGCGGCTTCGCCGTGCAAAGGATGGAATCGCGCGCCCACGCCCGCCAGCTCATCATCGGCGTCGCGACCGACCCGCTGTTCGGACCGATCATCGTGTTCGGCGAAGGCGGCCGCGCGCTCGAAGTCTACCGCCATATGGCCGTGGGCCTGCCGCCGCTCAACCTGCCGCTCGCCCAGGACCTGATCGACCGCAGTCGCGCCGCCGCGATGCTCGCCGCCTACCACACTCATCCGCAAGCCGATCGCGATGCGATCGCCCTGACGCTGATAAAGGTCTCACAGCTCGTCGTCGACCTGCCCGAGATCCGGGAGCTCGACATCAACCCGCTGTTCGCCGACGATCGAGGGGTGATCGCCGTCGATGCGCACATTCAGATCTCCGCCGAAGCGCCCAAGGCGCAGCGCCTCTCGATCCGTCCCTATCCGGAAGGGCTCGAAGAAACGACGACGCTGCGCAACGGCCGTTCGGTCGTCCTGCGCCCGATCCGCCCAGAAGATGAACCGACGCACTACGTCTTCATGTCGCGGCTCACGCCGGAAGATATCCTGTTCCGCTTCTTCCACTACATCGGCACGCTGCCGCACAGCGAAATGGCGCGCCTGACGCAAATCGACTACGACCGCGAGATGGCCTTCATCGCCAGTGCCCAGGATGACGACGGCCAACCGGAAACTCTCGGCGTCATCCGCGCGATCGCCGACCCGGACAAGCACAGCGCCGAATTCTCGATCATCATCCGCTCCGACATGAAAGGCCTGGGCTTGGGGTCAAAGCTGATGATCAAGATGATCGACTACGCGCGCCAACGAGGCATCCACGAAATGACCGGCGACGTCATGGCCGAGAATGCACCGATGCTCAAGCTGTTGAAGGTCTTTGGCTTCAGCGCGGGTGCCTCCGACGAGCCCGGCATCGTCCACGTAAGCCTCCCGCTTCAAGAAGAAGCTAGCTCGCACTAGGGCGGTCGCTGACCGCCCGCTGCGATCCCACCGTCGCCGCCGGCGGCGTCGCCCTCGCCCGCAACCAGGTCTCGAAGTCCTGCACCGGCATCGGACGCGCAAAGAGATAGCCCTGCCCTTCGTCGCACCCTTCATCGTGGAGGAAGTGCCGCTGGGCCTCGGTCTCGATCCCCTCCGCAATTACCTTGAAACCAAGGTTGTGGCTCAGCGCTATGACCGCCCGGCTAATCGCCACATCCCACGGATGGTCAGGCACGTCCTTCACGAACGCGCGGTCGAGCTTGATCGTGTCGATGGGCAATTTCTTGAGATAGGCGAGCGACGAATAACCGGTACCGAAATCGTCGATCGCGGTCGTGATTCCGAGTGCCTGGATCTCGTTCAACACCTTCCGTCCATGGTCGGGATTCTCCATGATGACCGTTTCGGTGATCTCGATCTCGAGCACGGAGGGCGGCAGGTTCCACTGCGAGGTCACGCGACGCAATACCGCAACGAAGTCGCTGCGTTCGATCTGTGGTCCTGCCACATTGACGCCGAGCCGCCCGACGTTCAACCCCGCATCCAGCCACCGCCGCGCCGCTTCGCCGACCATCTCGAGCACCTGCTCCCCGATCGGGATGATGAGGCCACTGCGCTCGGCCAGTGGAATAAACTCGATTGGCGGAATTAGGCCGCGCTCCGGATCTCGCCAGCGGATCAAGGCCTCCGCTCCGAGATAAGCGCCGTCCGCGAGGCTGAACTGCGGCTGGAACCACACCTCGAACTCCCGTTTCTCGATCGCCCGGCGCAGCGCATTCTCAAGATGCAGCCGCGACTGAGCCTCCTGCGTCATGCTCCGCTGATAGAAGCGATAGGTATTCCTGCCCGCGCCCTTCGCTTCATACATCGCGGCATCGGCGTTGCGGATCAGCTCGGTCACCGAGTCGCCGTCGTCCGGGTAGACGGCCACGCCAATGCTGGTCGTCACCATGCCGTTGCCGCCTGTCATCTGGAATGGCGCCTGGATCACCGAAAGAATCCGCCGGATCACCTCCACGGCGTCGGTCCCTTCGCTCAGCTCGGAAAGAATGACCGCAAATTCGTCCCCGCCGAGGCGGGCGACCGTGTCTTCAATACGGACGCAGGTGTTGAGTCGAGCAGCAACCAACTGCAGCAGCTGGTCGCCGACCGGATGGCCGAGACTGTCATTGATCGTCTTGAATCCGTCGAGATCGAGCAGCAACACGCCGATCTTGTGCTGATACCGACCGCCGCGATCGATCGCGTGTTGCATCCGATCCTGGAACAGCACACGGTTCGGCAAGGCGGTGAGCGGATCGAAATGCGCGAGCCGCTCGAGGTCTTCCTGGCTCCGCTTGATTGCCGAGATGTCCGAGAACACGCCAACGAAATTGCAGATGCTGCCGTCGGCATTCCGAACGGCGCTGATCGTCAGCCACTCGGGAAAGATCTCGCCGCTCTTGCGACGATTCCAGATCTCACCCTGCCAATCCCCCGCAGTCGTGATCGAACTCCAGAGCGCCTGGTAGAAGTCGGCCTCGTGACGACTGGACTTGAGGATGCTCGGGCGCTTGCCCCTGACTTCATCGGCAGCGTAACCGGTGATTTCCGTGAAGGCCGGATTGGTCGCGACGATCAGTCCGGCCGGATCCGTGACGACGACGCCGTCCGCGGTGCATTCCAGCACCGTCGAAGCGAGGCGCAGCGCGTCCTCGGACGCCTTGCGCTGCGTGATATCCGTCGACATCCCGATGACTGCGATCGCGTGTCCGCTTTCATCGTGCAAAGGGCACTTCGTCGTCAGGTAGGTATGCACGCCGTGCGCGTCGAGCCCCGTCTCCTCGAACTCGCACATCCGCCCCAACTCAAGCACCTTGTGGTCGTTGGCCTGATGCTGCCGGGCGATGTGAGTCGGCAGGAACTCTTCGCGCGTCCGTCCGAGCAGTTCGTCGCTCGACCGGCCGACCATCGACTCGAACGGACGATTGCACAACAGCAGCCGCCCTTCGAGATCGAACATATACATCAGTGCCGGCGCGTTATCGACGATCGCCTGCAGCGTATTCTTGCTGTCCCGCAAGGCCCGCTCGGCGCGCTGGCGCTCCTGGCTCTCTGTCTCCAGCAGCCCGTGCCGCTCATGCAACTGGCGGTGACGTGCGACAAGCATCGCGGCCAACAAGGCAAGCAGCAAGGAATTTGCCAGCGCGGCAAGAAAATACTGCGAGTCGATGATCGCCAACCGCGGCCACCCGTCGATCGGGATCGCGGCGAGCGTCCATTCGCCCCCGGGTACACCGAGCTTCGTGACGACCGGATCATGGGCAAACACCCTCGCGTCGCCCCCGACAAGTCCGCCCGCGGCGCCCTCGCCATCCTTGCCCCGGACGCCGATGCGCAAGGATGTCGACGACGTGACGCCGCCATCGACCAGAATCCGGTCGATGTCCCCGACAATCGAGATCACGCCCCAATATCCGCTGCGGCCCGAAGTACCGGTCGAACTCAGCACCACCGGGGCGCGAACGATCACCGCTGAGCCCCCCTGGACGAGCGGGACAGGTCCCGACAGCACGGGCACGCCTGAGGTCATCGCCCGCTCGACGGTTCGCCACTGCTCGGGAATCGCGCGGTAATCGAGCCCGAGCGCCTTTTCATTGCTCGACAACGGATAAAGGCGCGTGATCACATTGCCCGGGGCATAGGCGATGTTCTTGATCTGCGGATGATTGCGGATGATCTGTTCCGCCATCGCATCGAAGAGTTCCTGCGGTATGTCGCCCTGGTACTGCACGAGGTGAACGATCCCCTCTGCGCCGCTGAGCGCCTCCTTCATCACCCCGTCGAGTTCCGCGTGAACGACGGCCAGCTCGGCGATTGTCCTGCTCCGCGCATCGCTGAGCTTGCGTGCCGCATCCAGACGCCCAAGCGCAATCCCTATAGCCAACCCGGCAATCAGCACCACCATGCCGACCAGCCAAGGCAGCACGCGAAGCAACATCTTCACAGCGGGAGAAAGCGGCCTGTTCGACAAGGCAATCCTGAAGCGGCGACAGCTCTGTATTGCATCGCTTTGTCCCCATCGGCTGTGGATAAACCTGTGAGCTGCCGATGGATGGCGTCGCCAAGTGCTTCTGCCAACGGGGTTTCGGAATCCTGCATCATTTTTGGGCAGCTATCGACAGATCGGAGTTGATTAATCAGCTCTATCTGTCGCCGCTGCGCCTCGCTTCCGAATATCCGCTGGTTCAACGCTCGCGGCCCGCGCGTCGCAGGACTTGGGTGATCGGCTCGACCAGATATTGCAGCGGCGTACGTTCTTCACCCTTGATATAGACTTCCGCAGGCATGCCCGCCAGCAGCTGAATGTTGCCGGCATCGGCCAGCGATGCCGGATCGACCTCGATCAGGGCGCTGTAGTACGCGACGTTCGCATTCTGATCGACCAAGCGGTCAGCCGACACATAGCTCACCCGCCCCTGCACCATCTTCGTCGTCCGGTACTTGAAGGCTGTAAAGCGCAGCTCCGCGGGCTGATCCTTCGTGACGCGACTCGAATCCTCTGTGCGCAGCCGCGCTTCCACCACCAGCAGGGGGTCCTTCGGAACGATGTCCGCGATCGGCTCACGGGGGGCGATGACTGCCCCTGGCGTCGTAAACTTCAGGCCGATCACCTCGCCGTCCGCCGGCGACATGATCACCTGGCGCGCGGCCGCGTCGACCGACTTGCGCTGCTCCTGCTCGATTTCCGTCAGCCGTGCAGCCGTCACTTTCAACTGGTCGCTCGCCTGCTGGCGGAAATCGCTCTCCAGCGACCGCACCTTCAGGTCGATCTCCACGACCCGCTGTTCGGCGCGCGCAAGATCTGTGCGCTTTTCCTCGAGCTTGACGCCATAGTCCGCGACACTCGCTTCCAGCTGCGTGATGCGGGACGTCGAAATGAAACCATCCTTTTGCAGGCTGCGATTGCGGTCGAGGTCTTCCTGCTGGTGCTTGAGCGCGAGTTCAGCTTGCGCAATCTGCCCCTTCAGCGCGGCCATTTCCGAGAACACCATGGTTCGCTGGCTGCTCAACAACGACAACTGGCCGACGATCCCGTTGCGATGCGCAGCGAACAACGCCCGCTCCTTGCCGAGCAGTTCCGCCAGGCGCGCATCCTTGCCTGCCGCCTCGACCAAGTCGGCCGGAAACGCCAGCGTGCCGGCAAAGGCCTGTTCGGCCTCCAGCCGCACCATGCCGAGGCGCTCGGCCTTGACCCGGTAGGTCCAGCGATTCTCATCGGCCGCGACACCCACGTCGCCCAGCACGATCAAGGTATCGCCCTGCTTCACATGCTGCCCGTCGCGGACCTTTACCTCGCTCACGATGCCGCCTTCGGCGTGCTGCACGGTGCGCCGGTTGAGATCGACCTTGACGACCCCCGGGGCGACGACCGCGGAACTCAAGGGTGCCAGGGCAAGCCACAGCACCGCCGGAAGCAGGCCGCCCAGCAGGACATACTTGCCGCTTCGCGCCAGCCGACGGGCCTCGGTCTGATGCACAACCACCGAATCGCCCACTACAGTCATTGCGCCGCTCATCGTGCTGCCTCGCCTGCTTCCATTCCCGGCCGGGCCAATGCCGCTCCCGGCAGAGGCACCACCTGCCCACCGCCCGCGACGCGCCCGCCATGCATTGCTCCCATTACCTCGGCAACAGGCCCGAACTTCTGCGCCCGACCGCCTTCGATCAGCAGGATCTTGTCGATGTGCTGAACCAGGGTCGTCCGGTGCGTTACGATCACGACCGTCGTGTTACCGCGCAGCGCCTTGAGTGTCTCGCCCAGCGCCTGTTCACCGGCGCCGTCGAGGTTCGAATTCGGCTCGTCGAGGATCACCAGCCGCGGGTCCCCGTACAGCGCACGCGCCAGCGCAATGCGCTGGCGCTGCCCCGGGGACAGCACCGCGCTCTGCGGGTCGATCACGGTATCGTAGCCGTCGGGCAAGCCGAGGATCATCTCGTGGCAGTTGGCGAGCTTCGCCGCACGCACGACCTTCTCGCCATCGACTTCACCGAGCCGCGCGATGTTCTCCGCCACGGTCCCGCCAAACAGTTCGACGTCCTGAGGCACATATCCGATGCAGGGCCCGATCTGATCACGCGGCCACGCCGCGAGGTCTGCCCCATCGAGGCGGACGGTGCCCGCTGTCGGCTTCCACACACCGGTGAGCAGTCGCACCAACGTCGACTTGCCTGCACCGCTCGGGCCGATCACCGCAACCGATTCACCCGGCTCCAACTGCATCGACACACCCGCGAGAATCGTTCGGTCCCCGCGCGGCGGCCGATAGACCAGTTGTTGTGCAACCAGTTGCCCTGCCGGCGGCGGCAGATTCATCCGCTCCGGCTCCGCCGCAGCGGTGCCCAGCAAGTCCTGCAGTCGACGCCATGCCACCCGTCCTTCGGCCAGCACACGCCAGCTTCCGACCACCTGCTCCACCGGCGCGAGTGCACGGCCGAGCAGCGTCGTCGTCGCAATCATCACGCCGGCACTCGCCTCACCGTTGATCACCAGCCAGGCCCCCAGCGCCATCATCAGCACTTGGACGCTCTGGCGCACGACACGCGTAAAGGCCGTCATCGCCACCGACTTGCGCGCCGTCGGCGACTGCAATGCCAGCACGTCGGCATTGCGGGCGCGCCAGCGTGCGATCAGCGCGTCGCTCATGCCCAGAACCTGCGCGACCTCCGCGTTCTGAAGCGAAGCCTCGAGGTAGCGTGTGGCTTCGCTCGACGCCTTCACCACCCCTTCGATATCCCGCCGCGTCAGTCGGTCGTTCAAGTAAGCCAACGCGAGCATCAGCAACGCCGAAACGGCGGCGGCAATTCCAAGCGCGGGATGGGCAAGAAAGATCACTGCGACATAGACAACCACCCACGGCGCGTCGAACAGCGCAACGACACCCTGAGACGAGAACAAGGTCCGAAGCGACGCTACATCACGCAAGCCTTCCGATGGCGCCCGCCCGGCACGCTGCGCGCCCATCGCCAGCATGATCCGCGCGACCGCCGGAGACAGCGAGTCCGACACGAGATTGCCGATCACGCCCTGCAACCGGCTGCGCAAGTAGTCGAGCGCAAGCATCATCGCGAGTGCGATGCCGACGCCGAGCGTCAGCACCAGCAAGGTATCGCCACTCTGGCTCGAAAAGACGCGGTCGAACACCTGCAGCATGAACAACGACGGCACAAGCAGCAGAAGATTCACTACGAACGAGAAGCCCGCCACATGAAGTAGCGGACGCTTGAGAAGGTTGTACAGCGAATCCATGCTTTTCCGTCGAGAGATCAATCAATTGCAGTATAACACCGCCCCTCGCCGCAGCCCTGGCGACTCATGCGAATCGGTTCATTTGATCGAATAGCGGAATCCGCCGCTCTTCAAGGCCGTCACCCGGATCCTCTCGATCTCCGCACCGTCCGCCATGCGTCCCAATACGGCTTCGGCAATCTCCGGCAACAGCGTGCCGTTCAGGATGTGATCAACATTGCGAGCCCCCGAATCGACCTCGGTGCAGCGGGCGAGAACGGCATCCACCAGCTTTTCGTCCCACACGAAAGCCGCCCTGTGATTCGTCGCGACGCGGTCGCGGATGCGGCGCAGTTTGAGCGTGATGATTTGCGCCAGCACCTCATCCGAAATCGGATAGTAGGCCACCACCTGCATCCGCCCGAGAAAGGCTGGCTTGAACGCCTTGCACAGCACCGGCCGCAGCGCCGCCCCCAGGTCTTCTGCTGACGGCATCTCCTCGGCAGGCCGGTTCAGGCACGCCTGCATGATCTGGCTCGAGCCAACGTTGCTCGTCAGGATGATCAGGGTGTTGCGGAAATCGATTTCGCGCCCCTCGGCATCGTCGAGCACCCCCTTGTCGAAAACCTGGAAGAACAGCTCCAACACGTCGGGGTGCGCCTTTTCGACCTCGTCGAGCAGCACCACGCTATAAGGATTGCGCCGCACGGCCTCCGTCAGGACACCCCCTTCCCCATACCCGACATAGCCAGGGGGCGAACCCTTCAGCCCCGATACGCTGTGCGCCTCCTGGTATTCGCTCATATTGATGGTCACGAGCTTGCGCTCTCCGCCGTACAGGATATCTGCCAGGGCAAGCGCGGTTTCGGTCTTCCCGACGCCGGAGGGCCCGACGAACATGAAGACGCCCTTGGGCTTGTTCGGATCCTCGAGGTTCGCGCGCGCCGTCCGTATGCGTTGAGCAACCGACTCCAACGCATGGTCCTGCCCGATCACCCGCTCCTGCAGGAGCGCCTTCAGATTCAGCACCGTGCGAATTTCATCCTTCACCATC
This sequence comes from Aromatoleum sp., assembly GCF_035254505.1. Classification (GTDB taxonomy): domain Bacteria; phylum Pseudomonadota; class Gammaproteobacteria; order Burkholderiales; family Rhodocyclaceae; genus Aromatoleum. The sequence goes on along the minus strand of NZ_DATFAO010000086.1, from coordinate 63,959 downwards.
TTGCCGAGCGGAATTCCCGTCCATGCCGCCACGATTTCCGCGACGACATGGCCGTCCACCTGAAGCGGCACCATCGGCGTCTCGCCCTGCATGTCCCGCAATCGGGACATTAGCGCGTCCAACTCGTCCTTCGCGCCGCGCCACCCGACCGCACGACCTGCATCTGCGGCATAAGCGACATCCGCGTCGGCCTGCGGCTCCGCCGGATCTTCCATACCCCGCCGCAAGTCGAGGATCTTCCCCACCAAGGTCCGCTCTTCATCAAAGCGGGCCTTCCAGATCGCCAGATCGCATTCGACGGCTGCAATCTGCTCCCGCAATTCCACCAGGCGCACGTCGTGACCGGCTCCGGTCGTCGCCTCGCGCTCCAGCACGGCCAACTCGGCCCGGTCACGCAGCAATCGCTTTTCATCGTCATCGATGAGCGCGGGTGTCGAACTCTGGCCCAGCGCGACCTTCGCGCACGCGGTATCCAGCAGGCTGATCGCCTTGTCCGGCAGCTGACGGCCGCTGATGTAGCGGTGGGACAGCCGGACCGCCTCGGTAACCGCCTCGTCCAACACGCGGATCCCGAAATGGTCTTCCATCAACGGCACCATCCCGCGCAACATCGCGGCGGCCATGGGCTCCGTAGGCTCCTCGACCTTGACCACCTGAAAGCGGCGAGCCAACGCCGCATCCTTCTCGAAGTATTTCTTGTACTCCGCCCAGGTGGTGGCAGCGATGGTCCGCAGTTCTCCGCGGGCCAGGGCCGGCTTGAGCAAATTGGCCGCATCGTTCTGGCCCGATTGCCCTCCGGCACCGATCATGGTGTGGGCTTCGTCGATGAAAAGCACGATGGGCCGGAGACTGCCCTTCACCTCGTCGATGACGTTCTTCAGACGATTTTCGAACTCGCCCTTCACACTTGCCCCGGCCTGCAGCAAACCCATATCGAGCACATGAAGCTCGACCTCCTGCAAAGGCGCCGGCGCGTCGCCGGATGCGATTCGCAGTGCAAGCCCCTCAACGACTGCCGTCTTCCCCACGCCGGCCTCGCCGGTCAGGATGGGATTGTTCTGCCGCCGCCGCATCAGGATGTCGATCACGAGCCGGATCTCGCTGTCGCGCCCGATCACCGGATCGACCTTGCCGTCCCGGGCGCGTTGCGTCAGATTGGTCGTGAATTGATCCAGAGCCGGAGTAGCGGCGCCATCTCCAGTTATCGTCCGACCGTCGACGTTTTCGGCCGAGCCGGCCGTAGCAGCGTCCGGCGACAAACCGACTGCTTCAGTTGCCTCGACAGAACCCTCCGTCAGTGCCGAAAAGTTGTGCTTCAGCTCGCCCAATTTGACCTGCGCGAACAGAGACGACCCGCGCAAGGCCAACTGCGACAGCTCGGGCTCCGTCAGCAGCGCGAGTAGCAAATGGCCGGAGCGGATGCGAGGCAATCGTTCATCCAGCGAGGCCAGCAACCACGCCTGCTCGAACAGCCGGGGCAAATGCGGGGAGAAGACCGGCGTGCGCGAATTTCCGGTCTTGAATCCCTCGATCTCCTTCATCAAGTCCCGTTCCAGGGCCGACGGGCTGATTCCGCAGCGCGTGGCAATCACATATACATCGCTGTCATGCTGCTCAAGCAGTGCCAGGAACAAGTGTTCCAGGTCCACCTCGTAATTGCCGCGTCCCATGCAAAGACTCGCGGCGTGTTCTGCTGCCTTGCGACTGGTGTTGTTGAGTTTGCTGATCAGTATCTTGAGCGAAGTACTCATTGTTCTTGGCTTGTTTCGAGTCAATGGACAGGGTGCGATTCGAACATCGGATCGTCACGATCCGTGTCCGAGGGACGTGTGAGGATGAAACTGTCGAAACCGAGCCGCATTCCACCTCCAAGCCGCGCAGGGCGGACATCATCCGCGCGCAGGATGGGTCGAATCTCGTACTCGAAGTGGTGGCCGGACGAAAGCGAGAGCAGCTTCTCCAGCGCGGCCGCCCGCTCGCCCCGCGGGAGGAATTGGGCGTGCATGTCGCGTGCAAGCGGCCCGATCCAGATGCGAATGCGCAGATTCCGCTGCCAAACGCGTTCGCCCAGCAGCATCGAGGCCCCTAATGCGGCGTTCGTGCCGCCAAGCGTCGAACGCTGGTCCGGCGGCAGCGCATACCACTTCCCGACGAACTGCTCGATCCGCACCGGCACGCGAAAATAGCCCGCCAGCACGTCCTGCAGCACCGCGGCCGACAGCGGACGCTGCCGCAGCACGCCGGCGAAATGCGCGATGACTTCATCATCGACGCTACCCGAGTCGCTTTGAAATCGATCCCGCAGCGCATCGAAGCCCAAACCGGCGAGCGCAAGGACCATGGGCAGGAAGGACTGGCGCCGGTCTTGCTCATAGGCGACCGGCAGGCGGTATTTCTTCCAAGCGCGATAGAAATTGCCAACCGCCCGATTCGAGAAGAGATCGAAAAACGCGCGGGCAGCGCGATCCTTGTGATAGCGCTCGCGGTCGGCAACGCGCTCCGTATAGTGGGAAGGCAGCGTACCGTGAATGCCCAACATGCCGATAAAGCTGGGCGTGATTTCGATCCGTTCCAGCTCGCCGCGCGCCTGCCCTTCGGCATCGACGCGACGATGGCATTCCACAGCTTCGATCTGGCTTGGGGCGAATGCAAGCGCGGTTGAATTGCGGAAACGGATCGACTCCAAGGGCCTTTCGCGGGAGAGACGCGCCTCCCTGGCTGCGAATACCCGTTCCAGTACCCGGACCGCCTGGAAGAACTCGAATCGCTGCGGAGCCGAGACCAGTTGCTCGATCAGCCCAGGATCGATTCGCCGGTACGCGGGACGCATCGGATCAACTCCTCACCGGTCCTGCCCGATAGCAGCACCAGTTGTACGAAACTGTTCAAATGAGCATACAAGCTGAGGAAGCGGTCTATGCATCGGGCAAAGAGATCCAGACCGCTGCCCACGAAGTTCGCCTCGTCCACGGTGATCCTGACCTCCAGTCCGCGCACGAACGTCGCGAACGGCCGGCCCGCCATCCACACCGTCTTTTCCGCCTGCTCGATTGCGAGGATGCCGTCGATACGTCGCCGCGACGAAGCGGAGCGCGGCAAATCGTAGAGGGTCAGCATCTCGCGAAATGCCGCAACACCGCTTCCGCTCAGGGACAGATGATTCAGCGAGAGATGGGAAATCAGGCGCCACTGGCCACTGCCACGGTGGTCGAAGCGATATGGTTGGCTCGGTTTGCGCAGCAGCCGGACCGACTTCGCGACCGATCCGCCTTCGACGAACAGATCTCCCGACGGCAAGCCAACCGACATGAACGTCGGCAACTCGCGATTGGTGCAGGTGAGCTGGATGCTCAGGACATCGGCCTTTTCCTGAACAGGATCGAAATCGGAATCGACCAGCGAAATTTCCGTCTCGTACCCGGGGCTTCTTGCAGCCACCAGCGCATTGCGCTGCGCATACCAGTAGTTGCCATGACGGCCCACATCCTCGCCGTGCTGCAGCGAAAACAAGGGGCGAAACTCCGTGACCGTCTCGCCGGTAGAGCACTGGCGCACGCGTCGTACGGCGTCGATCGAGTAGACCTCGTACGCGAATGCACGACGGCCATCCGCCACGACCGGGTAGCTCGACGCTCTTTCAGTCACGCGGATCGGATCGCCCCGTTGCTGAAACAGGTTCACGACCGGCACGCACCCCAGCCTGAAATTCTTCGCCGTGAGTGTCTGCAATAGACGCGACGCATCGCTGTCCGCGCGCAATTCCTTCATGACCAGCAACAGCGTAATCCGCGTCTGCGCACGTACCGACCGTGACAACCGGGGCAAGGCGACGTCGAAAAAATTGTACTTCTCCGGGAAGGCGAAATATTCAGTCAGGTGCCGATAGGCGCGGTGAGAACTGGCCGGCATATCGATCAGCGCCTCATCATCGGCGAACCCGACCTCGCCGATCAGATCCTCCGGGCACGCTATCCATCTCCCGTCCTCTCCCATGACGAATGCCTTGGCGAGTTTGAGGAACAAGGCATCGCGTACCGCGACCGCCACGGACGGCTCGGCGTCGATGTAGAAGCGCAACGGAAACTGGCCGATGGTCGCCTGCGTGCCCTCACCCTTCGGCATTTCAAGAGTCAACGACAGCGACGCGCAACTGCCGACGGGCAATGAAAGGTCTGCGGGCGCGCGGATGACGGGTTCAAAGGCCGCGTCGACCACCCGCACAGGCACGAGATCGACCGACCAGGCGGTACGGAACCGGCAGACCGCGCCCTTTACCGGACGTGAATGCAGATCCGTCCCGCGCGGGATGGTCACAGGGGTCGACAGGGCCTGGGCGTTGCCTTCTGTATCGAAATGCGCAATCGAACAGGACGGAAACGGTCGCAGATAATGCGGATACAGAACGTTGAGGAGCGCCTCGGTGAACTGAGGATAGCTGTCCTCGAGTTTCTTGGTGACTCGCGCATTCAACAGCGCAAAGGATTCGATCATCCGCTCGACGTGCGGATCGTCGCAGCCTTCGCCGGAGATCAGCAGTTGCGCTGCGATCTTTGGATAGCGCTCGGCAAATTCCCGCGCGTGCCGGCGCAGGAATCCCAGTTCCCGCTCGTAATACGGAAGCAGTTCCTCCATTCAGGATGCCACTCCGCGCAATCGCTGTTTGTTCACGGAATACTGCAACGTCGTGGGTTGCAGCAAGGCGTCGAAGCACACGGGCTCCTGCGCCGGCCTCACGACCAGCACGGCCCGGATCGAAAAATAGAGTGCATTGGTCGATTGACGATTGAGTTCCAGCGTCACATGCACATCCTTGAGGCGCGGTTCGTGACGTGCAATCGCCCTTTCGATCGATCCACAGATGCGGAAACGATCGTGGACACTGGCCAGGCTAAGTCCGGCGAAGTCGCTCAACCCGAAGCTGGCGACCGAGTCGGAAACTTGGGGAAAAGCCTCTATCGCCTCGTCGTCGATGATCGTGCGCGCATTCAAGAGTGCTTCGAGATCCCGTGCGACCGAGTCCTTCAATTCCTCAAGGGAAAGACGACGACGCGTCGCGAGCATCGGCACGTCGTCGAAGAGTTTGTCGAATAGCGACGGTTCGAATTCCTTCATCGCGAAGGCCGGAAAAAAAGCGGCGGAAACGCAATTCCGCCGCAATCATGTGAGACGCAACCCATCAGGTCAGGTTCGGCGTGTTCTTCGCCAGGTTCCAGGCGCCCTGGATATTGACCTTGCCCGACTTGGTACCGTCGATATTGAGCTCGTCGTAGGTCCACTTCACTGCTGAGTACTTCAGCGAGAAGCTTTCCTGCGGGATTCCTTCGCCGCTCACACTCGGCGAAATCGAACCAATGATGACGTTCTTGAGTTCGATCTTCATGAACTGATGCCGGCTCTGAGTCGAAGACGGGTTGCCGGTCGTGTTCTTGCCGCCGAAGGCGCGGTAGAAGTAGATGATCACATCGTTGACGACAAGCCCCGACGAGCACGCCTGGTACAGCTTGGGGCTCGCGCCGTCGATATCCTTGGTGAAGATCATTTCACCATGCTCGACGCGTTCCGCGGTATGTCCGCCCGCCGCCGATGCAGTGGCCGACTTCGGCTGACGCATCTGGTGCGTCCAACTATAAACCTCAACGGTATCCTTGTGACGGGTATCGCGGGAATCGCCCTTGATGTCGCTTCCCTTGAATTCGATGTAAATATCCTTCATTACGACGCTGCTCCTCTGTTTGAGAACTGGTATTCAGGATCAAGCCTGACCGGAACCGGGCAACTCGGCGACGAGACGCAAGGACACCGAAAGCTCGTCGAGCTGGAAATGGGGACGGATGAACGCGACCGCGCGGTACACGCCGGGTCGTCCCGGCACCTCGCTCACTTCGACTGAAGCTTCCCGCAAAGGGAACTGCGCCTTGGTTTCCTGCGACGCGGAGTCGTCCGCGGTAACGTATTGGTCGATCCAGCGCTGGAGATAGCCCTGGACGTTTGCGGGCGACGCAAAACTGCCGATCTTGTCGCGCATCATCGCTTTCATGTAATGCGCGATTCGCGACACGGCGAAGATGTATTGCAGTTGGGCCGAAAGCGATGCGTTTGCGTTCGCCGCGTCGCTGTCATATTTTTTAGGCTTCTGCGCGGATTGAGCGCCGAAGAACGCGGCGTAATCCGTGTTCTTGCAATGAACCAGCGGAATGAAACCCAGGTCGCTCAGTTCCTTCTCGCGCCGATCGGTCACTGCGACCTCGGTCGGGCACTTCAAGGCCACTTCTCCGTCGTCAGTACGGAAGGTATGAGTCGGCAAATCCTCGACCAAGCCGCCCCCTTCAACGCCGCGGATGGCGGCGCACCAGCCGAAATTCTCGAATGCGCTGGTGAGGCGTGCGCCGAACGCGAACGCGGCGCTGCACCACAGGTACTTGTCGTGATCCGACCCGTCGACGTCCTCGACGAAGTTGAAGCCCTCGGTAGTGACGCCATCAATCGGGTTGTAGGGCAATCGTCCAAGGAAGCGCGGCAGTGCCAAGCCGACGTAGCGTGCGTCCTCGGAATCTCGGAAAGATTTCCACTTCGCATACTCGACGGTATCGAACACCTTCGCGAGATCGCGGGGCTTGCCCAGATCGGTATATGAATCTAGGCCGAACAGTTCAGGTGATGCGGCAGCAATGAAGGGCGCGTGGGCCGCAGCCGCGACATGCGACATCTGTTCAACAAAATACATGTCCTCCGGTTGCCGCGTCAGTTCGAACTGGCCGATCAAGGTGCCGAAGGGGGCGCCGCCAAAGGTTCCGAACTCCTCTTCATAGACCTTTTTGAAGAGCGCGCTCTGATCGAAATCGATCGCGGTCTTGAAATCCTTGATCAGCTCGCTCTTCGACGCATTCATCAGCTTTATCCGAACCTGCTCGCCCGTCGACGTCTGTTTGCACAAGTAGTGCAAGCCGGTCCAGGCGCTTTCCAGTTGCTGAAATGCAGGAGCGTGCATGATTGCGCTCAGCTGCTCGGAGATAAGGCGATCCAAGTCAGCGACGCGCGCATCGAGCGACGCGGCAAGGTTTTCGGAGATCAGGACCTCGCCTTCCAGGACCTGGTTGGCGAGTTCGCTGATGATGTCACGGGCCCGTTCGCGCTCCTGATCGGAACGCGCGACGCGGCTTTCCTCGATGATCCTGTCGAGCAGCACGGCCGCCGCCGGCGCAGCGACTGCAGATTGAACACTCGCGTGCATCGTCATTGCTCGGTCTCCTCGCCAGCTTTGGCGCCGAGGCTTTCGAGCTGCTCGGTGTTCCTGAGAACCTCGTTCAGGCAGTCTTCGAGCTTCTCGTTACCTGCGAGCTTGTTGCGCAGGTCGGCAAGCTTCGAACGCGCCTCAAGCAACCTCCGCAAAGGCTCGACCTGCCGGACGACAGACTCGGGGCGAAAATCCTCGAAACTCCGGAAAGTCAGATCGACCCCCAGTTCTCCGCCCTCGCTCGACAACATGTTCGGAGCACGAAATGCGGCACGAGGCGCGAGCCCAGCCATCACGTCGTCGAGGTTATCGAGGTCGACGTTGACGAACTTGCGGTCTCGCAATTTTCCGAGTGCCTGGGTGCTTTGGGCAGCAAAGTCCCCCAGCACGCCGACGACGAAAGGCAGCTCCTTTTGCTCGAGCGCATCCCCCCTCTCGACGTCGTATGTCAGCTGCACCCGAGGCGGCCTCACCTTCTGCAACCGCTTTTGTACGCTCTCTTTCTTTGCCACGAGTCTCTCCAAACAACCGTATTCGAATCGATCGCGATCCGCGTTCCGGGTCCAATCTGCGGGCTTGCTCCGCCCGGGCTTATCTGAGCGAACTGAATGGGTTTGCGCCCGGCGCCTGGCCACCGGCGTCGTTCCGCGCCGGTCGAACCACTTTCTTCCGCGGTCGCTCCTTCACCGGGACAGGCTCCGGCGTAGGCTCCGTCGAAGCACTGGTCTGAATCGCCGCAACCGGGACCAGCACATCCTCTCCCAACGTTTCGCGCAGGTTCCGGGCGAGACTTTGAGCATCCGCCTGGGCGGACCCCCTCAGATCGGCGTCCTTCCGCAATTCCGCCAGCGACTCGGTCGCAACCCGCAGACCACTCACCGCCCGCACGCTCTTCGCGGTCCGATCTGCCGGGTCGCGCTGCAGCACTTCATCTGCAGCCACGATTGCGCGCCCATAGGCTCCGGCATCGAAATGGAGCTTTGCGAGACGAACCCAGGGCTCCTTACGTGCCGGATTGTCACTCGCCATCCGCGAGAGGAGACCGACCACCTCCTCCTGCTTGTTTTCGGCCATCAAGGCGTCGATCTTGATCGACGAACTCTCCATGGCCGCTACGAATTCGCTTTGACTCAACGGCTGTTTCGTCGTCGCGCAACCGCCGAGCAGGAGTGCCAATCCGACACACCCGGCTGCCACCGTTCGCGCACACGCAGGAAAAACGCGGGATTCCAAACAACTCAAAAACGTGTGTGGCATATGCATTATTACTATTCATTGCACTTGAGAGCTCGGCATAGTACAGTCCAGGCCGTCGCTTAACAAGCTTTTTGCATATTCAAATGTTCTTTTCAGAAAATACCAATGAAATTTCTGAAAGAAGCCGACGGCGTGGTTCAGGCCAGCAGCGGCCCGTTGCTGCTTTCGCCGTCCTGGCCGTCCTGTTGCTCTCGGGATGCGCGGGAACGACAGCGGCGAAGGTCGCGGGAACGGCGGTGTCCTTTGCGCTCGAATCGGCGGGACTGGGCGAAATGAAGGACGAACACAGAGAGGAGGCAAGCTACCAGGTTCCCCTGCGCATCCAGGCCGCAGAACAGCTGAACCTGTCGGCCGACGGGAAGCCCCTCTCCTTGGTCGTCAAGATCTACCAACTGAGTGGGACGGAGGCGTTCAGCCGCATGACGTATGCGCAAGCGAACATCGCGGACGAAGAAAGGGCACTACTGGCCGACCAGCTCGTGTCATCACGCGAAGTTGTGCTGATCCCGGGCCGAACCTATGAATTGCCCCAGACCCTATCACCCCGCGCAACTGCGATCGGCATCGTCGGACAGTTCCGGGCACCTTCCGCCGGACGATGGAAGCTGGCCTTCGACGCACGAGCGTCCAAGGACAACGGTATCGCGGTCGGCGCTCTTGCATGCGCCCTCGCCACGGGCGCGGGCATCGTGATCAATCAAGCACCTGCGGAATCGGCAAGATCGGCAGCCGGCAGCCGCTGCAACGCATAGGAATATTGCATTGCCAAGTCTTCCAAGGATTCTCTGGGGCGAAGGGCTGTTCCTCCGCCCCCAGCATTTTCAGCATCAGGACGCGTACACGGAGTCGCTGTGCCACACGACGCTTCTGACCGCTCAGCCGTTCGGTTGGGGCGTTCGGGCACTGGAAGTGGACAGCGAGGCGCTGCAAAGCGGAACTCTTCGCTTCAATCGCATCGACGCCATTCTCCCCAACGGCGAATCGTTTTGCGCCCCTGCCGTCGATCAGCTTCCGCCTCCGCTGACGCTCGATCCGCTCGTCCAGGAGGAGAGCGGGACCGAGTTTCACCTTGCGCTCCACCAGCTTCGCAATCACGGGGGCAATTGCACGAGTGACGAAACCCAGCCCGGTCACGCCCGTTACCTGATCTGCGGCACGGAAAAGCCGGATCTATATACGGATGCGGCCGACGCCGAAATCACCGTGATTCGCAAGATATCCCTCCTCAAGGCCGAGCAGGAACCGCGCGAACAATTCCTGACCTTGCCCCTGATCCGGGTGCGTCGGACATCGAGTCGAGGATTCGAGCACGATCCGTCGTTTCTACCCCCCTCGATCTCGCTCGGAAGCTCGCCGCTTCTGACACTCTTGCTGCGGCGGCAGTTGGAAGCGCTGCAAGCCAAGGCCAATGCTCTCTACGGCTTCCACCGCGAACCGTCGAAACACATCATCGAGTTCCGCTCGGGCGATATCGCATCCTTCTGGCTCCTGCACACGGTCAGCAGTGCATGCGCCGCTCTGATGCACCTGTCCAGGAACCCGGAGCTTCATCCGGAGCGCATGTACCAGGAGCTGCTGCGGCTTGCCGGTGGACTCATGACTTTTTCGCGCAGCTACAGCCTGACGGATCTTCCCGCGTATCAACACGCGCAGCCCGGACCGGCGTTTCTGAAGCTCGATGCGATCCTGCGCGATCTGCTCGAGACCGTCATCTCGACGCGCTATTTCTCGATCGCACTCACGAATCCCAGACCGGCGTATCACGCGGGTCGCCTGGATTCGGACAAAATCGCGCCGGACACGGCCTTCTACCTTGCAGTCTCGGCGAGCCATCCCTTGTCGGAAATCATCGAGACGATTCCGTTCCGCTTGAAAGTGGGTGCCCCCGATGATGTCGACAAGCTCGTCCTCTCGGCAATGTCCGGCGTGCGCCTGACGCACGCTCAACAGGTTCCCGCCGCCATTCCGGTGCGTCCCGGCGCGTGCTACTTCGCCCTTGACTCGCACGGAGCGCTCTATGAGCGCATGCTGAAGGCGCAGTCCATCGCGATCTACGCTCCGGAGAGCTACCAGGATCTCAAACTCGAACTGATTGCCGTCACGTCATGACAAGCGCCCCTTCCCTGTTCGCCGACGCCCCGAGTGCCTCATTCAACGATGCGGCCAGTATGAAACCGCACGGTCTGGTCGATCTCCTGTACGACGGATTTCACATGCTGATGCTCCTGCATCACCAGAAGACGCCGAAGGACGCGGCCCGGTTCAGCGTCAGCATCCAGAAATTCCTGGACGACTTCGAACGGCTTGCAAAGAAGCATGACTTTCACTCCAACGACATCTTCGATGCGAAATATGCATTTTGCGCTGCCGTCGACGAATCGATCCTGGCGTCCCGAATGGGCGTCCGTGACGATTGGGAGCGTCGTCCGCTACAACTGGTGCTGTTCGGCGATCAACTCGCTGGCGAACACTTCTTCGACAGGCTCGAACGCGCCCGAAACGAGGGCGCCGCGAGAATTGCGGCTCTCGAAGTCTTCCATCTATGCCTGCTATTGGGCTTCAAGGGCAAGTACCTGCTGGAAGGTCCGGAAAAGCTGAAGTATCTGACCGCTCAACTCGGCGAGCAACTCCTTCACCTCAAGGGGAAACGTGCCCGGTTTGCGCCGCGGTGGGCGGCACCGGATCAAATCGCTCATTTGCTTAAGCGGGAAGTGCCGATCTGGGGAATCGGGTCGGTGATTGCCCTGCTGGGCCTGCTCGCGTACGTCGGTCTCGCGCTACAGGCGGAGAGCAATACGCATGCGGCGCTCGCCGGCTACGACGGACTGGTTCAGCTCACTCCGCGCCCGCCAACACTGAACATCACGCTTCCCTGAGGAAGAGACCTGCTTACAGCGCCGCGCAGGCTCACTTCGACGAGGCGCGCACGATCGCCGTGATGATCTCGACGTCCCGCTGGATGTCGTCGGACTCTGCCGCCACGGCAATAGGCCCGGCGGGAGCCGCGTGCTGAGACGAGCGGGTAACGGTCCCGGCACCTGAATCCAGAGTGGCCGCGGCTTGGAGGCGAGTCGACGGACGATGTGAGCCCTGCTCGGGACGCGTGGCGACGGCCGGCCTCGCGGCGGGGTCTTGCGAACGGTCGGCGGCATGCAGAGCCGCACTCGCCTCGCGGCTCAACGCGTTTGCGCTCGATAGGCTCCGTGCCGGAACGGCCGTCGCCGGCTGCATTGTCGACATCGCCGTTTCGGCGGATGGTGCTGCGGCAGACGACACGATACGCGCTGCGCCATCGGCTCCGTCATTCCCAGTGGAATTGCCCGCGACAGCGTCTTTTGGAACGGTCCTGGCTTGAGGAGCAACGACCGGCGGAAGCTCCGCGCGCATCGGAGACATGCGCACTTCGAGCGCCTCCGTCTGCTCTCGATGCCACAGCGCCAACATGAAGACTGCGGGTATCACCACTGCGAAAAAAAGAAGCATCGCTGCACGAGATCCGACAACATCAGAATCAGGATCTACGCGGGCCTGGGCAGGATCGAGATCGCTCAATATCTTGACCGTACCCTCGTCACGTCGAGCAGCACCGGTCGAAAACATATCCGGACCTACCTTTTTGATTACCGAACTCGCATCTTTCATATTTTTTTGTACTATTACATATACATTTAATTTGCAATTGTCTTAAGATAACGTCTTTTTGCCGGCGAGGGCAATCCCTGCTTTCAAACGTTAGCTGAACGCAGGGGAGATGTACCACGGGGAATGCGAATTGGTTTTCATCTGGCTGTCGATCTACTTCCTCGCGATTTCCGTTGCAGTTGCTCTGATATCCCTTCCGGCGCATAGGACTCACATCGCCGAATTGGCGCGCGCGCTGACGAAGCGGACCCCGACGTTAGCGAGCTCGAAACTGCCATACGGCCAAGGAAGCCGGCCCACGCGGCCTTCGTTCGCCGGCAATGTCACAGTGCTTCAGAAGAATCCGCTGCTGCTGGCCGCCGCATTCGTCCTGGTCGCCGCTCCCCCCGCAGTCGTGAGCGTCATCCGAGGCCCCGCGATCTTCACGTTCGATGACGTCGCGCAATCCCAGGACCGGCAGATCGAAGCACTCCTACGCGGCGAGCACCTGATTCCCCCTCCTGCTTTACCTCCCGAGGCTTTCACGACGCGGGAAGTCGAACTGATACGCCCCGACATCGCTGGAGCGAACCGCAGTTGGGAACAGCTGTCGCCCGAATTCACTCGGCGCCTGCTGACGGTCTTCAAGGTGATGCGGGAACAGCACGGCTACGAAATGACGCTGATTGAAGGGTACCGCTCACCTGAACGACAGGCAGCGCTTGCCCTGCAGGGCAGTCAGGTGACCCGTGCCAGCGCCAATATGAGCTACCACCAGTACGGTCTGGCAGGCGATTGCGCGTTCGTGCGCGACGGCCGGGTGGTCATATCCGAACGCGACCCGTGGGCCATGCATGGCTACGAGCTCTATGGCGCGCTTGCCGAAACCTACGGGCTGACCTGGGGAGGGCGCTGGTCGTTCAGGGACCTTGGACACGTAGAGCTGCCGCGCAGCGGCGTGCTCGGAAGCCCGAGGACCTGAAAACCCCTTTTTCCCCGGCCCAAAGGTTTCAGCCTCTTCCCCAGAACGGAGTATTGATGTCGCGCCCTTTCATTCTTCTCGGTGACAAGACCAGCCATGGCGGCGTCGTGATCGGCGCATCGGAAAGCAGCGATTGCGACGGCAAGGGAATCGCCCGGGTCGGCGACCAGGTGACGTGCCCGAAGAAGGGACATGGACGTGTCACAACGATCGTCACGGGCGATCCGACGGCGCTGATTGATGGGCGTCCGGCGGCACGTCATGGCGACAAGACGGCGTGCGGCGCAATGCTGATCGCAAGTCAATCGCTGACCACCGACTAACCCTGACCCTTCGATCAAGAAAATGTTGGCGCTCGCTTCAAGAGTCCTGCTCACCGCCCTGCTGACCTTTGCACTGGTCTGGGCGCTGGTGCTCGGCTGGTGGAAAGCCAACGACTTCGCGCCGACGACGAGCGACCTTCTCCTGTGCCTGGGCGCGCTACCCCTGCTGCTGGTAGGAAGCTTCTGGCTTCTTCGCGGCTTCATCGAGCATCTCAAGAATCCCGCGTCTCCCGCGGCGGCGACGCCGGAGAATCGCAATGCCGATGTCGACTCGCGGCCGACATGCCGCAGTGACGCTGCCGATCGCCTCGCGGAATTGCTGCTGCTCGGCGCTTCCGTCGTCGCGCGGACGGGGAGCTCGGCCGAGGAGTTGCTGGCTGCAGTCCTCGCAGGTGACCGGCCAAAGCCCGATGCTACCCTGCGCAGCGGTGAAGGCTTCCCGATCTTCACCGCGCGACTTGACGGCCTGACCCCCGAAGTGCTTGTGGATATCGAGGCCGAGCTCGCGGCGGCCGGACTGGCTTGCGGCGCCGGGCCGGAGCAGGTCCGCACACTCGCGCTCGTGGACGAGGTACTCCCGTCGGCATTGGCACAGGCGAGCGAATGGCTTCATCAGTGGGCCACGCCGGCCACGCTCGAGCTTTTGTGGCTGATTCCCGAATCCGTCGCCGCCGTGGGACGGGACTGCCTCGCCGCTTGGCTGGACAAGCGGTATATGCATGTCCTTCCCCACGAATATGAATTGCACCTCAAGCCCGTCGCAGACGAGTCCGAGACGCTACGAGAGCTGGACGAGTTGATCCTGCGCGCCGGACATGACGCCATACAGCCCACGCTTCATCTTGTGCTCGGGGCGACGTCGCACGTCGGCGAGGCCACGACCGAAAGATGGAACGCCGAGAAGCGCCTCTTCTCCGCAAACCACCAGCCCGGCCAAATCCCAGGTGAAGCGGGCGCCTGCCTGCTCCTGACTTCTCCTCGAACCGCCATTGCCACAAACCACGAGGCCGGCGCGACGCTGAGCCGTGTGAACGCCGGTCGCCGCGAGAAACCGGCCGATGCACGTGGCCGGGTCAGCGGGCATCTGCTTGCGGCCCTGATCGACGACCTTCTCGTCCATCGCAAGCTCGTCGCATCCGACGTAGGTGCGCTCATCGCCGACAGCGACCACCGCGATACGCGGATCGGCGAATTGCACGCGGCGCTGGACGACCGTTTCGAGGCGATCGACCCGATCGAGGACTGTCATCCAATCGGTACGGTATGCGGAACGGTTTCGCCGATCGCGTCCTTGATCGTCCTGGCCTGCGCGCACGCCAAGGCCCAGTCCACCGGCGGTCCCGTGGTGTATGTCAGCAACCAGGATCCGATGTCGCGTGCCGCAATGCTCGTCACCCCGTTCTCCCCACCGCCCGCTACCGAAAGCGCTCCATCCTGACTCCGCGAAACACACTGAATCGATCCCATGTTTTCCATTCGCTCCTTCCTGACTGACTCCCGCTTCCTTTCGTTCGTCGGCATCGGCGCGGCCGTCGCGTTCTTCTTCCTGGGTGCCAAGACACTGAAGGTCGCTCTCTTCTGGGCGGCACTCGCAAGCGGCTTGGTCGTACTCGCATGGCTTACCGTCTGGGCATTCCGCCAGTGGCGCGCCTCCAAGGCCTCCGATGCGATCGGCAGGATGCTGGACGACCAAGGTGCGGCGGCTTCGGCCAAGCACGCCGCCACCGAAGCGGACGTCGCCACGTTGCGCACGCGGCTGCAGGAGGCGATCCGCACGATCCGGACATCGAAGCTCGGCCAGACGGCCGGTTCCGCAGCCCTGTACGAACTCCCGTGGTACATCACCATCGGAAACCCGGCCGCCGGGAAGAGCAGCGCGATCATCAACTCGGGGCTCAAATTTCCGTTCGACGACGGCGGCGCACACAACGTGCGTGGAATCGGGGGCACCCGGAACTGCGACTGGTTCTTCACCGCCGGCGGCATCCTCCTCGATACGGCCGGCCGCTACTCCATCTATGAAGACGACCGCGACGAGTGGCTGGGATTTCTGGATCTGCTGCGTAAGCACCGGCCGCGCGCGCCGATCAATGGGATCATCGTGACCGTCAGCATCGGGGAGCTGATCGGCAATCCCCCGGCCTTTGCCATCGGGCTGGCCAAAAACTTGCGGCAGCGGGTTCAGGAGCTGACCGAAAGACTGCGGGTCTTTGCCCCGGTCTACGTGATGTTTTCCAAGGCGGACCTGATCCCGGGATTCCACGAATTCTTCCAGGACGTGGACTGGAACGAACGCGACCGCGTATGGGGCGCGACTTTCCCCTACGAAGCGCAGCCGCGGAGCGATCTCGTCGCGCAATTCGACGCGCGCTTCGACGAGCTATACGAAGGACTGCGGGCGCTCAGCGTGGCGCTGCTGTCGCAGACGAGCGGAGAACGGTGTGCTCCCGGACTACTGACCTTTCCGTCCGAATTCGCGTCGGTCAAACCGGCGCTGCGCGCCTTTGTTGCGACCCTGTTCGAGGAAAACCCGTTCCAGTTCCAACCCGTGTTTCGCGGTTTCTACATCACCTCGGCGCTGCAGAGCGGTGAGACGCGGCCGCTATCGGACACGCGAGTCGTCCGGCAGTTCGGCCTCGAAGGTGAGGGCCCGATGCCCGTACGCACGGCATCCAATCACGGCTTCTTTCTCAAGGATCTCTTCGCCCGCGTGATTTTTGCCGACCGCAACCTCGTACGCCAATATGCCAGCCGCGAAAGCATGCGCCTACGACTGGGCTTCATCGCGGTCAGTCTGGCAGCGCTCGGTCTCGCGCTCGGAGCCTGGGGCTGGTCCTACCTGAACAACCGCGAACTGGTTGCCAACGTCGAGCAAGACCTTATCAAGATCGTTCGTCTTCAGGAAGGACGCCAGGACCTGCAATCACGGATGGAGGCGCTGGAGATTCTTCAGGATCGGCTCGAACAACTCGAACGCTTCAACGACAGCCACCCGATTTCGCTCGGCCTCGGCCTTTATCAGGGGGAAGTTGTCGCAGACAAGCTCAGGCATGAGCTCTTTGCAGGCGCCGAGGGTGTCATGTTGAAGCCCGTAAAGGAAAACCTCGAACGCTTCCTCGCAGACGTAAATCAGCATGCCGGCGAACTGAAGACACACGAGATCAACAGCGCGCCATCTGCCCGAGCGGCGAATCGTCCCTATACAGAGGCTGTTCCCAGCAACGTGGAAGATGCGTACAACGCCCTGAAAACCTACCTGATGCTCGCAAACCGCGAGCATGTCGAGGTCGGTCATCTCTCGGACCAGGTCACACGCTTCTGGCGCAGCTGGCTCGAAGCGAATCGGGGGACGATGAGTCGCGAGCAGATGATCCGCAGCGGGGAGCGCGTCCTTTCGGCCTATCTTGCGCACGTGAACGCGACCGACTGGCCGACGATCACCAACAACCTCGCGATCGTGGACCAGACTCGCGAGAACCTTCGTAACGTGGTGCGCGGAATACCGGCCGCGGAACGCGTCTATGCCGATATCAAGGCCCGCGCTTCGACCCGCTTCCCGCCGATTTCAGTCGCGAACACCGTCGGACCGGAAAATGCAAATCTCGTGGCCGGCAGCCATGTCGTATCGGGAGCTTTTACTGCCGAGGCGTGGCGCGAATACGTAGAAGGCGCAATCAAGGATGCCGCGACGAGCGAGCAGAACAGCACCGACTGGGTTCTACGGACCGCCGCGCACGACGATCTGACGCTCGAAGGCAGCCCCGAACAGATCCAGAAGTCCCTCGTCGCAATGTACAAGGCCGATTACGCGGAAGAGTGGAAGCGATTCGTACAGGGTGTGACGATTGCTGAGTTCGAAACCTTGCCGGATGCAACGACCGCGATGAATCGCCTCGGCGATCCGCAACATTCGCCGATTGGGACCCTGCTGAAGCTCATCTTCGATCAGACCTCGTGGGATAACCCGTCTATTGCGAACGTAGGCATCGGACGTGCGCAGACCGGCTTCATCGAATGGTTCAAGCGTTCGATCCTGCGCATGGCGCCCAGCCCGGTGCAACTCGACCTCAACGTGAGTTCGGCCAAACTCGAAGTTCCGATGGGTCCGATCGGCCGGGAGTTTGCCGGCCTGGGCCGCTTGATGGTGCCGCGCGACGGCAGCGATCCGCTGATCAACATCTACCTGAAACAGCTGGGCCAGGTGCGCACTCGCCTCAATCAATTGAAGAACCAGGGCGACGCCGGTCCGGGTGCGGCCAAGCTGATGCGGGCGACGCTCGACGGTGGCGAATCCGAGTTTGCGGATGCCCTTCGGCTCGTCGACGAACAGATGCTGGCCGGCCTGTCGGACGATCAGCGCACGGTCTTGCGACCGCTGCTGGTCCGTCCGATCGTGCAGACCTTCCATGCGCTCGTGAAGCCGGCCGAACAGGAGGTGAACAAGACCTGGCAGGCCCAGGTGCTTGAACCGTTCAACCAGAAACTCGCTATCAAGTACCCCTTCGCGGCATCGGCCGGCATCGAAGCGACCCCGACGGAAATCGGACAGATCTTCGGTCCGGAAGGTGCGATCGCGAAGTTCGTCGACGCTTCGCTTGGAACGCTCGTTGTCCGCCGCGGGAACACGGTAGCCCCGCGTACCTGGGGCGATCTCGGACTGACGCTGCGCCCCGAATTCGTCGCGGGATTCGCGCGCTGGGTCGGCCCCCTCGAAGGCGCGGCGTCGAGCGATGGCGGCGGGACTCAGCCACAAACGGTGTTCATGCTGCTGCCGCACCCCTCGCCCGGCACCACCGAATACAGCGTGGAAATCGACGGGCAAAAGCTGCTCTATCGCAACGGCGTAGCGCAGTGGTCGAATTTCGTCTGGCCCAATCCGGCAGGCGTTCCGGGAGCTCGGATCACGGCAACGACTTTCGACGGACGCGTCATCGAGATCGTCAACATCCCGGGACGCTTCGGTCTCGAGAAGCTGATCAGCTCCGCACAACGTACCCGCAAGCCTGACGGCAGCTTTCAGCTCACGTGGTTGAACGACAACACGACGATCAGCGTGGACCTGCGCGTCGTGAGCAATCCGCAGGCACGGGCGGGCGACGGCAACGCAGCCAACGAACGGGGCTTCGCGGGCCTGCATCTGCCGGAAGAAGTGGTGGGTGATCCGGCCGGGGCCGCTGCTCCCGCCGCGGTCGCCTTTGCCGGCAACGGTTCGGCTGCGCGCTGAAGGACAACGCCAGATGTCCGCTACCTGCTTTGGCAAGATCCCTTCGCGGGGCGATTTTGTGAAGGGGACCGGCCAACACCAGTTGATCGAAGTGCTCGATCGCTGGATGTCGGCCGGGATGGAACTGCTATCGACGGATCCCACATGGAAGATCGCGTACGACCAAGCGCCCACCTTTGACTTCGCGTTCGTCGGGGCCCGCAACCGGGTCTCGGTGATCGGCCATCTGCGGCCGAGCCAGGACGCCTCCGGGAGACGCTTTCCGTTCATCGCTGCCGCGACGATCGAGCGGGACGACAGTTTGATGTTCCGCTGCGGCCCGGCCGCGCTCCTGCACCCCCTCGGCGAACTCGGCAAGGCCGCGGAAAGAGCGACCGGCGGCGCCGATATGGGTGAGGTCATGCAGGCCGTCGACACGCTCGATTGCACGGCGACTGTCGACAAGGCATTGCGCGAGGATCCGCTGGGGCATTACGTACGCCGCACGACCTTGGCTGACTTCGCATCGTCCCTTTCGCCGGCACAATCGCCAGAGGCGGTGCGCCGCATCATCCTCGCCGTCGGCATCCTGCTCCGGCCGGTACTCGGCAATCCGGCGCTCGCCATCGAGAAAGGGCTGAGCATGCCGCTGCCCTACGCTACGAAGCAGCGCTACCTAGCTGCCGGACTGTGGCTGTATCTCGTGACGGCGTTGCTGCGCAAGACGGCGATCGAGATTCAGGCGCTAATCTCCCACGACGCGCGGTCGCCGCGCCTCACCATCGGCTTCAACGGGGCATCGGCGCACACTCTGCTGTGTGCGCTGTCCCCTGCCCTTGCCGCAGAGACGACCGTGGCACTCGACGACCCGGAGTGGATCGATGAGCACCCGGATCTGACTCACGACTATGGCGTTGCCAAACTCGCCTCCTACCTTGCTCAACCATCGCTGACGTTGGAAGCCGCGCTGAATACGTTCAGGGAAGTTTTCCTCGGGGAATGACCATGCCCATTTCGATACGCCTCGTGGCCGCCGCCGTCGCCTTGAACGTGTTTTCCGCTTACGCGCTCGCCGAGCCCGCGGCTGGCGGACAGATAGTCGTTTCCGGGACAGTTCCGGACGAGGCTTCGCGCGCAGCGATCCTTGCTCGAATGCGCGAGCTCTACGGCGCTTCCGCGGTTGTCGACCGCATGGAAGTGACCGACGTGGTCGCGCCTCCGAACTGGGGCAGCTACATGAGCAAACTGCTGCAGTCGGACCTCAAGCAGGTCCATCAGGGAGAATTACAGGTCACCGGAACGCAGGTGACGCTGAAAGGACGTGTCGCCAACGATGGACTACGCCAGCAGGTGGCGGCCAACGCCGCCACCGCGCTCAATCCGACTTACACCGTGACCAATGCACTGACCGTCGGCAACGGCGGGCAATCTCTTCTGGACAAGACGCTGTCGAACCGCGTGGTGGAATTCGAGCTCGGGGCGGCGACGCTGACCCCGTTGGGGACGACGATCCTCGACGAGATGCTGGAAGCGATCCGGCAGCTCAACAATCCGAAGCTGCAGATCATCGGACATACCGATAGCACGGGCGATCGGGGGGCCAACATTACGCTGAGCCTCGCCAGGGCAACGACCGTCCGAAACTATCTGGTCGCCAAGGGGGTTGCGGCGGCGAGTTTGACGGCTGTGGGCGTCGGGCCGGACCGGCCGGCGAACTCCAACGACACCGTCGAAGGGCGCGCGAAGAATCGCCGGATCGAGTTCAGTTTGATGAATTGACCGACGCCGCCGCGATGTTCCCGACTTCCAGTCGGGACTCGGTAAGGTCGCGGTCTTCCGTCAGTGACCCGATTCGCCCACGCGAGGGTCGACGCCCAGCAACTCCTCTACGTGCAGCAAGGCGCCGTCGTCCTTGACCACCGCACGCAGCCATTCATGCAGCGACATGCTGCCCCATCGCGCGGCCTTGTCTGCAAGGTAGGCGACGGGGCTGTGCGGCTCGGTCTGGCGGAAGAACGCGGCGATCTCCTGCAGCTGACGGATTGCCTGGGCTCGCGACCAGATCGGACCTCCTCCTCCGACAGCCGGCGTGGCAACGACGCCCACCGCACGCGTCGGAGCGCTCCGCCCGGCAACCGCCGCGGGCACCACTTCCGCGGGTGCATCGGTCGCGCCGGCTTCCGCCGCATAACGCTTCATGCGCAGGCGGACGTCATCCAGCACGTCGAGCACTGCCGCAAAGGAAGGCGATTCGCGACCGAGGAAACGATCGAGCACCGTCTGTAACAGCCGTACCTGTGCGCTCGCAAGGTCCGCATCGCGCACGCCGTCGACAAAATGTCGCGGCGCCGTGTCGCGGCGTGCTGCGTCGAATTGAACTAGCGTCAGCCGTGCTCCTTGGGCAAGTTCGTCGGCTTGCCCCGGACTGCGTTCGATGCTCTGGGCGAGCGCACGCGCCGACTCAAAATCGATGGTCGAATAATTTCCTTTCGGCGAGGAAGTCAGCAGGAACTCGCGCACGAGGCGGCTGGCGCGGTGGGCGAGCCACTCCAGGTTACCGATGCGCGGCTCCATGTCGTCGTCCTCCACCTGCGGATGCAGGTGCGGCCAATAGGCTTCGCACAGACCTGCGAGCACGCGGAAACCTTCACCCATTCCGGCAAGGCCCCGCGTCTTGGCGAGCGCCTCGACCATCCAAACGGCGACCCGCACATCCTTCGTCCGGCTGTAGAGCAGGTCTTCGCAAAGCTGGACCACGCGCGTCCAGTCGGCCTCCTTGTGCTCGGCGACCCACTCGCCCTGGGCGAGCGAGGGATCGTCGAATCGACGCGCCTCGTTGATCTGGTCGAATTCGGCGGAGAACATCATGTCGCTGCCGCACGGGGTTTCGCCATCCAGGGGGCGAAGCAGCTCATCCAGGTTCATAGCACTCTCGAATACTCAAACCACATATTCTAAACAAATCGGGAGTGCTGGTCGCGCTGGTTTACGGCCGAGGCCGCATCGAAGGGGTCAAGCGCGTGCCGGCCCGCCGGTGGCAAGTTTGCGTTCGCTGCGCGGACGAGCAGGGGTCGGCTTCGCGCAGGGGAGGAATTTCCCGCGGCCGGGCTGCACTTGGGCATGCGGAGCCGACCACACGACTTCGCCACGCGAAATCGTCACGCCCGGCCAGGCGCGCAGGTTCATGCCTTCGTACGGCGTGTAGTCGACGTTGTGGTGGAGTTGCTCGTTCCTGATCGTCTGGTTGAGGTCGGTGTCCCAGATCACGAGGTCCGCGTCGGCGCCCACGGCGATGCTGCCCTTGCGCGGGTAGAGGCCGTAGAGCCTGGCGACGTTGGTCGAAGTGAGCGCGACGAAACTTTGTGGCTCGATGCGACCGGTGAGCACGCCTTCGGAGAAGAGCAGCGCGAGCCGGGTTTCGAGGCCGGGGATGCCGTTCGGGATCTGGTCGAAGGAGGCGTTCTCGCCGGCGGCCTTCTTGCCTTGCGGGTCGTCGAAACGGAAAGGAGCGTGGTCGGACGAGAAGACCTGGAAGACGCCGTTCTCCAAGCCGTCCCAGATCACCTGCTGGTTGGCCTTGTCGCGCGGCGGCGGGCTGCAGACGCACTTGGCGCCGTGGAAGTCGTCGCCGTCGAGATGCTCGCTCGTGAGGAAGAGGTATTGCGGGCAGGTTTCGCCGTAGACCTGCAGGCCCCTCCCCTGCGCCCAGCGGATCTGTTCGACGGCCTCTTTGCCGGAGACGTGGACGATCAGGATGGGCACGTCGACGAGTTCGGACAGCGAGATTGCGCGGTGCGTGGCTTCGCGCTCGACGAGCATCGGGCGCGAGGCGGCGTGGAAGCGCGGCGCAGTGTGGCCGGCGGCGAGGAGTTGTTCGGTGAGCCAGGCGATGCAGTCGGTGTTTTCGGCGTGAATCATCACCATCGCGCGCTCGCGCCGGGCGACGGCCAGGGTTTCGAGAATCTGGCGGTCGTTGAGCTTGAGGTCGTCGTAGGTCATATAGATCTTGAAGGAGGTGTAGCCTTCGGCGATCAACTCGGGGAGCTCGCGCTGCAGCACGTCGGGAGTCGGGTCGCTGACGATCATGTGGAAGGCGTAGTCGATGACCGCCTTGCCGTCGGCACGGCGGTGGTAATCCTCGACCGCGGCGCGCAGCGACTGGCCCTTGAGCTGGCAGGCGAAGGGGATCACGGTGGTCGTGCCGCCGCAAGCCGCAGACAGGGTTCCGGAGTGGAAGTCGTCGGCCATCTTGGTGCCGTCGGTCATCGGCTGGTCAAGGTGGCAGTGGCCGTCGATGCCGCCCGGCATGACGTAGCGGCCGGCGGCGTCGATTTCCTTACGGCCGGCGGGCAAGCCGCGAGCAAGGGAGACGATGACGCCGTCGCGAACCCCGATGTCGCAGTCGAATTCGTCCGCAGCGGTGACGACGTGCGCGTTGCGCACGACGAGATCAAATTCTTCCATTGTCTTCTCCAGGTGTCTGTGGGTGCCTTGCGCCCGGATGTCGGTGACTTCCACAAAACCACCGATCATCTACGCTCGTTTTGTCGACAATATATATATTTATTTTAGACAGTTCAAGCCAGATATCGCGCAAAGATTCCCTAAGATGCTGAGCCGGCGGCGGCTTAGTGATCACGCTCTTCGCCGACGGTCCACTAGATGAACTGCCGACACCTTCCGTCGATTCCTTGCACGACCGGATTGCGGAAACTTAGAATCGGCCCGATTGTGCCCTTCGGGGGCCAGCTCACATACGGGACGAAAGATGCGGAAGAAGGCGGACAAGCAGCGCGAGAGCCTCGCTCAGGCAGACGAGGACGTTGTGCAGGCGGCCGAATCGACGGTTACGGACCAGGAAATCTACGACCGCATCATCGTATCGATCATGGAGCACCGGTTGCCGCCCGGCACCAAGTTGGGCGAGGACAAGCTCGCGAAGATTTTCGGCGCGAGCCGTGCGCGCGTGCGGCAGGTGCTGGCGCGGCTTGCGCTGGAACGTGTGGTCGTCCTGCATCCGAACCGCGGGGCCTTCGTTGCGGAGCCGACCGTGGAGGAAGCGCGCGAGGTGTTTGAAGTTCGCCGCCCGCTGGAGGCGCTGGTTGTCCGGCGCGTCATCGAGAAGAGGACCGATCCACGCATCATCGCGCGGCTGCGCGAGCATGTGCAGGCCGAGGAAGCCGCGCGCGCGGCGCGGGATCGGAGGGCGATCATCCGCCTGTCGGGGGAATATCACGTCTTGCTCGCGGAGCTGTCGGGCAACGCTCTGGCGGCGCGGCTCATGCATGAACTGACCTCGCTGACGTGCCTGATCATCTTCCTGTACGACGCGCCGTCGGTGCCGGCCTGCCGTGACCAGGAGCACTCGGAGATCACGCAGGCGTTGGCGGATGGCAACGAAGCCGAAGCGATCCGTCTGATGACGGAGCATCTCGATCACGTCGAAGCCTGCCTCGACCTGTCGCGCGGACGCCCTGAAGAGTTGGACCTCGAAGCGGCGCTTGCGGGCTGAATTTGGCCCGAGGAGCGCAGTTGTGCCAGTGGTACGCTGAGCGTCACAGAGGCGAAATCGGGGAGAAGATGCGCTCGAGGTCGTCGTCCTCCTGGGCGGCAAGGCTGATGTCGAGCGAGTGCTCGACGTGATCGAGGTGGTGCAGCATCAGCGCTGCAGCGCGCTGCTGATCGCGCTGCGCGAAGGCGTCCAGCAACTGGCGGTGCTCGTCGTCGGGACAGGCGCGGCCGAGCGGCGAATCGTAAAGAATGATGATCAAACAGGTGAGCAGCGTCAGCTCGCGCATCTGCCGCGCGAGGATGGCATTGCCGGCCATCTCGGCGATTTCGAGGTGGAATTCGCCCGATAGCCGGATGACCTGTTGCCGGTCGCGGTCGGCGCGCGCCTTTTCCTCTGCGACGACCAGCCGGCGCAGCCGCGCAAGCTGAGCAGGAGTCGCGGAGAGCGCAAGCTTGCGCGCGAGCGCGGGCTCGATCAGGCGGCGTGCCTCGAAGACTTCTCGCGCTTCCTCCACGGTCGGCTCGGCCACGAAAGCACCCCGGTTGGGAATCAGCGTGACCACCATTTCGTGCGAAAGCCGCGTCAGCACTTGCCGGATCATCGCGCGGCTGGCGCCGAACACGGCGGCGAGGCGTTCTTCCACGAGCTTGCGACCGGGCGCCAGACGGTGCTCGATGATGGCCGCGAGAATCCTCTGATAGATCGCCTCGGCGTCGGCCCCTGCCCCGGCGCGGGTACGGCGCTCGGTAGCCAGCCGGACGACCTTTTCCTCGCGGGCGATTCCACCGCTTCCCGGCGAACTATCCTGAAATGAGTGTCTCGTTTTCATGTTGCTCCTCGTGTCTCGACGACGATCTTTGTTGGCTAACTATAAACTTTTTTGTCGACAATTTCTTGACTTCGTGTCGGCGCAAATTCTATATTGAGTCACACATCGATGCCGCTGACTTTTCGGACCCAGACCTACCCGGTTGAAAATCCGGCCAGTGATCGACAACGAAAAGAGCAAGAAAAGGCGCACGGCTGCAGCCCGGGCCGATGCGACGGAAGTCATCGACACGCCGTATTGGGAGGCGCCGCCCGGGTGAGGAGCCCGGAGCGGAATCGCCGCGAATCATTCAAGACGTGGAAAGGAGACACCACATGAGAGCTGAAATCGCCCTGGACCGGGCAGCAGCGGTTCCGGAAGTACAAACGAAGGTCCGTTGGCGGATCTTCCTGATGATGCTGTTCCTCATCTCGATCAACTACATCGACCGGGCTTCGCTATCGGTCGCGATGCCGATGATTGCCAAGGAGTTCGATATCGGGCCCGCCACCCAAGGCCTGCTGATGAGTTCGTTCTTCTGGACTTATGCCTTCATGCAGATTCCCGGCGGGATGCTCGCCGACAAGTTCGGCCCGCGCCACGTCATCGCTGGCGCCACGCTGGGCTGGGGGTTCTTCCAGGCGATTGCGGCTGTATGTACCGGCTGGGGGAGTCTGCTGATCACCCGTCTGGGCCTCGGAGCGGCCGAAGCGCCGATCTATCCGGCGGGCGGCAAGCTCAATGCCATATGGATGACGCAAAACGAGCGCGGGCGCGGAGCGACCTTGCTCGACGGCGGCGCCCCGCTGGGGGCTGCGCTGGGGGCCATCCTGATTTCCGGTCTGATCGAAGGCTTCGGCTCCTGGCGGACGTCCTTCGTGATCGCCGGCGTCGGCACCGTGCTCGCCGGTTTGTGGGCCTGGTCATACATCCGCAACCATCCGCGGGAGCATCCGGCGGTCAATGCCGCCGAAGCTGACTACATTGAGGAAGCGCATGCAGAGGAGCTGGCTGGCGCGCCCAAGGTGACGAGCGGCAAGGTGATGGACTTCTTCCGCTATCGCTCGACCTGGGGCATGTTCTTCGGCTGGATGTGCTTCAACGCATTGTTCTACGGCCTGCTGACCTGGATGCCGACCTATCTGTCGAAGCAGCACGGATTCGACATCAAGCAGATGGGCGGTGCGGTATTCATCATGTTCTTCTCGGGCTTCGTCGGCGAACTCTTCGGCGGCTGGCTCGCGGACAAGTGGAAAGCGGCGGGCGCATCCCAGGGCAAGGTGCTGCGGACGCTGTTCGGCATCGCGTCGATCATCGCGACGGTTTCGATCTATAGCGTCGCTCAGATCACCAATCCGGTGACCGTCGTGGTGATGCTGTCAGTGACGCTGTTCTTCCTGCGCTGGTGCGGTCTGTTCTGGTGCGTTCCGTCGATCCTCGGCACCCGTGCGCGAGTGGGCTTCCTGGGCGGCGTGATGAACCTCGGTGGTAACTGCGCCGGCATCGGTGTGCCGATCCTGGTCGGCGTGATCGTGCAGGCGACTGGTTCGTATTACCAGGCGCTGATGCTGTTCGCTGCGGCCGGCGCGGGGCTCTTCATCTGCTCGACGATGCTGATCAACTACGACAAGAAGATCCCGGTTTGATCTCCCCCGGGCTCCGCGGTGTTGCCTGCCCGGAGCCCCACCTCCCACAGCACATAGCGAACTGCCATGACCAAACGCATCCGCCTGGGCGTGCTGACGCCCTCCTCCAACACCTCGCTCGAACCGCTGACGAGCGCGATCGTCGCGGAAGTGCCCGGCATATCGGCGCACTTTTCCCGTTTCACCGTGACCGAGATTTCGCTGAAAGATCAGGCGCTCGGCCAGTTCGACGACAGCAAGATCCTCGAAGCGGCGAAGCTGCTCGCGGATGCCCACGTCGATTCGATCGGCTGGAGCGGAACCTCCTCCGGCTGGCTCGGCTTCGAGCGCGACGTGCAGTTGTGCCGGCGCATCACCGAAGCGACGGGCATTCCGGCGACAACCTCGGTGCTCGCGCTGAACGAGATCCTCGAGAAGACCGGTACGCGCAAGCTCGGCCTCGCGACGCCCTACGTGCCGGACGTGCAGGCGCGTATCGTCAAGAACTATGCGGTGCTCGGCATCGAAGTGCCGGCCGAGCAGCATCTCGGCATCTCCGTGAATTTCGACTCCGCCGAAGTGGCGGAGGACACGCTGCGAAACATGGTTCGCGAAGTCGCAAAATCGCGGCCGGAAGCGATCACGACCTTCTGCACGAACCTGCGCGCCGCGCAGCTCGCCGAGGAACTCGAACGCGAGACCGGCATCCCGCTGTACGACACGGTGTCGACGGTCGTGTGGAAGCAGCTGCGGATGGCCGGTATCGACACCCGGGCGATCAAAGGCTGGGGCCGGCTGTTCCAGGAAGTGGCCTGATCAAGGAAGGATAGCCATGAAACTCTTACTGCTGAATCCGAACACGTCCCAAAGCGTCACCGACCGCATCGCCAATGCGGCGATCGGCATTGCGGGGCCGCAAACCGAGCTCGTGACGGCGACTGCGCCGCGGGGAGTGCCCTACATCGCGACCCGCGCGGAAGCAGTGATCGGCGGCGCGGTGGCGCTCGAAATGCTGGCCGAGATGCACTCGAGCGTTGACGCGGCCATCATCGCGGCCTTCGGCGACCCGGGGCTCGGGGGCGCGCGCGAGCTGTTCCCGATCCCGGTGATCGGTCTCGCCGAAGCGGGCATGCTGACCGCCTGCATGCTGGGCAAGCGATTCGCGATCGTGACCTTCTCGCAATCGCTCGAAGCCTGGTACCAGGAGTGCGTCGCGTGGCACGGGCTGCGCGAACGTTGTGCCGGCGTACGGGCCTTGGGCGGGAGCTTCCGTTCGATCTCCGACGTGCAGGATGAGAAGGAAGCGCTGTTGGTGGATCTCGCCAAGCAGGCGGTCGACCAGGACGGCGCCGACGTCGTCGTGCTCGCGGGCGCGCCGCTGGCGGGACTCGCGCGGCGGGTGCGCGATCGCATTCCGGTGCCGGTGATAGACTGCGTCGAAGCCGCGGTGAAGCAGGCGGAGACGCTGGCTGCGCTGAATCCGCGCAAGGCGGAGAAAGGCACGTTTGCACGCCCGGGCCCCAAGCCCTGCATTGGCATCGCCGAGCCGCTGGCCCGCTGGATCAATCACGAATAATCGGGATGACGCTGCGGCGTCTTGATGCCGCAGCCCTGTCACTTCAAGGAGGAGCAACCCAGTGAAACTGGTCCGCTTTGGCGAACCCGGGCAGGAACGCCCCGGCCTCATCGACGCCGACGGGAAGGTTCGCGACCTCTCCGCTCATATCAGGGACGTCGACGGTGCCGCGCTCGGCGCGGCGGTCCTCGCGCAACTGCGCGGGCTCGATCCTTGCACGCTGCCACTGGTGGCCGATGGCGTTCGCCTCGGTGCACCGCTCACGGGCATCGGCAAGGTCGTATGCATCGGTCTGAACTACGCCGATCATGCGCGCGAGGCGAATTTGCCGCTTCCACAGGAACCGATCATCTTCTTCAAGTCCCCGACGGCGGTATGCGGTCCGCAGGATCCGATCATGATGCCGCCAGGCTCGGAGAAGACGGACTGGGAGCTGGAACTGGTGGCCGTGATCGGCACGACGGCGCGCGGCGTATCCGAGGACAAGGCGCTCGATCACGTCGCCGTCTACACGATGGGGCTCGACATGTCCGAGCGATACTGGCAGATCGAGCGCGGCGGACAGTGGAGCAAGGGCAAGTGCTTCGACACCTTTGCGCCGCTCGGACCCTGGCTCGCGACGCCGGACGAACTCGAGGCGCCGAGCGATCTCCCGATGCAGCTCGCCGTGAATGAGCAAACCTGCCAGGACAGCAATACCGGCAACATGATCTTCAACGTCGCGCAGATCGTCAGCTACCTGAGCGGCCTGATGACGCTGCTGCCGGGCGACGTGATCATGACCGGCACGCCGGCCGGCGTCGGGATGGGCATGCAGCCGCCGCGCTACCTGCGCGTGGGCGATCGCGTTTCGGCGTCGATCGGCGGGCTGGGCAGCCAGGAGCATGTCGTCAAGGCGGGCTGACCTGCTCTCCTCCCTGTGGTCCACGCGGCAGTTGGGCGCTCGCTGCCGCGGCGGCGGCATACAATAGCGCCCACTCAAAAACGGACGCCCCGCCATGCCGCGCTTCAAACACGTCCTGTTCGACCTGGACGGCACGCTGATCGATTCGGCCCCCGCGATTCTCGCGAGCTATCGCGCGGCCTTCGCGAGCGCAGGGCGCACGCCCGTGATCGCGATCGACGAATCCATCGTCGGCCCGCCGCTGCTGGAAACGCTGCAGTTGCTCACCGGCAGCACCGACGCCGCCTTGATCGCGGAGCTCGCTGCGCACTTCAAGGCGAGCTACGACACGTCCGGCTATCGGGCGACGTCCGCGTATGCTGGGATCGGCGAAATGCTCGAACGGCTGACGGCAAGCGGATGCCGGCTCGCGATCGCGACAAACAAGCGCCTGCATCCGACCCGCCTGATCCTCGAACATCTGGGCTGGAGCGGGCATTTCGACGCCGTCTACGCCCTCGACATGTTCGACCCCCGCCTGCCGACCAAGGCCGCGATGATCGCGCGTCTGCTGGCCGACCACCGCATCGAGCGCGAAGACGCGGTCTACATCGGCGACCGGAGCGAAGACGGGGAATCGGCCGATGCCAATGGCCTGCCCTTCCTGGCTGCGACTTGGGGTTACGGCAGCCTGGAACCGTCGGAAATGGCGCCGACTTGGCGTGCCTTCACGAGCCCCGCGGAACTGGCGGATTCGCTCGTCGCCGACTGAAGAGCGAAGACGTCCGGGGCAAGCGAATTGCCCTCCTCGCCGCCTGTGGACTACGTTGAAGAATTACAAACGAGTCAGGCGGAAGCGGCGATGTGGCAAACGCATGAGATCTTCAACCAGGTCCCGCCCCTCGCGGGCAATTTCTTTACGACCGACACTGCCTTGCAGGAAGCGGTCGTGCGCGAAGGCGCCGACTGGCATGCCGAGGCTCTGAGCGCGCAGAGCGAGACGCTGGGAAGCTCGGAAACCGAGCGGCTTGCCGAACTCGCGAATCGCCACGGCCCGGCACTCGTCCCGTTCGATCGTAACGGGTTGCGGATCGACAGCGTTGAGTTCCACCCGGCCTGGACGCAGCTGCTCGTGATGCTTTACGCGGACGGCGTGCATAGCTCGGCGTGGCTCGAGCCCCGCATGGGCGCGCACGTCGCGCGCGCCGCCTCCTTCTATCTGCACGGGCAGGCAGAAGCCGGCACGCTGTGTCCGGTGACGATGACTTTCGCATCGATCCCCGTGCTGCGCCGGGACCCGGCCCTGTTCGGGATGTTGCGCGACAAGCTCGGCTCGCGCGACTACGATCCGAGCGACCAGCCGCTCGCCGGCAAACGTTCGGTCATGATCGGCATGGGCATGACCGAAAAACAAGGCGGATCCGACCTGCGCGGCGTCACAACGCAGGCCCGCCCCACCGGAGCGGGAAGCCGCGAGTTCACGATCGTCGGCCACAAGTGGTTCTTCTCGGTGCCGACCTGCGACGCGCATCTAGTGCTGGCGCGCCATCGCGACGCCCTCTCCTGCTTCTTCATGCCACGCTGGCTGCCGGACGGCACGCGCAATGCGATCCGCATCCAGCGCTTGAAGGACAAGCTCGGCAACCGCTCGAACGCCTCGGCCGAGGTCGAGTTCCAGGACGCGGTCGGTTTCCTCGTCGGCGACGAGGGCCGCGGGATTGCGACGATCATGGAAATGGCCGCGCAGACGCGGCTCGATTGTGTGCTCGGCAGTGCGGCGCTGATGCGGCGTGCGCTCGTCGAGGCGATCCACCATTGCCGCCATCGGAGCGCCTTCGGACGCCTGCTTGCCGATCAGGCGCTGATGGGCAACGTCCTCGCGGATCTTGCGCTCGAAAGCGAAGCGGCGACCGCACTGGGAATGCGTCTCGCGAAAGCGGTCGAATCGGATGGCGATCCGCTCGAACGGGCCTACAAGCGCATCGTCACGCCGGCCGCGAAGTTCTGGGTGTGCAAGCGGGCGATCCAGCAGACGGCCGAGTGCATGGAAGCCTGGGGCGGGAACGGGTACGTCGAGGATGGGCCGATGGCCCGGCTGTATCGGGAAGCGCCCGTGAATTCGATCTGGGAAGGCTCGGGCAACGTGATGTGCCTGGATGTGCTGCGCGCCGCCGCTCGCGAGCCGGACGCGCTACAGGCGCTGCTTCAGGATCTCGGCGAGGCCGCAGGCGATGAGCCTGCACTGAAGGACGCGCTTGCGGAAATGACGCGTCTGGTCAGTGCGCCGGCCGAGGTCGAATGGCACGCACGGCATCTTGCCACGCAGCTCGTGCTGCTCGTGCAGGCCGTCCTGCTGCGCCGCCACGCGCCCGCGTGGGTCGCCGACGAGTTCATCGTGAGCCGCCTCGCCGCCCGCCGTGGTCAGGTCTCCGGCCTGCTGGCCCGCCCCCAGGTGGCCTCGATGATGCTCCAGCGGGCCCTGCCGGCCTGACTCCGGCGCGCGAGCTTCTCGAAACCCTTATGTGATGCTGGATTCGGGCTGACGGAACGGGAGGTGCGCACTCGCCTCGTCGCGATACGCCGCGACGCCACCTTTTTGCCGCTCGAGGTGCGGTGCAATCAGCCTTCGCATTTCCGCGTCCGGAATCCAGTGTGCGGAGCGCACGATCTGCGGCGTGAAGCCCCGCGCGATCTTGTGCTCGCCCCCTGCTCCCGGCTCGAAGCGCGTCAAGCCGTGACGCAGGCAGTAATCGATGCCCTGATAGAAGCAGAGCTCGAAATGCAGACTGTCCACCTGTCGCCGCGCACCCCAGTAGCGTCCGAACAAGGTGTCGTCGCTGCGAAAGCACAGTGACACCGCGATCGGCAGCTCACCATCGCTCGCGGTGAAGATCACCATGCGGTCGCCCAGCGTCTTCGCGAGTTCGGCAAAGCACTCCGCGCTGAAGGCGGCGAAATTGCCGAAGCGATCGAAGGTCGACTTGTAGAGCGCATGCAGCGCCGGCCACTCCTTCGCATGGATTTCGTCTCCGTGCCGGACCTCGATGCGCAGGCCCGACTGCGCGGCCCGCCGCCGCTCGGCGCGCACCTTTCGACGCTTTTCGGCGGAGAAGGACTGCAGGAAGCCGTCGAAATCGCCGAAGCCCGCGTCGGACCACTGAAACTGTACGTCGTGGCTGACGAGCAGGCCGCACTCTTCGAGCGTGTCGACATCCGCGGGCGATGCAAGCGCTACATGCCAGGTCGAAAACCCGTTCTCAGCGACGATCTCGCGCGCCGTATGGACCAGCGCCTTACGGATCTCGGCGCCGTTGGTACAGCGCTTCGAAACCAGCAGCCGCGGTCCGGCGACCGGCGTGTAAGGCAGCCCCGACACGAGTCGCGGGTAGTAGCGACGCCCGAGGCGCTCCCACACCGAACTCCAGCTCCAGTCGTAAATGAAGTCGCCGTGGGAGTGCGACTTCAGATAGAGGGGCAGCAGGCCGACATCCATGCCGTCCTGCGACGCCACCAGATGCAAGGGCTGCCATCCTGACTCGGGGGCGGCGACCCCGCGCTCCTCGACGACGCGAAGGAAATCGGCGTTGAGGAAAGGATGACCGGGTTCGCCGATGTCACGCCAGGTGTCCCGCGAAAGCTCGGCAGCGCCGCCGGCGATACGGATTTTCAGCTCATTCATGGGAATACCGATTGCAAGGGATCGCCGATTCGACAGCAGCGGCGTCAAACGTTCCGGTGCTGACAGCCCAAACGCGATCGGACATATCTCACAGTAGCTTCAGTGGCAGACCTATCCTATTACTAAAGCAATAATGCCGCGCGGACGCGCTATTGCTCTCCGGCTCCGGCAGGGGAGGCCAAAAGGATGTCCCGGGACCAGGCAAGCGAGCGCTCCTACTTCCTCTCAACGCTGGCGGCCACGAAAGGGCAGCAGAGGCTGGCAAGCGTGATCGTGACGCTGTCGCTGCTCGGCCTGGTCGTGATCGCACCATTCGCCAAGACCCCGCTCGCCGAGGGCGATGCCTTCATTCCCGCGTATCAATCGTCGCTCGCGGTGCTCGACCTGATCACGGTCGCGTTGCTGATCAGCCAATATTCGTCCTTCAGCTCCCCATCCCTGCTGGTTCTGGCAAGCGGATACCTGTTCACGGCGTGCACGACGGTCGTCCACATGCTGACCTTCCCCGGTCTGTTTTCGCCTACGGGCCTGCTCGGCGCCGGTCCGCAGACGACAGCGTGGCTCTACATGTTCTGGCACGCAGGCTTTCCCGTCAGCGTGATGAGCTACGCGCTGATCAAAGGCCGGGAAACCCATCCGCCCCCTCCGGCGACGCGCCTGCCGCTCAGCATATCGATCGCGTTCGTGGCCGTGCTGACGCTTGTCGCGGGCATCAGCCTGCTTGCGATGCGCGCGGATTCGCTGCTGCCGCCGATCATGGCGGGCTCGCAGTACGCGCCCGCGATGTTCCCGGTCGTGTCTGCGGTGTGGCTGCTCAGCGCACTTGCGCTGGCCACGCTGTGGCTGCACAAGCCCCACGCGGTACTCGATCTGTGGCTGATGGTCACGATGTGCGCCTGGCTGATCGACATCGCGCTATCGGCGCTCGTGAACCAGGGACGCTTCGACCTCGGCTTTTACGCCGGCCGCATCTACGGACTGCTCGCCGCAAGCCTCGTCTTATTGGTCCTGCTGGCCGAAAGCGGCATGCTTTACAAGAAGCTCCTGCAGCTCACGACGAGACTACAGCGGCTCACGACCCAGGACGCGCTGACGGGCATCGCTAACCGACGCGCCTTCGATCATGCCCTCGATCTCGAGTGGCATCTTGCGATGCGGAGCGGCCTGCCGCTTTCCCTGCTGATGATCGACGTCGATCACTTCAAGGCCTTCAACGACACCTACGGCCACGTCGAAGGCGACAAATGCCTGAAGACGGTCGCGAAAACCGTGCAAAGCTCGATCACCCGCGCGCCCGACCTGGTCGCACGCTACGGCGGCGAGGAGTTCGTCGTGCTTCTCCCCCAGACGAGCGTCGAAGCGGCGGGCCAGATCGCCGAACGGATACGCGACGCGATCGCTGCCCTTGCGATTCCCAACCCGCGCTCAGGCATTGGCCACGTCACCGCCAGCGTTGGGGTCGCGTGCGTGCGGTCCGCCTGGGTCGCGACCGAACGCAGCCACGTCCACTCGCACTCTTCCGGCGGCGTGCCGCTGGTCGAGATGGCCGACCGGCTCCTGTATCAAGCCAAATCATCCGGACGGAATAGGGTCGTGATCGGCCGCTGCGAACCGCAGCCCGAAGTCGATCCCGTCGATGAGGGCGCCGAGCCGCCGCCTTCGCGTCCGTGACGCCTGGGCGAAGACGGCGGCCGCGACGCGGAGCTACCCCCATCAGTACGGTGTGCGCGAACCGTCGGGCCACACATTCCACGTCGCGGCGCCACCCGGCCAGGCGCGTAGATCGAGGCTACCCTCTCCCCAGTATTGGCCATCCACATAGATCGCGCCGCCACGCACTTCGGCCATCTCCTCGTGGTCCAGCTCCTCGCTCACGGACAAGTCTTCGATGATCAGCGTTGCCATTTCAGTTCTCCTTGCTTCATTCGGATGATTCGGATCGAGTACTTGCAGCACTCGAAGGAGATAACCGCAAACGGCGTGCCAGTCTTCCCTTAGTCGGGAACCCGCATGGACATTGAAACCGCGCGGCGGCCGGAGCCGGCTGGTGGTGGGACCGGGCCAACAGGCCGCGGGATGGCGTTGGCGCGCACAAGACAACACGACGCCATGTTGGGTGAATCACACCCTATCGGCGATCACGTAATGCTTCCTGACCGGCTCGATCACCTCGAACAGGCCGGTGAAACCGCCCGGGATCACGCAAGCGTCACCCGGCCCGAATTCCCGCGCCATGCCTGCGTCGTCGGTAATGCGAATGCGCCCTTCGATCACGTGGAAGAACTCGTCCTTGCCCTCCGCGAAGGCGATGCGCCAGGCGCCCGTCTCGCACGCCCACGTACCGGCCGACACGCCGGCATGGTCATAGTGATTCCAGGTGGTGCGCAGCGGATTGCCCGTCATGAGCCG
This sequence comes from Aromatoleum sp., assembly GCF_035254505.1. Lineage (GTDB taxonomy): Bacteria > Pseudomonadota > Gammaproteobacteria > Burkholderiales > Rhodocyclaceae > Aromatoleum. The sequence continues at coordinate 28,847 of NZ_DATFAO010000086.1, read as the reverse complement.
ATCCGGCCGTGGGCGATCGAACTCCGGCTCGGTGGAGGCGCCGGTGAATACGGTGAGAGATGGGGTCATTGGAATGTCCTGGCCAAGATGAAAATCAGGTGCTTTCGCGCGTCACCAACTCGAAGCCGACGTCGACGGCGGGCACCTTCACGGTCTCGCCTCGCATCACCGCCAGTAGCAACTCGGCGGCGCGCCGCCCCATCTCCTCACGCGGCGTGCGGATCGTCGTCAGCCGCGGCACCATGTGGGCGGCGCCCTCCAGATCGTTGAAGCCGACGACGGCGACCCGCCCCGGCACCGGGATGCCACGCCGCAAGGCCTCCAGCAACGCCCCCTGCGCCAAGTCGTCGTTGTTGAAGAAGATGCCATCCACGTCCGGATGCCGCTCGAGGAGGCTCACCAGCAGTTCGCCGCCCAGCGCCATCGACGAGGGCGCCGGCGTCAGGAGTTCCAACGCGGGATCGTAGCAAGCTTCCTCGATCAGGGCGCGTCGGAAGCCCTCGCCACGCTGCAACGTTCGCGGATCGAGCTGGGCCGCGACAAAAGCCAGACGACGGCGCCCACGCCCGAGCAGATGGCGCGCGGCCGTCGCACCCGCCTCTGCCTGGCTCAAGCCGACGCAATACACACCCGGCGCTTGCGCCAACTCCATCAGGTGCACGGTCGGAATCCGGCTCGTCTCGATCAAGCGCCGCGCCGCCTCGGTGCGATCGAAGCCGGTGACGATCAGGCCGCTAGGACGGTGCGCAAGGTAGTTGCGGATCAGCCGCTCCTCTTCCTCCCGGTCGTAGTGCGAGTTGCCGATCAGCACTTCGTAGCCGGCGGGCTGGAGGATGCGGTAGATCGCCTCGAGGACGTCAACGAAGACCGCGTTAGTCAGCGACGGCACGAGCACGACCACAGTGTCGCTGCGCGCCGAAGCCAAGGCGCGGGCCGCTGGATTCGGGACGTACCCGAGTACCGCCGCAGCAGTACGGACGCGTTCCGCAAGTTCCGCATCGACCGTATCCACGCCACGCAAGGCGCGCGACGCGGTGATCGGGCTCACCTGCGCCTCCCTGGCCACGTCGCTGAGGGTTGCCCGCCCGGTGGCGCGCGTTTTTCTTTCTGTCGTTTTCATGAGGGAGTTGCAATGGGCTCGCCGAGTCATTAGGATAGCGCTACCTTGATACCGGCTCAAGCAAACCGGCTCGCTCGATTCGCAAGAGCACTCGGGAACAAGGCAAGAAGCGCAACAACTCGGACGAAGCGCAAATGCGCTTATTTTTTCGCCGGGCAAGATAGCGCTACCTCACCAACGAGAGGAGACACAGGATGCAACCCCTCCCCCACGCCCTGGTCGTGATGGGCGTCGCCGGCTGCGGCAAGACCAGCGTCGCACAAGCCGTGGTCGCCCGCGTCGGCGGCCGCCTGATCGAAGGCGACGCCTTCCACCCCGCCGCCAACATTGCCAAGATGCGTGCCGGCATACCGCTCGACGATACCGATCGTCACGGCTGGCTCGATCAGCTCGGCGCCGAACTCGCCGCCTGTGTCGCCGCCGGCGAACGCCCCGTCCTCGCCTGCTCGGCCTTGAAGCGCCGCTACCGCGACCAGCTTCGCCGGGCCGTGCCGGGGCTCGGCTTCATCTTCCTTGAGTTGTCCCGCGTCGCCGCCGCGGATCGCGTCGCGCGACGCACCGACCATTTCATGCCCGCAAGCCTCGTCGACAGCCAGTTCGCCGATCTCGAACCGCCAAACGGGGAAGACGGGGTCGTGACCGTCGATGCCACGCTGTCGGTCGCCGATATCGCCACCGCCGCCCTTGGCAACTGGTCCGCTCCGTCCGCGGATTTAAGCCGCTGATTTTTTTACGCGGCTGAGATAGCGCTATCTCTCGTCGCGCTGCAGTTCAAAACATAGAGACACGAGAAACCTGGAGGAGAATCCAATCATGCTCGGCCTATCGAATGAAGTCTTTCTGCTGCTGGACGCACTCGTCGCGATCCTCGGCCTCATCGTCCTGATCACCCGCTTCAAGCTCCACCCCTTCGTCGCCCTCACGCTCGCAGCGGGCTTCCTCGGCCTCACCTCCGGGATGCCGGTCGACAAGGTCGTCAAATCCTTCCAGGACGGCTTTGGCGGCGTGCTCGGCTTCGTCGGCATCGTGCTCGGCCTCGGCACCATGCTCGGCAAGATGATGGCCGAATCGGGCGGCGCGGCGCAGATCGCCCGGACGCTGGTCGGCCGCTTCGGACGTGAACGCGTGCATTGGGCGATGATGCTCGGCGCCTTCCTCGTCGGCATCCCGCTCTTCTTCGAGATCGGCTTCGTGCTGCTGATCCCGCTCGTCTTCATCATCGCGCGCGAGACCGGAATCTCGCTGGTGAAGATCGGCATCCCGCTCCTCGCCGGCCTGTCGGTCGTGCACGGGCTCGTGCCCCCGCACCCCGGTCCGTTGCTCGCGATCGGCGTCTTCGGCGCGGACATCGGCAAGACCATCTTCTACGGCCTGCTGGTCGGCCTGCCCACGGCAATGATCGCCGGCCCGATCTTCGGGGCGCTGATCTCGAAGCACGTCCCCGGCACGCCCTCCGAACAGCTCATGGCGCAACTCGCCCACGAACCGGAAGCGAAGAACCTGCCGAGCTTCGGCGTCACCCTCGCAACCATCCTGCTGCCCGTCGCGCTGATGCTTCTCAAGTCCTACGCCGACGTCGCCTTCGACGAAAAGAGCGTATTCCGGATCTGGATGGACTTCCTCGGCAACCCGATCACCGCGCTCCTCGCCGCCCTGCTGCTGTCGCTCTACACCTTCGGCAGCGCACGCGGCTTCGGCGCCAAACAGATCATGAAGTTCCTCGACGAGAGCCTCGCGCCGACCGCCGCGATTGTGCTGATCATCGGCGCCGGCGGCGGCTTCAAGCAGATGCTCGTCGCTTCGGGCGTCGGCAACGCGATCGGGCAGATGGCGGTGCAGGCCCAGCTCTCGCCGATCCTGCTCGCCTGGCTCGTCGCGGCCGTGATCCGCATCGCCACCGGGTCGGCCACCGTTGCGACGATCACCGGCGCAGGTATCGTCGCGCCGGTCGCAACCCTCATTCCGGGCGTCAATCGAGAGTTGCTGGTGCTTGCGATCGGCGCCGGCTCGCTGATCCTCTCTCACGTCAATGACGCGGGCTTCTGGCTCGTAAAGCAATACTTCGACATGACGGTCACCGAAACCTTCAAGACCTGGACCGCGATGGAAACGATCATCTCCGTCGTCGACATCATCCTGATCATGACTCTGGCCGCCTTCGTCTGATCCTTCGCCAGGAGACGGGCGCCTTCAACAAGCGCCCGTTCGCTCGCGCATCTAGGCGGCCTTTGAGCGCTTCGGCCGCATTTCCGCCATCTTTTCGGCCAGCTCCCGCAAATCGCATTTCTCCTCGATCAGCTTCGGAAAGAGCTCGCCCTCCTCCTCCTGGATGTGGTGCTTCACATATTCGCCAAGCACGGTGACGCGCGCGTCGAAAAGCTCATCCTCGGGGCCCATCCCGCCGATCTGCTCGATCAGGTCCTTCGCGGTCGCATGTTCGACGACGGCCTCATCCAGGAGGCTGCCGAATTTTTCCGGATCCAGCTCGCGCACGGCGGGATAGAAGAGCTCCTCCTCGATCGATGTGTGGAGGGTCAGCTCGTCGCAGACGGTACGGGCGATCTCCTCCTTCTCCTCGTCGGTCTTCGCCTTTTCGAAATTTCCGAAGAGCTTGGTGACCTTGTGATGGTCGTCGAGAAGAGAACCGAGCGCGTCCTTCAGACCGCTCGGCAGGTTCGATTTGTTCATGGGATTTCTCCATCGGTTCGATGCTGCGAACACAGGCGGTCTGGCCGACGGCCTGTCCTTCCGTTGTCTTTCTCGCGCGACAACCGAGCTTCACGCGTGCAAATCGGGTTCCCGATCGCCGAGTCCCCCTTGCTCGGGTTAACTGTTAATATGTACAGTCATTGCCTCTGATCCGCGCATGATCCCCGATTTCCTCCGACCGGGCGGGCTCGCCTTCGTCGACATCGAGACTACCGGCGCCACCTCGTCGCGCGATTCGATCACCGAGATCGGCATCGTCGAGGTCGACGAGGACGGCGTGCGTGAATGGTCGAGCCTGGTCCGGCCCGATAACCGCATCCCTCCGTCTATCGAGCAGCTGACCGGCATCTCGAACGAGATGGTCGCCGACGCACCGACCTTCGCCGAGCTCGCCGACACGCTGCTCGACCGGCTGCACGACCGCGTCTTCATCGCCCATAACGCGCGTTTCGATCACGGCTTCATCCGCGCAGCCTTCCGGCGCATCGGCGTCGACTTCCGGCCGAAGGTGCTCTGCACCGTGCGGCTGTCGCGCCGGATGTTCCCCGAGGAGCGTTATCACAACCTCGACGTCCTGATCGCCCGTCACGGCCTGCAGATCGATGCCCGCCATCGCGCGCTCGCCGATGCACAGGCGATATGGCAATTCTGGCAGCGCGTACACCGCCGGTTTGGGGGGGAAGCGATCGAGCCCGTGTTGCGCGAACTGCTTGGCCGCCCGGCGCTGCCGCCTCACCTCGACCCGGCACTCATCGAAGACATCCCCGACGACGCGGGCGTCTATCTCTTCTACGGCGACAACGACCTGCCGCTCTACATCGGCAAGAGCAAACACCTGCGCACGCGCGTGCTGTCGCACTTCAGTGCCGACCACCGCGACAACCGCGAGATGACCTTGTCGCAGCAGGTCCGACGCATCGAATGGATCGTCACCGCCGGCGAAATCGGTGCGCTGCTGAAGGAAGCGGAGCTCATCAAGACACTGTTGCCGACGATGAACCGCAAGCTGCGCCGCAACCGCGAATTGTGCAGTTGGCAACTGCAAGCACAACCCGATGGCGGTTGGCGGCCGCAGCTGGTGTACGCCCGCGACCTCGACCTCGGGCGCCAGGAGAACCTCTTCGGCCTCTTCCGCACGCGGCGCGCGGCTCTCGCGAGCCTCACGAAGATCGCAACCGCCGAGCAACTGTGCCCGCCCCTGCTCGGGCTCGAAAAGCCTTCATCGGGGCGATGCTTCACGCACCAGCTGCGTCGCTGCCGCGGCGCGTGCAACGGCGGCGAAAGTCCCGCAATGCACGGCGCGCGCCTCATGCTCGCACTGCGCGAACTACACGTCGAACGCTGGCCCCACCGCGGGCCGGTCGGCATCCGCGAGGGCGACGCAATGCACGTCGTCGACGCCTGGTGCTACCTGGGCACAGCGAAATCCGACGAAGACCTGTACGGCATCCTCGATGGCGGGCAACCGAATTTCGAGCTCGACGTGTATCGGATCCTCGTGAAGGCCATGCGGCGCGGACGGATCGTGGATCTGTCGGCCATCAGCCTTCGTACTCTGGGTCCGTCTGATACCGACTCTACAAACTCCGTGTAAGACTTGCCGCCGGTTTTGGGCGGCGATACCGCTGATTGCCTGAACGGCTAGGCTGACGCGATCGTCCGGCTCCACGCAATCAGGCGTGCCACGAACTCGCTGCGCTGCGGCTCGGCGAGCGGGCGCAGGCCCATTGCCTCCTGAAACCACAGCCCGTCCACCGCGAGGCGGATGACCTGCGCCGCGACGGGATCCGTGCCATCCGACGCAAGCCGCTCCGTCCACTTCGACAACGCATCCTGGAACGGCGCAAGCAAGGACGGGTTGTTCGCTGCGCTGGCGATGATCGCGGCCCAGGAAAGCGACTCCTCGTGCGTCTCGGTCCCAGGTTCCGCGAAGGTGGCCATGATGTATCCGCGCAACCATGCGCCCGGCTCCCGATCCTCCGCGCAATGGCGCTCCGCGGCCGATTCGAACACCTCGATGGCATAGGACAGCATCCCCTTGATCAACGCGTCCTTCGAGGGGAAGTGGTACAGCAGTCCGCCCTTGCTCACGCCTGCAGTTTCCGCCACCTCGGCCAGGATCATCCGCGCCACCCCTTTGGTGCGAACCACCGATTCGGCCGCCTTGATGATTCGCGTGCGAGTCTTTCCCGCGTCTTCTGATGCCAAAGCGTGACCTCGAGTCATTGAGATTGCCAAGACTATATACCGGCCGGACGGTGTTGACACTAAACCGTCCAGCCGGTACAGTTTAAACCAACAATATGACGAGTTGAACCGGATGCCCCGTCGGGCCGCCCGCATCCGTCCTACGAATCACGATCCGGAACCGAAAACGATGACGACTCCAACATCCATCCAGCAAAGCTACGTCGGCGGCCGTAACCTGCCGAATGCCTCCGGCGAGACCTTCGACGACATCAACCCCGCCACCGGCGAACTGCTGTGCCGCGTCGAGCAGGCCGGGACGCCCGAGGTCGAGCGCGCGGTCCTCAGTGCCTCCGAAGGCTTCGCCCAGTGGTCCGCCATGACCGGCGCCGAGCGCGGCCGCATCCTCAATCGCGCCGCCCGTATCCTGCGCGAGCGCAACCGCGAGCTCGCCGAGCTCGAAGTGCTCGATACCGGCAAACCGGTCCAGGAAGCCGAGGCCGTAGACATCCTCTCCGGCGCTGACTGCATCGAATACTACGCGGGCCTCGCCGCCTCGCTGCACGGCGAGCACTTCCAGCTCAAGGGGGCCTTCGCCTACACTCGCCGCGAGCCGCTCGGTATCTGCGTCGGTATCGGCGCCTGGAACTACCCGATCCAGATTGCCTGCTGGAAGTCCGCACCGGCACTCGCCTGCGGCAATGCGATGATCTTCAAGCCGGCGGAACTCACCCCGCTCACTACCGCAAAGCTTGCCGAGATCTACACCGAAGCCGGGCTGCCTCCCGGCGTGTTCAATGTCCTTCAGGGCGATGCACGCACCGGGCAGATGCTGGTGCGTCACCCTGACGTCGCCAAGGTCTCGCTCACCGGCGAGATCGGCACCGGGAAGCGCGTCATGGCGGACGCCGCCGCCACCCTGAAGCACGTGACGATGGAGCTCGGTGGCAAGTCGCCGCTGATCGTATTTGCCGACGCGGATCTGCGCAACGCCGTGTCCGCGGCGATGCTGGCCAACTTCTACACGCAGGGTGAAATCTGCTCCAACGGCACCCGCGTTTTCGTCCACGAAGCAATCTACGACGCCTTCCTCGAGCAGCTTGCCGAGCGCACGCGCGCGATGAAGATCGGCGATCCCCGCGATCCTCAAACCCAGGTCGGCGCGCTCATTTCGGAAGCCCACATGAACCGCGTACTCGAGTACATCGAAAGCGGAAAGCGCAGCGCACGGCTCGTCTCGGGCGGCGGACGCGCGCATGTCGATGGCCTTCCGGGAGGCTTCTTCGTGAAACCCACGATCTTCGCCGACTGCACCGACGACTGCGAAATCGTCCGCGAGGAAATCTTCGGTCCGGTCATGTCGGTACTGAAGTTCTCCGACGAGGAGGACGTGATCCGCCGCGCCAATGCCACCCCCTTCGGGCTCGCCGGCGGCGTCTTCACGCGCGACCTCGCACGCGCCCACCGCGTCGTCGCGCAACTCCAGGCGGGAATCTGCTGGATCAACAACTACAACATCACTCCGGTGGAAATTCCCTTCGGCGGCGTCAAGCAGTCGGGGATCGGCCGCGAAAACGGCCTCGCCGCCCTCGAACACTACACCCAACTCAAGAGCGTCTACGTGGAAATGGGCGACGTCGCCTGCCCGTATTGAGCGAGCGCGCCCAAGGATTCGAACATGTCGATGTCAAAAGAATTTGACTACATCATCATTGGCGCCGGCTCCGCCGGTAACGTGCTCGCCGCCCGTCTGACCGAGGATGCCGACGTCAGCGTGTTGCTGCTGGAGGCCGGCGGTCCGGACTACCGCCTGGACTTCCGCACGCAGATGCCCGCGGCGCTCGCCTACCCGCTGCAAGGCCGCCGCTACAACTGGGCCTACGAGACCGACCCCGAGCCGCACATGAACAAGCGGCGCATGGAGTGCGGGCGCGGCAAGGGCCTCGGCGGCTCCTCGCTCATCAACGGCATGTGCTACATCCGCGGCAACGCGCTGGACTTCGACAACTGGGCCAGGGCCAAGGGACTCGAGGACTGGAGCTATCTCGACTGCCTGCCCTACTTTCGCAAGGCCGAATCGCGCGATACCGGCGCGGACGACTATCACGGCGCCGACGGTCCGGTCTGCGTCACGACCCCGAAGCCGGGCAACAACCCGCTTTTCCAGGCGATGGTCGAGGCCGGCGTGCAGGCGGGTTTCCCGCGCACCAGCGACCTTAACGGTTACCAGCAGGAGGGCTTCGGGCCAATGGACCGCACGGTCACCCCCGCGGGACGGCGTTCGAGCACCGCGCGCGGATACCTCGACCAGGCGCGCGGCCGACCGAATCTCACGGTCGTCACTCACGCACTCACCGACCGGATCCTTTTCAGCAGCAAGCGCGCCGTCGGCGTCGCCTATCTACAAGGCGCCGCGCCCCATCCGACGACCGTGCACGCGCGCCGCGAGGTGCTGCTGTGCGCCGGCGCCATTGCCTCGCCTCAGATCCTGCAGCGCTCGGGCATCGGCCCCGCGCCGCTGCTGCGCAGCCTTGATATCGGCGTGGTGCACGACCTGCCTGGCGTCGGCGCCAACCTGCAGGACCATCTCGAGATGTACCTCCAATACGCCTGCAAGCAACCGGTGTCGCTGTACCCCGCGCTCCAGCCGTGGAATCAACCCGCGATCGGCGCGCAATGGCTGTTCAGGGGAACCGGAATCGGCGGGAGCAACCAGTTCGAGGCTGGAGGCTTCATCCGCAGCCGCTCGGAGTTCGAGTGGCCGAACATCCAGTTCCACTTTCTGCCGGTGGCGATCAATTACAACGGCAGCAATGCCGTGAAGGAGCACGGCTTTCAGGCCCATGTCGGCTCGATGCGCTCACCGAGCCGCGGCCGCATCCATGTGAAGTCGAAAGATCCGCACCAACACCCGAGCATCCTGTTCAACTACATGAGCATGGAGCAGGACTGGCAGGAGTTCCGGGATGCGATTCGCATCACGCGGGAAATCATGCAGCAGCCCGCGCTCGATCCCTACCGCGGCCGCGAGCTGAGTCCGGGCGTCGACCTGAAGAGCGATGCGTCGCTCGACGCCTTCGTCCGCGAGCGGGCCGAGACCGCCTTTCACCCATCCTGCTCATGCAAGATGGGCGAGGACGACATGGCGGTAGTGGACGGACAGGGACGCGTCCATGGAGTAGAGGCGCTGCGCGTCGTCGATGCCTCGATCATGCCGCTGATCATCACCGGCAATCTCAACGCCACCACGATCATGATCGGCGAGAAGATCGCCGACCGCATCCGCGGCCGCAAGCCACTGGCGCCCAGCAAGGCGCCCTATTTTTCGGCCGGTAGCGTTCCTGTGCGCGGACGGCCGGTGCGCGTCTGAAGGTTCATCGTTTTTTTAACCTAAGTGATATACCGTCCGGACGGTGTTGACTATGAACCGTCCAGCCGGTACAGTCATTCTCACAGCACCATCCGTCTACGGTCCTTTTGCTAAAGGGGAAGAAGCAATGCTGAGGTTGATGAGGCAGGTCCTGGTTGGAGGGGTCGCGGCGTTTGCCGCGGCGTCCGCTGCACAAGCACAGTCGGCAGCGCTGCCGACGAGTGACACCTACGCGATCAAGAACGCCATGGAAGCGTGGCTCAGTTCGTGTTCGGCGCGCGACCTCGATCGCTGCATGTCCATGTATGCGGACGACGTCGTCGGCGTCTTCCAGGGCGCCACCGACTACGACTTCGACACGCTGAAGGCGGGATTCGCGCAGTCCTACAAGAAGGACGACCTCGACGATCTATGGAGCAACGAGCTGGAGGAAATCACGGGATCCGGCGACATGGCGGTCGTGCGCTCCAATCGGACGCTGACGCAAACGCCGAAAGGCGGCGGCCGGGCCGCGACCCTCAAGCTGCGCACCACCGAGATTCTGCGGCGCGGCGAAGACGGCGCGTGGACGATCGCCCGCTTCGTGATGTACCCGAACTGAAATCGCAAGACCTGGACATTCCAGCCTTCACAATCGAGGGGTTCCCGTGAACATGATTCATCCGCCGCGTTTGCTTCCGTTCATTCTTGTCGCCCTGGGCGCCGCCGGTACCGCCAGCGCCGCCGCGACGCCCGCCGTTCAGGCCTTTCCGCCGGTCGAACCCTCTACGGGCGACGCCCTGTCAGCCAATGTGACCCTCGCCTCCCAGTACGTATCGCGCGGATTCCAGCAGACCTGGGGCCGGCCGGCGCTGCAGGGCGGCTTCGACTATGCGCATCCGAGCGGTTTCTTTGCCGGCACCTGGATGTCCACGGTGAGTCCGAAATGGATCCAGGATGGCTTTATGGAATGGGATCTCTATGCGGGCTATGGTGGAACCGTCGGCGACGTCTCCTACAAGGCGCAGCTCTACTATTACCTCTACCCCGGCGCCAAGCTGCAGCCCCCGTTTTCCCTGAAGGACACGAAATACGACTACGGCGAAGTGCTCCTCGGCGCGACGTGGAAGTGGTTCACCCTCAACTACTGGTACACCTACACGAAGGACTACTTCGGCTACAACAGCGACACCCTTTTCATCGGCAACGATCAGCACAGCCGCGGTTCCGGCTACCTGGACGCCAACTTCAATTACGACTTCGGAGGCGGCTATGCTCTGCTTCTGCACTATGGGCGCGAGCAGGTAAAGAACTTCTCGAGCTACGATTTCGAGGACTACAAGATCTCCCTGACCAAGACCTTCGACAAGGGCTGGAGCGCGAGCCTGAATTTGACCGGAATGCCGAAGGTGAACGATTACTACAAGCACAACAACACCTTGTCCGTATCGGGCGACGGCTCGCACTCGAGCCCGGGCGACCGTCAGGTCTACGTGACGATCGGCCGGACGTTTTGAAGCCTCATGAACAACTGGGCGCTGCTGACGGTCGCGATCCTGCTCGAGGTGGCCGCAACGACCTCGATGAAGTTTTCCGCGGGATTCACCCGCCCGGGCCCGTCGGTGCTGATGTTCGTCCTCTATGCAATGTCGTTCGCATGTCTGAGTAACGCATTGCGCACGATCGAGGTCGGAACCGCATACGCAATCTGGGCTGGCGCGGGCACTGCCCTGATCGCCGCAATCGGAGTTGCAGTGTTTGATGAAGGATTGACGCCACAGAAGTTGTTGGGTGTGGCGCTCATTATCGGTGGGGTCGTCGCGCTGAAGCTTGAAGGCGGCGCTCATTGAAGGGTGTTTTCAGGAGACAAGAAGTGATAACTACTAAGATTTTCAAGAACGTCAGCATGTTTGGTATGGCTGCGCTGTTTGCGACCGCGTCGGGAGTCAGCACGGCGGCCGATCCATCCTCATGTCGCGCGGTGCGCTTCGCTGACGTCGGCTGGACCGACATCGCCGCGACGACGGCCGTCGCATCGACCGTGCTCGAAGGCCTCGGCTACAAACCGACGACCACCATCGCTTCGGTTCCGATCACCTTCGCCGGGATCAAGAAGAAGAATATCGACGTCTTCCTCGGCTATTGGAATCCCAGCATGACGCCGATGATCGAACCCTTCCTGAAAGAAGGATCGATCAAGGTGCTCGAGCCCGGAAACCTGACCGGGGCCAAATACACCCTCGCCGTTCCCGCCTACCTGGCCGAAGCCGGCCTCAAGGATTTCTCCGACATCAGCAAATTCCGCAACGAGCTCGACGGCAAGATTTACGGCATCGAACCGGGCAACGACGGCAACGCGCTGATCCAGAAGATGATCGAAAAGAACGAGTTCGGCCTCGGCGGATTCAAACTCGTCGAATCCTCCGAAGCCGGGATGCTGGTTGAAGTGCAGCGAGCGGTCGCGCAGAAGAGATCGATCATATTCCTGGGCTGGGAACCCCATCCCATGAACGAGAAGTTCAAGCTCGCCTACCTGACCGGCGGTGACAAGTACTTCGGCCCGAACCTCGGCGGCGCGACGATCTACACCGCGATGTGGCCAGGCTATGCGGACAAGTGCCCGAATGCCGCGAAACTGGTGAAACAACTCGCGTTCTCGCTGGAGATGGAAAACCAGATCATGGGCGGCATCCTCGACAGGAAGGATCCAGTCACGTCAGCCAACGAGTGGCTGCGCAAGAATCCCGCAGTGCTGAATGGCTGGCTGACGGGGGTGACCACGTTCGACGGTGCCGATGGCATGCCGGCCGTGAAGAAACACCTCGGAGTCTTGTAAGACGCGCGAAATTATCGGGCACTCAACGGCCTCGCACCGCGAGAGCGGCCGCCCATAGGGTGTGAGGACTATTGACACCCATGGGCGACCACCGGCGCAGACCATTTGCTCAGCGTGCAAACCTGCGCACCGGCGGAATACGGGCACTGCACGGACCTCCTCCGGCCGTGCGAAACCGCCGAACCCTCCCACCTGGCTCTCTCACGCTCGATCGCTGCGAGGATCATGTCAGGGGCTTCCGATTCTCGCGCGTTCTGCTACAATGCGCGGCTTCCCGGAGAGATGGATGAGTGGTTTAAGTCGCACGCCTGGAAAGCGTGTTCAGGGTAATACCCTGACGCGGGTTCGAATCCCGCTCTCTCCGCCAGAACAAAAGAAAAAGCCCTGATTATTCAGGGCTTTTTCTTTTCGCGGAATGGTATTCCGCGTATCCGCTCAATTATGAGGCGGGCGCACCTCCGGCATCAACCCGGGATCGTCTGCCGGCAAGCGCGGGTAGCGCACGTAGTCGACCAGCTTCTGTATTTCGGGCGGTGGCGGCGGGGTCAACAGGCTGACCACGATGATCGTCAGGAAGCCCACCGGCACACCGAACAAGCCGCCGGAAATCGGGTTGATGCCGAACCAGGCCTGCTCCATCGAACCGCCGAAGAAGCTGTGGGTGCGTACGACGTAGACCAAGGTCACTGCGAGGCCGGCGATCATTCCGGCCACCGCTCCGGGTCGGTTTGCGCGCTTCCAGAAAATCCCGAGCACCAGCGCCGGGAAGAAGGCCGCCGCCGCAATCGAGAACGCAAGGCCGACCATCAGCAGGATGTTGTCCGGGTGCATCGACGCGACCCATGCGGCGACCACCGCCACGACCAGCAACTGTGACTTCGAGATCACCAGGCGACGGTGCGTGCTCGCCCCAGGGTTGATGACCTTGAAGTAAAAATCATGCGACAGCGCGTTCGAGATCGTCAGCAACAGGCCATCGGCCGTCGACAGCGCCGCTGCGAGGCCCCCCGCGGCGACGAGCCCCGAAATGACGTACGGCAGTCCGGCGATCTCCGGTGTGACGAGTACGATCACGTCGGTGTTCAGGCTGAGCTCGGCCAACTGCAGGATGCCGTCGCCGTTGATGTCCTCGATCGACACCATGCCGACCTTGCCCCAGGACACGATCCAGTTCGGAAGCATCGCGATGCTCGACCCGATGAGGTTGTTGTACACCTCCCACTTCGCGAATACGGCGTAGGCCGGGGCGGTCACATACAAAAAGAAGATGAAGAACAGGGACCAGAACACCGACTTCCGCGCCTCCACGACGCCGGGGGTCGTGTAGTAACGGACGAGAATGTGCGGCAACGCCGCGGTGCCGACCATCATCACGAAGACCAGCGCAAGGAAGTTGTTGCGCGCGTTCTCGCGTTCCTGTGGTGTATCGCCCGGATGAGCCTGGGCGTGGCGCCGCAAGGGTTTGGCGCGTTCGAGCGCGTCGTCCCGCTCGCGCTCCCAGACGAGCTTCGCCTGCGGAGCGGTCCGGGGCAGGTCGCGCAGGGCCCTTTCGGTATGTGCGATATCGCGTGCCGGAGCGTTTTCGAGGCGCAACTGGTTGAGCCGTTCGATCAGTGATCGCCGCTCCGCTTCGAGGGACTGCGGCAAATTCTCGACTTTCGCGGCGTAATCCTTGGCGCGGTTTCCAAACTGCCGGCGCACTTCGATTTCCTCCGGGTCGGCGATCAGCTCGTCTTCCTTCGCCGACAGCCGCTCCAGCACCTGGCCGTACATCACGGGCGCGACCGGAACGCCGGTGACCTTGTAGGACATGATCGTCACCGGCACGAGGTAGGCCGTCACGAGGATCACGTACTGTGCGACCTGAGTCCACGTCACTGCACGCATCCCGCCGAGGAAGGAGCACACGAGGATGCCGGCCAGGCCGACGAACAGGCCGATCTCGAACTCCACGCTGACGAAACGGCTGGTGATCAGGCCCACACCATAGATCTGCGCGACGAGATACACGAAGCTCGCGAGCACGGTAGCCAGCAGGCCGACGACACGCGCGGCGTTGCCCTGGTAACGCATGCCGAGAAAATCGGGAATCGTGTATTGCCCAAACTTGCGCAGGTAGGGCGCGAGCAACAAGGCTACGAGCACGAAGCCACCCGTCCAGCCGGTGACGAACGCAAGGCCCTCGAAGCCCGCAAAGTAGAGCGTGCCGGCGAGGCCGATGTAGGACGCGGCGCTCATCCAGTCCGCCGCGGTCGCCATGCCGTTGAAAAAGGCCGGCACGCGACGTCCGGCGACGTAGTATTCCGAGACGTCGGACGTGCGGCTCATCACGCCGATGCCGGCGTAGATTGCGATCGTCGCAAACAGGAAGATATGCCCGATCGCACCGGGCGAGAGGCCGGCGCGCTCGCTCAATGCGAGCGCGCCGACGAAGGCCAGGAAGCAGACCGTGTACCAGCTGTAGTAGCGGCGCAGCCGACGGGTGAAATTCGATTGGGTACTCATGCACCACGCGTCGCGGGAGTCAATACTTGATCCTCGCGTAATAAGACTTCTCAGCCGCCTCGCGCGCCTCGCGCAAGGTACGGATGCCCTTCTCGGCGAGCAATGGGATCATCTTCAGGAACACCTCCGCGGTGACGATCGCGTCGCCCAGCGCGGTATGCCGCCCGACGATCGGGATGTTCAGACGCTCGGCGATCGCTTCGAGACGGTGAGATTCCTGGTTCGGATGGATGACCGCCGACAGCAACAATGTGTCGAGCACCGGCTGGTCGAAACGCATCCCGGTTTCCGCCTCCTTGATCTGCAGGAAGCGCATGTCGAAGGCCGCGTTGTGGGCGATCAGCACCGTGTCCTGGGTGAAGGCATGAAAACTCGGCAGCACCTTCTCGATGGTCGGCTGGCCGGCGAGCATCGCGTGCGTGATGCCGTGGATCTGGACGGACTCAGGAGCCATGTAGCGGCAGGGATCGACGAGCTGCTCGAAGGACTCCTGGCGCAGGAGCTTGCCGTTGACGATGCGCGTCGCGCCGATCTGGATGATCTCGTCGCCATGGGACGGATTGAGGCCGGTGGTCTCGGTATCGAAGACCGTATAGGTTAGCTCCGCGAGTTGCCGATCTTCCAGCGCGCGCGACTTGTCGGACCATTTGAAGAGATCGAAGTCGTAGTACTCGGGCCGGCTTTCCACTTTCAGGAAGGCTGCCGGGTCGAGTTGCTCCTGCGGCACCGCCGCGGGCAACAGGATGCGGAAGAAGGCGCGGTGGCGCACTTTCTCGCGCTCGAGCCACATCTCGCCGTCGTGACGCTCGATCACATCGCGCACGGTCAGCGGACTGTTCTCGTCCGCGAAGCGCATCGGCTCGAGTTCCCACGACATCACCGTCTCGGTGCTCATCGCCTGCCCCGACCAGATCAGATCGAGATGCACGAGCCGTCCCGCCCCGCTCAGCCGGAAGCGCACCTCGCGCACTTCGAATTCATCGGACAGCCGGCTCGCGAGATAGGTCAGCGCCTGCATCAGCGAGAAGCTGTCGACCTTGACCCACAGCGACTCGTCGACCTCCTCGAGTTTGGTCGGCAGTTTGACGACCTGCTCGATACGGCGCTGCGCCGCCGCGATCAGATCGGCGCCCAGCATTTCCTCCAGCGGCCAGCGCGCCTTCAGCGAATCGGCGAATTCGTTCGCCGTCTCGTCGAGCCGCGTGCTCATCGCCCGCACTTCGTCGCGGATCACCGTCCGGAAGCGCTCGCGCAGTTCCTCCTGCAGATCCGGGTACTCCAGCATTTCGGCCGCGGCGCGAACGTTCGCAAGCGCGGCGCGATTGCCTTCGGTGAGCGTGTGCAACATCTGGTCGCGGCGCGATTCGGTCTCGAAATTCCGTGTGATGTTGTCGAGCATCAGGATGAAGCCGGTGATCGCACGTTCTTCGCCGCGCGCCTCTCCGCTCTCCTGCGCCGCCGACAGCACCGGCGCCATCTGCACGCGAAGCAATTGGCCCGAACGAGTCGTGGTCACGAAGTTCGCAACGGCCTGCGCTGCGCTGCGCTTCAAGCGATGCTGGATCCCTTCGAGCGCGTGGGTGATCAGGTTGCGGTCGAGCACGGCGTAGATCGAGCGGCCCAGGCCCATCAGTTCACCGCCCCCACCTACCGCCTGGGCTTCGGACAGGGCACGGAACTGCAGGCGGGCGCGGTTGTTGTAAAGCAGGATGCGACCATCGAGGTTGCATACCACCACGCTCTGCGTCAGCTCGGACATCAGCGTCGCGAGGCGATTCTTCTCTTCTTCGAGCGACCGCTTGGCCTGCGTGATCTGCGCCTCGACGTCCGTCATCAGTTCGTCGCGCTGCTGCGCGAGCGCGTTGACGGCATGCGCGAGCGCCTGCACTTCGGGCGGCCCTTTGGGCTTGACGCGGAATTCGCGGTTTGCGCCGAGCATCAGGCCGAGGTGCTCGGACATCCGCAACAGCCCCTGCACGTATTGCCGGAACAGGTTCCGCAGCACGGCGATGCCGACTGCAAAACCGATGACCGTCATCATCGCCCCGAGCGGCAGATGCGGCAGCACGGCATTGACCAGCACCGCACGCCCTGCATCGCCGGTTCCCAGCCACGCCAGGACTGCCGTCGTCACGAAAGGCCCTGTCATCAGCAGGGCGAGGATGCAAACCGCAAGAACGAACCGCGTTCGCGCAGTCATTAATCAGCGCTCCGCCAGCAAGCCGCGGACGCGCTCCACCAGTTCCTTCGTCGAAAACGGTTTGGTCATGTAGGCATCGGCACCGAGCGCGAGCCCCTTCGCCATCTCGGTGTCACGCCCCTTGGCGGTGAGCATCAGGATGCAGATCCCCTGCAGATCGGGATCCGACTTGATCTCCTGGCACACCTCGAAGCCGCTCTTCTTCGGCATCATCACGTCGAGAAGCACGAGATCGGGCCGATCGGCCCGTATGCGATGCACGGCCTCCTCGCCGTCGTTGGCGATAAGCACCTCGTATCCTTCACGCTTCATCAGGAATTCGAGCGAAATGACGATGTTTTGCTCGTCGTCGGCGATCAGAATTTTTTTGGCCATCCTCTCCCTCTCCCACACCGCTATTCTATGTCATTGAGCCGCTGCGCCTTCGCGGCTTTCTTCTTCGTTCAGCGGCAGAGTGAACGAAAAGGTCGCCCCCTGCCCCACTACGGACTCCACCCACAACCGGCCGCCGAAATGCTCCACGATGTGGCGGCTGATCGGCAGTCCAAGGCCCGTGCCCTGCGGACGCGAGCGTTCGTCCCCCCCCTGGCGGAACCTTTCGAAGACCACGCCGAGTTGATCAGGCGGGATGCCCGGCCCGTTGTCTGCGACGTCGACGCGTAGCTGGCCCGCCTCGCGGACCATCCTCACCCGCACCCGGCCGGAATCGAACGGGACGAACTTTGCCGCGTTCGAGAGCAGATTGAGCATGACCTGCAGCAGACGGTCGTGATCACCGAGGAGGTGCACCGGCGTCTCGGGCATCTCGACCTCGACGGCAGCGCGCCGGTCGCGGAAGAGCTGCATCGTCGTCTCGACAGCGTGCACCACCAGGTCACGCATATCGACGTCGGTGTTGTGCCATTCGCCGTGACCCGACTCGATCTTGGCCATATCGAGGACCTGGTTCACCAGCCTCGTCAGCCGCTCGGTCTCGGACACGATGATGCCGAGGAAACGCGTGCGGTCCGCCAGATCGGTGCGCGGATCGTCGAACAGCATCTCGGAGAAGGCGCGGATCGACGTCAGCGGCGTACGCAGTTCATGCGTCACGGAGGACATGAAATCATCCTTCAGGCGATCGAGTTCCTTCAGTCGTTCGTTTGCCGCGCGCAACTGGTCGGTCGCAACCTCCAGCGCGAGCGACTTCTCTTCGAGCTGGTGGGAATAAGCGCGCACCTGCGAGGCTTCGTCGAGGATATTCATCACCTCGTCCAGTCCGAGCGGCTCCTCCTTCACGACCGATGACATCATTACGCGCGCCGAAGCACTACCGATCGCCCCTGCCAGCTGCGTCTCGGCGAACTGCACGAGGGCCGCATCCGGGCGAAGCTGCCGGATGTCCCTGACGCCGCGCTCGCGCGCGTATGCGTTAAACAGGCGCTTCGCGCGATCGGGACCGAGAAAGCGGGCAACGAGCGGAAACAGGTGCTCGAATTCGGCGCTGCCGCGCCAGAACACAGCCGATCCGCCTTCGCCGCGCCGGAATACATCGACGAACAAGGTCGCCTGCGTCGCCTCCTGGCCGGTCGGGACGCGGATGAGCGACACCAGGACGTAGCAAGCGATATTCGCCCCGAGGCTCCAGAACAATGAGTGGCTGAGATTGTCGAGCCCGGACAGCCCGAAGAGATGTTCTGGTCGCAGAAACGCGAGTCCGAATGCGCCCTCGTCTAGGAACCCCTTGTCGAGCCAGCCCGACTTCGCCACCGACGGCAGCATCAGCGTGTAGGCCCACACTAGGAACCCGCCCAGTAAGCCGGCGAATGCCCCTTCGCGCGTGCCGCCGCGCCAATACATGCCGCCCAGCATCGCCGGTGCGAACTGCGCGACCGCCGCAAAGCTGATCAGCCCGATGCTGACGAGCGCATAGGCCTCACCCGCAACGCGAAAATAGACATAGCCGAGCAGCAACACGCCGAGGATTGCTCCGCGGCGGATGCCCAGCAGCAGGCCGGTAAGGTCCGGGTGCTCGCTCCGCTTGAAATGCGAAAGCCGCAGCAGCAGCGGCATCACGAGGTCGTTGCAGACCATCGTCGACACCGCGATGGTCTCCACGATGACCATGCCGGTCGCAGCGGACAAGCCGCCGACAAAGGCGAGCAGCGCAAGCGCGGGACTGCCCTGCGCGAGCGGCAAGGACAGCACGAAGGTATCCGGATCCGCTGCGCCGCGCCCAAAGTACAGCAGGCCGCCGAGCGCGATCGGCAACACGAAGATGTTGATCAACAGCATGTACGCCGGGAACAGCCAGATGGCGCGCCGCAGGTGCTGTTCATTGACGTTCTCGACGACGGCGACCTGGAACTGGCGGGGCAGGAAGATCACCGACAGCATCGCGAGCAGCGTCAGCGAGAACCAGCCGCCGTTGCGGGCACTGCCGGACGACGTGAGACTCAGCAGCGGCGCGAGATGGGGGTCGGCGTAGGCGCGGGCGAAAATATCACCGAAGCCGTTGTAGATGCCGTAGGTCACGAAGGCGCCGACGACGAGGAAGGCGACCAGCTTGACCACGGATTCGAATGCGATGGCGGCGACCATCCCTTCGTGGCGCTCTGCCGCATCCAGGTGCCGCGCGCCGAACAGCACCGTGAATAACGCCAGCATCAGCGCGATGTAAAGGGTGCTGTCTTCGAGCCAGCTCCTGGCGACGATTGGGACGTAGGCCGCGTCGTGCTGTCCGGTGATGACCGCGTAGCCGCTCGAGATCGCCTTCAACTGCAGCGCGATGTACGGCACCATGCCGACGACGGCGATGACCGTCACGAGTCCGGCCAGCAGCTGGCTCTTACCGTAGCGGCTCGAGATGAAATCCGCGATCGACGTGATGCGGTAGCTCTTCGCGATGCGGATCATCTTGAGCAGCACGAACCACGATAGCGTCATCGCCAGCGTCGGACCGAGATAGATCGGCAGGAACCAGACGCCGCCCGACGACGCGCGGCCGACGCTGCCGAAATAGGTCCACGCGGTGCAATACACTGCCATGGACAACGAATAGGTCCACGGATTGGCAATGATCGAGCGCCCCTCTTCCGCGCGGCGATCGCCGAAATAGGCGACGGCGAAGAGCGCCAGAAGATATGCGAACGAAACCGGGACGACGACGCTGGCCGAGAGCATCCGCGATTCCTCAGCGCGGCCCGCGTTCGGCGATCCAGGCGACGATGACGATCGTCAGAACCCAGATGACGAACAGGCTCAGCCATAGCATCGGCATGCCGAAGAAGGGTTCGGCACGGTCGAAAAGCGACAGGACGGGATAGTTGAACAACACGGCAGCCAGGGCGAACACTGCCGCCAGCCGCTGACCGGCAAGACCGCTGCGCATCATGGGCTCCTCATGATGACGATGGCTATCCGATTATAACGATGTGCGCATGCCGGCCACCCGCAGGGGCAGCCGGCATCCTGCAAAAAAAAGGCGCGCTTGCGCGCGCCTTCTCCTCCTCCCACTGCCGGCTCGCGCCAGCTTGCCTCATTTATTCTTGTCAGGGCCGGCCTCTCGAGGGTCGGTCACCTGTCATCAAAGGGTCAGCTCTATCCCTTGAGCTGTTCCAGGATCGCCGGGTTCTCGAGGGTCGACGTATCCTGGGTGATCTCCTCACCCTTCGCCAGCTGACGCAGCAGCCGGCGCATGATCTTGCCCGAACGCGTCTTGGGCAGGTTCTCACCGAAGCGGATGTCCTTCGGCTTGGCGATCGGCCCGATTTCATGGCCGACCCAGTTCTGCAGCTCCTTGATCACCGCCTTCGCGTCTTCGCCGGTCGGGCGGTTGCCCTTCAGCACGACGAAGGCGACGATCGCTTCACCGGTCAGGTCGTCCGGACGGCCGACAACTGCGGCCTCCGCAACCTTCTCGTGCGCGACGAGCGCCGATTCGATTTCCATCGTACCCATGCGGTGGCCCGAGACGTTCAGCACGTCGTCGATACGGCCGGTGATCGTGAAGTAGCCCGTGTCCTTGTCGCGGATCGCACCGTCGCCGGCGAGATACAGCTTACCCTTGAAGTCGTCCGGATAGTACGACTTCTTGAAGCGCTCCGGGTCGCCCCAGATCGTACGGATCATCGCCGGCCACGGACGCTTGACGACGAGGATGCCGCCCTGCCCGTTCGGCACTTCGGTACCGGTCTCATCGACGACCGCGGCGATGATGCCGGGGAACGGCAGCGTGCAGGAACCCGGCACCAACGGCGTCGCGCCCGGCAGCGGGGTGATCATGTGGCCGCCGGTTTCGGTCTGCCAGAAGGTATCGACGATCGGGCAGCGGCTGCCGCCGACGTTCTCGTAGTACCACTCCCACGCGGCCGGGTTGATCGGCTCGCCGACCGAACCGAGGATGCGCAGGCTGGAGAGGTCGTACTTGGTCGGATGCACCGCCGGGTTGTTGTCCGCTGCCTTGATCAGCGAGCGGATCGCGGTCGGGGCCGTGTAGAAGACGCTGACCTTGTGATCCTGGATCATCTTCCAGAAGCGGCCGGCATCCGGGTAGGTCGGCACGCCTTCGAACACGATCTCGGTCGTGCCGCAGGCGAGCGGGCCATAGGTGATGTAGGTGTGGCCGGTGACCCAGCCGATGTCGGCCGTGCACCAGAAGACGTCGTCCGGCTTGATGTCGAACGTGTACTTCATGGTCAGGATCGCGTGCAGCAGGTAGCCGCCGGTCGAGTGCTGGACGCCCTTCGGCTTGCCGGTCGAGCCCGAGGTGTAGAGCAGGAACAGGGGATGCTCGGCATCGACCCATTCCGGCTCGCAGGCTTCCGGCTGATTGGCGCTGATTTCATGGAACCACACGTCGCGGCCGGCGACCATCGAGCAGGCACCGCCGGTGCGCTGGACGACGAAGACGTTCTTGATGCTCTCGCAACCGCCCATGGCGATGGCTTCGTCGGCGATCGGCTTCAGCGGCAGGGCTTTGCCGCCCCGGAACTGGCCGTCGGAGGTGATCAGGGCCACGGCGCCGGCGTCGTTGATGCGGTCACGCAGGGCCTGGGCGGAGAAGCCGCCGAACACGATCGAGTGGGTCGCACCGATACGGGCGCAAGCCTGCATCGCGACGACGCCTTCGATCGACATCGGCAGATAGATGACGACGCGGTCGCCCTTCTTGACGCCCATTTCGCGGAGCGCGTTGGCGAACTTGCAGACGCGGCTGAGCAGGTCCTTGTAGGTGACGCGGGTGACTTCGCCGTTGTCGGCTTCGAAGATGATCGCGACCTTGTCGCCCAGACCGTTATTGACGTTGCGGTCGAGACAGTTGTACGAGACGTTCAGCTGACCGTCGGCGAACCACTTGAAGAACGGAGCGTTGCTTTCGTCGAGCACTTGGGTGAAGGGCTTCTTCCACTCGACCAGCTCGCGAGCCTGACGCGCCCAGTAGCCCTCGTAGTCCTCTTCAGCTTCCTTGCACAGCGCGCGGTAGGCATCCATGCCGGACACCGCGGCGTTCTTGACGATCTCTTCCGACGGGTAGTACAGGCGGGGCTGCTGCTCATTGGACATGCTTTCCTCTCCTCAACTAGCTATTCAAATCGGCTGAAGCTGCCCTCGAAGGGGCGACCGGTGTGGCCCGGCCTGCGTCTTCTCACGACGCTGTCAAGCGCCGCGGGTTGTTGGGCATTTAAGAACAGGTATCTTACACAGGACTTACATCCCTCCGTAGAACCACGTTACCCGACTCGGTGCTGCACTGCCGCGAGGACTGCTAAAATCCCGTTTCTCACCACCACGGGCCGCTGGCCATTCTCGGAGACGCAACATGACCGTGATTCGCGAAGAAGACCTCATCCAGTCCATCGCGGATGCATTTCAGTACATCAGCTATTATCACCCGCTGGACTACATCAAGGCCCTTGGTGAAGCCTGGAAGCGTGAGGAAAGTCCCGCCGCGAAAGACGCGATCGCGCAGATCCTGACGAACTCGCGGATGTCCGCCGAAGGCCATCGCCCGATCTGCCAGGATACGGGCATCGCGGTCGTCTTCCTGAAGGTCGGCATGAACGTGCGCTGGGAGTCGAAGCTCAGCGTGCAGGAGATGGTCAACGAAGGGGTGCGCCGCGCGTACACCAATGTCGACAACAAGCTGCGCGCCTCGGTGCTGCTCGACCCGGCCGGCAAGCGCCAGAACAGCAAGGACAACACCCCGGCCGTCGTGCATTACGAAATCGTTCCGGGCGACCACGTCGAAGTGATCTGTGCGGCCAAGGGCGGCGGCTCGGAGAACAAGACCAAGTTCTACGCGCTCAATCCGTCCGATTCCATCGTGGACTGGGTGCTGAAAACCGTGCCGACGATGGGCGCAGGCTGGTGTCCCCCGGGCATCCTCGGCATCGGCATCGGCGGCACGCCGGAGAAGGCGATGCTGCTGGCGAAGGAATCGCTGATGGCGCCGGTCGACATCCACGAGCTGAAGGACAAGGCCGCTTCGGGCGCCGCGCTGTCGCGCGTCGAGGAACTGCGCCTGGAGCTCTTCGAGAAGGTCAACGCGCTGGGCATCGGCGCGCAGGGCCTGGGCGGCCTGACGACCGTGCTCGACGTCAAGATCATGGACTATCCGACCCACGCGGCGAGCCTGCCGGTGGCGATGATTCCGAACTGCGCGGCGACCCGTCACGTGCATTTCGAGCTCGACGGCTCGGGACCCGCGAAGCTGGAAGCGCCGAAGCTGGAAGACTGGCCGGACGTGACCTGGCAACCCGACACCAAGGTCGCCACGCGCGTAAACCTCGACACGCTGACGAAGGAAGAAGTCGCGTCGTGGAAGCCGGGCCAGGTGCTGCTGCTCAACGGCAAGATGCTCACCGGCCGTGACGCTGCGCACAAGCGCATCCAGGACATGCTGGCGAAGGGCGAGAAGCTGCCCGTCGACTTCACCAACCGCGTGATCTACTACGTCGGCCCGGTCGATCCGGTGCGTGACGAAGTCGTCGGCCCCGCCGGCCCGACCACCGCGACGCGCATGGACAAGTTCACCCGCATGATGCTCGAGCAGACCGGCCTGATCTCTATGGTCGGCAAGGCCGAGCGTGGTCCCGCTGCGATCGACGCGATCCGCGACAACAAGTCGGCCTACCTGATGGCGGTCGGCGGTGCGGCCTACCTGGTCGCGAAGGCGATCAAGAGCGCGAAGGTCGTCGGATTTGCCGATCTCGGCATGGAAGCGATCTACGAGTTCGACGTGCAGGACATGCCGGTGACGGTGGCGGTCGATTCCAGCGGCACGAGCGTCCACAACACCGGCCCGAAGGAGTGGCAGGTGAAGATCGGCAAGATCCCGCTCGCGACGGCCTGATCCGCGGCAACGCAGTCAGCGAAAGAGCCCGGCCTTGTGGTCGGGCTTTTTTTCGTCTGCAACATCCCGGTGGTGTTCATGGTAAATTTTCCCACACATCCCTAGAATGAATGAGCGTCCTTTCGCTCGAATCACGCATGTCCTCTCCCACACCGCCTCCTTCGCTGCTGCACGCCCTGCGACGCGTGATGCGGCCCCTGGTGCGGCTGATGTTGAGGAAGGGCGTGACCTATCCGTACTTCGCGGACATGCTGAAAGCCATTTTCGTCGAAGTGGCTGACGGCGAATTTCGGCTCGACAAGTCGCCCCCCAGCGACAGTCGTGTGAGCCTACTGACGGGCGTGCATCGCAAGGACGTGAAGCGCCTGCGGGGGCAGTCGGACATGGAGTCCGAGCGGCTGCCGGAAGCGATCTCGATGGGAGCTCACCTCGTTAGCACCTGGCTGAACACCCCGCCCTTTTGCGCTGCCCCGGGCCAGGCGCTGCCGCTTCCGCGCTTGGCGAGCATCGGCGGTGACCGTTCCTTCGACGGGCTTGTGCGGTCGGTGAGCACCGACATTCGCGCACGGGTCGTGCTCGACGAATGGCTGCGGCTCGGCGCGGTCGAGATCGACGAGGCAGATGTCGTGCATCTGAGCACCGACGCCTTCATTCCGCAGCAAGGCTTCGACGAGAAGGTCGCTTACTTCGGGCACAACGTGCATGACCACGCCAGCGCCGCGGTGCATAACCTGACGACCGAGGGGTCGCCGTTTTTCGAGCGCAGCGTGCATTACGACGCGCTTTCTGCGGCAAGCATTGCGCAGTTGCGCAGCGCGGTTTCGAGCGACGGCATGCAGGCGCTCGTCGCCTTCAATGCCCTCGCGGCCAGCCTGGAAGCGCGCGACGCCGGGACGGCAGAGCCGCGACAGCGTATGACGATTGGGCTTTACTTCTATACTGAACCGAGCGCTGCTGCGCAAGCCGCCGACAGGCCCCGGGACGCCGAACAGTGATCAAGCCTTCCGCCCTGCTCCGCCAGATCGTTTTCGCCATGGGCCTGCTGTCGGCGGGCGCGCCCGCGGTGTATGCAGCCCCGGTCTGCGTCGATCCCGGTGGCATCGGCGGCACGGGTGCGCCCGAGCACGAAGGGGGCATCGGTGGTACCGGCAGCCCCGCACACGAAGGTGGATTGGGCGGAACCGGCGCTCCCGCGTCCCCCGGACCGCAGGTGCAAGGAATCGTACCCGGGTCCGGCATCGGAGGGACGGGAGTGCCTGTCGCGCGGGCACCCGGAGGACTGGGCGGAACGGGTTCTCCAGCCGACGGCATCGGCGGGACCGGCATTGTCGGGACGATCACGGGCTTCGCGTCGATCTGCGTCGACGGGCTCGAAGTCCACTATGAGGAGTCCGTTCCGGTGACCGAAAACGGGGTGGCCGCCACGACGAGCCGGCTGGCAGTGGGACAGGTCGTTGCGATCGAAACCGCCACGTCCGATCGCGGCTTCGAGGCCCGCAACATCTCGGTGCTGAATGCTTACGAAGGCCCGGTGACGGATATCGGGACGGCCGGGGCAACACTTCACGTGATGGGTCGTCCGATCCGTGTGGCGCCCGGTGCGCATGTCGACGCCGGTTTGAGGCCGGGCGATGCGGTGCGGGTCAGCGGCCTGCGCAACGCGAGCGGCGAGGTTGTCGCTACGCGCATCGAACGCGCGGCGGACGCAAGGGAAGCCAGCGCCATCGGCTTCGCAGACCGGGCGGATTCGCTGCAAGGTCTTCCGCTCGCCGGCCCGCCGCTGACGGCCGGGACCGAGTTCCTCGTGCGCGGCCAATGGGCCTCGGGAACGCTTGAGGTGGCGCGGGCCGTCGAGGATCCGGCGATCCCCTTCGCCGGACGCGTGCGGGAGGCGGTGGTCGAGGCGCTGGTCGGCCGCCATGATGACCACAGCGTGCGCGCCGGCGGTTTCACGATCGCGCTCGATCCGCGGACGACTTTCGCGGGTGGAGGTGAAGGAGACCTGACGGCGGACCGGCGCATCCGCGTCCATGGCACCTTCAGCGATCGCCGGGAAATCCGTGCGAACCGCATCGAATTCGTCCGTGATTTCGCTACCGAGAGCGAATCACGGCAGCGCGGACA
Organism: Aromatoleum sp.; assembly: GCF_035254505.1. Classification (GTDB taxonomy): domain Bacteria; phylum Pseudomonadota; class Gammaproteobacteria; order Burkholderiales; family Rhodocyclaceae; genus Aromatoleum. Next base: position 2,484 of record NZ_DATFAO010000086.1, on the reverse strand, counting down.
GCCCGGAGCGTCTCGCAAGCAGGGCGAAAGTGAGGACCGTGGCGAGGACGAAAGCCATGGTGGCTCCGGCAGAACGCGCATGGAGAGCGACGACGGACGCTTACGGATTGAAACAGAGGACGGCGACAGCCGCGAGCGAATCGAGCGGACAATGTCGGGCTCCGGGGAGATCGAACGGGAAAAGGTCGAGCGGCAGGTCGAGAACGCCGATGGCGAAGTCGTGCGCCGCGAGCGCATCGAAATCAAGAACAGCGGCGACCGCACCGAAATCCGCGAGCGGGTCGAGGTCTTCGACGGCGGCAAGCGCGTCGAGCGAATCGAGACCATCCAGCGGATCGAACGCCCGAGCACCGGAGAGCGGCCGGAACGCATCGACCGCAGCGACAAAGTGGAACGTCCCGAGCGATCAGGCAAATCCGGCCGCGACTAAGTAGCGACCGGACCCGCAATCCGGCAACAACCACTTAGACAGGGAGCTTCGCATGACACGTACCCGCACCGTCCTGGCCGCGCTGCTGGCCACGCTGACCCTGCCCGCTGCGGCAGGCGAGCTGACTTTCACCACCGGTCTGGACTATTCGAACGGCAAATACGGCACCAGCAAGAACAGCGAGACCTGGTATGTGCCGATCGTCGCGAAGTACGAAACGGGGCCGGTGACGCTGAAGATGACCGTGCCCTACCTGCACATCACGAACGCCGTGGTCGGCCCGGACGGCGAGCCCGTGGCGGGCAGCGGCTGCGGCGGCACCGAGAGCGGGATGGGCGACATCACGGCGAGCGCGGGCTATATGCTGCTCGACGGGACGCAGAATGGCTTGCTCGTCGAGGCGGTCGGCAAGGTCAAGATGCCGACGGCGGAGAACAGCTGCCTCGGCAACAACAAGACCGATTACGCGGTGCAGTTCGACTTCGCAAAGGCCTTCGGTGCGACGACCGGCTTTGCGACGCTCGGCTGGAAGAACATGGGCAACTCGAATCTCGACGACCCCTTCTACGCGACCCTCGGGGTCTCCTACAAGCTCTCGCAGACGACCTCGCTCGGCGTCGCCTACGACTGGCGCGACCGCTTGTCGTCCGAGCGCGATCCGATCAGCGAGATGACGGTCTTTTCGAGTCACAAGCTGACCGATGTGTGGAAGCTGCAGATTTACGCCGTCAAGGGATTCAGCGACAGCAGTCCCGAGTGGGGCGGCGGAGTCATGGTCAGCCGCAAGTACTGACGTCCTCCACCGACGAGGATCTTCCTTCCGGGGCCACCGTGAGATCAGTTCTCCTGGTGGCCCTTTCTCTTTTGGGGTGTGCACTTTTGTGCACGCCAAATTTTCGAAATTGATTCAAATCATGGTGGCGCAGGCTCCCCAAATTGAGAATGCGTCCCACAACGGGTTCCTTTCAATCAAGCAGACGCACTCCAAAACAATGAGGGATAAACCATGAGCGGTACCTTTACCAAGGCGATGGCTCGCAACATATTTTACGGCGGGGCGACATTCTTCTTCCTGCTCCTGGTGGCCTTGTCATTCGACACCGTGAAAGGCCTGCCCAAATCCGACAACCGGGCCAACCTGACGGAGGCCGTCGCGCGCGGCAAGCACGTCTGGGAAACACGCGACTGTATCGGTTGCCACACGCTGCTCGGCGAAGGCGCCTACTTCGCGCCCGAACTCGGCAACGTCTATACCCGCCGCGGGCCGGACTTCATCAAGGCCTGGATCAAGGCGCAGCCGACCGGCGCCCCGGGCCGCCGCCAGATGCCGCAGTTCAACCTGACCGAACAGGAACTGGACGACCTCGTGGCCTTCTTCAAGTACTCGTCCGAAATCAACAGTCAGAAATGGCCTCCCAACATCGAGGGCTGAGCGCAGCGCATCGACAACTACAAGGGGATATCAAACCATGAAATATTCGTCTCAATCGGTCGCGCTGCCGTACTTCATAGCGGCGATCGGACTCTTCGTCGGGCAGATCGTTTTCGGCCTGGTGATGGGCCTGCAGTACGTGGTCGGCGACTTCCTGTTCCCGGCGATTCCTTTCAACATCGCACGGATGGTGCACACCAACCTGCTGATCGTGTGGCTGCTGTTCGGCTTCATGGGCTCGGCCTACTACCTGATTCCGGAAGAAACGGAAACAGAGCTGTATAGCCCGAAATTGGCGATGCTAATGTTCTGGGTGTTCCTCGTTGCCGGTGCGGCGACGATCCTCGGCTACCTGCTCGTGCCGTACGCGACGCTCGCAGAGATGACCGGGAACAACATCCTGGCAACGATGGGACGTGAGTTCCTCGAGCAGCCGCTGATCACCAAGATCGGCATCGTGATCGTCGCCCTGGCCTTCCTCTTCAACATCAGCATGACGATGCTGAAGGGCCGCAAGACCGTGATCAGCATCGTGATGCTGCTCGGCCTGTGGGGTCTGGCGGTGTTCTTCCTGTTCTCCTTCTACAACCCGTCCAACCTGGTGCTCGACAAGTTCTACTGG
>NZ_DATFAO010000085.1:0-6969 GCF_035254505.1 Aromatoleum sp. | reverse complement strand
TGGCACAATGCCCGGCACACTGAAAAAGCATGGCATGGATGCTGCTTACTTCGGCGCAACGGAAATATCCCCCGTTATCAACCGCTATCGTCTCTTCTCACCAGGAGCACCAGGAGTGAATATGAACGCTCAAGACGTCATGAAGATGATTCAGGAAAACGAAGTGCGCTTCGTTGACCTGCGCTTTACCGATACGATGGGCAAAGAGCAGCACGTCGGTCTGCCGGTGTCGGCATTCGAAGAAGAGCACTTCGAGCACGGCCACCCCTTCGACGGCTCCTCGATCGCCGGCTGGAAGGGCATCCAGGCCTCCGACATGATCCTGATGCCGGAAGCGGGCACCGCCTACATCGACCCGTTCTTCGACGAAACCACCCTGGTGCTGACCTGCGACGTCATCGAACCGTCGGACGGCAAGGGCTACGATCGTGACCCGCGCTCGATCGCCAAGCGCGCCGAAGCCTATCTGAAGAGCACCGGCCTGGGCGACACCGCCTTCTTCGGCCCCGAACCCGAATTCTTCATCTTCGACGCCGTCGAGTGGAACATCGACATGTCGGGCGTCTACAGCAAGATCATCTCGGAAGAAGCCGCGTGGTCGACCGCCGAGAAGTTCGAAGGCGGCAACACCGGCCACCGTCCGCGCGTCAAGGGCGGCTACTTCCCGGTTCCCCCGGTCGATAGCCTGAACGACGTGCGCGCCGCCATGGTGCTCGCGCTCGAAGCCTGCGGCGTGCCGGTCGAAGTGCACCACCACGAAGTGGCGAACGCCGGCCAGTGCGAAATCGGCACCAAGTTCAGCACGCTGACCAAGCGCGCCGACTGGACCCAGGTCCTGAAGTACATCGTGCACAACGTCGCGCACCAGTACGGCAAGACCGCCACCTTCATGCCGAAGCCGATCGTCGGCGACAACGGCTCGGGCATGCACGTCCACCAGTCGATCTGGAAGGACGGCCAGAACCTGTTCGCGGGCAACGGCTACGCCGGCCTGTCCGAAATGGCGCTGTACTACATCGGCGGCATCATCAAGCACGCCCGCGCGCTGAACGCGATCACCAACCCGGGCACCAACTCGTACAAGCGCCTCGTGCCGCACTACGAAGCCCCGACCAAGCTCGCTTACTCGGCTCGTAACCGTTCGGCCTCGATCCGTATCCCGTACGTCGCCAACCCGAAGGGCCGCCGCATCGAAGCGCGCTTCCCGGATCCCCTGGCCAACCCGTACCTGGCCTTCTCCGCGCTGATGATGGCGGGTCTCGACGGCATCCAGAACAAGATCCACCCGGGCGACCCGGCCGACAAGAACCTGTACGACCTGCCGCCGGAAGAGGATGCAAAGATCCCGACCGTCTGCACCAGCCTCGAACAGGCGCTCGAGTACCTCGACAAGGACCGCGAGTTCCTGACCCGCGGCGGCGTGTTCTCGAACGACTTCCTCGACGCCTACATCGGCCTGAAGTCGGGCGAAGTCGATCGCATGCGCATCACGACGCACCCGGTCGAATTCGACATGTACTACAGCCTGTAATCTCACGATTACGCTGGAATAGGAAGGGACGGGCATTGCCCGTCCCTTTTTTATGCGGTCTAATCGCCATCGAGCCGTGCGACGCCCCGGCGGCCGCGGGAATCCCTGAGACCCATTCGATGGACAAGAGAATCTTTCCGGTACTGCTGATCCTGCTGACGGCTTCGCTCGCGCAGGCTCAGGTATTCAAGTGCACCGACGCCAACGGCGCGATCACCTACACCAATGACCGCAGCGCCGGGCGGGGCTGCAAGCAGTTGAGCGAAGATCTGCCGGTCTCCTCGGTGCCAGCCCCTCCAAAGCGGACGAACGGCGCCACGCCTTCGCAATCCACACCGTCGAACTTCCCCCGCGTCGCTCCCGAAGATCAGCGCAGTCGCGACGACACGCGACGCCAGGTGCTCGAGAAGGAACTCGCCACCGAGGAGACGGCGCTCGCCGACGCGCAGAAGGCATTGTCCGAGCAGGAAGCGCAATTCACGCTGGCGCAGCGCAAGCTCCCCGTCGCGCAGGCCCGCATCCAGGAACGACAGGACAAGGTCGACACGCACGTGCGCAACATCGAGGCGCTGAAAAAGGAAATCGCCAACTTGAAGTGAGGGCGCGCACCGACTGGCGTGCTTTTTGCGAGACCCGCAGCAAGAATCCTCGAGCACGCCAATGCCAACTACAACACCCAAGCCCCCCGGTTTTCAGGGTCCCTTCGCCGGCCTAGACCTGCTCTCGTCCGCGGTCGTGCTGATCGACGAGGACCTGTCGATCCGCTACCTCAATGCCGGCGCAGAAAATCTCTTCGCGGTCAGCCAGCGCCGGCTGATCGGCGCCCCCCTGTCGCAATTGCTCGGCGATCCGCCCGGCTTGTCCGCGGCGCTCGGCAACGCGCTCAACACCAACTGGAGCTACACCGGGCAGGATCTGAAGATCCCGCGCCCGAACGGCGAACCGCTACGCCTCGACTGTATCGTCAGTCCGGCCGAAGCAGCCGGCGTGAGTCTCCTGCTGGAGTTCCGCCCGATCGACGCGCAGCTGCGAGTCGCTCGGGAAGAGCAGCTGCTGCAGCAACAGCAGGCTAACCGCGAACTCATCCGCAATCTCGCCCACGAGATCAAGAACCCGCTCGGCGGCATTCGCGGCTCCGCGCAGCTCCTCGAACGCGAACTCGCCGACCCCCAGCTGCGCGAATACACGCAGGTCATCATCGCCGAAGCTGATCGCCTGCAGGACCTGATGAACCGCCTGCTCACCTCGCACTGCATGATGCGCCCCGGCCAGCTCAACATCCACGACGTCCTCGAGCGCGTGCGGCGACTGATCCTCGCCGAGTTCCCGGAGCTGAAGATCCGCCGCGACTACGACACCAGCCTTCCGGAACTGACTGCCGACCGCGAGCAGATGATCCAGGCCATCCTCAACATCGCACGCAATGCCGCGCAGGCGATGGAAGGCCGCGGCGAGATCCAGCTGCGCACGCGCGTCGCCCGCCAGGTGACGCTCGCCAAGCGCAGGTTCAAGCTGGCACTGGAATTGCAAGTCATCGACAACGGACCCGGCATTCCGGACGAGATTCGCGACAAGATCTTCTATCCGCTGGTATCGGGCCGTGAAGGCGGAAGCGGACTCGGGCTGTCGCTGGCCCAAAGCTTCATCGAGCAGCACCAGGGCATGATCGACGTGGAGAGCCACAGGGGATACACCTGCTTCACCATCCTGCTACCGATAATTGACCGCGCATGACCCCAACAAAGCCAGGCGAGGTCGCACCAACATAGTGCATAAGATGAACACCGTCTGGATCGTTGATGATGACCGTTCCATCCGCTGGGTGCTCGAAAAAGCGCTCGGCCGCGAGGACATCCCTCACCGCAGTTTCTCGTCCGCAAGCGAGGCGCTGGCCGCGCTCGAAGTCGAGACGCACCCGCCTAAAGTACTGATTTCAGACATTCGAATGCCCGGCGAGTCCGGCCTGGGCCTGCTCAAACGGGTCAAGGCGCTGCACCCGCAACTGCCGGTCATCATCATGACCGCCTATTCGGATCTGGAGAGCGCGGTATCGGCCTTCCAAGGGGGTGCCTTCGAATACTTGCCCAAGCCCTTCGACGTCGATCAGGCCGTTGCACTGGTTCAGCGCGCGATTGCGCAGAGCGCGCACCAAACCGGTGCGCCTGAGGACACGACGCTCACGCCCGAGATCCTGGGGCAGGCACCTGCGATGCAGGAAGTCTTCCGCGCCATCGGCCGCCTCGCCCAGTCCCACGCCACAGTCCTCATCAATGGCGAATCCGGTTCCGGCAAGGAGCTCGTCGCGCGCGCGCTGCATCGTCACAGCCCGCGACGCGAGGCGCCCTTCATCGCCATCAACACCGCCGCGATCCCGCGCGACCTGCTCGAGTCCGAACTCTTCGGTCACGAACGCGGCGCCTTCACCGGAGCCGCCGCGCAGCGGCGCGGCCGCTTCGAGCAGGCCGAAGGCGGCACGCTCTTCCTCGACGAGATCGGCGACATGCCGGCCGAGCTGCAGACCCGTCTGCTGCGCGTCCTCTCCGACAACCACTTCTATCGCGTCGGCGGCCAGCAGCCGATTCGCGCCAATGTGCGCGTCATCGCCGCCACCCACCAGAACCTCGAAGACCGCGTCCGCCAGGGACTCTTCCGCGAGGACCTCTTCCACCGCCTCAATGTGATCCGCCTGCGCCTGCCGCCGCTGCGCGAACGTCACGAAGACATTCCCATCCTCGTGCGTCACTTCCTGCAGCGCAGCGCACAGGAGTTGGGCGTCGAAGCGAAGCGGATGTCGGACGCGGCGATCAAGTACCTGCAGGCCCAGCCCTTCCCCGGCAACGTCCGCCAGCTCGAGAACCTGTGTCACTGGCTCACGGTGATGGCGCCCGGGCAGACCGTCGAGATCCCCGACCTGCCGCCGGACATGCGCGACCAGCCGGACCGCGAGATGCCGATCAGCTGGTCGGAGGGCCTCGCACTTGAAACGGATCGCATGATCGCGACTGCGCCCGGCGAAGTCTTCGATCGCCTGACGCGCGAATTCGAACGCACGCTGATCCGCCGCGCGCTCAGCGCGACGGGCGGGCGCCGCATCGAAGCCGCGCAACTGCTGGGCATCGGCCGCAACACGATCACGCGCAAGATCCAGGAACTGGGTATGGACGACGAACGCGCTTCTGCGGCGGAGGCCGGCCACCATTCCGCACAATAAGCGCGTTTGACGCCCGCGCACCATACTCGTGCATGGGCGCGCAATGTCGGATAATGCCGGTTTCAGCTTCTGATACGGGAACACCGGCGTGCAATCCAACTCCTGCAACAGCTCATTGTCGGCCGACGCGATCCTCCGGCACCTCGGTCCGCTCGCGGGCGAATTCGGTCTGCAAGTCCGGGCCGAATGTGCATCGACCAACAGTGAGTTGATGGACGCGCCGCCCGCCGATGACGGCCGCGTGCACGTCGTCGTCGCCGAGCGCCAGACCGCCGGCCGCGGCCGCCGGGGGCGGCAATGGCAGTCCTGGAGCGGCGGCAGCCTGACGTTTTCGAGCCTCTGGCGCTTTGCACCCGGCGCGCCGGTCCCCGCAGGCCTGTCGCTGGTGGCCGGGCTTGCGGTCGTGCGCGCCCTTGAAAAGCTTGGCGTACAGGGCCTGCAGCTCAAATGGCCCAACGACGTCCTCGTCAACGGCAGCAAACTCGCTGGCATCCTCGTCGAGTTGCAACCGGGCCGCGGACGCACGCCCGCCGCAGTCGTCGGCATCGGCATCAACCTGCGCCTGCCCGACGACGCTTACATTCCGGACCAGCCTGCGGTCACCGACCTCGCACGACAGCTCGACCTGGTCCCCGCTCCCGAAGCCCTGCTCGCCTCAGTGCTGACCGAGCTCCATATCCTGTTCGATACCTACGCAGCGGCCGGCTTCGCCGCGCTGCGCGGCGCCTGGCAGCAGCGCAACGCCTTTGCGGATCTTCCCGTGCGCATCAGTGGCGAAGGCACCGACGTCGTCGGCATCTGCACCGGCGTCGACGAGGACGGTGCCTTGCTCGTGCGCACGGAGCAGGGCCTCGAACGCATCCTCTCCGGCGAAGTGTCGCTGAGGGCAGCGCAGTGATCCTGCTGGTCGATGCCGGCAACACGCGCATCAAATGGGCCGTGCTGGACGGCGACTCGTGGCTCGCCCAGGAGGCGCTAGCGCATGACAACGTCAGCGAATTGCGGGGGGTCGCAGACGCATATCCTGACATCACGCGCGTCTTCGGCGCCAACGTCGCCGGACCGCAAATCTCCGCCGCCATTGCCGACGCCCTGAATACGCTCGCACCCCCGCAGTGGCTGCAATCATCAGCCCTGTGCTGCGGCGTCACCAACACCTACGACAACCCCGGCCAACTCGGCTGCGACCGCTGGGCAGCACTCATCGGCGCACGCGCGCAACACGACCACGCCTGCCTCGTCGTGAATGCCGGCACGGCAACGACCGCTGACGTGCTCGACGCGGACGGCCACTTCCGCGGCGGCATCATCCTCCCGGGCGACCGCCTGATGCGCCGATCGCTCGCGGGCAACACGGCACAGCTGCCCTTCTCCGAAGGCCGATACACCGCGGCGCCCCGCAACACCGCCGACGCGATCGCCTCCGGCTGCCTCAACGCCCAGGCGGGCGCCATCGAGCGCATGTTCCGCCAGATCGCCGACGCGCCTCAGGCCTGCTGCCTGTTGAGCGGCGGCGGAGCCGAGGCGCTCGCTGACCTCCTAGACATCCCGCTGCGACGCATCGACAACCTGGTCCTGAAGGGACTGGCGACGATCGCAGCGAGCGAGCCGCCCACGATCCGCTAACATAGCCATCCGGCATCACCCGGCACACAACAGGAAGAGGAAGACGACATGACCGAACCGACGCGCATCCTGCTCGAAGAAAACGAAATCCCGACGCACTGGTACAACGTCGTCGCGGACATGCCCAACGCCCCGACTCCGCCCCTAGGCCCCGACGGCAAGCCCGTGAGCCCCGAGCAGTTGCTCGCCATCTTCCCCGGCCAGATCATCGAACAGGAAATGAGCGCCGAGCGCTGGATTCCGATTCCCGACGAAGTGCGCGAGGTGTACAAGATCTGGCGTCCGAGCCCGCTGATGCGCGCGGTTCGCCTCGAGCGCGCGCTCGGCACCCCGGCGAAGATCTTTTTCAAGTATGAAGGCGTCTCCCCGGCTGGCTCGCACAAGCCCAACTCCGCCGTGCCGCAGGCCTTCTACAACCGCGAGGCCGGCATCAAGCGGCTCACCACGGAAACCGGCGCCGGCCAGTGGGGGTCGTCGATCTCCTTCGCCGGCCAGATGTTCGGCCTCGAAGTCCGCGTGTACATGGTCAAGGTCAGCTATCACCAGAAGCCCTACCGCCGCCTGATGATGCAGACCTGGGGAGCGGAGGTGTTCGCGAGCC
>NZ_DATFAO010000084.1:0-106530 GCF_035254505.1 Aromatoleum sp. | reverse complement strand
ATCGCGGGAGAAGAGCTGGATCACGCCGCCTGAGGCGTTGCCGTAGATCGACGAGAACGGACCGCGCATCACTTCGAGTCGTTCGGCGGTGTCGAGGTTGAAGGTCGCGGCCTGACCCTGGCCGTCCGGCGTGCTCGCCGGGATACCGTCGGTGATCAGCTTGATGCCGCGCACGCCGAAGGCCGCACGCGAGCCGAAGCCGCGGACCGAGATCTGCAGGTCCTGCGCGTAGTTCTGGCGGTTCTGCACGACCAGCCCGGGGACGCCGTTCAGGGTTTCCGATGCATTGACGCCGAGGTTGCCGGCGCGCACCGCCTGGGCGTCGATCGAGTCGATCGAGAAGGGCAGGTCGAAGCTCTCGGTTTCGACGCGGCTGCCGGTTACGACGATCGGGTTCAGCGTCGGCACCGTCTCCGCCGCCATGGTTGCCATTGCCGGCACGGCGCCCAGACCCGCAAGGAGTGCGAGGTGCAGGGGTCGGAGGCGGGTCGGCGGCGTGGCGTGGCGGCGCATGGCGGTGTCCTGTAAGGATTTGTGAGCTTGTCCGAAGAATGGCTTGAACTATAGCCATAAGCCCTTATGCAGACTTCGCTACGCGCGCTGAATACGCCTCCAGAAAATCATGAGATTCGCCGCGCGGACAGTCAGTGTGCACCGCCCGCGCTGCTCGCGTCCGTCTTGCCCGTCACGGGACGGCTCAACCAGATCACCGCGGTCAAAGCGAGGAACAGGATGCCGGCGCCCCAGAAGAGGTCCGTCGCCGACAGCATGTAGGCCTGCCGCGTGACCTGGCGTTCGATCATGCCCATCGCCTGCGCCGGATCGAGGCCGAGCGCGGACATGCCTTGCAGCGTCTGCGACGTGGCCGAGTCGAAGACCGAGATGTGTTCGACGAGGTGCGCGTGGTGCATCGCCGCGCGGTCGTCCCACATCGTCGTCGAGATCGAGGCGCCCATGCCGCCCGCGGTGATGCGGAAGAAGTTCGACAGGCCGGCGGCGGCGGGAATGCGCTCGGGCGGCAGGCCGGACAGTGTCAGCGCGGTCAGCGGGATGAAGAAGGTCGCCATTGCCGCGCCCTGCACGAGCTGCGGGATCACGATCGCCATCATGTCGGCGTCGGTGTTGAAGCCCGAGCGCATGAAGGCCGTGATCGCGAAGACGACGAAGGCGAAGCTCGCGATCAGCCGCGGGTCGGTGTGCGGCATGATGCGGCCGACGACCGGCGACATCAGCAGCGCGAGCACGCCGATCGGTGCCGTGACGAGCCCCGCCCAGGTCGCCGTGTAGCCCATGAACTGCTGCAGCCACAGAGGCATCAGCACGACCATGCCGAAGAAGAGGCCGTAGGCGAGCGACACCGAGACCACGCCGGTGGCGAAGTTGCGCCGCTTGAAGAGCGTGAGATCGACGACCGGATGCTTGTCGGTGAGCTCCCACACGACGAGGAAACTCAGCGCGACGACGGCGACGACGGCGAGCGTGACGACTTCGCCGGACGCGAACCAGTCGAGCTCCTTGCCCTTGTCCAGCATGACCTGCAGCGCACCGACGCCGAGGACGAGCAGCGCGAGCCCGACGCCGTCGATCGGGAGCTTCCTTGTCGCGGACTCGCGCGTGCGCATCAGCCGCCACGTCAGCCACGCGGCGCCGAGGCCGACCGGGATGTTGATGTAGAAGATCCACGGCCAGGTGTAGTTGTCCGAGATCCAGCCGCCGAGGATGGGGCCGAGCACCGGGGCGACCAGCGTCGTCATCGACCACATCGCGAGCGCCATCCCGGATTTCGCCTTCGGGTAGCTCTGCAGCAGCAGCGCCTGCGACAGCGGGATCATCGGCCCGGCGACCGCGCCCTGCAGCACGCGCGCGGCGATCAACATCTCGAGGCTCGTCGACATGCCGCATAGCAACGAGGCGATGACGAAGAGCACGATCGACGACACGAAGAGCTTCACCTGGCCGATGCGCTGCGTGAGCCAGCCGGTGAGCGGCACGCTGATCGCGTTGGCGACGGCGAAGGACGTGATCACCCAGGTGCCCTGGCTCGCGCTGACGCCGACGTCGCCGGAAATGGTCGGGATCGACACGTTGGCGATCGTCGTGTCCAGCACGTTCATGAAGGTCGCGAGCGACAGTGCCACCGTCGCGAGGACCAGCGCCCCGCCCGAGAGCGGGGGGAGCGGTTGGGGGGCTTGGCTCATGACGGGAGCTCCGGTTGCGGCAGAGGGGGAGGCTTAATGCGCGAGCTGCAGCTTCGTGCGGATCAGCGGCTGGCTTTTGCGCGCATCGCCGGCCATCTGCGCGGCGGGGGCGGTGGTGTCGCTGCGGCGGGCGAGCGGCGGGATGTCCTGCGCGGGCGTGCCGTGCAGGTTGGTGGCGATGATCTGCTTGACCAGTGCATCCGCGCCCGCGCTCTCTTGCGAGAACACTTCGGTCTGCGCGACCGGCTCGTGGCGCGTGCCGCCTTCGGCGAGCTGTTTGCCGCTCTGGTCGTGGACGTCGACATCGACCTGCATCGACAGGCCGACGCGCAGCGGATGCTCGCCGAGTTCGGCCGGATCGAGCGCGATGCGCACCGGCACGCGTTGCACGACCTTGATCCAGTTGCCGGTCGCGTTTTGCGCCGGCAGCAGCGCGAAGGCCGAGCCGGTGCCGGCCGCGAGGCCGGCGACCTTGCCGTGGTACTCGATATGGCTGCCGTAGACGTCGGAAGTCAGCGTCACCGGCTGGCCGATGCGCATGCGCTGGAGCTGGCCTTCCTTGAAGTTCGCGTCGACCCACACCTGGTCGAGCGGGATCACGGCCATCAGCGGGGCTCCCGGGGCGATGCGCTGGCCGACCTGCACCGCGCGCTTCGCGACATAGCCGGAGACTGGGGCGGGGATCTCGGTGCGCTCGTAGGCGAGCCAGGCTTCGCGGACCTGGGCGGCAGCCGCGAGGACGCGCGGGTGCTGCTCGACGGTCGCGTTGTCGATCAGCGCGTGGTTCGATGCGAATTGTTCCTGCGACGCGGCGAGCGCGGCGCTGGCGGCGGCGAGCGCGGTGCGGGCGTGTTCGATCTCCTCGGCAGAGACGGCGCCGCTGCCGGCCAGTGCCTGGCGGCGCGCGAGGTCGTCGCGGGCCTTCGCAACGTCGGCTTCGCGCAGCTTCGTATTCGCCGACAGCGCATTGCTCGTCGCGAACAGCGTGCGCACTTCACGCACGGTCTGCGCGAGCTGAGCCTGCGCGTGTTCGAGCGCGAGCTTCGCGTCGGCCTGGTCGAGCTCGACCAGCGATTCGCCGCTGCGCACGAAGTCGGTGTCGTCCGCGTGGATCGCGAGCACGGTGCCGGCGGTGCGCGGGGTGATCTGCACGACGTTGCCGGCGACGTAGGCGTCGTCGGTCTTTTCGACATGGCGCGCGAAGAGGGCCCAGTAGCTGCCGTAGGCGATGCCGGCGGCGGCGAAGAGACCGGTCAGAGCGAGCATCAGGCGCTTGCGGCGGGGGGCGGATTCTGTCGCGGCGGCGGCTGGGGCGGGGTTGGGGGTCATCGTTGTTCTCCTTCTGGGCCGGGGGCTTAAGCGGCTGCGGGGGTACGGGTAGTCTGGGAGGTCTGGGAGGGGGGCGGCAGCGTGTCGGGCTGGAAGCCGCCACCGAGCGCGCGCGCAAGGCCGACCGCGGTGTCGCGCTTGCGGGCCTCGAGGTCGGCGACCTGGCGGCGCTGGCCGAGCACCTGCGCCTCGACGCTGAGCACGGTCAGGTAGGTCGACAGGCCTTCGCGGTAGCGCAGCGTCGCGAGGCGATAGGCTTCGTCGAGGCGGCCGAGTGCGGTACGGCTCTGTTCGAGTTGAGTGTCGATCGCGCGCCACGACGCCACCTGATCGGCAACGTCGCGCAGCGCCTCGACGAGCGTGGCGTTGTACTGCTCGGCCGCCGCGTCGTAATCCGCGTCGCGTGCCGCGAGCTGGCTGCGGAGGCGTCCGCCCTCGAAGATCGGCAGGCTGATCGCCGGCCCCGCTCCGGCGATGCGGCTGCCGGCGTCGAGGAAATGGCCGAGGCCGATCGACTGGAAGCCGTCGAAGGCGACGAGATTCACGTTGGGGTAGAACTGCGCTTTCGCGACGTCGATGTCCTTCGCCGCAGCCTCGACGCGCCAGCGTTGCGCGACGACGTCCGGACGGCGGCCGATCAGTTCGGCGGGCAGCACCGAGGGCAGCGCGAGCGTCTGGGTGACATCGACCTTCGGGCGCTCGATCGCGAGGCCGCGATCCGGCCCGGCGCCGAGCAGCGCGGCGATCTGGTTGCGGATCAGCGCCTGGCGTTCGTGGATGGCGGCAAGTTCGGCTTCGGTCACGGGAATTGCGGCAGAGGCCTGCTGCAGCTCGACAGCCGTGTCGAGGCCGGCGTGCACACGGCGCTCGGTCAGGTCCTGCAGCTGACGGCGTTGCTGCAGCAGTGCCTCGGCGATGTCCTGCTGCTCGTACTCGCGCTGCAGCTGGATGTAGCTGCGGGCGAGCGCGGAGGACAGGAGCAGGCGCGCCTGTTGCGCCTCGGCCTCGGCCGCGCGGACATTGCCGACGGCCGATTCGAAGGCCGCGGCGTTCTTGCCCCAGAAGTCCAGCTCGTAGCTGAAATCGAGCGCGGCCCGGTTGGAGGTCTTGGTCGAGCCGGCGAGCGGCGGCGGCACCTGGCCGTTCTCGCTGAAGCGCTGGTTCGTGCTCGTCGCATTTCCGGTGACTTGCGGCATACGCGCGGCGTCGGCGAGACCGGCCACAGCGTTCGCGCGATCCAGACGAGCGCGCGCGATGCGCAGGCTCGGGCTTGCGGCCAGCGCTTCGTCCATTAGCCGATCGAGCTGCGCGTCGCCGAAGGCCGACCACCAGTTCGTCACCGGCCACGCGGCGGTCGCCGCCGAAGTGCCGGCGAGCGTGGTGCCGGTGGCAAGACGGTTGGTATCGTCGAGGCCGGCGCGCGGCGCGAATCCCTCGAAGCTGGCGCAAGCCGTGAGCACGGCGGCGCTGAGGGTGGCGAGCAGCAGGGGGCGGAAGCTCATGATGGACTCCAGGAAATCTGCCAAGGATGTTACAGGCTGGGCCGTGGCTGCTTAGGCAGTAATCAGGTCAAAAAAAATCAGCGACTCAGGCCGAATCCGCGTTCGCGATCATGCGACGCAGGAAGCTCTTGAACAGCTCGAGTTCGCTGCGGGTGAAGCCATTCAGGTGGCGATTGAGCACCTTCAGCGCGATCTCGGGGAGTTGTGGATAGAGTTCCTTGCCGGCTTCGGTCAGCCGCAGATGCACGATGCGGCGGTCCTCAGTGCTGCGTTCGCGGCGCATCAGGCCCTTTTGCTCAAGACGGTCGAGCATTCGCGTCGTCGAGCCGGTGTCGCAGCCGGTGTTGCGGCACAGCTCAGCGGCGGTCTCAGCCTTGCCGTTGGCGATCTGCAGCAGGATGCCCCACTGCGCCCAGGTGATGTCCAGCGGCGCGAGTTCGGCGTCGATGGCGGCGACCATGCGGCCGCGCACTTGGGTCAGCAGGTAGCCGATGCTTTCGTCCATCGTCCAGTTCTCGGGCGTATAGAGCGGGGTCTCGGCGCTGTTCGGGATTTCTTGCTTGGTCATGCTCGCTGCTCGATTCAGTCAGTAACTGCCTGAGCAGTAATATCGCTGCTTAGGCAGATATTGTCAAGGACTGGTTTTCGGGGTCACTCGGGGAAGTTGCCGCAGGCCGCGAAATCCGCCAGCGCAGCCACGAATGCAGCCGCCATTGGTGCCGAAAAAGGGTTGTGGCCGGCACCGTCGACGAGTGCCAGCCGGCTGCCGGCGATCGCCCGGTGCAGGATTTGCCCGTTGATCGGTCGGCATACGCGGTCTTCGCGTCCGTGCACGATCGCGACCGGCAGGCCGGCGAGGCGGGATGCGCGTTCGAGCAAGACATCTTCCCCGAGGAAGCATTCCCGGCGCAGGTAGTGCGCCTGGACGCCGTACTTGTCGACTGCGGCCTGCGCTGCCGCGTCGTCGAGGTCGGACAGCGCCTGCACTGCGCCGGTGTCGAGCGCCTGCTCCCACGCGATCCAGTGGCGGACCGCTTCGAGCGCGCGTCCGCGGTCCGCTCCGCAGACGGCGTCGAACAGCCATTTGCCGACTCGTCCGTGCGCGGCGGCCGGGACGAACGTCAGCAGGCGTGCCCACGCGTCCGGCACCAAGGCGCCGGCGCCGCCGAAGAACCAGTCGAGATCGCTCCGGCCGGTCAGGAACACACCGCGCAGCACCGCGCCGAGACAGGCGTCGCGGTGCGCGGCGCAGTAGGCGATGCCGAGCGCCGCTCCCCAGGATCCACCTGCGACAAGCCAGCGCTCGACGCCCTGGTGCTCGCGCAGACGCTCGATATCGGCGACGAGATCGGCCGTGGTGTTGTGCGCGCATTCGCCGCGCGGCGTGCTGCGGCCGCAGCCCCTCTGGTCGAAGAGTACGACGCGGAACAGCGTCGGGTCGAAGAGCTGGCGCATCCGCGGCGAACATCCACTCGCCGGCCCGCCGTGCAGGACGACCACCGGTAGTCCGGACGGGTTGCCGCATTGCTCGAAATAGATCGCGTGCCCGTCGCCAACGTCGAGCCGGCCGGATTGCCAGGGCTCGATGGGCGGGAAGAGGGTTCCGCTTTGGCTTGGTTTTGCAGGATGGGGGATAGAGCGCATGCGTCCGATGCTAACGCAAGCGGGCATGAAGTGATTGTCGTGCAGACGAAGCAGGTACTTTTTACGACGCGGCCTGCCGTGCGTACCTCCGGAAATACTATCGCTGCCTTACTCATTACCCATGAATTCCCGGTAGATCTTTCGGCATTCTGTCGGCGAATTTGACACCCCCGTCGCAGACGATTGGCAAGTCGTTGTTAAGAAAGAAAAATCGATTCGGGGACCGTTGATTGCTCCTTATGCATTCGAGCTTGTTCTTGCTCTGAGCAATGCGGTTTGTAACGACCGCAATATTCTCGTAGCAATCTTCCTCAATTCGAATCCGTGCCGTCGGTCCTGCCGATCGGTTTGCCCGGTGTTGGAGTCGGGTCAAGAAAACGGCCGAATTCCGTCTTTTTCCCTCCTCCTGACCGCGACGCAGGCTTTATTGATAAGGAGACCGATCATGGTCAATCGTTTGCCATGGCCATTGAAGGGGAGCCCGTCCCCTGAGATGTCCATCGACACGGCACCTCAGACTCACGCCAACACGCCGCGCAACTTGGCCAGCTACAACAAGCTGGCTCCTGCAATCACGATCAATGTGTTGATCGCCCTTGGGATCAGGCTGTGGCACCTGGACCATCTCTCGATCTGGCTTGACGAGGCACATACCGCAATAGACAGCACTTTGTCGCCCAAGGATCTGTGGCTCTCCGCCCTTACCGACAAGCCGCCGCTTTACTACCTGATTACATCCATTTTTTGGAGCCCTGGGGAAAACGAATTCAGCCTCAGGTTGCCCGCCGCAGTCATCGGGGCTCTTTCGGTTGCCGCCTCCGGTTATTTGGGTAGAGCCATTGCAGGTTTGAAAGGTGCGGTCACACTGAGCCTTTTCTTCGCCGTATCCATGGTCAATGTCAGATATAGCCAGGAAGCGCGGCAATATATTCTGCTTGCGCTTGGCTGGATTCTGGTTGTCTCCGCCTTGTACCTCTTCGCGACGAGGCCGGCGGGGAATCGAACCGAAAGGAAGCTCAGGCTGGGCGCATTCAGTGTCGGCTGTCTGGTGATGCTTCACACTCATCTGATTGCCGTCGTCTATATCCTTCTGGGGCTTTTCTCCTGTTTTTTTGTACTGCTTGTCACCCGACGACTTACGGTCGCGATAATCGTCCGCCTTGGTCTGTGTTTTCTGGTCTGCTTCGCGACGCTCGTTCCGTGGCTGGCTGCGGTCACTTTCAAGTACTCCGCAGGAAAGGATTCGTTTGATTGGCTCGTCAATCCCGGCGCAGCAGAGGCTGTTTCGATCTATCTCCGCGACGCAGTAGGGGGCCGTTTGACCTTTGCGCTGTCGGTTGCGGGCTTGGTGATTTACGGCCTGCGGAAAGATCTCGCGACAAGTCTTTTTTTCCTGATCCTGGCAATCGTGCCTCCGATATCGATCTGGATCCTGGGACATGCCAAGCCCGTATATATGGGCAGGATCGTGATGCTCAGCCACGTTCCCATCCTGGCCGGACTGCTCCTGCTGGCCTGCATGCCTGAAAGAAGATGGGTGTATGGACTGACCGTGGCGCTGATCTCAGCCGTTCTTGTTCCTCCGACCGCGCGCTATTTCAGGGATTTCGTGAAAGAAGACTGGCGGGGAGTGGCAAGCCAGATCGCACTCGCGCAGGACGAGCGCGCCCCGGTATTCATCGAGCGCATTTCTTTTTACAAGCCGTTCATGTTCTATCTTCCCGGCAATACTCCGGATGTCTATCTGATTACCGATAACTCCGCCGGAGAAATGATCGCGGTAGACGCAAATGCCGGCTGGATGTCAAAGTGCCTGGCCTTTTCCTGTGACGCTCTCACAATGAAGATTGCCGGCGCGCCCGAAGCCGCCTGGTACGTGACCAGAGGAGCTGAACCGACCGAAGCCGCGGTTTTCGCGTTCAACTGGAAGCTGAATCATTTGACCGGAAATGAATATGTGCTGAGCAAGAAATGGGTGGGCTACGGTCTCCTGCTTTTCAAGTTCCAGAAGAAGGAGGCCGTCCTCCCCGGATAGGGCGAGGAGGGCGGGTAACACTCATCTCTTCGATTTCGCGAATTCCGCCGGCGTCGCATGCATCAGCTTGCGGAACATCGTGATGAACGCGGACGAGCTCGAATAGCCGAGGTCGAGCGCGACCGATTCCACGCTGCGGCCGGATTCGAGCAGCGGCATGGCGCGCAGGATGCGCAGGCGCTGGCGCCATTCGGACAGCGACATGCCGAGATCGCGCTGGCAGCGGCGGATCAGGGTGCGTTCGGTCGTGTTCGCGCGGCGGGCGAGTTCGGCGAGCGGCCGATTGTCCTCGGGGCGTGCTTCCAGCGCCTGGAGGACCGACGCCAGCGCCGGGTCTGTTGATGAAGGCAGGTAACTGCCGGCGCAGGGGGCCGAGGCCAACTGGTCGACGAGGACTTGCAGGAAGCGCTCGTCCTCCGGCGTCGCGGGCGATTGCGGCGGCCGTTCCCTGAGCCGCTCCAGCATCGCGACGATCAGGGGATCGACCGAGAGCGCGCATGGCACCCGCGGCAACCGTCCGCATAGCGCCTTCGCGATATATACCGAACAGTGGCCGACCTCCTTGCGGTTGAGGCCGATGTGCTCGACCTCGGGTGGCAGCCAGATGCCGTACTGCGGCGGCGCCAGCAGGTGCTGCCCCTGCACCTTCACTTCCATCACGCCCCGAAAGGCGTACACGAACTCCCCGCCTGCATGTTTATGCGTCGGATAGATGGCGTTGGCCGGAGACTGGGCGACGCGGAAGTGGATGGGCGCAGGCAGTTGTTCGCCCTGTGGCGCGAGGCGCGTCGGATTCGCGGTGGCTTTCATGGCAATCCGGCTCTAGGTATTGTCAGTTTTTCACTATATCAATAAAAAACGCCAGGGCGACAATCCCGTTCAGTGATCGAGTCGGACGGGAGAATCCATGGACAACCGCAAATCGCTGGACGGCCAGGCCACGGGCTTGATGGTCGTGCTGTGCCTGATCTGGGGCATGCAGCAGGTCGCACTCAAGGCGGTCGCGGCCGACATCGCGCCGATGCTGCAGGTCGCACTGCGCTCCGGCGTCGCCGCACTGCTGGTCGGCGTGCTGATGCTTTGGCGCGGAGAGGCGATGTCGTTGAAGGCCTGGCGGCCGGGCGTCGTCGTCGGGCTGCTCTTCGCCGTCGAATATCTGATGGTCGGCGAGGCGCTCCGGCACACGAGCGCGTCGCGCACGGTCGTCTTCCTGTACACCGCGCCGATTTTCGCCGCGCTCGGCCTGCACTGGAAGGTGCCGGCCGAACGCCTGGGATGGCTCCAGTGGGCAGGCATCGCCTTGGCTTTCGCCGGCGTCGCGACAGCTTTCCTCGGACGCGATGCGCAGATCCCTGCCGCCTCGTCCGCCGACATGCTGTGGGGCGATCTCCTCGCGCTGCTCGGCGGCGTCAGCTGGGGAGCGACCACGGTCGTGATCCGGACTTCGAGCCTCTCGCAGACGCCGCCCGCGCAGACGCTGCTGTACCAGCTCGTCGGCGCCTTCGTCCTGCTGCTCGTGGCAGCCGTCGCGCTCGGGCAGAGCGGCTTCAACCCGACGCCGAGAGCCTGGACAGGCCTGCTGTTCCAGACGCTGGTCGTGTCCTTCGCGAGCTTTCTCGCGTGGTTCTGGCTGCTGCGCAACTACCTCGCCTCGCGGCTGGGCGTGTTCTCCTTCCTGACGCCCGTGTTCGGCATCGTGCTCGGCGCCGTGGTGCTCGACGAGCCGCTCGCCGCGCGTTTCATCGCGGGCACGCTACTGGTGCTGGGCGGGATCCTGGTCGTCAGCGGACATGCGTGGCTGAGGACGATGGCCGTCGGATTCCGCTCGTGAGATGCTGTCGACGCCTTTCCGAGAGGGGGGGTTTGGCTGGGCCATATTCCCCGGTGGTCGCCTGTGAGCCGCCAGGAGCGTGCGTTTCATGAAAATCATGAGATCCCATTCCCGGCTTTTGTGATGCGTGGCCGGGGTGGGGGCGAGCATCCTGTTCTCCAGCCCGGCAATTGGCTGCTGCGGCTTCCACGAACCTCGACAGAGACAGGAGACACACCATGAAATGGGAAACCCCTTCGGCTTGCGACTTCCGCTTCGGCTTCGAAATCACGATGTACATCGCGACGCGCTGAGCGTTGTTGCACGGCCTGCTGCGGCAGGTCGTGCTGTTCGAATAACGAGGTGAGTGCGTGAAGATCAGGGTGCTCGGATCGGGGGCGGGGGGCGGATTCCCGCAGTGGAACTGCAACTGCCCGAACTGCGATGGCCTGCGGCGCGGTACGATTCGCGCGACGGCCCGGACGCAGTCGTCGATCGCGGCAAGCGGCGACGACGAAAACTGGGTGCTCTTCAACGCCTCGCCCGACGTGCTGCAGCAGCTGCGCGCCTTTCCGGCGCTGCAGCCGGGGCGCGCGCTGCGCGACACGGCGATCCGCGCGATCGTGCTGATCGACGCGCAGATCGACCACACGACCGGTCTCCTGATGCTGCGTGAGCATCGTTCGCCGCATCAGCTGTGGTGCACCGCGCCCGTCCGCGAGGACCTGTCGGCCGGCAATCCCCTCTTCAAGGTGCTGTCGCACTACTGCGGCATCGACTGGCAGGAGGTGCCGCTCGCCGGCGCCTTTGCGATGCCCGGCGTCCCCGGCATCGGCTTCGAGGCGCTGCCGCTCACGAGCAACGCGCCGCCGTATTCGCCGCACCGCGACCGCCCGCGGCCCGGCGACAACATCGGCGTGACGCTGGTCGATGCGAAAAGCGGCCGGCGCCTCTTTTACGCGCCGGGCCTCGGCGAGATGGAGCCGCACGTATGGGCCGCGATGCAGGCCGCGGACTGCGTGCTCGTCGACGGCACCTTGTGGACCGACGACGAGATGATCCGCCTCGGCGCTTCGCAGAAGACCTCGCGCTCGATGGGCCACCTGCCGCAATCGGGGCCGGGCGGCATGATCGAGTGGCTCGATCGGCTGCCCGCCAGCACCCGCAAGGTGCTGATCCACATCAACAACACCAACCCGATCCTCGATGAGGACAGCCCCGAGCGCGCGGAACTCGCGGCGCACGGCATCGAGGTTGCGTACGACGGCATGGAGCTGTCGCTCTAGGAGTCATGATGAATCTGGACATCGACGTTGCCATCGCCGACGCCGCCGAAAAGGCGCTGGGCACTGACACCACGCCTTGGAGCCGCGAGGAGTTCGAGGCGCGGCTACGCGGTAAGAGCACGAGCTATCACATCCATCACCCCTTCCACGTGATGATGGCTGAAGGGAAGCTTACGCGCGCGCAGCTGCAGGGCTGGGTCGCGAACCGCTTCTACTACCAGATCGCGATTCCGGTGAAGGACGCCGCGATCATGTCGAACTGTCCGGACCGCGAGATCCGCCGCGAGTGGATCCAGCGCATCCTCGACCACGACGGCTACGAGATCGGCGGCGAGAATGGCGGAATGAGGGACCCCGGCGGCATCGAGGCGTGGATTCGTCTCGGTGAGGCGGTGGGACTCTCGCGCGACGACGTCACGTCCTTGCGCTACGTCGTGCCGGCGGCGCGTTTCGCGGTCGATGCCTACATCAATTTTGCGCGCCAGCGCCCGTGGCAGGAGGCGGTCGCATCGAGCCTGACCGAACTCTTCGCGCCGCACATCCATCAGCAGCGCATCGACACCTGGCCCGAGCAGTATCCATGGGTCGATTCGGCCGGGCTGCAATATTTCCGCAACCGCCTCACGCAGGCGCGTCGTGACGTCGCCCATGGCCTGCGCTTCACGCTCGACTACTTCAGCCGCACGCGCGCGCTGCAGGAGCGGGCGCTGGAGATCCTGCAGTTCAAGCTCGATCTGCTGTGGGCGCTCGCGGACGCGATCATGTTGAGCCAGTGCGAGATCGAGATCAAAGGACCGAAGGCATGACCGCGCAGGTCGCCGTCGACGCCTGCCCGCGGGTGTCGCGCCGCTTCCGCCTGCAGTGGGAAGAGGCGCAGAATGCCTGGGTGCTGCTGTACCCGGAGGGGATGGTGAAGCTCAATCAAAGCGCGGGCGAGATCCTGCGGCGCTGCGACGGCGAGCGCATGGTGTCGACAATCGTCGCCGACCTGGAGCAGGCATTCGGGGCGAGCGGGCTCGCGGACGACGTCGCAAACTTTCTCGCGATGGCGCGTACCCAGCAGTGGATCGAGATCTAGCCGAGGCTCTGCAAATGTCTGCACCGAACGTCGTGCCGCAAGGCAGCCCCCAACCGGGCCCGCCGCTGTGGCTGCTCGCGGAACTGACCTACCGTTGCCCGCTGCATTGCGCCTTCTGCTACAACCCGGTCGATTTCACGTCGAGCGGGCCGGAGCTGTCGACCGACGACTGGCTGCGCGTGCTGCGCGAGGCGCGTGCCGCAGGCAGCGTGCAGTGCGGCTTCTCGGGCGGTGAGCCGATGATGCGCGACGACCTCGAAATCCTCGTCGCCGAGGCCCATCGGCTGGGCTTCTACACGAACCTGCTGACTTCCGGCGTCGGCCTCACGCCCCAGCGCGCAGCGGCGCTGAAGGCCGCGGGCCTCGACCACATCCAGCTCTCCTTCCAGGATTCGACGCGCGAGTCGAACGACTTCCTGTCGCACACGCGCACCTTCGACCTCAAGCAGCGGGTCGCGGCGATGATCAAGGAAAACGGCTGGCCGATGGTGATGAATTGCGTGATCCATCGCCTCAACATCGACTACATCGACCGCATCATCGAGATGGCGGTCGAGCTCGGCGCCGAATACCTCGAACTTGCGAACAATCAGTACTACTCCTGGGCGATGGTCAATCGCGACCAGCTGCTGCCGACGCGCGCCCAGCTCGAACGCGCCGAGCGGATCACCAACGAATACCGCGAGAAGCTCGGCGACCGCATCCGCATCTTCTTCGTCGTGCCCGACTACCATGAGACGCGGCCGAAGAAGTGCATGAACGGCTGGGGCAACGTCTTCCTGACGGTGACGCCGGACGGCACGGCGCTGCCCTGCCACACGGCGAAGATGCTGCCCGGGCTCGCGTTCCCGAACGTGCGCGACATGGGCGTGCGCGAGATCTGGTACGAATCGGAAGGCTTCAACCGTTACCGCGGCGACAGCTGGATGAAGGAACCGTGCCGCACCTGCCCGGAAAAGGAAAAGGACCTCGGCGGCTGCCGCTGCCAGGCCTACATGCTCGCGGGCGATCCGGCGGCGGCCGACCCGGTGTGCGACAAGTCGCCGCACCACGGCGTCGTGCTGGAGGCGCTGGCGCGGGCGGAGTCCGGGGACGACGTCGCGGCGGGCAGAGCCGCGCCGCTCGTGTTCCGCGATCCGGCGGAATCGCGCCGGCTGACGGCCCTGCGACGCTGAAAACCGGCCTCTATGGGTTGCGGAGGATCCTTCGCACCTCGTCCCAGTCGTCCTGAAGTCGCGTGCGAGTCTCCAGACGCAGCTTGCCGCAGGCCTTGCGTGCATCCGTGTCCGCGGCACGTCCAAAGATCGCCGGTACGGCGCAGGCGATCGCCTCGCGATCGGTCAGCCCGGTACGCGAATCGACATCGTTGCTGAGCTTGAAACTCGTTGTTATCCGGTTGAGCTGCCTGAGCAGGCAGCTCGGGCTTGCGCAGCCTTCCGCGACGTCGGGCGTGGCCGAGAATTGCACGTGCACGAATTTGAGCTTGTCGGAGATGTCCTTGTTGATCTTCGCCCAACGAGCCGGATCAGTGGCACATTCGCGCACTTCGAGATCGTGGAAGAAGTTGGTGCAGTAGTCCTGTGCAATCTTCTTCGTGCCGCCGGGAGCGAAGGGAAACAGATCGCCGCGCCGGAACTGATCGAGCAGCCGCTCGCGATTGGCCTGGAGGAGCGAATCCGTGGCATCGAGGAAATTGGAGTCGACGATGAAATCCGTCGACGAGCGCGGATCGGGTTGGGTGGGATCCGCCCCGGGCGACTGGACGAAGGAGTCGACGAGGACGACGATCACCCGGCGGTAAGCCAGGTGGGGGTGGTCCCCGTCGCGATCTTCGAGCGCCTCCCAGATCACACGGCGCAGGCTCGTGAGACCGAGGTTGTCCGAATTACCGCCATCGAAAACATGCAGGTAACGAGGTGGGGGCTCGACCATGCCCTGAGCTTCGCTCATGCAGGTATTGTGGTAGTCCCTCAGGGTCATGAAATTGAAGGCGCCAGGGAAAGTCGCCGAGGCCATCACGCCGCGAGCCACGGAGTACTTTTCGATGTCCGAGCAGATGCGGCGGAAGTCCTCGTCCGTGAAGGTGAAGGCTTCGCCGAAGCGGATCAGTCCGTCGTCAAGCGCTGTTCCCGAGGTGGCGTTGAGGATCAGGTTCGGCCGCAGCGGATTGAGTTCGGCGATCGACAGGTCGTCGCCGAAGAGATTGTTGGCGAAGGTCTGCGCCATGATGTCGGTGCGGTCGTAATACGTGAACCAGAATCGAGCGGCATTGACCGGATTGAACCAGTTCATGATCCAGCGGCGCAGGTAATCGCGCGGCATCAATTCCTCGACGGCCTCGGCGTTCCAGACCTTTTTCGAATGACCGGCGCAGGCCTCGCCAGGGTCGTGCGAGACCGCGTAAAAGGCGCCCGCAAGCCCGCCACCCGATACTGTCGAAATGGCGTCCACCTCGTGCAGGAGGTCCGTCTGGATGCCATTCACCTCGGCTTTCTGACGCTCCATTTCGAGCATGGTCAAGGCCGAGAAGTACGCGGCGCGCGATCCGCCGCCGGACAGCGCCAGCAACACCAGCACCTGCGATTGGCGCTTCGGGTTGGTCGGCGGCTTGGAGACGGTGTCGCATCCGTTTGCGCGGCGCTCCGATCGGAGTCTGAAGCTCGCCTGGGACGGAGCAGCTGCCGGCGGATGTGGGTCGTGCGCTGTCGGCGTCAGCTTCTCGTTTGTATACGCCCCGTCGGAGATCAAGGCGCATGCGGACAGTGCCAGTGTCGCGACGAGCAGCAGGACCCGGTTGAGCAGGATTGCCATGTTTGCCTCCGCAAAATGGCTGCCGCCCTCCCATAGGCACGATCGAAGCGATCGAAGCGATCCCTTGTTATCTGGCGACGCTGACTACGGCAGTATTTCCATACTGGTTATGAAGGGTAGTAATCCGAATGTCCTTATTCAAGGTTGATCGGCTTCAAGAGGCGGCGCGCACCAGCGCCGCGAGCCTCTCCAGTCCTTCTTCCGCCTGCGCTTCGGTCGCGTGGCTGAAGTTCAGCCGCAATTGCCCGCTCGCGCCCGCGTCCACCGGGAAGAAGGGCTCGCCCGGCATGAACGCGACGTTGGCCTCGATCGCCTTCGGCAGCAGCTCGCGCGTGTCGATGCGGCGATTGAGCGTCAGCCAGAAGAAGAGGCCTCCGGGCGGCGTCTCCCAGGTCGCGATGTCGCCGAAGTGACGGCGCAGCGCGGCTTCGAAGGCGTCACGGCGGGCACGATAGGCTGCAGCGAGGGTCTGCACCGTGGCTGGACGCTGCGGATCGTTGAGTTGCTGCAGCACCAGCCACTGGCTCATCCGGTTGCTGTGTAGGTCGGCGGCCTGCTTGAGCCGCGTCAGGAAGGGCAGCAGTTCGGGCGACGCGACGAGATAGCCGAGCCGCAGTCCCGGCGCGAGGCTCTTCGAGAACGAGCCCTGGTAGATCCACGGGGCCTTGCGCAGCTGCGCGCACACGGGCGTGCGTTCGCAGTCGTCGTAGACGAGGTCGCGATAGGGATCGTCTTCGAAGAACGGCACGCCGGTCGTGTCGCAGGCTTCGGCGAGCGCCGCACGCTCGTGGGCGTCGAGGCAGCGACCGCTCGGGTTCTGGAAGGTCGGGATCGCGTAGGCGAACGCGGGTTTCCCTTCGCGGAAGGCCTGGGCGTCGGCCTTGCGCGCGTCGTAGGGCAGGAAGTTCGCGCCGAAGAAGCGAAAGACCTGCAGCGCCGCGAGATAGGTCGGCGATTCGACCGCGACCTTGGTGCCCGGGTCGATGAAGAGCTTCGCGACGAGGTCGATGCCCTGCTGTGAACCGGAGAGGATCAGCACTTGCTCGGGCTTGCATGGCAGTCCCGTCTTGCCCAGCTCCTCGGCGATGCGCCGCCGCAGTTCCGCTTCGCCTTCGCTTGCGCCGTACTGCAGTACGTCCTGCGGCATCTCCGCGAGACTGAACTGCGGAAAACGATCGGGCGCGGGCAGGCCGCCGGCGAACGAGATCATTCCCGGCCGATCGATCACGGACAGGATGTCGCGGATCGGCGAGGCGTGCAGATCGTGGGTGCGCGAGGAGAAGCGGGGAGCGGGGGAGGAAGCCATGGGCGGATCACCTTACGTCAAGAATATTGACCTATGGACAAGATACTGCCCGGCCTCCTAGTATGTCAATATGGTTGACCAAAAACATCCCGATGCTTCGCGACACCGCGAAGCGGCCCTGCGCGAGGCGATCGAGCAGCTTTACTTCGGCTACCGCGCCTTCACGACGCCGCCGGATCGCATCCTCGAGCAGCGTGGCCTGGGGCGCGTGCATCACCGCATCCTCTACTTCGTCGGCCGCAATCCGCATATCTCGGTCAACGCGCTGCTGGCGATGCTGAACGTCACCAAGCAAGCGCTCAACGCCCCGTTGCGCCAGCTCGTCGAGATGGCGCTCGTCGCCATGGAAGCGGCCGAGCACGACCGGCGCGTGCGGCAACTGACGCTGACCCCGGAGGGCCGCAAGCTGGAGGCGCAGTTGACGGGCACGCAGATGAAGCAGCTACAGGCGGTGTTCGAACAGGCGGGTGCGGAGGCCGAGGCCGGCTGGCATCGCGTGATGGCTGGCCTGGCGGGACAGCGCTGAGGGCGTGTGCGTCAGAGCCGCGCTTCGATCTCCCCGGTGATCGACTCGGGCGTCGTGCGCGGGGCGAAGCGTTCGACGCGGGTGCCGCTGCGGTCCACCAGGAATTTCGTGAAATTCCACTTGATCGCTTCGGTGCCCAGCACGCCTTTCGCGTGCTTCTTCAGCCATGTGTAAAGGGGATGGGTCTTCTCGCCATTGACGTCGATCTTGGCGAACATCGGGAAGCTCACCTCGTAGTTCTTCGCGCAGAAGCCGGCGATCTGTTCCGCGTTGCCCGGCTCCTGAGCGCCGAACTGGTTGCACGGAAAGCCCAGCACGACGAAGCCGCGGTCGCGGTAGGTTTCGTAGAGCTTTTCGAGGCCGGCGTACTGCGGCGTGAAGCCGCACTCGCTGGCGGTGTTGACGATGAGCAGCACCTTGCCGGCGTATTCGCCGAGTTTGAAGGCGCCGCCCGTGAGACGCTCGACCTCGAAGTCGTACAGCGGGGTGTCCATGGGGTTTCTCTCGGATTGGGGATGGGCTAGTTCTTCTTGTTGGACAGCAGCGACTTGAGGTTGGCGAAAGGCGTGTGGGTGGCTCCGGTCGGGGCGGTATCCGCGACACTTCCTCCTGCCTGCGCCTCGAGCTCGCGCTGGTGCTCATTATCGTGGCAATAGACGCACAACAACTCCCAGTTGCTGCCGTCGGGCGGGTTGTTGTCGTGATTGTGGTCACGGTGATGGACGGTCAACTCGCGCAGGTTCGCGTGCGTGAATTCGCGCCCGCAGCGGGTGCAGATCCACGGATAGATCTTCAGCGCCCGCTCGCGGTAACCCTGGTTGCGCTCGTCGGCAGCGCGCCGGGCTTCGGCGACGATGCGATCGAGCTTCACGTGGTCGATGGTTTTCATTGCGCGCTTCCGCCGCTAACAGCGGATTGGGGCTAAGCGGCGGACAATTTGCCGGTGATCGCCGCGACGTGCCGCCCCTGGAAGCGGGCCATCGCGAGTTCCTTCTTGGAGGGCTTGCGCGAGCCGTCGGCCGCGGCGATCGTTGCGGCGCCGAGCGGTGATCCGCCCTTCAGCTCGGAGATGTCGGAGAGTTCCGGGCAGGTGTAGGGCAGGCCGACGATGACCATGCCCTGATGCAGCAGCGTGGTATGGAAGGACTGCACGGTCGTTTCGTTGCCGCCGCCGGTGCCGGTGCTCGTGAACACGCTGCCGACCTTGCCGACCAGCGCCCCTTTCGTCCACAGGCCTCCCGTCTGGTCGAGGAAGTTGCGCATCTGGCTCGCCATGTTGCCGAAGCGGGTGGGCGTGCCGAAGATGATGGCGTCGTAGTCGGGGAGCTCGTTCGGCGTCGCGATGGGCGCCTTCTGGTCGAGCTTGACGCCGGCTTTCTTCGCGACATCCTCGGGCATCAGTTCGGGCACGCGCTTGATCGTCACCTCTGCGCCGTCGACCGAACGTGCGCCTTCGGCAATTGCATCGGCCATCGTTTCGATATGGCCGTAGGACGAGTAGTACAGGACAAGGATCTTGCTCACGGGGATCTCCTGGCTCGATGAATGCGGCCGACGATCGCGCAGCGTCTTGCGGAATGCCGCTGCGCTCGTCCAGCCGTTGATATCGTCCTAGACGACCCGTGCTGCTTGATCAATGCCGCAGTGGTCGGCGCGGCATGCTCAATCGTTTCGATTAGTTGCTGCACGCATAGCAGTTGCGCCCCGCGTGCTTGGCCGAATACATGGCGCGATCGGCGCTTTCGAGCAGCGTCGCTGCGTTCTTGCCGTCCTTCGGGTAGATCGCGATCCCGACACTCGTCGTCACGTGGAAAGGCCGTCCGCGCAGGATCACCGGCGCGCCGAGCGCCGTGACCAGTTTGTCGGCCATGTGCTCGGCGAAATGCGCCGACTGCAAGTTCTCGAGCACGATGACGAACTCGTCGCCACCAATGCGGGCGACCGTGTCGGTGGCCCGTACCGAGGCTTGCAGGCGGCACGCCACGGCTTTCAGGATCTCGTCGCCGGTCGCATGGCCGAACTGGTCGTTGACGGGCTTGAAGCCGTCGAGATCGAGCGTCAGGATCGCCATCGGCTGGCTGCTGCGGGCTGCGCGCTCGATCCCCTGCTCGATGCGGTCGCCGAGCAGCAGACGGTTGGCGAGCCCGGTCAGCGGATCGTGGTGAGCCAGCGATTTGAGCTGGACCTCTTTTTCGCGCAGGCGGGCGTTGGCGTCTTCGAGTTCGCGCGTCCGCGCGGCGACGCGGGCTTCGAGTTGCCGCTCCGATTCACGCAGTGCCTGCACGGTCGCCTCTTCGGCTGCCAGTGCCTCGGCCTGGGCCTGTTCCTTCTCGCGGCGCGTGACGTTGATGCGGTCGGCGAGCGCAAAGGACAGCAGCAGCATTTCGAAGGCCGAGCCGACCTGCATCGCATAGGACGTGAGCGCGTTGGTCGGCAGCCAGCTCAGGTTGCGCATCGCCATCACCGCGACGCCAGCCAGCAGCAGCGTCCAGGCGAGCAGGAAGTAGCGTGCCTCGCGGTGCCCCTGGCGCAGGCAGTGGATCGCCGCGCCGACCGCCGCGAGCGAAAAGGCGAGCCCGGTGATCGAGGTCAGAATCGCGCCGCTGCGATAGGAGACGGCGACGGTCGCGAGCGCACTGATCGCGAAGGCGCTCGCGAGCACCACCATCAGCTTGTCGAGGCGCGGGGCAGTGCGCTGCGTGGCGAGAAAGCGCCGGGCGAAGAGCGCGGCGAAGAAACCGCTGGCGGCGAGGCCGACCGGCAGGGCGACATTGCCCCAGGCGACCCAGGCGGTCCAGATGTACTGGTTGCCCAGGCCGTTGAGCGACAGCTGGCCGACGGCCATGCCGGCGACGAAGAGGACGTAGGTGAGGTAGATGCGGTCGCGGATCGAGACGTACAGCAGCAGGTTGTACAGCATCAGCGCGAGCAGCATGCCGTAGTACACCGACATGCCGGCATAGGCATCTTCGCTGTAGCGCGAAAACGCGGCCGGTTGCCACAGCCTAAGCGGGACCGTCAGCGTGCCGGAGGAGCTGATGCGCAGGTAGTAGGTCCGGGCCTGGCCGTCCGCGAGGAGGAGCGGGAAGACGAAGTTGCGGTTGGCGATCGGGCGGGCGGAGAAGGGCTGGAGGTCGCCGACGACCGATTGCCGGTATCCCCCGTTCTCGGGCGCATACAACTCAACGCGATCCAGCGACGGAAACGCGACTTCGAGCAGCCAGTCATGCGCCTCGATCTCCTCGGCGCGCAGCGTGAATCGGAGCCAGTAGGCGGATGCCGAATAGCCGAAATTGATTTCCGAACCGGAGGGCACAGGAGCAAAGCGATCCGCAGCGGCGGCGCGCACGTCATCCAGCGACAGGCTGCCGCCGCGGTCTTCGAGAAAGTCCACGTGGGACGAGAGCGGCACCATCGAGGTGGCGGCCGATAGGGCGACCGGGGCTGCGGCGACGTTCGCGCGAGCATGCGGACTCAGCAGCAATGCAGCGGCAACGAGCAGAGAGGCGAGGAGACGGAGGACCGCCGGCAGGCCGACGGGCTCGAAGGATGTCTGGGGCGGGGGCGTGCTGTCGATGCTCACGTTGCTGTCGGACTAGGGTTGCGCTGCTTGCGCGGCGGAGGATAACGCAACGGCGTTAACCAAAAAGTGATAAAGGTCCTCCCGAGCCCCCATTCGCTCGCGCGACACGCTTTCTAACGCTTCTACCCCGTCGGCGGCCCCGCGAGCAGCTGGTAGAACCAGACGATGAAGCCGTACCCGGCGACGAAGAGCACCGCGAGCATGGGCGCCATGACGACGGTCAGGAAGAGGAAGCTGCGGGTCTCCTCGGTCTTGCGTTGCTCGTCTTCCATGTCATCCCCCTGCGGGCTGTCCTTCCGGCGTCAGGTCCGGCAAGCGGTGCGCGATGCCCATGTGGCAGTCGACGCAGGTCTTCTCGCCGCGTTCGAGCGAGGTCGAATGCGCATTGACCGCGCGCTTGCTCTGGCGCGTGAAGTCCATGTAGCCGAAGTCGTGGCAGTTGCGGCATTCGCGCGAGTCGTTGGCGCGCAGGCGTGCGAGTTCGCGCGTCGCGAGCTCCTTGCGCTTGGCGAGGAATTTCTCGCGCGTCGAGATGCTGCCGAAGATCTTGCCCCACACTTCCTTCGAGGCCTGCATCTTGCGCGCGATCTTGAAGGTCCAGTTATGCGGCACGTGGCAGTCCGGGCACTTTGCGCGCACGCCGGAGCGGTTGTTGAAGTGGATCGTCTGGCGCAGGTCCTGGTAGACGTTGTCGTACATCTCGTGGCAACTGGTGCAGAACACTTCGGTGTTCGTCGCCTCCAGGATGGTGTTGAAGCCGCCCCAGAAGATGATGCCGGCGATGAAGCCGCCGACCGTGAGAAAGCCGAGGCTGTAGTAGGCGCTCGGCCGGCGGATGGTGCGCCAGTAGCGCTTGAGGAGGTCGATCAGGCTATGCATGAGGCACCGCCGCTACTGTTCGCGAGGCTTCGCCTGCTGCTGCTTGAGCAGCGTGTCCACGTCCTGGAAGGTGTTCGCGACCAGGGGTTTGACTTCGAGCTGCACGACGTGGCACTGCTCGCAGAAGTAGCGTCGCGGCGAGATCTGCGCGAGGAAGTTGCCGCTGCGGTCGGTGTAGTGGGTGATCGAGACGGGTGGCGCCTGGCTTTCCTCGGTGCGGCTGCGGCTGTGGCAGGTGAGGCACTTGTTGGCGTACTTGTCGACCTGGTAGTTGTCGGTCTTGTGCGGGATCGTCGGCGGCTGCATCGCGTAGGAGCGCGTGCGCCGGACGTCCTTGTTCTCGGTGTTGGCGAGCTCGGGTGGGCGCGGCTCCTGCATCAGGCTGGGCGTGCCGCGCAGGGCGTCGACGAGACCGGAGGGGCGGTCGGCGAGGGCCAAAGCCTCCGAGTCCGTGCTCGGGTCGCCGAAATTCGTGGGGCCGCCGGTGGTGCCAGCCGCGCCGGCCAAGGCACCGCTTTCCTTGCCTTCGCTGAGCATCACGTTGCCGGGAGTGGCCTCCGGGCCGCTCGGGGCGGGTGCGGGCGCGGCCTGCGGGGCAGGGGCCGGAGGCGCCGGTGGAGGTTCATCGCGCTTCGAGCACGCCGACAGCAGCGCCGCGAGCAGCAGGGGCGCGAGGATTCTTCTGTCCATGTTCTCGCTCCACGAAGGGTTTCAGGCCTTGACGACTTTGCAGCCGCACTTCTTGAAGTCGGTCTGGAAGGAGATCGGATCGGTCGCGTCGAGGGTGAGCTTGTTGATGAGCTGGCTCGCGTCGAACCACGGCACGAACACGACCCCGGGTGGCGGCTTGTCGCGCCCGCGCGTCTCGACGCGGGTCATCATCTCGCCGCGGCGCGACACCAGCTTCACGGCGCTGCCACGGCGCAGGCCGAGCTTCTTCGCGTCGTCGGGGTGCATGAACACGACCGCGTTCGGGAAGGCGCGATAGAGCTCGGGCACACGTCGCGTCATCGAGCCGGAATGCCAGTGTTCGAGCACGCGCCCGGTCACCAGCCAGAAGGGATATTCCTCGTCCGGCCCTTCCGCGGGCGGCTCGTAGGGGAAGGCGAAGGCGATCGCCTTGCCATCGGGCTGGCCGTAGAACTGGAAGCCGCTGCCGGGCTTGACGTAGGGGTCCATGCCCTCGCGGTAGCGCCAGCGCGTCTCCTTGCCGTCGACGACCGGCCAGCGCAGGCCGCGCACCTGGTGGTAGGTGTCGAAGGGCGCGAGATCGTGGCCGTGGCCGCGGCCGAAGGAGGCGTATTCCTCGAAGAGGCCCTTCTGCGCGTAGAAGCCGAAATGCTTGGCCTCGACGTTGTCGTAGGCGGCATCGAGCTGGGTGTTCGGGAAGGCGTCGACCTGGCCGTTGCGGTACAGCACGTCGAAGAGCGTCTTGCCGCGATAGGCCGGCATCTTGTCGAGCAGCTCGGCCGGCCAGACTTCCTCCATCTTGAAGCGCTTGGAGAATTCCATCAGCTGCCACAGGTCCGAACGCGCGTCGCCCGGCGCCTGTACGAGCTGGTGCCAGAACTGCGTGCGCCGCTCGGCGTTGCCGTAGGCGCCTTCCTTCTCGACCCACATCGCGGTCGGCAGCACGAGGTCGGCGGCCATCGTCGTCACGGTCGGGTAGGCGTCCGAGACGACGATGAAGTTCGCCGGATTGCGATAACCGGGCCAGCCTTCGCCGTTGATGTTCGCCCCCGCCTGCATGTTGTTGTTGCACATCACCCAGTAGGCGTTGAGCTTGCCGTCATGCAGCATGCGGTTTTGCAGAACGGCGTGGAAGCCGGGCTTGTCGGGAACCGTGCCAGCGGGCAGCTTCCAGATCTTTTCCGCCAGTTCCCGGTGCTTGGGGTTCGTGACGACCATGTCCGCCGGCAGCCGGTGCGAGAAGGTGCCGACTTCGCGCGCCGTGCCGCAGGCCGAGGGCTGTCCGGTGAGCGAGAAGGGGCTGTTGCCGGGCTGGGAGATCTTGCCGGTCAAGAGATGCAGGTTGTAGAGCAGGTGGCTGCACCAGACGCCGCGCGTGTGCTGATTGAAGCCCATCGTGAAGAAGGAGACGACCTTGACCTTCGGGTCCGCGTAGAGCTTCGCGAGGGCTTCGAGGCGCTCGGGCGCGACCCCCGACATCTTCGCCGCGTAGGCGAGGTCGAAGGGTTTGACGAAGGCGGCGAATTCTTCGAAGGTCGCGGACTTCGAGCCGCCCGGATCGGCCGCGTTCTTCGCTTTCTGCTGCAGCGGATGGTCGGGGCGCAGCCCGTAGCCGATGTCCGCATTGCCGATGCGGAAATTGACGTGGCGATTGACGAAGTCGGTATTCACGCCCTTGTTCGCGATGATGTAGTTCGCGATGTAGTTGAGGATCGCGAGGTCGGATTGCGGCGTGAAGGTGAGCGCGATGTCGGCGAGGTCGTAGCAGCGGTGCTCGAAGGTCGACAGCACGGCGACCTTGACCTCGGGGTTCGACAGGCGGCGGTCGGTGATGCGGGTCCACAGGATCGGGTGCATCTCGGCCATGTTCGAGCCCCACAGCACGATCGCGTCGGCGTTCTCGATGTCGTCGTAGCAGCCCATCGGCTCGTCCATGCCGAACGTGCGGATGAAGCCGGCGGCGGCACTCGCCATGCAGTGGCGGGCGTTGGGGTCGAGGTTGTTGGAGCGGAAGCCCGCCTTCATCAGCTTCACGGCCGCGTAGCCTTCCCAGACCGTCCATTGGCCCGAGCCGAACATGCCGACCGCGGTCGGGCCCTTGGCTTTCAGGACCTCCTTCCACTTCTGCGCCATGATGTCGAAGGCCTGATCCCAACTGATCGGCGCGAACTCGCCGTTCTTGTCGTACTTGCCGTCCTTCATGCGCAGCAACGGCTGCTTGAGCCGGTCTTCGCCGTACATGATCTTCGACAGGAAGTAGCCCTTGACGCAGTTGACGCCGCGGTTGACCTCCGCCTCCGGGTCGCCGTGGGTCGCCACGACACGCCCGTCCTTGACGGCGACCGCCACGCCGCAACCGGTGCCGCAGAAGCGACAGGGGGCCTTGGACCAGTTGAGCTTGGTCATCTCCCCGCTGGCGAGCGGGGCCTGCGCGGAGGCCGGCAGCGGTACGCCGCCAATCGAGGCGGTCGCGGAAGCGGCCGTCAGCTTGATGAACTCACGTCGATCCATCGCCCATGTCCTCCTCTTCTTCGCAGTGTTGGTAGACGAGCACGGCGGAAAGGACTCCCGCGACGAGCGGGATACGGGCGAGGCGCTCGGAGAGCATCGGCGCGTCGGACGCCTCGAGCGTGACGACAAGCTTGCCGTCCGCACTGGTAGCGTGGACTTCTGCGCCTGGAAGGGAGCTTATGCGCGCGGCGACCGTCTCGGTGTCGAGGGGACGGGCGCGCGCCAGTACACCGGCGACGTGCAGTTCCACCGTGAACTCCTGCCCGACTGATGGCGGAGTCGACCCGCGGACGCCGGCAGAAGTTCAAGCCGAGAGGCGTTCAGGCCGGATTTCCCGTCCGGCTGATTGCTTCGATCAGGCTTCGATCAGCCCCGAACGAACGGCGATCAAGGCCAATTCGGCGGCGTTCGTCGCGTTGAGCTTCTGCTTGATGTGGTAGAGATGCGTTCCGACCGTGCTCGGGCTGAGCTTTTGCGTCGTGGCGACCTCGTTCACCGAGCGGCCTTTCGCGAGTTGCAGGAAGACGGCGAATTCCTTGTCAGTCAGCGCATCGACCGGATCGTTGCTGCCGCCGAACTGCGCGAGCGCGAGCTGGGGAGCGAGCTCAGGGTCGACGTAGCGCTGGCCGCGCGCGACCTGGCCGACGGCACGCACGAGCTCGGTCGGCTGCGCCCGCTTGGAGAGATAGCCGGTCGCGCCGGCTTTCAGCGCGCGCATCGGGATCTGCGCGTCGTCGTGCGCCGACAGCATCAGCACACGGGCGCCGGGATGGTGGGCGAGGAGCCGTTCGAGTGCGCCCAGGCCGCCGACGCCGGGCATCGTCACGTCCATCACGAGCGCGTCCGGGCGATGTTCGGCGAATGCGGTGAGCGCCGCCTCGCCGCAGTCGGCCTCGGCGACGACGGTCGCGCCGGCCCCTTCCAGCAACATGCGAAAGCCCATGCGTACGACCGCATGATCGTCGGCGAGGACAAGACGGATGTTTTCAAGCGTGGAGGCCATGGTTGCTTTCCTCGTGTGACGGGGGGATGGGCAGGCGGGCGCTCACGCGCAGTCCGCCGCCGGCAGGGGTGTCGAGATGAAGCTCGCCGTGCAGTTCGGCCACGCGTTCGCGCATGCCGATCAGCCCGTAACGGGCGGGGCGGGTGTCGGCGGCGAGGCCGCAGCCGTTGTCGCAGATTTCGAGCGCGATCGTGTCGCCTGTAACGTCGAGCCGCACATCGACGTGCGAGGCGCCGGAGTGGCGGGCGACGTTGGTGAGGCTTTCCTGCAGCAGGCGCAACACCGTGATGCCAAGGCCTTCGCCGGTTGCGGTGGCGGTCGGCGTCGTGCGGCAGTTGAGGGCAATCTGCGGGTGGTGGCCGGACCACAGGCGGCAATACTCGGCCACTGCCTGGTCGAGCTGCGAGCTGATGCCTGCGGGCGGGCGCAGCCGCTGGAGGATCGTACGGACGCCGTCCTGCATCTGGCCGGTCATCGCGAGGATGGCCTGAGCGCTGCCATGGATCTGCGGCTGGTCGTCGCAGCGTTGCAGGATCGCGCCGGAGATCGCGCGCACCGCGGTGATCGCCTGGCCGAGCTCGTCGTGCAGTTCGCGGGCGATCACGCGGCGTTCCTCTTCGAGACGGGCCTGCACCGCCCGCCCGAAAGCCTGGTCTTCCTCGAGGCGCAGGTTGTGCGCACGCGTGTCGTCGAGGGTGTCGGCGAGCCGGTTGTAGGTGGTCGCGAGGCAGTCGAGTTCGGCGACGCGGTAGCTGGGCAGACGGGTGTCGAAGCGGCCATCGGCACCGCGCGCCAGGGCCGCGTCGATCTGTGCGAGCGGGGAGAGCGCACGCTGCAATGCGTGGCGGACGGCGATCCCGACGATCAGGATCAGGGCGAGCGCCGAGCCGATCCCCGCGGCTAGATCGTCCCACGCGTCGAGCACCGCGCGCGACGCGTCGGGGCGCAGCACGATCTGGCGGTCGCCGGCGTCGAAGTGACCGACCGGCAGCGGCGGCGTCAGCCAGGCGGCGAACCAGTCGGGTGCGAAGCGGCCAGCCTTGTAGGTCGATTCGGGCGATACATACAGCGACTTGCCGTCGGCGGCGATGACTTCGAGCTGGTTGGCGCGCAGGCGTCCCACGGCGCGTAGGTTGGTCATCAGGCGTGCCGGGCCCTCGGCCGGGTCGCGCAGCGTTTCCGATACCAGCACCGAGATCCACTGTTGGGCGACGTGGCTCGCCGCCAGCACTTCCTCGTGGATGGACTGCCGCGTCTCGTGCATCCACCACGAGCCGCTCGCGACCAGCACGATGGCGAGGAGGCCCGTGAGCACGAGGCTGATGCGGGCCTGCAGGCTGAGCGAGACATTGCGAAGCACGGTCATCATGGTCAGGCTCCCCGTGAGTGATTCATCGTAGTCCAGGCGCGGACAACGCGGCCTGCTCTGCATGCGGGAACAGATGGATCACGCTGCGGCGGTATTCGGTCTGCACCAGCGCGAGCGTGCGGAATTCAGGTGCGATCGGCTGCGCGAGCATCTCGGTCATGTCCAGCCCGGCCTCGGCGCCGTCGCGCATCGTGCGGGCCAGCCACTGGAGCCACGCGCGGGTCTGACGGATCGCGCTCGTGTCGCTGGCGATCGCGCCATGGCCAGGTACCCAGCGCTGCGCGGGCAGGGTCTCCAGGCGGTCGAGCGCCGCGAGCCACGTCGGGATGTCGGCGTGTGGCGTGGTCGGGGTGCGGCCGTTGAAGAGTAGGTCGCCTGCGAAGATCGTGCCGGTCGCGTGATCGATCACGACGAGGTCGCCGGCGGTGTGGCCGGCGAGCGCGAGGAATTCGAGGTCGCGGCCGGCGACGAGGCGGCGACCGGGTTCGAGCTTCCGCGTCGGCACCACCCGTTCAGTGCCCTGCATCCAGTCGCCGGCCATCCGGTACAGGTTCTCGTTGAATGCCTCGCCGTCGGTCTCGATGCCCTGGCGCGTTTGCGGCAGCGCGGCGAGGGTTTCGGCCGGGAAGGCCTGGTTACCGAGGAAGTGGTCGGGGTGGTGATGGGTGTTGAGGGCAAGTACGACGGGCTTTGTTGTGACACGACGGATCGCCGCGAGCATTTGTTCGCCGTAGCGGCGGGAACTGCCGGTATCGATGACGACGACGCCTTCCGGGCCGACGATGAAGCCGGTGTTGAGGATGTTGCCGCCGTTCTCGACGGTGAAGTCCTCGTTGCGGCCGATGAAGACGAACACGCCGGGGGCGATCTCGCGCGGCGAGAGGTGGTAGTCGAACGCTGCCTCGCTGCCGCGAGCTTCGGTCGGTGCTGCGAGGTCGGCGGCGCCGATCGGCGTCGGCGCGCTCAGCGACAACGCGAACGCGAGGAGTGTGGCAAGCGTGGTGCTGGCGGCGCGGCGCATCACGGCGTCACCCACGCGTCGATGAGGTTGCCGTTGTTGTCGCGGCCGGACGTGTGAATGCGCCCGCTGCTGCCGCTGCGGGCGGGCAGGTCGACCGTGAACAGCGGGTTCTCGGCGACTGGTTCGTAAGGCTGGATGCGCATCAGCTCCGCGCCGGCCTCGTCGGCAAGACGCAGCTCTTCGATGTGAAAGACCGGAACGCCCGGCGCGAGGCCGGTATCCATCGGGTGGATGATACGCAGACGCAGGCGTGAGCCCCCGTCGATGCGCGGAAAGATGCGCGCGCTGACTTCATTCAGGCGCTCCTGCCATTCGGCCGAGCCCGAACCCGTCGAAGGGGCGGTGCAGCCGCCGCCGGTCGCAGTCACCCACAGGCCGCCGACGTGCCACACGCCGTCCGCGGTCCGTGCCGCGGCGCGCACCGGGGAAGACTGTTGCAGCTTGAGCCGCAGGCCGAGCGAGGGCTTCGCGGCGGTCGGGAAGAAGCGCAGCACGCCGAGGATGGGATTGAAGTCGGCGAAGACGAGCACTTCCTGCACGTTGGGGAGGCCGCTCGCATCGACGCTGATCGGCACATTCAGGGAGTCTTCGGCGATATCGGGGCCGCTCACGCGCACGCGGGCATCGAACACGACGGGCTGGCCGGCGAAGAATAGCTTCTGCATGTCGCCCCAGCGCGGCGATCTCAGCGGATCGGCAGATGTGGCGTCCGCGGAAGCTTCGGACGGAATCGCGGGAGAAGCCGCGTACGCAGCCCGCATCGGCGACACGACGCCGAGGCACAGCAAGGCCACTGTCATCAGGATTGCACTGCGCATCTCATCTCCTCCGCAAGGATGGTCATTGCCTTCCTCGTCGTTTGTTACTACATACAGCAAAGGGTGTGCCATTCGGTAACACGCGGCCTGTGCAGGCGATCTGCTCTGCAGTTGCTCAAAAACGGAACAACTGCTGTCAATCAGAGCAGTGACACCTTGCGCAGGACGCTGGTCGGGACACCTGAGTTCCGTGTTACAGCCTGAATCAATGGCGGTTCAGGCTCCACGAGGAGGTGGCACGGGCTTTGCGAACGGGTCGTCCGAAGCCTTCGCCGATTGGGGCGGCGGATTCGGAAGAAACGTGACGAGAAAATAAAGGAGGATGTAAATGGAGAAGACCCGCAAGAGCCGCCTGCCAGGCGCTTTGAGCGTACTGGCCCTGGCGCTCGCGACCGTCGGCACCGTGCAGGCTCGCGAAGTAACCGACAATGACATTCTGAAGGACGGCACCGGCATCACCAGCCAGGTGGTCACCTACGGTCTCGGCACCAAGGGACAGCGCTACAGCCCCTTGGCCAAGGTCAATACCTCCACCGTCAAGAACCTGGTCCCCGTGTGGTCGTTCTCGTTCGGCGGCGAGAAGCAGCGCGGCCAGCAGTCGCAACCGATCGTGTTCGACGGCAAGATGTACGTCACCGCCTCCTACAGCCGCATCTTCGCGCTCGACATGAAGACCGGCGAGAAGCTGTGGAAGTACGAGCACCGCCTGCCTGAAGGCATCATGCCCTGCTGTGACGTGATCAACCGCGGCGCGGCCATCTACGGCAACCTCGTGATCTTCGGCACCCTCGATGCGCAACTCGTCGCGCTCGACAAGGACACCGGCAAGGTCGTCTGGAAGGAGAAGATCGAAGACTACAAGGGCGGCTACTCCTTCACCGCCGCGCCCCAGATCGTCAAGGGCATGGTGATCACCGGCGTGTCCGGCGGCGAATTCGGTATCGTCGGCAAGGTCGAAGCGCGCGACGCCAAGACCGGCAAGCTCGTCTGGAGCCGTCCGACCGTCGAAGGCAACATGGGCTACAAGTACGACAAGGACGGCAACCAGGTCGAGAACGGCGTCTCCGGCACGACCAATGCCACCTGGCCGGGCGACCTGTGGAAGTCGGGCGGCGCGGCCCCCTGGCTGTCTGCCTACTACGATCCCGAAGTCAACCTGATCTTCATCGGCACCGGCAACCCGGCACCGTGGAACAGCTGGCTGCGCCCGGGTGACAACCTGTACTCGTCCTCGACCATCGCGATCGACCCGGACACCGGCAAGATCGTGTGGCACTACCAGACCACGCCGCACGACGGCTGGGACTTCGACGGCGTGAACGAGTTCGTGTCCTTCGACTACAAGGATCCGAAGACCGGCAAGATGGTCAAGGCTGGCGGCAAGGCCGACCGGAACGGCTTCTTCTTCGTGAACGACCGGACCAACGGCAAGCTGCTCAACGCCTTCCCGTTCGTCAACCGTCACGACTGGGCCGATCACATCGACATCGCGACGGGCCGTCCGGTCTATAACGACAGCAAGCGTCCGCCCAACCCCTTCACCGAAGGCGGCGAAGGCAAGAAGGGCGAGTCGGTCTTTGCTGCGCCTTCCTTCCTCGGCGGCAAGAACCAGATGCCGATGGCCTACAGCCCGAAGACCGGCCTCTTCTATGTGCCGGCCAACGAATGGGGCATGGACATCTGGAACGAGCCGGTGTCGTACAAGCGCGGCGCGGCCTACCTCGGTGCGGGCTTCACGATCAAGCCTCTGAACGACGACTACATCGGCGCGCTGCGCGCGGTCGACCCGGTCAGCGGCAAGATCGTGTGGGAAGTGAAGAACAACGCTCCGCTGTGGGGGGGCGTGCTGGCCACGGGCGGCGACCTCGTGTTCTACGGTACGCCGGAAGGCTACCTGAAGGCGATCAACTCGAAGACGGGCGCCGAGCTGTGGAAGTTCCAGACCGGCTCCGGCATTATTGCGCCGCCGATCACCTGGGAAGACAATGGCGAGCAATATGTCGCCGTCGTGTCCGGCTGGGGCGGTGCGGTGCCGCTGTGGGGCGGCGACGTCGCCAAGCGCGTGAACATGCTCGAGCAGGGCGGTTCCGTGTGGGTGTTCAAGCTGCACAAGGGCTGATGGCGTCAGGGGACGGTGAAAGCCGTCCCGTTGCAAGCCACCCCGGTTCGCCGGGGTGGTCTTCTGAGCCCGAGCCTGGCCGCGGTTTCAGACGACCATCCCGAATCCTTTTTGTGAGGATCAGCCAAGTGAAAAAGAATCTCCTCAAGCCGATCGTTGCCGCCGCGGTGCTCGGCGTCGCGGCGCACTCGGCGCTCGCCGCCGATCGCGGCACGCCGCGCGAAGCGCGCGAGCTGCTCGACCAGGCGGTCAAGTACATGGACGCGAACGCGAACGCGCCCGAGAAGGCCTTCACGGCCTTCAACGACCGCAAGGGTCGTTTCGTGCGCAAGGACCTGTACGTCTTCGTGATCGACGACAAGGGCGTCTATCACGCGAGCGGCGCGGCGCCCGAAGCGCTGGTCGGCCTGAGCGTGCTCAACACGACGGACGCCGCCGGCAATCCGCTCTTCCGCGAGATGATCGACGGCACCCGCAGCGCGCCGGAAGCGACCGTGCGCTACATGTGGCTGAACCGCATGACCAACAAGGTCGAGCCCAAGGTCACCTACGTGCATAAGAGCGGCGACTACATCCTCGGCGTCGGCTACTCCGCTCCGCGCGCGACGGCTGACGACGCCCGCAGCATGCTCAAGCGCGCCGTCGATACCGTCACCGCCGACGGGCCCGCCAAGGCCGCCACCGCCTTCAACAACCGGCAGGGACCCTTCGTGAAGGACGACCTGTATGTGTTCATGGTGAACATGGACAGCGGCAAGTTCGAGGCGATGGGGATGAACCCGGCCCTTTCCGATACCGATGCGCGCGGCCTGCATGATGCGGAAGGGCACGCGCTTGTCGCCGAAATGATCGACAAGCTGAAGACAGCCGACGACGCGACCGTGGATTACGTCTGGCGCAACCCGGTGACGAACCGCGTCGAGAAGAAGCGCTCCTACGTGCATCGCGTCGGCAATTCGCTGGTCGGCGTGGGGCATTACGTCGAGTAAGCGGGCACGCGGCATGTGGTGAGACGTGCCGTGATCGTCTGGACGCGTACAGGGGCGTCGGTGCCGCGAGGTGCCGGCGCCCCTGTGCTTTTTCGGCTCGACAAACCATGTCAAAAGTCGTTAATTCGGCTTGCGCTTGCCGCGCCCTTTACTAGACTCCGAAAAGTGTGCGTGGCGCGGGAGGCCGGCGAGGTGTTCAGTCTGTACCGATCGATGCGCCCTGTTTTCCACCTCGCACTGCTCCTTGCTGCAGGCTTCCTGACCGGACTTCCGCCCGCCACTGCGGCCGCCGAAGCGCCTGCCGTCGATATCCGTGTCGAAGGCGATGGCTGGGGCACGGCCAGCCGCGAGGAGATCGAGGGCCTGCTGTACTCGGTGGCGGAGCAGTTGCTCAATTCTTCCGCCGCAAGCCTGAACCGTCCGATCGTCGTCACGCACGAGTCGGGCAGTCCCGTGACCTTGTTCAAGAAGGGCGGCAGCGGCGAATACCGCGTGCAGCTCTCGGCCACCAATCGCGGCTGGGCGCAGTACGCCTACCAGTTCGGCCACGAGTTCTGCCACATCATGTCGAACTACGATGTGCGCGGGGATGATCCGGCGCGGCGCGAGAACCAGTGGTTCGAAGAGGCGCTGTGCGAGGCAGCGGGCGTGCATGCGCTGCGCAGCATGGCCGAGCGCTGGGAGGTTGAGGCGCCGTTCCCCTCATGGGAAGCCTACGCGCCGCGACTGCGCAGCTACGCCGACCGCCTGGTGTCCGAGCCCCATCGCCAGCTTCCGCCAGGCGTCTCGCCGCAGGGTTGGCTGCAGACGCAGCTGCCGGTGATGTCGCACAACCCCTATCTACGCGACGACAACGAGGTGGTCGCGAACCTGCTGCTGCCCTTGTTCGAGCAGTCGCGCGACAACTGGAGCGCACTGCGCTACCTGAACCTGGCGCCTGCCGGCGCCGGCACGGATCTCGCGGAATACGTCCGACAGTGGCGGCGCAGCGCGCCCGCCGAACACCGCCTCTTCATCGACAGCGTCGCGCAGCTGCTCGGTGTGCCGGCCGAGACCGGGGTCGGCGTCGCGGCTCGCGTGCCTTCCTCCTCCGCCTTCTGATTCCCCGCAATCCGGGTCGTCAACGAAGAAGGGACTCCATCCGGGATGGAGCCCCTTCCGATGCTGCGCGAGTCCGAGTTTCAGTGGAAACCGGCCGAGTCGCGGTCTTGCATGGCGTTGCGGAGCCGGATTTCATACCCCAGGTGCTGCACATAGCGATCCATGTCGCGGTCGCCGACAGAGCTGGCGCGCGGGCCTTCCTCGCTCGCAAAGCCGGGACGGCCGAATACACCGGAGTCTTCCTTCGCCTTCATGCCCTCGTCGATGGCCTTGGTCTGCTGGTCGAAGGATCCGTCGCTGACCGTAGCAGCCGAAAGGGTCGAAGGCAGGGCCATGACGAGCGCCGCGAGAACGCTCACGGAAACGAGTCTGAAGTCCATCATGCCTCCCACTTTCCGTACAT
This sequence comes from Aromatoleum sp., assembly GCF_035254505.1. Classification (GTDB taxonomy): domain Bacteria; phylum Pseudomonadota; class Gammaproteobacteria; order Burkholderiales; family Rhodocyclaceae; genus Aromatoleum. The sequence goes on along the minus strand of NZ_DATFAO010000084.1, from coordinate 72,519 downwards.
TGCTCCCTGAAAAGACTTGTCCCCCCAAGGTTCTACGCCGCGGGTGTGTGATTCGACTATAGGTGATGATTGGGGAATTTTCCGCAGTGATCGCGCAAGACCGACTCGACGGCCGGGGAGGCTAGCCGACGCGCAAGAGTTCGGAAAGACGGCCGCCGACCTCCACTGCGCGCTGAATTTCTGCCCTCGGGGCTCGCGCGCCGATCGTCAGCCGGTCGGCCGACACGGGACGACCGAAGAAATAGCCCTGTCCCTCGTGACAGCCATGCTGGCGGAGCAGCGACATCTGCTCGGCCGTCTCGACCCCCTCGGCGATGACCCGCAGATTCAGTGCGTGGCCGATCTGGATCACGGCACGCGCGATCGCCTGATCTTCCGTGTTCGTGCACAGGTCGGTGACGAAGGAGCGGTCGATCTTCAGGCGGTGGATCGCGAATTTCTTCAGGTAGGCGAGACTCGAGTAGCCGGTCCCGAAGTCGTCGATGGAAAGCGAATAGCCGGCACGTTTCAGGGCATCGAGGACTTCGCAGACGGCATGTGCGTCTTCCATCAGCGTCGATTCGGTGAGCTCGATCTCGATCATCGAGGGCGGCACGCCGGTGTCGCGCTGCACGCCAGCCAGCGTCGCGAGCAGGTCGCTGCGATAGATCTGCAGGCCCGAGACGTTGATGCTCAGCTGTATCGGCGTCCCCGCGTCGAGCCAGCGGCGGGCCTGCCGGAAGGCCTGCTGGATCACCCATTCGCCGATCGGCAGGATCAGGCCGCTTTCCTCGGCCACCGGGATGAATCGGTCCGGCCCGACGGCGTCCCCTTCGCGCGGGTTCCAGCGTAGCAGCGCTTCGGCGCCGAACACCCGTCCGTCGCGCAGATTGACCTGGGGCTGGAAGACCAGTGCGAACTCGTCGCCATCGATCGCTTGGCGCAGCCGGGCGTGCAGCGAGAGCCGTTCCGACGCCTGCACGTTCATCTGCTCGTCAAAGTGGCTGAAGGTGCCGCGCCCCGATTCCTTGACGTGGTACATCGCGGTGTCGGCGCGTTGCAGCAGGGTGTCGAAGTCCTGACCGTCGCCGGGGAACACGGCCACCCCGATCGAGAACGAGGTGCTCAGAAGCTGCCCGCCGAGGTTGATCGGCGCCTGCATGCAGCGGTCGATCTTCCCGGCGACCTTGGCGATGTCTTCGGCGCGTTCGACGTTTTCGAGCAGGATCACGAATTCATCGCCGCCGAGCCGCGCGATCATGTCGGTGCCGTACACCGCGAGACGCAGGCGTTCGGCGACTGCGATCAGCATCGCGTCCCCGACCGGATGGCCGAGGGAGTCGTTGACGCGCTTGAAGTGGTCGAGGTCGAGGAAGAGGAGCGCCAGCTTGCGGCGCGTGCGGTGCGCATGTTCGGCGGCCTGTTCGAAGCGCTCGCGCAGCAGCATGCGGTTCGGCAGGCCGGTGAGCACGTCGTGGCGGGCGAGGAATTGCGCGCGCTCCTCGGCGTGCTTGCGCAAGGTCACGTCCGAGAACGCAGCGACGTAGTGGGTGAGGTGCCCGCACTCATCGCGCACCACCGAGATCGACAGCCATTTCGGGTAGACCTCGCCGTTCTTGCGGCGGTCCCAGATCTCGCCTTCCCAGTGGTCCGTCGACAGCAGCGTGTCCCACATCTCGTGATAAAAGGCGGGGTCGTGCCGGCCCGAACAAAGCATCGACGGTGTCTGTCCGATCGCTTCGGCTGCCTCGAAGCCGGCGATGCGGGTGAAGGCGCGATTGACGCTGACGATGCGGTTGTCCCGGTCGCAGATCATCAGCGCTTCGGAGCTGTTGTCGAAGACGGTGCTTGCGAGTTCGAGCTGGCGTTGCTGGCGCTTTTGCGCGGAGATGTCCGAGTAGGCCCAGATCGATCCGCCGTGCGGCTCAGTGGGGTCGATGGGGCGGCCGACGCGATAGCACCACACCGGCCGGCCGTCGCGCCGGCGCAGTTCGGCTTCCTCTTCGCTGAAACCCCGTGCTTCGAGCTGGTGGTAGAGGCGGACGCCGTGGTCCCGCCAGATTTCGGCGGAGGGGTAGAGCATCAGTGTGCGCTGGCCAGCAAGTTCCTCGGGCCTGTCGTAGCCGAAGATCTCGGCCATGCGCTGGTTGCATTTCAGGATCTGGCGGCCGCGGATGTAGGCGATGCCGACGTGCGCGTTGTCGAAGATGACGCGATGTTCGTCGAGCACATCCTTGAGTTGGCGTTCGGCTTCCTTGCGCTCGGTGATGTCCTGCAATGTTTCAATTGCGCCGATGATTTCGCCGCGCTCGTTGCGAATCGGAGCAGCAGTGAAGTACAGCCAGGTGCCGCCGTCGCCGAGGTGGGGGAAGAAGTCTTCCGCCTCGTAGCTGCCGGGGATGATCTTCGAAGGGCGGAACTTCGCCGGGTAGTAGGTCGAGATCAGCTCGTCGATCGACCCGCTCGCGACGAGGTCTGCCATCACGGGGCGGCGCTCGGGGTAGAACGGCCGCCATTGGTCCTGGGTGCCGACCATTTGGACCGCCGAACAGCCGAGCACGACTTCGCACGCGCGATTCCAGTAACGGACGCGGTGTTCGCTGTCGATGACGAAGGTCGGGACGGGCGAGCCGTCCACCAGTTCACCTACGCTTGCTTCGAGGAATGTAGCCATGTGTTGCGCGCAGGGTGCCTGGTCGAGGGGTCTATCGGACGAAGGTTATATTTGTAATCCTTTTAGTTTAAGCAAAAGTTGCACCGGCCGGGGTGGGGCAAATTCCCCATTCCGGCCACTTTCCGTGAAGAATTTCAGAAAGAGTAGTGCATCGAGGTCTGCAGGCGGCGGAAAGTGCCGGTCTCGCCGGTGTTCAGCTCGCGCTCGCCCCAGGCGTATTCGAGGCCCAGCTCGGCGTTCTGCGTGAAGGCCCAGAAGACGTTGGCGAAGGCGTGGGTGAGCGTCTCGTTCGCCGACGGGCCGTAGGCGGCGAGGTACTTCGAGTCGACGTCGAGATGGGTGCGGCCCCACGACAGGTTCGTACGCACCTTCTCCGTCCAGGCGCGAGCCCAGCCAACGGTGACGGCGCGGGCCATGCTCAGGCGGATCTTGTCGCCGTCGAAGACTTCCCAGTTGTAGTTCGCCGACGGCAGGTAGCGGGCGATGCCGTTGCCGGCGGTGTAGAGGCCGAGCAGCGAATCCTGGTCGGTGATCTTGAACGCGCCGCCGACGCTCACGCCGTAGGCGTTGCGGCCGTCGGTCGTACCGGCGTTGTCGTCGTAGGAGTAGCGCGTCATCAGCGCGTTGGCGCCGACGCTGCCGAAGTCGCCGGTCTTGTTCCAGCCGACCACGAGGTCCGGCCGCTTGTCGAGGTTCGGGGTGTTGAGCGGCTTCTCGCCGTTGATCATCGTCGCGGCGTTTTCGATGGCGACCGACACGGTGCCGAGCGCATCGAAATTCTCCGACAGGCGCACCATCGGCTGGCGCGCGAGCTGGGCGCTGCCATGGCCGTTGAAGTCGGCGGTCTCGGGCGTCGCGTCGAGGTTCATGAAGGTCGACCAGGTCTGGCCGACGAGCAGCGTGCCCCAGTCGGCTTCGAGCTCGCCGTAGGCATGGCGCAGGCGCGGGTTGTAGCCGTTGGTGTAGCCGCTCTTGTAGGTGGTGTCGCCGTATTCGTAGAAGTCGAATTCGAGCTTGGTGCGCAGCGCCCCGAGGTCGGTCGGCGTCGAGGTCTTGGCGCCGAAGCGGGTGACGCGGGCGCTGAGGTTGAACTTGCCCTTGCGGGTGTCGGAGTTGAGGCCGGACGGATCGTCCTTGATCGCGATCGTCCCCGGTTCGAAGGCCCAGTCGCCGGTGCGGGCGCCGAAGTCCTTGTAGCCGTCGACGTGGATGAAGCCATAGAGGCCGACCGAGGTTTCCGAGCCCGGCAGCTTGAAGGTGCCTTCTTCGTCGCCTTTCGTAACGAGGTTGAAGGTCTTGGGCACCGCGCCGACGTTGGCGTCGATGGTCTTGATCTGGGCTTCGAGCGCTTCGAGGTGCGCCCTCAGTTCGGCGATCTGCGCCCGCAGCGCGGCTTCATCCGCGTGGGCGGCGTTCGACATCAGTCCGGCAGCCATGAGCGCGGCGCACAGGGTTCCCACTTTTCGCATTGATCTTCTCCTCGCGTAGGTCTTGTTTTGCATTTGGCGGCTTCCCCGATGGGGTAGCGGGGGCGGATGCTAAGCGCTTTGGCACGAGGAGTTGGCGGGCGGCAGGCGAACTGCCGCTTTTCTGAAAGGGGATGCCTCTTTTGTGATAGTTGCGGTGCAGCAGAGCCGGATTTCTTGCAGCTTTGCGACATTTGCTATCAGGTTTCGACCGTCTTCATGTCGGAGGCGTGCCGCCAAGGGCTTCCGAGACTAGGATTCGACCCGCACGCGTAAAGGGTCTTGGCGGATTTCCGTCATTTTTTTGTGGCAGCGGTGCATTGCAGCAAACCGCACGGCGCACCATTGAGGTGCGTTGCCTTTTTTGCCACCATTCGCCCCGCTTCCCGCTGTCTTGGTATCCAGGCAGCCCGTCAAACCATCGGCCCAGCCGTCGCGAAGAAGCCGCGAAACAAAGTGAGGAGTACTGGATGAAAAAATACGCACTGCTGTGCGCCGCCGTCGCCCTGACCGCGGGCAGCGCCGTCGCCAAGGATTGGGACGAGATCCGTATGGCTTCCGAAGGGGCCTACCCCCCGTTCAACGTCACCGCCGCCGACGGCTCCATGCGCGGTTTCGACATCGACATCGGCAACGCGCTGTGCGAGGAAATGAAGGCCAAGTGCTCCTGGGTCAAGCAGGACTGGGACGGCATGATTCCGGCGCTGGTCTCGCGCAAGTTCGACGCGATCATCGCGTCGATGTCGATCACCGACGAGCGCAAGGCGAAGGTCGACTTTACGAACAAGTACTACGCGTCGCCGCTCGCGCTGATCGCGAAGAAGGGCTCGCCGCTGCGTCCCGACCTCACGTCGCTCAAGGGCAAGAAGATCGGCGTGCAGCGCGGCACCGTCGCCGACAACTTCGCGACGAAGTTCTGGGAAGGCAAGGGCCCGGAGATCATCCGCTACGCGAAGCAGGACGAGGCCTACCTTGATCTGAACTCGGGCCGCATGGACGCGGCCTTCGCCGACTTCCTCGAAGCCTACGGCGGTTTCCTCACGAAACCTGAGGGCGCCGGTTACGACGTCGCGGGCGAGCGCGTGTTCGGCAACACGGCGGAAGAGAAGGGCGTCGTCGGCGAGGGCATCGGCATCGCAGTGCGCAAGAAGGACAAGGATCTGACCGAGAAGCTCAACAAGGCGCTCGTCGCGATCCGCGCCAACGGCAAGTACGAAGAGGTCCGCAAGAAGTACTTCCCGATGGACATCTACGGGAACTGATCCCCGCCATACGTCGCGCCGGATAGCGAAAGCATCCGGCGCTTCCCTTTTCTGCGTGAGCGGATCCGGCTTTTCCCCTGCGTATCCGCGTCCCGGAGTCAATGCGCAATGAATGCCTTGATCGAATATTCTCCCAGCCTGTTCGCCGGTGCCTGCGTCACGCTGCAGGTCGCCCTGCTGTCGTTGGCGCTGGCAGTGGCGACCGGGCTGCTCGGCGCGGCGTGCAAGCTGTCGCCTTACCTCCCGCTGCGGCTATGGACGATGCTCTACACGACGGTCGTGCGCGGCGTGCCCGACCTTGTGATGATGCTGCTGGTGTTCTACGGCGGCCAGTTGTTGCTCAACGCGGTGCTCGACTACTTCGAGTGGGATTTCATCGAGATCGACCCCTTCGTCGCCGGCGTCATGACGATCGGTTTCGTGTTCGGCGCCTACTTTACCGAGACCTTCCGCGGCGCCTTCCTCTCGGTGTCCGCGGGCCAGCTCGAAGCGGGGCGGGCCTACGGCATGAGCGGCTGGCAGGTCTTCCGCCGCATCCTCTTCCCGCAGATGCTGCGCTTCGCACTGCCAGGCATCGGCAATAACTGGCTGGTGTTGCTGAAGAGCACGGCGATCGTGTCGATGATCGGCCTCTCGGACATGACGCGCGTCGCCGACCAGGCCGGGCGCTCGACGCACCAGCCCTTCACCTTCTATCTGGCGGTGTGCGTGCTGTATCTGGCGATGACCGCGATCTCGGGCTACTTCCTCGGCCGCCTGACGACGCGCTACAACGTCGGCGTGCGCGAATCCCACGTCTGACCGGAGCACCTCGAACATGGACCTATTCGATACTTCGGTCATCACCGGCAATCTGCCGGAATTCTGGCGCGGGCTGTGGATGACGCTCCAGCTCACCGCGGTCGCGCTGCTGGTCGGCTTCGCCGGGGCGATTCCGCTCGCCGTCGCGCGCGTCTCGAAGAACCCGGCCGTGCGCTTGCCGGTTTCGGCCTACACCTACTTCTTCCGCGGCACGCCGATGCTGGTGCAACTGCTGCTGATCTACTACGGAGCGGCGCAATGGGAGTGGATGCGCGCGGCGTGGGAGGAGGGTCAGCCCTTCTGGCTGCTGTTCCGCGAGCCGTACTTCTGTGCGCTGTTCGCCTTCGGGCTCAACACATGTGCCTACACCGTGGAGATCGTCGCAGGCAGCATGCGCAACACGCCGCACGGCGAGATCGAGGCTGCCAAGGCGATGGGGATGAGCCGCTTCAAGGCGCTGCAGCGCATCGTGCTGCCGTCGGCGCTGCGGCGGATGATTCCGTCCTACAGCAACGAGGTGATCCTGATGCTGCAGGGCTCGGCGATCGCGAGCGCGGTGACCCTCGTCGACCTCACCGGCGCCGCGCGCAACGTCTATTCGCGGCACTTCGCGCCCTTCGAATCCTTCATCTTCGTCGGTCTGATCTACCTCGTGCTGACCTTCATGCTGGTCGGACTGTTCAAGCTCGCCGAGCGGCGGTGGCTCGCCCACCTCGCCCCGCGCAAGGCTCTCAAGACCAAGGAGGCATAATGAACCAGAACGCCATCACACAACGGGTCGGTTTCGGCGACCTGCAAGCACCGCGCGCCGACCAGCAAGGACGCACCATGAACCAGAGCGCGATCGCCGGACAAGTCCGCGAACAGGTCCGTGTCGAGGACCTGCACAAATCCTACGGCGATCACGAAGTCCTGAAGGGCGTGTCGCTCACCGCGAACTCGGGCGACGTGATCAGCATCATCGGCTCCTCGGGCTCGGGCAAGAGCACCTGGCTGCGCTGCATCAACTTCCTCGAAAATCCGACCTCGGGACGTATTACCGTCGGCGGCAAGGAGATCGAGCTCGTGCGCAACCGCAAGGGCGAGCTTGTCGTCGCCGACCCGAAGCAGCTGCAACAGATCCGTACGCGGCTGTCGATGGTGTTCCAGCACTTCAACCTGTGGAGCCACATGACGGTGCTGGAGAACGTCATCGAGGCGCCGGCGCATGTGCTGGGCATCCCGAAAGCGGAGGCGCTGGAGCGCGCCGAGCGCTACCTGGAGCGCGTCGGCGTGTGGAAATTCCGCGACAGCTATCCGGCTCACATGTCCGGCGGTCAGCAGCAGCGTGTCGCGATTGCGCGGGCCCTGGCGATGGAGCCGGGAGTGCTGCTCTTCGACGAGCCGACCTCGGCGCTCGACCCGGAGCTCGTCGGCGAAGTGCTGAAGGTGATGCGCTCGCTGGCCGAGGAGGGGCGCACGATGCTCGTCGTGACGCACGAGATGGGCTTTGCGCGCGAGGTGTCGAACCACGTGATCTTCGTGCATCAGGGCCGTGTCGAGGAGCAGGGCAATCCGCGCGAAGTGCTGGTGAAGCCGCAGAGCGAGCGGCTGCAGCAGTTCCTGTCCGGCAACCTGAAGTAAGACTCGCGCGGCAGCGCGTGAGGGAATAGGATCGGCGGCAGACCATGCGCTGGGAGAAACCTGTGGAGCACGACTGGCGGGCGCCGTCGGCGCGCGGTCTCGTCTCGCCGGATGACGGCGGGCGACCCGTGGTCGTCGTCGTGCTGCTCGTCCCGCCGGTGTCCCTCAGTACGTTGGGTACCATCGTCGATCCCTTCGCCGAGGCTAATCGCCTGGGCGGCCGGCGCTTCTATGACCTGCGGCTGGTGTCGGTCGACGGCGCACCCGTGTCGCTCTCGGGCGGCGGGCGCATCGCCGTCGAGGGCGCCTTGCCGCTGGTCCTGCATTGTCACGCGCTCTTCGTCGCGTCCGATTTCCACGTTCCCGGCGCCGAGGAGGAGAGCATCCTCGCGCAGCTCGCGCGCATCGCGCGCTCCGGTGCGGCCTTCTGCGGCAATCGCGGCGGCACCGGCTGGCTCGCGCAGGCGGGCCTGCTGGAGGACCGGCGCGTCGCGGTGCACTGGGAGGAGATGGCCTTCTATCGCGAACGCCATCCGGCGCTCGTGCATTGCGCGAGCCTGTACGAGATCGACCGCGAGCGCCTGACCGCGTCGAGCAATCAGGCGATGATGGACATGATCCTGTACCTCGTCGCGCAGCAGATCGCGCCGAGCCTCGCCGACGACATCGCCCGCCAGTTCGGCCTCGACCGCATCCGGCCCGGCCACGAGAAGCAGGCGGTGCCGGCGACGAGCCGGATTTCGCAGCATCCGCCGAAACTGAACGAGGCGCTGCTCGTGATGGAGGCGAACCTCGAGGAGCCTCTGACTTCGGACGAGATCGCCGATTGCGTCGGCATTTCGCGACGGCAGCTCGAACGGCTCTTCAAGCAGAACCTCGACATCCTGCCGTCGAAGTACTATCAGGTGCTGCGCCTGGAGCGGGCACGGCAATTGATCGTTCGCACCCAGCAGTCGATCGTGCAGATCGGGCTGTCCTGCGGTTTTTCGTCGGGCTCGCACTTCGCGACCGCCTACCGCGCGCACTTCGGCGTCACGCCGCGCGAAGACCGCGCGCGAGCAACGCTCTCCAACAACATTTCCGGACACGGCGCGACAGTCGTGCCGCCCATCCCCCCCACGGAGCCCTCATGCTGACGATTCGACCCGCTCAGTATTCGGACCTCGAAGCGCTCGCCGGCATTGCCGCGCGTGTGCCGCCGCTCGACGTGGCGCTGCCGAACGACAGCCGCGAGCTCGAAAAGCTCGTCGAGCGCAGCGAGGACGCCTTCGCCGCCGAGGTCGAATTCCCCGGCGAGGAGCAGTACCTGCTGGTCGCCTGCGATGCCGGTGGCGCGCCCATCGGGGCGATGCGGATCGTCGCCGCCGCAGGTCACCCCGGCGCGGACTACTCCTTCCGCAACGAGACGATCATCCACGCCTCGCCCGAGCTGGGCGTCAATCACCGCATCTACGCGCTGACGCTGAGCCATGACCTCTCGGGCTTCACGCTGCTGCGCCCGCCGCTCGTGTTGCCCGGCGCGCAACGCAGCCTCGTCGAGCGCACGCTGCTGCAGGCGGCCTTGTGCTTCATCGCGGAGAACCCGGCGCGCTTTGCCGAGGACGTGATCGCGCCACTGCCGGGCATTGTCGATGAGCAGGGCGAGTCGCCGTTCTGGACCGCGGTCGGCAGCAAGTTCTTCGGCGTGTCCTACCGGGAAGCGGAACGCCACGCGCTGGGCAAGGATCGCAGCTTCATGGCGGAGCTGATGCCGCATCACCCGATTTACGTGCCGCTGCTGCCGGAAGTCGCGCAGAACGCGCTCGGCCAGACGCGCGACGATCTCATGTCGACCTACGCTTTGCTGGTCGACGAGGGCTTCGAGGCCGAACGCTACGTCGACGTCTTCGACGGGGGGCCGACCTTTTGCGTCAAGCGCGACCTCGCGCGTTCGGTGCGCGACAGCCAGCTGCTGCGGCTCGTCACCGACGCCGTGCCGGGACGCAGCGAAGCCGCCGCTCTGCTCGCGAACGGCGAGACGAGCCGCTTCCGTGCCGTGCTGGCGTCGGTCCGGCGCGTCGACGGCATCGTCGCGACGACCCCGGAGGTCGCGGGCCGGCTCGAACTGAACGACGATGACGAGGTGCGCTGTGTCCTTGCCTGATTCTCCGCGGTTGCCCGTGCGCGACAAAGCTGACAAAGAGTTCGTGGTCCGCCTCGCGACGATGGACGACGCCGAGGCTTTCACCGCCCTGGTGGTCGACGCCAACGGCACGCTCGAACGGCACCCCGAATCGGTCGATGCGAGCCGCGCGACGATCGCGGTGACGCGGCGCAGCCTCGCGGGCGAAGCGACCGATGCCGAGCGCAGCTACCTGCTGCTCCTCGAAGAAGTGGCGAGCGGGGAAGTCGTCGGCTGCATCGCGCTCACCTGCAACATCGGCCTCGACCAGCCCTTCTACGACTATCGCCTGGGCAAGATGGTCCATTCGAGCCGGCGGCTGAAGTCCTACCGCTGCCTCGACGTGCTCTACCTGTGCAACGACCTCACCGGCTGCAGCGAAATACACAGCCTGTATGTACGGCGCGATGCACGGCGCATGGGCGCGGCGGCGCAGCTCGTGCGTGCGGCGCAGCTCTTCGTCGCGTCGCGCCCCGCGGAGTTCGCCCCGCGCATCATCGGGGAGCTGCGCGGCGTGCAGGACGGGCAGGGCACTTCACCCTTCTGGCAGGCGGTCGGCCGCCACTTCTTCAAGGTCGACCAGCGGGGCGCGGAACGCCTCGTCGCCAAGGGCCACAAGGCCTTCATCGCGGAGCTGATGCCCAAGTACCCGGTGTACCTGAGCCTGTTGCCCGAAGCGGCCCAGTGCGTGGTGGGCGGCGTGCACGAGAGCGGGCACGCGCTCGCCGCGCTCCTGGAGAACGACGGCTTCCACTTCGAGAATCACGTCGACATCTTCGACGCGGGCCGCGTGATGGAGGCGCATACCACAAAGCTGAACGGCGTTGCCAACAGCCTGCGACTCACGGCCGCCGAGGCATCACTGGGCTCGGGGGCGGGGCAGTGGTGGATCGCCGCGGGCGAGGGCGCCGACTTCCGCGCGACGCTCGCCAGCGGGATGCGGGAAGCCCACCGTCTGCTGTTGCCGGCCGGGATACTCCAACGCGTTCGCGCAGCGGGGGGCACGGTGCTGCGCGCCTTGTGCGCCGGGTGACATGATCTCGGCCTTCCTGCTGTCCTTCGCTGCGATCTTCTTCATAGGGGAAGGAGCTGTGGCGCTCAGGAGCCGCCCGGAAGGTCGTTTGGGTCTATTATTACGGTTGTTATAACCGTTCGAAGGCCGCGCCATGCATGCGCTCAAACTCACGCAGATCGGCAATTCCGTAGGGCTCGTCCTCCCGAAGGAGATTCTTGCGCGCCTGAAGCTGGAAAAGGGCGACACGGTTTTCGTCACCGAGAGCCCCGACGGCTACACGATCACGCCCTACGATCCCACGCTCGCCGAGCAACTCGACGCAGGCCGCGAGTTCATGCGTGAGTTCCGCGACACCTTCCACGAGCTGGCGAAGTGAGCGCGGGCGCGCGATGACTCGCTGGCGCTGGATCGACAAGCGCGCGCTCATCCTGCTCCACGACGAAAGTCTCGCCGAGCATGGGGGCGCGTCCGGCATGCGTGACGAGGGACTGCTCGATTCGGCCTTGGCGCGGCCGCTCAATCTGGTCGCCTATGGCGAGGCCGACTTCGCCACTCTCGCAGCGGCGTATGGCTTCGGCGTTGCGAAGAACCATCCCTTCGTCGATGGCAACAAGCGCGCGGCTTTTCTCTGCGTCGGTCTGTTCCTGTATCTGAACGGCTATTGCTTGCGTGCGACGCAGGCCGAGGCAACGGCAGCGATGCTCGCGGTCGCAGCAGGCGAAATCGACGAGGCCGCCTTCGCCGAATGGCTGAGGCGCCACGCTGCCAGCCGCTGAACGCCTCAGCCCGGCCGATCCAGCTTCGTCGACAGCAGGATCGTCGAAAACGTATCCACCACCCCCTTGATCGCACGGATGCGGTCGATCACCGCATCCAGCTCGTGCGTCGTCTCCGTCTCCAGCATGCCGCACAGGTCGTAGCGGCCGCTGATCGAGTAAAGCTTCTGGATCTCGTGGCGCTTCTTCAGCGCACGCACGACCTCAGGCTCGTTCTTCGACTCGATCGAGATCAGCACCATCGCGCAGATCGAGCGCGAGGATTGCGGCTTCGACACGCTGACCGTGTAGCCGCTGATCGTTCCGTTGTCTTCCAGCGCCTTCAGGCGCAACTGCACCGTGCTGCGCGCGCAGCCCAGCGCCTGCGCGAGCTTCACGACGGGCAGGCGGGCATTCACTTTGAGTAGATCGATCAGCTGGTGGTCGAGTTCGTCCATGGGTTTTCTTCGTTTGAGTCATTCTGCTTGAACGTCGGTCATTTTGACTGATTTGTCCGCATATTCAAAGTCAGTTTGCTCGTTCAGGCCGGCGCGGCGGCTGCCTAGAATTTCCCTTGTAAGGCCCGTGGGGCCAGCCATTCCGACGAACAAAGAGGGACAAGAAAATGCTACAAAAAGTCGTGATTTCTCCGCGCCAGCTGCTCAGCCGTGCCGAACTCGAAGCCTACGACCCGGCTTCCGAACCCTGGCAGAAGCAGTTTGCCCGCCGCTACTCGCATCACTCCCAGCTGAAGGACATCCTCGACAACATGGAGGATGTGAACGAGACCGTTTACGAGAAGTTCGCCGTCTCGGTCACGCCCTATATGGCGAAGCTGATGGATCCGCACGATCCGAACTGTCCGATCCGCCTGCAGTATCTGCCGTCGCGCCATGAGGAGCAGAAGGCCGGCTTTGAGACGATGCTCGACGAGCTGGGCGAGGAGGGCGACACCATCCCCGGCACCAGCGTCGTGCATCGCTACCCGCGCCGCGTGCTCTTCCTGGTGTCGAACACCTGCTCGACGCTGTGCCGCTTCTGCACCCGCAAACGCATGGTGTCGCAGCCGACCGGCTCGGTACATAAGGAAGAAATCGAGCGCTCGATCGACTACATCGCGAGCAACAAGGACATCGACGACGTGCTGCTCTCGGGCGGTGATCCACTGACCTTCGACGACGAGCGCCTCGACTACATCCTCGGCGCGATCCGCGAACGTGCGCCCCACGTGCGCTTCCTGCGCATCGGCTCGCGCATGGTCGTGCAACTGCCGACTCGCGTGACGCCGGAGCTCTGCGCGATCCTCGAAAAGCATCGCGTGCAGATGGTGAACATCCACATCAACCATCCGAAGGAGATCACGCCGCTGCTGCGTGAGCGCGTCAAACTGATCCAGAAGGCCGGCATCATGATGGGCCTGCAGACGGTGTGCCTGAAGGGCGTCAACGACGACGTCGACGTGCTGCGCGAACTCTTCATGCAGGCGATCGAGATGGGCGTACGGCCGTACTACGTGTACTCGACCGACATGGTCGAGGGCGGGCACCATTTCATTGTTCCCTATCACCGGATGCTTGAGCTGTACGAAGGCATCCGCGGCTGGATCAGCGGCCCGGCAGTGCCGACCTTCGTCGTCGATGGGCTGGGTGGCCTCGGCAAGCTGCCGATCATCCCGACCTACGTGACCGAGGAAATCCGCCGCGACGGCCAGGGCACGACGATCAAGTGCCGCAACTACAAGGGCGACACCGTCGAGATGCCGGGCTTGGGCCTCGACTTCCGCGTCCCGTCGCAAAGCCGCGCATAAGGAGGGGCCATGAAGCATGGTTCCCCCTACGGCACGCACCGCGTCGTCGAGCCGCAAGGCGTGCTGCCGCAAGGCGCGTGGAAGATCGACAACACGATGGAGATTTGCGACAACGAGATTCTGATTGATGTCGCGGCGCTCAACATCGACGCCGCGAGCTTCACGCAGATCAAGGCCGAGGCCGAAGGCGACCTCGGCCGCATCTCCGCGATCGTGCGCGACATCGTTGGTCAGCGCGGCAAGATGCACAACCCGGTCACAGGCTCGGGCGGCATGTTGATCGGGCGCGTCGCGGCGATCGGGTCCAAGCTCGTCGGTAAGATCGACCTGAAGGTCGGTGACAAGATCGCGACGCTGGTGTCGTTGTCGCTGACGCCGCTGCGCACCGACGTCGTTCGCGCGGTCCACGCCGACAAGGACCAGATCGAGATCGACGGCCAGGCGATCCTGTTCGAGACGGGCTTGTACGCGAAGCTGCCGGACGACATCCCGGAGAAGGTCGCGCTCGCGATCCTCGATGTGGCCGGTGCGCCGGCGCAGACTGCACGGCTCGTGCGTCCGGGCGACACCGTGGTGGTTGTCGGCGGCGGCGGCAAGTCCGGCACGCTCTGCACGTACGAGGCAAAGAAGCGCGCGGGGCCGACCGGCCGCGTGATCGGGGTGTCGCCCTTCGAGAAGGACTGCCGGCGCATGAGCGAGCTCGGCTGGGTCGATCACGCGCTGCGGGCGGATGCGACGGACGCGGTGGCGATGATGGAGGCCGTCTCCGAGCTCACCGACGGGCGCATGGCGGACGTCGTCATCAACTGCGTGAACATCCCGAACACCGAGATGGGCAGCATCCTCGCGACGCGCGAGGGCGGGAAGATTTATTTCTTCTCGATGGCGACGAGCTTCACCGCCGCCGCGCTCGGCGCCGAAGGCGTCGGCAAGGACGTCGAGATGATCGTCGGCAACGGCTACGCGAAGGACCACGCGGTGTTCGCACTCGAATTGCTGCGCGAGAGCCCGGCGCTGCGGCATCTCTTCGAGACGCTCTATGTCTGAGGCCGCCGCCATGTCCGGGAGCGCGCTGTGGCGCGAAATCCGCGCGGCCGGCATGACGACGCTGGCGGTGATGGGGATGACGAAGAGCACCGGCAAGACGGTGTGCCTGAATCATCTTCTCGCGCAGGCGCACGCTCAGGGAGTGAGCGTCGGCATCACGTCGATCGGACGCGACGGCGAGGACCGCGATCAGGTGTTTTCGATCCCGAAGCCGCCGGTGCTCGTGTGGCCCGGCAGCCTCGTCGCGACCGCGCGCGACACGCTATTGCGCGCGAAGGTCCGCTGGAAGCAGATCGGCACGACCGGCATCGACAGCCCGATGGGCGAGATCCTGATCGTGCGCGCGCTCGACCACGGCGAGATGGAAATCGCCGGCGCATCGCGCAGCTCCGACCAGCAGAAGGTCATCGCGATCCTGAAGGGCTGCGGCTGCGCGCTGGTGCTGCTTGACGGCGCGCTCGGCCGCAGCCATCACGCCTCGCCCGCGATCGCGGACGGGGTGGTGCTTGCGACGGGGGCGGCGATCGGCGGCGGCATCGCCGACGTGATCCGCAAGACGCGCGACCGGCTTGTGATTCTCGGCATCCCGCCCGCGGACGAGGTGCTAACCGCGCGTTGCACGAGCGTCTTTGCACACGGTGGCGTCGGCGTGTGGAACCGCGCGGGCGACGCCGTGTTCGACGCGCGCATCCCGACGCTCAACGCCGCGCCGACGCTGCTCGGCCTGCATGATCCGGCGACGATCGCCGTCAGCGGCGCCGTCGGCCGCGCGCTCTGGCACGCGCTGAAGACGCTCGCCGCGCGCCATCCGGGCCTGACGGTCATCGTCGCCGATGGCACCAAGCTTTTCGTCGATGCCAACGACGTCGCGGCCTTTACCGCAATGGGCGCGCGCCTCGCCGCCTTCCGAGCCATCCGCATCGCCGGCATCACCCTCAACCCGTTTTCGCCGCTCGGCGGCAGCTTCGACGCCGGGGACTTCCTCGACGCGGCACGCCGGGCCTTCCCCGATCACGTCGTCGCCGACGTGATGCGAGAGGAACATACCGAAGGAGTTCTTGAATGACCCGACTCAATCTCGACCAGAGCCAGATCGACCGCGCACGCGAATCGGCGCGCCGCATCGCGCATCGCGTGTTCGACGAGATGAGCCAGTACACGACGACCACTGTCGAGCGCGCAACGCTGCGCCTGATGGGCGTCGATGGCGTGGACGACAATCAGATTCCGCTGCCGAACCGCCTCGTGAGCCATCTACAGGAGCAGGGGCTGCTGCAGCATGGCGCCGCCGCGATCATTGCGGGCGCGATGGCCGAGCACAAGCTCACCGCGCAGCAGGTCGCCGAAGCCGTCGCGGCCGGCAAACTCGTGCTCGCCGCCCCGAAACACGACAAGGCCGCGCGCCAATCCGCTGAAGCGATCGCCGCGAAGATGTGCGATCACATCGCCACTCAGCGCACCGTTCGCGCGCAGCAGATCGACAAGGTCGGCGAAGCACGCACGCCCTGGCTCTACCTGATCGTCGCGACCGGCAACATCTTTGAAGACATCGTGCAGGCCCGCGCCGCGGCGGAGCAAGGCGCCGACATCGTCGCGGTAATCCGCTCGACCGGCCAGAGCCTGCTCGACTACGTGCCTTACGGCGCGACCACCGAAGGCTTCGGCGGCACCTACGCGACGCAGGAGAACTTCCGCCTGATGCGCGCCGCGCTCGACGAGGTCGGCGCGAAGATCGGCCGCTACATCCGCCTGACGAACTACTGCTCCGGCCTGTGCATGCCCGAGATCGCGGCGATGGGGGCGATGGAGCGTCTCGACATGATGCTCAACGACTCGATGTACGGAATTATCTTCCGCGACATCAACATGAAGCGCACCTTCATCGACCAGTTCTTCTCGCGCATGGTCAACGCCTACGCCGGCATCATCATCAACACCGGCGAGGACAACTACCTGACGACCGCCGACGCGTTCGACGCCGCGCATACCGTCCTCGCGTCCCAGCTCATCAACGAGCAGTTCGCCTACATTTCGGGCCTGAAGCCGAACCAGATGGGCCTGGGTCACGCGTTCGAGATCAACCCGGACCTGGAAAACGGCTTCCTGTGGGAAGTCGCCCACGCCCAGCTCGTGCGCCAGGTCTTCCCCGAGGCCTGCCTGAAGTACATGCCGCCGACGAAGCACATGACGGGGAACATCTTCCGCGGCCACATCCAGGACGCGTTGTTCAACGTCGTCAGCACGCTGACCGGGCAGAACATCCACCTCCTCGGGATGATGACCGAGGCGATCCACACGCCCTTCATCCAGGACCGCTTCCTCGCGATCCAGAACGCGAAGTACGTGTTCGGCACGATGCGCGATCTCCACGACGAGGTCGAATTCAAGGCCGGTGGACGCATCGAGCGCCGCGCGCAGGAAGTGCTCGCCGAGACCGTCGGCATCCTCGCGGAGATCGAGAAGATTGGTCTGCCGGCGGCGATCGGCCGCGGCACCTTCGCCGACATCTCGCGCACGATGGAGGGCGGCAAGGGCCTCGACGGCGTCGTCGCGAAGGCCGCCGACTACTACAACCCGTTCCCGGACCTGATGCTGGCGGGAGCGAACTGACATGAGCGCCGACATGAGCAAACACCTCACCGCGCACACCACTGAGGCGGTCGCTGAAAACTGGGTCAAGCCCTACGGCGACACGATGAACGACGGCCGCGTGCAGCTTTCCTTCACGCTGCCGGTCGCCCTCGACGAGAACGCCAAGGAAGCCGCGCGGCAGCTCGCGCTGGAGATGGGGCTCGACGAACCCGCTGTCGTCCACGCGGAGGACATGAGGCAGGGTTTCTCGTTCTACGTGCTGTACGGGCAGTGCAAGCACCGCGTCGACCTCTCGCGCATCAAGGTCGCGAAGCCCGAGTTCGAGACGCTCGACAAGGACGCGATCAACGCGCTGATCGCCGAGAAGATGGGCCGCAAGATGGTCTTCCTCGGCGCGTGCATCGAGACCGACGCGCACACCGTCGGCATCGACGCGATCATGAACATGAAGGGCTACAACGGCCACAAGGGGCTGGAGAGCTATCACGAGGTCCGTGCGATCAACATGGGCGCGCAGGTCGATTCCGAGGAACTCGTCGCCCGCGCGATCGAGGAGCAGGCCGATGTGATCCTCGTGTCGCAAGTTGTCACGCAGAAGAACATCCACCTCGACAACCTGACGCGTCTATCGGATCTCCTCGAAGCCGAAGGCATCCGCGACCGCGTGATCCTCGTCGTCGGCGGCCCGCGCATCTCGCATGAGCTCGCGAAGGAGCTCGGCTACGACGCGGGTTTCGGGACGAAGTCCTATGCGGAGGACGTCGCGTCCTTCGCGATCAACGAATGGATCAAGCGCCACAGGGCGTAAGGGAGACAACATGAACAAGGAAATCACCAGCATGATCCGCCTGCGCATCAGCGCCCACGACGCCCACTACGCCGGCGACCTCGTCGACGGCGCCAAGATGCTGCAACTCTTCGGCGACGTCGCGACCGAACTCCTGATCCGCAGCGACGGCGACGAGGGCCTTTTCGTCGCCTACGACAAGGTCGAATTCCTCGCGCCCGTGCGCTCGGGGGACTTCATCGAGGCCACCGGTCGCATCGTCGCCATGGGCAAGACCTCGCGCAAGATGGAGTTCGAGGCGCGGAAGGTCATCGTGCCGGCCGGCGTCAAAGGCCAGCCTTCCGCTTGCGACGTGCTGCCGGAGCCGATCATCGTCTGCCGCGCATCCGGCACCTGCGTCGTGCCGGCCGAGTGCCAGCGCAACGTGAGCTGAAGGATGAACCGCCAACCCGAGTGATGCGCTCGCCCTGAACCCGCCGAAGGGCATGCGGGCAGCTGTGACGCTCCGTTCATGAACAAAGCGGTACGGCTCAGGCCGAACCGCATCTATGTGCGACATTATTGAACATGGAAAAACTGATCATCACCGCGGCGCTCACCGGCGCCGAAGTCACGCGCGCGCAGCAGCCCGCGCTGCCCATCACGCCCGACGAGATCGCCCGCGCCGCCGAGGAGTGCGCGGCGGCCGGTGCGTCCATCGTCCATGTCCATGCCCGCTACCCGGACGGCACACCCACTCAGGACAAGGCGATCTACTCAGAGATCATCGAGAAGGTGCGCGCGCGCTGCGACGTGATCGTGCAGGTGTCGACCGGCGGTGCCGTAGGCATGACCGCCGCCGAACGCCTAGCGCCGGTGGAGTTGCGGCCCGAGATGGCGACGCTGTCGATGGGCTCGGTGAACTTCGGCGACGATGTGTTCCTGAACCCGCCGTCCGAGATGGAGCACTTCCTCCACGCGATGAAGGAACTGCGCGTCAAACCGGAGTTCGAGATCTTCGACGCCGGCATGCTGCACAGCCTGCAGCGCTGGCTGAAGAAGGGCATCGTGACCGGCCCGGTGCACGTCGACTTCGTGCTCGGCGTGCCCGGCGCGATGGCCGGCACGCCCGAGTCGCTGATGTTTCTGCGTTCTCAGCTGCCGGCGGATGCGACGTGGACGGTCGCCGGCATCGGTGCCGCGCAGCTGCCGCTCGGCGCGATGGCGATCGCGCTCGGCGGGCATGTGCGTGTCGGCTTCGAGGACAACGTCTGGTATCGCAAAGGGGAGCTCGCGACGAGCAACGCCCAGCTCGTGGCACGCATCGCACGGATCGCGCACGAGATGGAGCGGCCGGTCGCGACGCCGGACGAAGCGCGGGAGATTCTCGGTATCGCGCGCTGACGGCAGGCCCGCTCAGGCGGGCCTGGCCGGTAGTTCCTCGACCCTTCTCGCCTCACCCCCTCATCGGCCGGGACTCCCTCAGGGATTCATCGCCCCGCGCGCCGCCTTTTCACGCTCCACCCGATCGGTGACATCGCGTGCGACCGCGACCGACCCTACCGCCGCGCCAGCCTCGTCGGTGACGAGCGCGAAGCTCATCTCGACATACAGCCGGCTCCCCGAGCGGTGCAGCGCACGCGTCAGCGTCGGCCGGCCGTGCAGGCGGGTCGCGCCGCTCTTCATCGCAGCGTCGAAGCCGCGCCAGTGCGCGGCGCGCAGGTTCTCGGGAATGATCAGATCCAGTGACTGGCCGAGGGCCTGCGCTGCCGAGTGACCGAACATCGTCTCCGCCGCCCGGTTCCACCGTCGAACGATGCCGTCTCGGTCGGAGTAGATCAGCGCCTCGGCCATCTGGTCGAGGATGCGGTCATCGAGGGGGAGGGTGTCGTTTGCCTTGTCTTCCATACGAGGTCTCCTGGGTTCACGTCACTCGATCGTACCCCCGACTTGCAGCCGTAGGGACTAGCGTGTACGCTCGCGCTCACAAAGATGTATAAAAAATGAATCTTATAGGAAATCACCCCCAATGGCTTCGAAACGCACGATCGAACTGGTCCAGGCAACCGTCCCTGCGCTGCAGGCTCACGGTCTCGCGCTGACCACCCATTTCTACACCCGGCTCTTCACCCATGAGCCCGAACTGAAGAACATCTTCAACCTCGGCAACCAGGCGGGCGGGAAGCAGCAACAGGCGCTTGCACAGGCCGTGCTCGCCTACGCGCAGCACATCGAGAACCCGGCGGCGCTCGCGCCGGTCGCGTCGCGCATCGCACACAAGCACGCGAGCATCGGCATCCACGCGGGGCACTATCCGATCGTCGGTCGCCACCTGCTCGCGTCAATCCGCGAAGTGCTCGGGGCGGCGGCGACCGACGAGATCATCGCCGCATGGGGAGAAGCCTACGGCGAACTCGCCGACGTGCTGATTGCCGCCGAGGCCGAACTCTACCGCGCATCGGCGACCGAACCCGGCGGCTGGAATGGCTGGCGCGAATTCGTCGTCGAGCGCAAGGAAGCCGAGAGCGAGCTGATCACCTCCTTCTACCTGCGTCCGGCCGACGGCGGCGCGCTGCCGCCCTTCGTGCCAGGGCAATTCGTCAGCCTCGTGCTGTACATCCCCGAACTGGGCTATGAGCAGATCCGCCAGTACAGCCTGTCCGAAGCGCCCAACACCGGCTACTTCCGCATCTCGGTCAAACGCGAAGGCAACGACCCGCAGGGCGTCGTGTCGAATCGCCTGCACGACGCGGTGAATGCCGGCGACCGCGTCCGCCTGTCGCCGCCCTACGGCGACTTCTATCTCGACGAGGAGCGGGATACGCCGGTCGTGCTCGTCAGTGGCGGCGTCGGCCTGACGCCGATGATCAGCATGCTGAACGCGCTCGCGCAGACGAAGCGCCGCGCGATCTTCGTGCACGGCGCGCGCAATGGCCGCGTGCATGCGCTCAAGGGGCACGTCGAGCAGCTCGCTGCCGAGCACGCGCACGTCGAGCATGTCGTCTTCTACGATGCGCCCGATGCGACGGACGTCGCCGGCCGCGACTACCACTTCGAAGGTGTCGTCGATCTCGATCGCGTGCGCGACCGGGTCGAGCTCGCCGATGCCGACTATTACCTCTGCGGTCCGCTGCCCTTCATGATGAAGCAGCGCGATACGCTGCTCTCGTGGGGCGTGCCCGCCGGGCGCGTGCATTACGAAGTCTTCGGGCCCGACCAGATCGTGAGCGCGCCCCAGGGCTGATAGACTCTGCCGCCCCCGCAGCCTGATGGAGACCGCAGCATCGTGAACCTGCCTGACCTCGAACGGCAACTCGCCTTCCTGAAGGAAATCGACCGGCTGAAAAGCATCGTCCGCCTGACGCCGCTGATCGACCGCTCGCGCCGCGAGAACAGCGCCGAGCATTCCTGGCACCTCGCGATGTACGCACTGGTGCTCGCGGAGCACGCGGCCGGGACGGTCGACGTGCTGCGCGTCGTCAAGATGCTGCTGATCCACGACATCGTCGAGATCGACGCCGGCGACGTGCCCTTTCACGTCCCGGCGACGCACGAGGGGCAGGCCGAGCGGGAAAGGCTCGCCGCGGAGCGCCTCTTCGGTCTGCTGCCGGACGCGCAGGCGGCCGAGTTCCGCGAGCTGTGGTTCGAGTTCGAGGCGGCCCAGAGCGACGACGCGAAGTTCGCGAAGGCGCTCGACCGCTTCCAGCCGATGCTGCACAACGCCGCGACCGAGGGCGGCACCTGGGTCGAGTGCGAGGTGACGCTGGAGCAGGTCGAGTCGCGCTGCCGGCCGCCAATCGAGCGGGGCTCCCCCACGCTATGGACGGTCGCGGCGCAGCTTGCCGAAGAGCATTTCCGCGGGGCGTCGCAGGAAAGCTGATCGACGCGTCGTTGGCGTCAACGCGAAGCGCCTGCGTGCGTGACGCGCGCGTAGCGTCGTGCGAGGTTGGCGCAGACCAGCAGTTGAACCTGATGATAGAGCATCGCCGGTAGCACGATCATTCCGAGTTCCGGGCGCGATCCGAACAGCAGCCGCGCCATCGGAATCCCGCTCGCGACGCTCTTCTTCGAGCCGCAGAACACCGCGACCACCTCGTCGTCCAGCGTGAAGCCGAAGCGGCGGGCGGCGAAGCAGGTCAGCGACAGCACGCCGGCGAGGATCGCGACACATAGTCCGAAGGCCTGAAGCACGGCCACCCAACCTTGCCCGGACCACAGTCCGGCGGCCGCCGAATCGCAGAACGAGCTATAGACGATCAGCACGATCACCCCGCGATCGACGCGATTCACCGCCGACTTGTGATGCACAAGCCAGGCGTGCAGGTGCGGCCGCAGGAACTGGCCGGCGATGAAGGGCAGCAGCAATTGCACCGCGACGCCGAGGATCGCCTGTCCGATGGGCATCGACGCACCGGTCGCATGCATCCACTGGCTCACGAGCAAGGGCGTCACGATGATGCCGATGAAGTTCGACAACGTCGCGTTGAACACTGCCGCGCCGACGTTGCCGCCCGCCATCGCCGTGAAGGCGACCGACGAGGAGATCGTCGAGGGCAGCACACAGAGAAAATACACGCCGGTGAGCAGCGCCGGCGCGACATGACCGTCCAGCACGAAGGCGAGGACGGTGCCGATCACCGGGAAGAGCACGAAGGTGCAGGTCTGCACGAAGAGATGCAGCCGCCAGTTGCGCATGCCGGCGACGAGTTTTTCGGGGGCGAGATTGGCCCCGTGCAACAGGAAGACCAGCGCGATGCCGAGGCCCGTCACCGTCCCGAGATGCAGGGGCCCTTCGGAGCGTCCGATGCCCGGGGCGAGCAGCGCGAGCGCCACGGCGCTCAGCATCGCTGCAAGAAATCCGTCGATGTGCACGGGGCCCAGCTTCATTGATGTCTCTCCAACCATTCGCGAAGTCCGGCGGCCGAGCCGAACTCCTCGGCTCCCCGTGCGGTGACGCCGGCTTCGCCCATTTCCAGCAACTTCGCGAGATCGTTGCCGGGGCCCAGTTCCAGCGCCAGGTCCACGCCCAGCGAGGCGAGCGTTTCCTGGCACCAGTCCCAGTGTAGCGGCCGGGCCAGTTGGGCTGGAAGGCTGGCCAGCGCGTCGCTGCGTCGACGCAACACGCGGCCGTCGATGCCGGCGAGGACCGGCAGTGCGGGATCGCGGAGCGACGAGGCGGCAAGTGCGTCGCGGAAGGGTTCGACCGCGTCCGCAAGCCAGCGCGTGTGGGATGGCACCGTGACCTGCAGACGCTTGAGGTCTGCGTGCTGCACGGTCGGGTCGGCGACGAAGGCGTCGATGGCGGCTTCCGGCCCGCCGAGCACGAGATCGCCGCCCGGGCGGTGGATCGCGATCTCGACGCCATGTGCAGAGATCGCCCGCTCGCGTGCTGCTCGCATCGTTGGCGTGCTACGGCCTCGCCACAGGAGCATGCAGCCTTCGCCGGAGCCGCTTTCGAGTCCGGCTGCGAGCCCGTCCATCAGTTTGGCACGAAGGCGCACGAGCTGCAGCGTCTGCGCCGCGTCGAGCGCGCCGGCGACGTGCCACGCGAGCACTTCACCGAGGGAATAGCCGGCGACGACGGCCGGCTGCGGGACGAGCGGTGCGACTCGCGCCCAGTTCGCGATCTGGTACAGCGCGATCGCGAACTGCGCATTCGCATTGGTGAAGATCTGCTTCGTCTCCAACCCGCGCCACCAGGCCGAAACGTCCTGCCCGAGCACGTCGCTCGCGAGCGCCCTGAGTTCGGCGCAGTCCGGCGCGCCGAGGACCTCATCGAGCATCGCGCAGTGCTGGCCGGCTTGGCCGGAGCAGAGGATCGCGAGTTTCATTGGCTGTCGCGATCGAGCTGATGGGCGAGCCATGTCGCAGCGACCAGGTCCGCGCTGCCACCGGGACTGAGGTTGCGCGCGACCATCCAGCGGTGGATGGCGAGCAGCCGTTCGCGCCAGTCGCACTGCAGCACGCCACCGGCGCTGTTGAAGGCGGACGCCGCCTGCTGCACGTCGCGCAGGCCCGCTTCGCCGCCGCGCCACAGCAGGTTCGTGTCGGGAAGCTCGGCCATGAGTGCCATCAACGTGCCGACGAGCGCCTGCTCCTCGTCGACGCCGAGCGCGAGGAGATGGCGCAGGGCAGGGAGGCCGATCTCGTAGACGTCGGGAAAGCCCGCGGCCGCTTCCTCGCGCGCACCCCCGACCCCGTAGCGCTGCCAGACGGCTTCCCCGTGCGACGCAGGCGCCGCGCCGCGCGAGCCGAGGATCGCCGCGCCCCAGCGGGCCGCAACGATCTCGCCGCTGGTCCGTCCTTTGAACCGCTTCGTCGTGCGCTGCAAGCCATCAGCGGCCGCGAGGAGGCCGAGATTGAAGATCGCGCCGCGATGCGTGTTGGCGCCGCGCGTCGCCTCGAGCATCCGTGCCTCTGCCGCGATCGCGATGACCTGCAGGTCGGCGTAGTCGGCGTCACGCGCCCCCGCTTTGGCGATCTGGGCGAAATAGCCTTCGAGGGCTGCAATGCTGTCCACGAAAGTCGCGTAATTCATGTCCCGATGGCTGCCCGAATCCACCGGCGTCACGAGACCAGGCTTGGGCCACGCGTCGATCTCGTGCTTCAGAGCCGTTCGGCAGCGCGCGTCGAGCGCGAGCCACGGTGACGTGGTTTCGGGCCGGGCGAGGGGCTGCAGCAGAGGGGCGGCCAGGGTTGTCATGCACGACTCCGGAAGGTCAAGCGATGAATTCATCGAAGGGCGCTGGCCGGGCTTCGATAGGCGCGGCGCGAACGGTTGTTTCCTGGGTCAGCAGAAAGCCATCGGCGCTCATCAGGCAGACATCGTCGTCGGATTTCGCCAGAAGCTGCCCCCCTGCCGCGAGAGTCGTCGCCAGCTCGCGCCATGCGACGGCCCACCCGTTGAGCATGCGCAGTTCCCCGTCGAGGCGGGGAGGGCGGTCGCCGCAGGTCGAGAGGATGGCAAGTGCGACCTGCGTCTCGTTCGGACCTGCGCAATCGACGAGCAGATCTACGTCGCTACCCGGGCGCACGCACGCTTCTCCGGTGACGGCTTGTGTGACCAGCGACCCGTAAGCGCGAGCGAGGAGCCCGGCATCGTGAAAGGCGTGTGCGATTGCATGGAGCGGCTCGCGCCACGCCTCGGGCGCGGCCCGAACGACGCTTTCCAGCGCCGGTGGCGGTTCGTGCGCAACGATCGCGCTCTGCGGCGCGCGAACCTCGACCCGTCGCCGCGGACCGATGCCTGGCAGCGTGAAGCCGAGGCGCACGCCCGGTTGCCCGAACTGGCGGCCGACGACGAGCGGCAGGCCGCGCGCGATCCAGCCGCCCAGTTCCGCTCGATGGTCCTCGGTCACGCCGAGTTTCGCGAGCGGAAAGGCAGGATCGAGCCAGACGAGGTCGTGGCGGCGCAGTGCGCTCATTGCCGTCACTCAGGCCGCAAGCACGGTCGCCGCGACCTGCGCCGCAAGCGTCCGCCCACCGCGCTCGGCGCCGACGGCCGCACGACCGTCCGTCCGGGATGCCGAAAGCACGGCGTCGAGCGCCCCCGCCAGCCGCTCGTCCCAGTCCGCGCCACCTTCCGGCCACAGCTCGTCGACGGCCCCCATGCGCCAGTAGTTATCCGCTCCCGGCGCGAACACCGGCGACTCCTTCGCCAAGCCTTCGAGGCGGTCGAGCGCGATCTTCGTGACGCGCGACATCGCCCGCAGGTCCATCACCCGCACCTGCGCCCCGGGCAGCGCGCAGACGCGATCGGCGAGCATGCCGAAGGCGAGGAAGCCGCCCGACACGGCCCTGCCGTGGATCAGCGTCAGGATAGGATGGCCGCGCCGGCGCGCGAGATCCACGCAGCGCGCGACGTGCGCGAAGCAGCCGTTGAGCCCGAGCAGCTCCTCACGCCGCGACAGCTCCTGGCCCTCGGTGTCGGCGATGAAGACGATGGGGCGGGGCGTCCCGGTGCGCTTCGCATCCTCCGCGACGACCTCGAGGATCGCACCCGACACCGCGAGCGCGAGATCGCCATCGACGGCTGCAGAATCCCAGGTGCCGATCACTGCGACCGGACGGCCCGCGACTTCGGCACGACCGCGCACGAAGTGCCCATGGACCTCCACGCCGTGGCCGGCGCCGAACAGGCGATCGAAAACGATGACATCACTCATGACTGGACCTCCGCCTGCAAGCCGGCAAGCTGTGTGTTGAAGGCATCGGCGGTGAGCATCGGCACCGCCTGCGGATCGGGGAAACCGGCGCTGCGCCAGACTTCGAGCCCGTCGCGCGTCTCGGCAAAACGCTCGCGGCGCCGTTGCAGCCCTTGCTGCGCTGCCTGCAGCACTTCCAGGTCGTCGAGCGCATCACGCCCGGTGATGCCACGATCGAGGCAGGCGATCACGGCTTCGCGGAAGCTCGCCGCATCGTCATCGACCAGCCCCGTCGCCTCGCCCAGCGCACGTCTGAGCTTGCCGCCCGTCACGCGCCACACCAGCGAGCGGTCGCGCGAGTCGAACTCGCCGACGCCCTTCACCGTCTCGATCACCTCCGGGCCAGATAGCCCCAGCCGGCCTTCCTCGGACATCAGCACCTCGTCGCACAGCCGCGTGACGATCCCCATGCCGCCGAAGGCGCCGCACGATCCTCCCACGAGCGCGATCACCGGAATGCCCGCGGCCTGCACCGCGAGCACCGCGCGCATGATCTCGGAGATCGCGATCAGCCCGGCGTTCGCCTCATGCAGACGCACGCCCCCCGAGTCGACCAGCAGCAGCACCGCCTCCGGCTTGTCGCGCAGCGCGCGCTCAAGCAGCCCGCGGATCTTCGCACCATGCACCTCGCCGACGGCACCGCCGTTGAACTTGCCTTCCTGCGCCGCGAGCAGCACCGCCCGGCCGTCGACCGTCGCGCGGCCGACGACTACGCCGTCGTCGAAGCCGACCGGCGCATCGAGCCGTGCGAGGTGCGGACTCGTGAGCCGCAACTCCGGCGGGCAGAACTCGGTGAAGCTCGCTTCATCGACCAGCGCCGCGACGCGCGTGCGGGCGCTCGCCTCGAAATAGCTGACGCGCTTCGTCTTCATGGGTTGTCGCTCCTGCAGGTTTCGAAGGCCTGGTCTAGGCGCAGGCTGACGACGGCAGGGGTCGCGCCGGCGTCGTTGATCGCGATACGGAGTCCCCCCGCGGAATGGCGCTTGGCGAAATCGGCGAGCACCGCTTCCCAGATCTCGCGGAAGCCGTGCGCCGAGGTGTTCACCTCGATCGTGCAGGCCGCGTCGTCACCGCCGCGCTCGACCAGCACTTCCAGGTTGCCCGACGACACGACCCCGCACAGCGCGGTCCGTCGGGCGCCCGCCGGCTGGGCGGGCAGCTTGATTTCGAATCGTTCCACGTCAGGCTCCTACCAGTTGCGGAATTTCTTGGGCGGGTCGTAGAGGCCACCCGAGGCATGCACGAGGTCCTTGATGTTGCGGGCCGCGAGCAGGTCGCGCGTCGCGAGCCGCGGGTCGATGTCCAGGTCCTCGGGGCGGCGGATGATGCCCCGGTCGCGCAGGTTCTCGACGGCGCGGCGGTCGCGCGCCATGCCGACCGGCGTGTAGCCCGCGACACCGCGGATCGCCTGTTCGCGCTCCTCGGGCGTGCGGCACAGCAGCAAGTTCGCGATGCCTTCCTCGGTGATAATGTGGGTCAGGTCCTCGCCGTAGATCATCACCGGCGGGAGGTCCATCCCGGCGGATTCGGCCAGATCCCACGCGTCGAGACGCTCGACGAAAGCGGGCTCCATGTGCTCGCGGAAGGTCTCGACGATCTGCGCGACGAGCTTCTGGCCGCGCGGCATCGGGTTGTCGCCGCGCCCCTCGCGTCCCGCACGCAGCCAGGCTTGCGACGCATGACGTCGTCCCCGCGCATCGGCCCCCATGTTCGGCGCCCCGCCGAAGCCCGCGATGCGGCCCTTGGTCGCCGTCGAGCTGTTGCCGTTGAGGTCCAACTGCAGCGTCGAGCCGATGAAGAGGTCGCAGGCGTAGTGGCCGGCCGCTTGGCAGAACGCGCGGTTCGAGCGCATTGAACCATCCGGCCCGATGAAGAACACGTCCGGCCGTGCCGCGACATAGCGCTCCATGCCCACCTCGGAACCGAAGGAATGCACGGACTGCACGAAGCCCGCCTCGATCGCCGGGATCAGGGTCGGATGCGGATTCAGCGCCCAGTGCGTGCAGATCTTGCCCTTCAGGCCGAGCTCAGCGGCGTAGGTCGGCAGCAGCAGCTCGATTGCCGCGGTGTCGAAACCAATACCGTGGTTGAGCCGCGTGATGCCGTACTCCGCGTAGAGGCCCTTGATCGCGATCATCGCGGTTAGCACCTGCGTCTCGGTGATCAGCGCCGGGTCGCGCGTGAAGAGCGGTTCAACGTAGTGGGGCGTCGGTGCCGCGACCGTGAAATCGACCCAGTCCGCGGGAATGTCTACGCGCGGCAGCGTGTCGACGATCTCATTCACCTGGGCGATCACGATGCCGCCCTTGAAGGCCGTGGCCTCGACGATCGCCGGCGTGTCCTCGGTGTTCGGGCCGGTGTAGAGATTGCCGTGGCGATCGGCCGCCTGCGCCGCGACCAGCGCAACCTGCGGTGTCAGATCGACGAAGTAGCGCGCGAAGAGCTCGAGGTAGGTGTGGATTGCACCGATCGTGATGCGACCGCTCTCGACCAGCCGCGCCAGCCGCCCGGCCTGCGGTCCCGAGAACGAAAAGTCGATCCGGGCGACCTGTCCGCGTTCGATGACGTCCACGTGCTCCGGCAGCGCCAGCACCGACTGCACGAGATGCAGGTCGCGCACCCTTGAAGGATCGGTTTGCACCAGCGCGCGCGACAGGAAGTCCGCCTGCTTCTGGTTGTTGCCCTCGACGCACAGGCGGTCGCCCGGTTCGATGACGGCTTCGAGCAACGCGACGATGTTCTCGGGGGCGACGTTGCGCCCGTTCGCGAGACTCGCCGCCCGCTCCAGGCGATGCGCACGGTTGCGCGCCCGCGTGTCCCAGGCGCGGCCCGGGGAATCGGCTAAGTACATGGTTTTCATCCGTGAGTTGTCAGACGGTGCGAGTCGGTTGGCGAGAATCAGCCCACCAGCGCCTTCGTCGCGAGAAACAGGACCGACGGCCCCATCAGGCAGCCCAGGCCGGTGTGGAAGGTCGCGACCAGGGCGCCGTAGGGCACCAGGCGGCGATCAGTCGCGGCCAAGCCTGCCGACACGCCACTGACCGTCCCGGCGAGCCCGCCGAAGACCATCGCGGAGCGCGGGCTGTCCAGCTTCATGAAGCGGGCGAGGGCCGGCGTGAAGACCATCACCATGATCGCCTTGATGAGCCCCGTGGCGATCGAGAGGGCCATCAGATCCGAGCCCGCGCCGATCGCGGCGCCGGTGACCGGGCCGACGATGTAGGTCACCGCGCCCGCACCGATGGTGGTCATCGAAACCGCGTCGGTGTAGCCCATGGACCACGCGACGCTCGCCCCGACGACAAAGGGGATGACGGTACCCAGGAACAGCGACAAGACCCCGATCAGGCCGGCCTTCTTCGCCTCGTCCACATGCACTTCGAAGGCCGTCGCGACGATCGCGAAGTCCCGCATCATCGCGCCGCCCATCAGACCGATGCCGCTGAAGATCTTCAGATCGGCCAGCCCCTTGCTGCCGCCCGTCTCCATGCCGCCCCAGTAGGCGAGGATCAGGCCGATGACGATGGCGATCGCGGATCCATGCACCCGGCCGAAAGTCAGGTAACGGGAAAGGTGCACCGACAGCCACATGATGATGCCGACGAAGGCGAAGGCCATCACCAGCGAGTTTTCGCGCAGTGCGTGTTCGATCATTTCCATGCTATTCGCTCCGGCTCACTCAGGTTTCGTCGGCCACGGTGCCGATTTGCCAACTGCTGTCCTGCGATTTCGGTCCGAGGCGGTTGATGAAAGCGATCACGGCGGCACAGAGGGTCACGGCGCCCAGCGCTGCCAGCAGCGCCACCGGGCCACCTTTCAATGCCGCCACGACGTTCTGCTGCGAGGCCATTGCGACGACCACCGGGATGTAGAGCGCCGCCCAGAAACCGACGCCCAGTTCAGTGGTTTCAGGCATCAGCCCGCGCTTGTGGAGGAATACCCGGGCTGCGATCAACAGCATCATCGCGATGCCGACGCCGCCGACATTGGCCTTGACCCCGATAAGACTGCCCAGCACGTCGCCGATATAGACGCCGAGCAGATGGCAGGCGGCGAGGATCGCCGTTCCATAAATGATCATTTGTCTCCTCCTGTATTTGAGATGCCCCTCGAGATCCGTCAGAGACTTGCCTTGGAAGCCAGTCCTCGGGCGGAACCCGGAAACCCTTGTCTGCATCCATCGTTGCGATGCGTGTATACAAGAATATAGAACAAGGATGCAAAGTCAACGTGTTCTGTATGATCTGCCGCTCGAGTTGGGCGCTTCCGGACCCTCCGGCAGCACCCATGAAACGTCAGGGCCGCCAACTGCCGTTGCCCTGTATACAGGATTGCTGGATCAAAATGCATGGAGGGAAGCTATGCATTACAATGCGCCCATGGACCACGAACAACCGACGCTCCGACGCTCCGAGGAACTCAGCGAAATCATCGAGGAGCAGATCGCGACCGGCATCCGTCAACCGGGCTCGCGCCTCGACGAACAGGAGCTCGCCGCGGAATTCGGCGTTTCGCGAACGCCGATACGCGAGGCCTTGATCCAGCTCGCGGCCGCCGGTCTCATCGACATGCGGCCGCGGCGCGGAGCCGTCGTTGCCGACGTCGGTCCGGCGCGCCTATGTGAAATGTTCGAAGTGATGGCGGAACTCGAAGCGATGTGCGGCCGCCTCGCGGCGCGGCGCATCAGCGCGGCCGAGCAGAATGCGCTGCAGGAGGCGCATCGCGCGTGTGAAGCGGCCCGTGACGCGCAGAACCCCGACGAGTATTACCGTCTCAACGAAGTCTTCCATCGCGTGCTCTACACCGCGAGCCACAACGAATTCCTGGCCGAGCAGGCAATCGCGCTGCATCGGCGCCTGCGTCCCTACCGCCGGCTCCAGCTGCGCGTGCGCAACCGCATGCAAACTTCCTACTCGGAGCATCAGGCCATCGTCGATGCCATCCTTGCCGGCGATGGCGAGCTCGCCGCGGAACGCCTGCGCGGCCACGTCGCCGTGCAGGGCGAGCGCTTCGTGGATCTGGTGTCTTCCCTTGCAGTCCTGAAGACGGCCACGCCGCAGGAAGCCGGATAGCGCTGGCTGCGTGCCCGTTCTGAAGATCCGTTCGCTTCCGTGCCCCCAGCCGCGCAGCTAGAATGCGAGCTCCCCGAGCGTTGGTCCGATCTGGAGTCTGGCATGCAAGGCAGGCAGCACCGTTTTTCCCCCGTCGCAGCCTTCGTCACCCTGTTGGCGGGCCTGCTGATCGCATCGCTCGCCCACGCCGAGGCGCCGATGAACGTCGATGACGCCGGCACGCTCGACAAGGGCGGCATGAAGCTCGAAGGCATCTGGAGCAAGGACGACCGCGCCCGCGGCGGCGAACTCATTTTCGGCTTCAGCCCCGTCGACGACGTCGAACTCGAAGTTGGCGCGGGCCGCGCCCACGACGGCAGCGCCCGTCCCGCCACGCGTTTCGAAGGCTTCGGCTTCGGCGCGAAGTGGGTGCCGTACCAGAACGAAAAGGGCTGGTCGCTCGGCGCCCGCGTGGACCTCGGCGTCACGCGCATCAAGGATCGCCAGACGCCCGACCGCTTCAGCGAACGCAACTACGCACTGACCGGACTCGCGTCCTATCGCTTCGAGAACGAGCAGGTGCTGCACCTCAATCTCGGCACCGAGCGCATTCGCGCCAAGGGCGACAGCGATACCGCTGGCACCTGGGGCATCGGCTACGAATTTCCTCTTACGGAAGACCTGCAGCTGACGGCAGAAACCTTCGGCGCCGAAGACGTGCGCCCGGACCGCGCCGTGGGCCTGCGCTACGAAATCCTGCCCGGCCTCAAGGTATCCGGTGCGATCGGGCGCGGCAACGACCGCAATTTCGGCCAGGCCGGACTCGGCTGGGAATTCTGATTGCGTTGATCTGGCCGGCTATGGGGAGGCCGGAGCCTGGCCTTCCGCCGGCTTTTCCTCTTCCTCCCCGGTCTCGATTCCCCAATCGCCATACGTGTACCAGTCCTCACCCAGCATTTCCGCCGGGTGCAAGGTACGACCGGATCCGTTGCCGCACGCGAGTGAGGTCGCCGGGCAGTACTTGTCGCAGCCCCAGCAGATTCGCTCGGGGTGCTTGGGATGCAGGGGAAATTTCTTGGCCATGGTCGGAGTGCTACACGTCGGTCGGGGTTAGGTGCTCGGCGGCTTCACTCATATAGTTGAGCGTTCCGCTCGGGTTTATGGGAATGCAGCTTACCCCGCTGCGTGCACAATGATTTGATCCAGGGCAAGAAATCGGAATTCCGGCGCGGGGGTCGCGGCCCCCGGCTTTCGTTCAGGGAGTATGCCGGTGCATCCGCATCAGCGTGCTCTTTCCGAACAGGCTTTCGACGAGATCGACGGCCAGTTCCGCCGTCATGTTGCGATGGTCGAGCGCCGGATTGAGTTCGACGATGTCGAGCGAGCCCAGCTGCTCGGTGTCGGCGATCATTTCCATGCACAGCTCCGCTTCGCGATAGGTCGGTCCTCCGCGCACCGTCGTGCCCACCCCCGGTGCGATCGCCGGGTCGAGGAAGTCGACGTCCAGGCTGACGTGCAGATGGGTGTTCTCGTCGATTCCCGCCAGCGCCTGCTCCATCACCGCCCGCATGCCCACCTCGTCGATGTAGCGCATGTCGAACACTTCGACCCCCAGCTCGCGCAGGAAGGTCTTTTCGCCCTCGTCGACGCTCCGGATGCCGACCTGCCGGATGTCGCAGGGAAGCATCGCCGGGGTATGGCCCCCGATCTGTGTGAGGGTTTCGGGGCCGTGGCCGCACAGGCAGGCGACCGGCATGCCGTGAATGTTGCCCGAGGGCGTCATCGTCGCGGTGTTGAGGTCCGCGTGCGCGTCGAACCACAGCACGCGCAGCTTCCTGCCGGTTTCCCGGCAGTGGCGCGCGACGGCGCTGATCGAGCCGATCGCGAGGCAGTGGTCCCCACCCATCATGATCGGGAGCCGCCCGGTCTGAAGTTCCGCGTACACCGCCTCATGCAAGGTCGCGTTCCACGCCTGCACCTCGGCCAGATGGCGGAAGCCGTTCACTGCCGGCAACTCGGGATTGTTCGGGCCGCTCAGGTTGCCGCAATCGAGGACATCGACACCAAAGGCGGCGATCGCCCGTCCGAGCCCCGCGACGCGCAGCGCCTCCGGTCCCATGCTCGCGCCGCGCACGCCCGCGCCGACGTCCGTCGGCACCCCGATCAGGCTGACATTCCGGTTGATCATGGTCCTCAGGCTCCCTCAGGATTCGGTTCAGGGATGTTACTTCTGGCGATCTCGTTGACGCGCACGGGCTTGTCCTTTGTTACAGCGACTGTGGGGGCGAATCTTGAACGACAGCCTTGTCAGACAGAATAATCAAACATGCATCAATACAGCCAGATAAATGGCAAAACGTCAGAGGTGGTTGCCATTTCGCACAAAACGCGCTTCTGCCCGTGACCGATTCCATTAAGATCGCCGCATTTGCCGGCCGGACGCTTCCGCAGTCCGGCGATTTTCAGCGAAGGATTGCAATGACCGGTTCGATCTCCGGGCGCCCGTGCCCGTTCCGTGGCGGCAGCCGATGAGGCGTACTCAGGCTAACGCGCTGCTGCTCGTAGCGGCACTGATCTGGGGAACCGCCTTCGTCGCGCAGCAAACCGGCATGCGCGACGTCGGCCCGTTCATGTTTACGGGCGCCCGCTTCCTCTTCGGCGTCGTGATCGTCGCGCCCCTGGCGTGGTGGGAGCTTCGGCGGCTCGCGCGCACCGGCGTGTGCCTCGATGCGCGTGACTTGGCGGCTGCCTGCCTGTTGGGCGCAGTCCTGTTCCTCGGCGCAGCCTTCCAACAGATCGGTGTCGGTGGGACCACGGTCAGCAACGCGGGCTTCCTGACCGTGCTCTACGTGCCGATCGTGCCGGTCGCAACTGCGCTGCTGCTGCGCGAACGGCTCCACTGGTCGGTCTGGCCGGCGAGCTTCGGCTGTCTCGCAGGAACGTGGATGCTCGGCGGCGGAGCGCTGTCGGCGCTGTCGGTCGGTGACCTGTGGGTGATCGCAAGTGCAACGTTCTGGGCTGCACACGTCATGCTGGTTGGCCGCGTGGCCGCGCGCAAAGGCGCGCCGATCGCGGTTGCGATGCTGCAATTCCTCGTATGCGGCCTGCTGGGGCTCGTTGTCGGCGGGGCGACCGAGGCGGTCAGTACGGACGCGCTCGTCCGCGCGCTGCCGTCGATCACCTACGCCGGCGTGTTGTCGGTGGGGCTCGGCTTTACACTGCAGGTCGTCGCGCAGCGCCACACCCAGGCCGCCGACGCTGCGATCCTGCTCAGTTGCGAGACGCTGTTCGCGGCACTCGCCGGCCGATTCGTGCTCGGTGAATCGATGTCGATGGAGCAGATGGCCGGCGGCGCGTTGATCTTCGCGTGCGTCATGGCGGTGCAGTTGCTGCCGCTGCTGCGGGTCCGGTTCGAGGCGTCGGCCTGCTGACTTCGTCGGCTTGCACGCCGTTCGCAATACCTGATCGCTTCATAAATTGACAATATGAGCATCGGCAGTAATCTATCGGCACCGAAATTTGCACAAGCGCTGCCGCGCCTGCCACTGGTGCGAGCAGGGCTTGATATTGTCATAAAATTACAATGGCCCCTCCCGGTATAGCGGTTTCTGACATCGAAGCGGAAGCACAGCGGCAAAAAACGGCACTGCTATTCCGCAATGCTGGAATCGCGCAAGCCGTCAACGTCGTCAACGGGTCCTTGCTTGCGTATGTAAATACGACGCTCCATACGACGCCCACGCTGGCCTTCTTGTGGTGGGCACTCCTCGTCGCCGTCGCCGCGGGGCGTTACGTGCTCGCGCGACGTTTTGCGGCCACCGCGCCGAATGCATTCGACGCGGTCGGCTGGCGCCATCGCTACATGGCCGCCACGGCGATGACCGCAGCGCTTTGGGGCGCGGGCGCGGTGCTTTTCAGCTGGAATGCGCCCGACGGCGTGCGCCTGTTCACCGGTCTTGTGGTTGCGGGCATGGTCGCGGGCGCCGTGCCGATCCTGGCGCCCGTGTCTGCCGCCTTCCGGATCTTCGCGTCGTTGGTCCTCGTGCCGCTGGCTGTCGTCCTGTCGCTGCAGGCCGACTCAGTGCTGCACTGGGCATTCGCGGCAATGGTCGTCATCTTTCTGGTGGCCGTGATGGCGAGCGCCACCTACCTGCACGAGTCGCTCGATTCCGCGATCCGTCTGGGGCTGGAGCGAGGCCGCATGGTCGAAACGCTCGAGAATGCACGTTCCGTCGCCGAAGGGGCCCTTGCCGAACAGAAAGGAGCGGAAAGGGCGCTGCTTGCCAATGAGGAGCGGTCGCGGCAGCAACTGGAAAAACTCGTCATGCAACGGACGGCCGAACTCGCGACTGCCAAGGTCGAGGCCGAGCGTGCCAACAACGCCAAGACGCGCTTTCTGGCGGCCGTCAGCCACGATCTGCGACAGCCGCTCTCCGCGCTCTCGCTCTACATCGGGACACTCGGAGGCAAGTCCCCGACCGTCGTCGATGGCCAGGTCGTGACCAACATGAAGAACTGTGTCACCAGCCTGAGCGGCATGCTCAGCAACCTGCTGGACCTGTCCAAGCTCGAGGCGGGCATCGTCACGGCAGAGCCCAGCGATTTCATGCTCGATGCCCTCATCGCCAACGTCGTGTCGTCACAGGAGCCCGAGGCGAATGCGAAAGGATTGCAGCTGCGCTGGGTCGTGCATCCGCTGATCGCCCGCACCGATGCAATCCTCTTCCGGCGCATCGTTGAGAATTTCGTTTCCAACTCAATCCGCTACACCGATACGGGTGGGGTGCTAATCGGTTGCCGGCGGCGCCAGGGAAAGATGTGGGTGGAGGTCTGGGATACCGGACTCGGCATTCCCGAAGACAAGACCACCGAGATCTTCGAGGAATTCCGGCAACTCGGCAATTACGAGAGAAACCGGGCCAAGGGCACCGGGCTCGGCCTCGCCATCGTCGCCAAGACTGCCGCACTGTTGGGCTTGCAGATCCGGGTTCGCTCCAGACTCGGCAAAGGGTCGATGTTCGCCGTGGAGATTCCGCTCGGCGAAGCGATCAAACCCGTGTTTAGCCACGAGTACGTGAACCGGCCGCTACGAATTGCCCTCGTGGAGGATAACGTCGAGGTTGCCCTGGCGCTGATCCACTCGCTGACGATTGCCGGCCACGAGGTGGTCGCGGCGGCTTCCAGGGATGAACTCTTGCCGCGCCTGGACTGCAGGGCGCCCGACATCGTGATCTCCGACTATCGGCTTGTGGGGCGCGAAACGGGTTTCGACGTCATTGCGTCCTTGCGGAGGGCCTTCGGCGACGATTTGCCGGCGCTCCTCATTACCGGGGATACCGATCCGTCCGTGATTCGCCGTATGGCTGCCCAGCGGATTCGCGTGCAGCACAAGCCGCTGGATTTCGACGCGCTGCAGTCGCGGATCGCGGACCTGGTCGCCGACCATCACTGACGGATCTCGTGCGCGGCGCCGCGTCTTACGCGCCGATGAGCTGATCTTCCTCGAAAAGCTCAGGCGGGACGTCTTCGGGGCATAGTTGTTCCGCTTCGTCCCCCATCAGTGCGAGGATCAAGGCGATCTGGTTGCGCAACTCGCGCAGGTTGCCCGGCCAGGCGTGGCGATGGAGCAGGGCGAGCGCTTCAGGGCGGATGTAGATGTGGCGTCCCGGTGCGGCCTGGCTCACGAAGCGCCGCACGAGGGCTTCGAAATCGCCGCGCTCGCGCAGCGGCGGCATCGACAGGATATGTCCGCCGTTGGCGTGGAAGTTCCGCAGATCCAGGTGACCCGCCCCTTCGAGCTCGACGATCGGCCGCCGCGTAGCGCCGACGATGCGTGCGCGCGATCCGTCGTTGGCGTCGAAGAGCCGTGCCTGCAGCGGCACCGGTAGCAGGTCGAATTCGTCGAGGAAGAGAATGCCGTTCGCGGCCTGGGTCCAGGCGATGTCCACCTGGTCCTCTCCGTCCGCGCCCGGCGCGAGTCCGCGGCAATCGACCCCGACGATCGGCGCGTCGGGCGAGGCGCAGTGATCCGCATGGAAGGCGCGAATCACGTAAGCCTTCCCGGTTCCCATCTCGCCTTCGACCAGCAGCGGTGTCGGTGCGATGGCGCATTCGTGGAGGAGGTTGATGATCTCCGCGATACGGGCGTCGCCGAGCGCCATGTCGCCCAGCCGCGAATTGCCGGCAGCGGGCGAGGGGCGTACAGGCGAGGGGCGTGCTGATGCAATCGGCGGCGGCGACGGTCGGCGTGGGCTTTCGGCTTGTGACGCGTGCGGCGGCGTTGTGTTGCGCGGTCTTCGTCGCCGGAGGCTGGCGCGGGCGACGAAGGTACGGCCGTCGAACGTTCGCAGCGGGAACGGAGCGTCGTCGGCGCGTGCGGCGTGCGTCACGATGTCGCCCCAGCGCGTCAGGAAGCAGTCTTCGCAGCTCCCCGATACGCTTCCTTCGGGCAGATTGAGCAGCGCTCGCGCGAGCCGGCTCGTCGCGAGCATGACGCCCGCTTCGTCGAACACCACCAGCGCATGCAGCGGCGTCGACAGGCTGTTGATGCCGGCCTGGAAGCGCAGCGTCAGGAAGCCGTCGTCGGCCGTCTCGATCAGGCGCTGCTCGATCAACTCGGCCGTGGTTCGCAGCAGCGCACGGGCGTGCGTCACGTTGGCGCGTGCGTCCGACGAAATGTCCAGGATGCCGAGCATGCCGCCCGTGGGGGCGAGGATCGGCGTTGCGACGCAGGCGAGGATGCGATTGCGTTCGAGATAGTGCTCGCCGCCGAGCACCGAGACGGTTTCCGCCGTCTGCAGCGCGGTGCCGATGGCGTTCGTGCCCATGCTGGCTTCCGTCCACTCTACACCGGGGCGCAGTGCGACGACGCTTGCGCGGTCGAGGAAATCGGTATGCCCGACCGCGCTCAGAATCATGCCGCCGCGGTCGGCGAGCAGCACGGTCGAGTGGGGGCTCGCGATCTGCGAATAAAGTCCCTCGATCATCGGCCGTGAGAAGGTCAGCAGCCGGTTGTTCGCCTCCAGCCGCTCCGTCAATTCCGCGTGCGCGACCGCCGTCCCGTCGACGGGTTCGTCGGGACGCAGGCCATGATCCTGGCTGCGCGCCCACGACGCGACCAGGGTTTCTGGAAGAAGAGGAGCCTTTGGAACAAGGGTCATGCGGAACTGTAAAGCACAAATCATTCCGTGCCCCGAGCCCGGCCCTTTCGACTGTTCCGACTATCGCCGGCTGTTTCGAAGTGGAGCAACTGCGCACTTGTTGAGCAGCGCACTGTGCAAGCCGATTGGCATCTGCACTTTATGCGTATGGTTTGTATATTTTTACATGTATATGTATTTAAAAGAGAAATCGAAGTTGACTGTGGCGTGAAGATCAAGCTGGCACGCCCCCTGCGATAGGTTCTGCGACGCACCAGCGTTCCAATCAATTACTGGAGACACGTTCATGATCTACTCGCTGCCCGGCACGCCCGACGCCAAGGTCCAATTCAAGACCCGCTACGACAACTTCATCGGCGGCAAGTTTGTCCCGCCGGTCCGCGGCCAGTATTTCGAGAACATCACCCCGATCACGGGCAAACCCTTCTGCCAAGTCGCCCGCTCGACCGAGGAAGACGTTGCTCTCGCCCTCGACGCCGCCCACGCCGCTGCCGACAAGTGGGGCCGTACTTCCGCCGCCGACCGCGCGAACATTCTGCTGAAGATCGCCGACCGCCTCGAAGCCAACCTTGAAATGCTCGCGTATGCCGAGACTGTCGATAACGGCAAGGCCATCCGCGAAACCCTGAACGCCGACATTCCGCTGACGGTCGACCACTTCCGTTACTTCGCAGGCTGCCTGCGCGCCCAGGAAGGCGGCATCAGCGAGATCGACGAACACACGATCGCCTACCACTTCCATGAGCCGCTCGGCGTCGTCGGCCAGATCATCCCGTGGAACTTCCCCATCCTGATGGCCGCATGGAAGCTCGCCCCGGCGATCGGCGCCGGCAACTGCGTCGTGCTGAAGCCCGCCGAGTCGACCCCGGTCTCGATCATGGTGCTGGTCGAACTGATCGCCGACCTGCTGCCCCCGGGCGTGCTGAACATCGTAAATGGCTTCGGTCGTGAAGCCGGCATGCCGCTCGCGACCAGCAAGCGCATCGCCAAGATTGCCTTCACCGGCTCGACCGCCACCGGCCGCGTCATCGCCCAGGCTGCTGCGCAGAACCTGATCCCCGCCACGCTGGAACTCGGCGGCAAGTCGCCCAACATCTTCTTCGAAGACATCGCCAGCGCCGACGACGAACTGTTCGACAAGGCGGTCGAAGGCATGGTGCTCTTCGCGTTCAACCAGGGCGAAGTCTGCACCTGCCCGTCGCGCGCGCTGATCCAGGAATCGATCTACGACCGCTTCATGGAGCGTGTGATTCCCCGCGTCAAGGCGATCAAGCAGGGCAGCCCGCTCGACACCACGTCGATGATGGGTGCGCAGGCCTCGACCGACCAGATGAACAAGATCATGTCCTACCTCGACCTGGGCAAGCAGGAAGGCGCGCAGTGCCTGACCGGTGGCGACCGCGCTCACCTCGCCGGCGAGCTGTCTGAGGGCTACTACATCCAGCCGACCCTGTTCAAGGGCCACAACAAGATGCGCATCTTCCAGGAAGAGATCTTCGGGCCGGTGCTGGCCGTGACGACCTTCAAGGACGAAGCCGAAGCCCTCGAAATCGCGAACGACACCCCGTACGGCCTCGGCGCCGGCGTGTGGTCGCGCGACGGCAGCCGTGCCTAC
Source organism: Aromatoleum sp. (assembly GCF_035254505.1). GTDB lineage: Bacteria > Pseudomonadota > Gammaproteobacteria > Burkholderiales > Rhodocyclaceae > Aromatoleum. The sequence continues at coordinate 32,541 of NZ_DATFAO010000084.1, read as the reverse complement.
CGCATGGGCCGCGGCATCAAGGCCGGCCGCGTGTGGACCAACTGCTACCACGCCTACCCGGCGCACGCCACCTTCGGCGGCTACAAGGAATCGGGCATCGGTCGCGAAACCCACAAGATGATGCTGGATCACTACCAGCAGACCAAGAATCTCCTGGTCAGCTACAGCCCGAACGCGCTGGGCTTCTTCTGAGCTTCGGTCGCTGTTGTACTGCGGGTCTTGCCTGAGTCCGCAGTACGGCAGTGGCGTTCTCCTCTCCCTCTCCTCCCTCCCAGAGTGGAAGAGTTATCGGGCGGCCTTGGTCGCCCGTTTTTTTTGCCGCGGATTTCGGCCGCGGTGAGACATGGAGCTTCGAATGGTCGACACCGTCATTGCAACGCCCGAGGCCGAGGCCTTGATCCAGCGCCTCGTTGCGCAGCACGGCCCGGTGATGTTCTTCCTCTCCGGTGGCTGCTGCGAAGGCAGTGCGCCGATGTGTTATCCGCGCGGAGAATTCATCGTCGGGCCGGCGGACATCCTGCTCGGGCAGATCGGCGGCAGCCCCTTCTATATCAGTCGTTCGCAATACGAATTCTCGAAGAACACACAGTTGATCATCGACGTCGTAGCGGGGCGGGGCGGCGGTTTCTCCCTTGAGGGGCCTGAAGGCTATAGCTTCCACCTGCGCTCGCGACTGTTTAACGACGCGGAGCTCGTGGAACTTGGGCTCTCCGATATCAACTGAGACAGACCGCGTTCCGGTGTTCCATTTCAGAGCATTTGCTGCGAAATGGAACACTTTTGGCGGCAATGCCGACTAGGAAAGATCACTCTGGCGCACTGTCGCGGGGAGCCATGCATGACGGTACGATGCCGTGTTCCTTGAGCTTTCGATAGAAGGTCGAGCGCGACATCCCGAGCTGCCGGCATGCCTCCGTGGCATTCCAGCCGCAGCGACTTAGCGTCCCGACCAGCGCATCGCGCTCCCTGTCCTTGCGCTCCTCGGCACTGACGCAAGCTTTCGTGTTGCGGGGCGGCGCTTGCTCCGAGGCCGTCTCCCCAAAGGTCTCCGGCAGATGTTCGGGGCCGACGACAGTTGCGGTGCAAACCGCAATCGCATACCGCAACACGTTGCGCAACTCCCGAATGTTGCCCGGCCAGCGATACGCCAGTAAGCGCCGCTCCGTGTGCGCCGACAGCGTCGCCGTCCGCTCCGCGCTCGCCGCCTCTTCGGCGAAGACCATGCGTATCACGTCGACGACGTCCGAGCGCTCGCGCAGCGCCGGTATCCTGAAGGTTGCGGCATTGAGGCGATAAAAGAGGTCTTCGCGGAAGAGCTTGTCGCGGACCATCGATGGGAGGTCGCGGTGCGTCGCGCAGATGACCGACACGTCAACGCGTTCAGGGACCGAGGCGCCGAGGGCGACCAGTTCCCCTTCGGCCAGCACACGGAGCAGGCGCGTCTGCAGCGCCAGAGGCATGTCGCCGATTTCGTCGAGAAACAGGGTTCCACCATTTGCCTGCGCGATCTTGCCCGAATTGCCTTTCGCCCTCGCGCCGGTGAATGCCCCTTCCTTGTAGCCGAACAGTTCGCTCTCGATCAGCGTTTCCGGGATAGCCGCACAATTGATCGCGATAAAGGGTTTGTCGCGGCGCCGGCTGAAGTCGTGGATGGCCTTTGCGAATCGCTCCTTGCCTGCTCCGGTCTCGCCCAGCAGGAGAATCGGAATCCGGTTGTTTGCGAGCAGTTTGATGCGCGAGATGTTTTCGAGGAGTCGTGGGTCCGACACGGCGAGCCCCTCGAAACCCGTGCTCGCGTTTCCAGCCAGGGACGTTGCGCGTGCCGAGGGCGCCAAGGCGCCTTTCGCGGCGGCGGCGGGAACGGGTTTACGGGGCGAGCGGATCTGGGCGTGGACGCTGCTGACGCCGAGCACGCAGGGAATCGTGATCGGCACGCCGGGGTTCGTATGCGCGAAGCGCAGCAACCGCTCGGCGGTCACGTCGAGCAAATCCTCGATGCGCAGGTCGCCGTGGGGGTTCGGCAGCTGATGCCTGAGCTGGCGACTCATGCACACCACGCGCCCGCCTTCGTCGAAGGCGAGCAGGATCGAATCGTCGGGTGTCCAGCTTTCCGGCTGGGTGGATAGGCGGATCACCCAGCTCGCGGCATTTTCTTCGAAGAAGATCGCCTGTTCGATTCGCGATGCGGTGAGCAGCGACAGGTTGTACGCGACGGACTGGCTGCCCCGATCGGTGTTCGCCGAAATCGCGGTCGTGTTCAATACGCCCAGGATCTCTTCGCACGGACCGAACAGCGGCACCGCGCTGCAACTGATCCCGTGGTTGCGGATGAGGAAGTGTTCGGCTTCGTGAACGAGGAGCGGGGCGCGATCGATGAGCGCAGTGCCGATGCCGCACGTTCCCTGATCCTGTTCCGACCAGCATGCGCCGACACGCAGGCCGTGGTCCTCGAACTCGCGCTCGTGACGCGGATGGGCCCGTCTGTCGACGGTGGCGCCGTTCCGGTCGGTGAGCAATATGCAATACCCGAGCCCGCCGATCTGCTGGTGAAGCCAGTTGATGCCCGGCGTCGCGATGCGGAGAAAGCGTTCCTCGCGTTCCCTGAGCTCGGCAAGCCGTTCCGCTGTCAGGACTCGTTCTCGCGCAACTGCCCCGGGATCGAGTCCGTATTCCCGTTGTGATCGCTGGCGCGAAACGGCGATACGCTGGCGGCCCGGAACGGCCGTGCCCGATGGCATCGACTTGCCGACCGCGAGCGAATCCAGCAGGGCCTGCCGGCTCCCGAACTGATTCATCTCCATCTCCTCCTCCGGACACTATGTTGTGTCTTGGTGCTTTTCTTGTAGCAGTCCGGGAGCAGTCCCGCGGCTTATTGAAGCTTGCTGATTATATAGAGCTTTCGTAATAGGTATCCATCGCTTCCCGAGTGGTGGCGCCCGTCACCCCCCGAGGTGGTCAGATGAAGCCGGCGCGCACCGCGATCAGCGCGAGTTCTGCTGCGTTCGAGGCATTCAACTTCTGCTTGATGTGGTACAGGTGCGTACCGATCGTGCTCGAACTGAGCCGGTGCGTGGAGGCGATTTCCTGTACCGAGGATCCTGCCGCCACCTGCAGGAAGACGGCGAATTCCCGATTCGTCAGTGCGTCGGCGGGGTCTTCGGAGCCGTTGAAGTGGGCGAGGGCGATCTTGGGCGCCAGTTCCGGGTCCAGATAACGTCGGCCTCGCGCCACCTGCGAAATTGCGCGCACCAGTTCCTGCGGATGTGCCCGCTTGGACAGGTAGCCGGTCGCGCCAACCTTCAATGCGCGCGCAGGAATCTGCGTATCGTCGTGAGCCGACAGTACGAGCACGCGGGCCGCCGGATGATGCGTGAGCAGTCGTTCGAGCGCGCCTAAGCCACCGATGCCGGGCATTCTCACGTCCATCACGAGGACGTCCGGCCGCTGCTCTGCGTAGGCCGCGAGCGCCGCTTCGCCGCTGTCCGCCTCGGCGACGATTGTCGCGCCGACGCCTTCGAGCAGCATGCGAAAGCCTGAGCGCACCACAGGGTGATCGTCGGCGAGGACGAGTCGGAGATGTTCAAGCGCCGTGCGCATGGCCAGGGCTCTCCTGAATGGCGGACTGCCGAAGATTCGATCCGGTTTGAAAAAGGCGATCGTGACGAGGGCGCCACGATCGCAAGGAGGAAGTCGGATGGACTCCTGGAGAGAGGGGGGCTTAGCCGTGCTGCATGTAGACGACCTGCGTCTCCGTGTATTCGAGGAGACCGTGCTTGCCGTCCGCGCCGCCGATGCCGGAATGGCGGCGGCCGGCATGGAAGCCCTGCATGGCTTCGAAGTGCTCACGGTTCACGTAGGTTTCGCCGAAACGCAGCGAATTGCACGCCCGCATGGCCATGCTCAGATCTCGCGTGAAAATCGACGACGTCAGGCCGTAGTCGGAGTCGTTGGCGAAGGTGATGGCTTCCTCGAGGCTATCGACGACCTGGATCGGCAGCACTGGTCCGAAAATCTCCTTGTGCATCACCTCCATGTCATGACGGCAGTTGACCAGAACGGTGGGCAGGTAGTGGTAGCCCTGCTCCGCGGGCGCCACGTTGCCGCCGAGGATCGCTTCTGCCCCTTCCTCGCGTGCTTTGCTCACCATTGCCGCGACCTTTTCCAGGCCCTGGCGGTTTACCAGCGGCCCCATGTCCACCGAGGGGTCGGCGATCGGGTCCCCATAGCGCACGGCGGCCATCCGCGAGGTGACCTTGTCGATGAACTCGTTGGCAACCGAGCGTTCGACGTAGACGCGTTCGGCGCAGTTGCAGACCTGGCCGGTGTTGATGACGCGAGAGTCGCAGACCGCTTTGGCGGCGAGGTCGATGTCGGCGCTGCCGAGCACGATCGCGGGCGCCTTGCCTCCCAATTCCAGATTGACGCGAGTCAGGTTGCGGGATGCAACGGCCATGATGCGCTTGCCGGTCTCGACGCTACCGGTGAAGCTCACGAGGCCCACCTGCGGACTCTCGGTGAGCCGGGCACCGACCGTCGCGCCGCGCCCGCCGACAAGATTGAAGACACCGGGCGGCAGATCGGTTTCGCTCACCAGCCGCGCGAATTCGAAAGCGTTGATCGGCGTTTCCTCGCTAGGTTTCACGACAATGGTATTGCCGGTCAGCAGGGCGGGCGCCATCTTGCGTGCGATCAGGAAGAAGGGGAAGTTCCACGGCAGGATGCCGACCGTGACGCCGATCGGGCGGCGCATGAGAAAGATGCTCTCGCCCATGCGGTCACTGGGAATGACTTCGCCCTCGATGCGTCGCGCCCACTCGGCCATGTAGTCGATGTAGTCGGCAGTGAAGTCAACCTCGACGCGGGCCAGACCCAGTATCTTGCCCTGCTCACGGGTGATGATTTCGGCCAGCTGTTCCTTTTCGCTGCGCACCTTCGTGGCGATGGCACGCAGATGCTTCGCGCGCTCGATTGCGGGCAGCTTTTCCCATGCGGGTTGGGCGCCGCGCGCCGCGGCGACCGCTTCATCGACCAGAGCGGCCGATGCTTCCGGAACGCGGGCGAGGAGTTCGTCCGTGGCGGGGTTGCGGACTTCGATGAAATCCGGCGAGCCGTTCTCGATGAAACGTCCGCCGATATAGTTCTGATACATCTTGGTCATCATCTTTCTCCGTGTGTGGTGGGGTCAGGCGGTGCGGGCGAGGCGTTTACCGGCCAGCTCGGAGGCGAAGCCGAAAGCGATGCCGGCGATCCAGGTCAGTGCGATAAAGGCGATGCTGACGTCGATTTTTCCACCCGAGCCGAAGAAGGACGCGGCGCCCAGAAAGGCTGCGGGCGTGTAGGCCAGTGGCGCAAAGTCGGCCATTGCGACCAGAACGAAAGCCAGCACGGCGACGAGGATCACGAGGGACGTGATGTCGCCGCCGAGGGTGCCCACGAAGTACAGCGTGATCGCCGTCAGCCCGATCCCTGCGAGCCCGGCCGCTGCGGACTTGATGGCGCCGGCGGTGCCACCCCCGGCTGCGAAGAACGCGGCCCAGGCGACGAAGCCTATCCAGGGGTTGAAGTGGAAGTCCGGATTGCCGACGCTGAGGTATACCCACACGGCGACCAGCGTTGCGATGCTCGAAGCGAGTGCGTGCAGAAGTTTCATTGAAGTCTCCTGAAACAGGGTGAGGAAGTCCCCTTCGCGGGCCCGTTGTCGAACCCGCGAAGGCGTTACCAGGCGTACGCGTACTTGATATTCAGGCTGTTGTTCGAGGCGTGGTTCTCGCCCTCAATGCTCTTTGAGTAGCGCAGCGTGATCGACTGGTTGTCGAAGGTGTGGAACATGAGGCCCACGCCGGCGTCGAGTACGTGTGCGCTATCGACCGTGCTGGTCTTGGAGCTACGTTCATAGTCCAGCGCGACGAATGGCTCGAGCAGACCATTGAGGCGGTAGCCGAGACGCTGATTGGTGTGGAAGGTCGTGCCCGGGCGGGAGCCGTCCTTCTTCTCGTTCTGGAAGACGAACCCGGCGTCAGCCGTCCAGCCGAGCTTGTCGGTGACGCGAACATCCCAAAGTACACTGGAGAGATTCTTCCAGTTGCTGTCGCTCACGCTGTCGTCGCCGACGGGAATCTGCACGAAGGACTGGAAGCCGAGAGTCGAGGAGGGCGTCGGCTTGTACCAGATGGCGAAGCCCGTCAGCGGGTCGCCGATGCCGCTGGTCTGGCTGGAGTTGCTGCGATCCTTGACGCCGATCTCGGGGACGATCACCTCATAGGCGAGACCGATCGATGGGTTCGACTCCGGCGTCCAGAAGCGCACGTATTTCGACAGACCGACCGTAGTGTTCGCGCCGGAGCCCTTCACGCGGTCGCCGTCGCCGTCGAACGTCTTGTCGTTGCGCTGGGCGTAGGCGTATTGGACGAAGACGTTGAACGGCTTGAAGCCGACCGGCAGTTCGTATTCGTGCGGACCGATGACGTCGAAGGTCGTCTGGGCTTGGGCGGGGGCCGGAGCGCCGCACAGCGTGGCGACGGCGGCGAGGATCCCGAGTGCAGGGTGCTTGAGTGCTGCGGGTTTGTTGTGGTGCATGTCGTCTCCTTGATTCGATTTTTTGGGCAAAGCGATCCCTACGCGGCACCGTCTGGCGCCGCGTGGAGAAAGGCCGATCAGGGCCGGGGTCGGAACGGGTTACTGTTCGAGCTTGAAGACCAGCAGCACGCCGCCTTGCGGGACGACCGTCTTGTGCGGAAGCACTGCGTCGAAGGCGCCCTGCATGCGTTGGGCATCCACACCCCAACCGGACTGGACGGCGACGTATTGTTCGCCATCGATCTCGAAGGTCGATGGCACGCCCGTGACGCCCGAGTTGGTCGGGAATTCCCACAGGACCTTGCCGTTCGTCGCGTCGAATGCGCGGAACTTGCGGTCATTGGTGCCCCCGCCGAAGACGAGGTCGCCGCCGGTGCTGAGCAGCGGACCCCAGTTCATTTCGGGGTACGTGTGTGTCCACACCTTCTTGCCGGTCTTTATGTCCCAGGCCTGCACTTCGCCGACGTGCTTGCGGGCCTTATCGTCCATGCGGACGTTGGTCAGAATGTTGTCGATCGAGACCCCGATATAGAGCTCGCCGGCGTTGTACTTGGCCGGCTCGCCGGTCAGTTCCGAGCACAGGTTGTTGTTGGCCGGGATGTAGAGCAGGCCGGTGCCGGGGTTGTACGCCTCGGGCGGCCAGTCCTTGCCGCCCCACAGCGACGGGCAGAAATTGACGGTTTTTCCGGTGCCCGGGGTGCGCGCGGGATCGTAGGTCGGACGGCCAGTCTTCGGATCGATGCTCTTGAAGACGTTCTGGGTCACGTAGGGCCAGGCATCGACGAAATTGATCTTGCTGCTGGTGCGTTCGAGCAGCCACAAGTAGCCGTTGCGGCCGGCGTGCACCAGCGACTTGAACTTCTTGCCGTTGCGCTCCAGATCGATCAGCAGCGGTGCCGACACTTCGTCCCAGTCCCACCCGTCGTTCCAGTGGTACTGGTGGTAGCCCTTCAGCTTGCCGGTGTCGACGTCGAGTGCGATCGTCGAATTCGCGTAAAGGTTGTCGCCTGCCCGTGTGTCCGGCATCCAGGGGCCAGCGTTGCCGACGCCCCAGTAGGCCAGATTCGTTTCCGGATCGTAGGAACCCGTGATCCATACTGAACCGCCGCCGCGCTTGTAGGTATCCGCGGGCCACGTGTCACCGCCAGGTTCTCCCGGGCCGGCGACGGTATGCGTGCGCCAGGCTTCCTTGCCGGTTTCGGCGTCGAACGCGGCGATGAAACCTCGGATGCCATATTCGCCGCCCGACGATCCCACCATGATCTTGCCTTTGGCGGCAAGGGGAGCGAGCGTCATGTAGTAGCCCTTCTTCCAGTCGGCGACCGCAGTCTTCCACAACTCCTTGCCTGTCACGGCATCGAGCGCGACGAGGGTGGCGTCGGTGGTCGCGAGGTAGAGCTTGTTGCCGTAGAGCGCGACGCCGCGATTGGTCGGGTGGAGCTGCTGCAGCTCTTCCGGGATCGCCTTCTTGTACCGCCACAGTTCCTTGCCCGTGGCCGCCTCGAAAGCGATCACCTGGTTGTTCGGCGTCGTGATGTACATGTAGCCGTTGTTCACGATCGGGGGCGACTGGTGGCCCTCAGTCATGCCCGTGGAGTAAGCCCAGGCGAGCTTCAGCTTTGCGACGTTTTGCGTGTTGATCTGCTTGAGCGAGCTGTAGCCCCAACTCGCGTAGTTGCCGCGGTAGGACAGCCAGTTCTGCGGCTCCGGATTCGCGAGGCGGTTATCCGTGACAGGGGCATACGGTGGTAGCGAGGCAGTTGCGATCAGCGGCGTGAGCGCCAGGGCGACGGCCAGCGGCTTGAGTGTCTTTCTCATGTGACTCCTCCTGTTTTTACTTTTTGCGGGTGGGTGGTGGGCTGGTTCAAACGGCGGTTGCGCCCGGCTTGGACGAGAACTTTCCGGCGACGACAAGGCGCTGGTTTTCGACCTTGAGCGGCAGAACGGGAAGGCCTCGCGGAGCCGGTCCTGCGATGACTTCTCCTCCGTGAGTGGGTCTGAACTGGGAAAAATGGCAAAAGCAGATCAGGGCGTTGTCCTTGGCGACGTAGTTCGTGATGTCGCAGCCCTGGTGCGTGCACACGGCCGAATAGGCGACCACGCCGTCCGCGCATTTCCTGCGCATGTCTTCGTGGATGTCGTCCGGCGCGACGCGGAACACGATGACTTTGTTGAGGCGGGAACCGCTCTTGATCGCTCCGCTCCCAGGATCGAACGGGAAGGCTAGAATTGGCTTATCACCGAGGGCTAAGTCCGCCAGGGTCAGCGGCTCCGTGTTGCCCTCGGGGTCGGCTCGCACGAGCAGATCGCCGGTTTCCGGGCGTGCGTCGCTGACTTCCGCCGCGTGGCTGCGGTGAGGTGTGGCAGCGGTGAGGCCCAGGAGAGCCCCGGTGCACATCTTCATCAGCGCCGACCGCCGGGCGGGATTTTCCGGGGCGCTGCAATTGAAGCAGGGTGTGTCAGTCTCGTTTTTCATTGTGTCTCCGGTCCTGTACTCGTGATGCAGACGAACCGGTAGCGCAAAGGCCGGGCCAAGGTATGGCAGTAATGCTTAAGGCATAGTTGGTAGTTAAGTAAGTGACTGGTATATAAAGAACATTTGGCGGAGAATGGTTTTGTTCGGTGCTGGCGCTGCTGTTCCTGACAGAGCTTCGGCAATCCCATCCCAGTGATTTGGCACACCTGTCCCGTGGGATTGGGACGCTTCGTGGGACACCAGTTGCGGGAAGGGACGTGTTTACTCGGCGATGTAGCCGGGACGACTAAATGGCGCGAATCGTGCTTTATCAGATGACGCACCGGCGGGCTCGATCCTGCCGGCGAACATATAAATTGCGAGGAGACGAGAAGATGTTCCGAACGGTTGTGCGGATCTGGTTTGCGGTTTGCGCGTTGGTTTGGGGGACGGATGCCGCTTTGGCTGCCGATCTCCCGACGATCCGCATCGGGGTGCTGCAATACGGCACCGTCAGCTGGGAACTCGAAGTCATCAAGCGGCTCGGGCTCGCCGAGCGCGAAGGGGTGCGCTTCGAAGTCGTTCCACTCGCGCTGAAGGACGCCGCGAACGTCGCGCTGCAGGGCGGGTCGGTCGATCTGATCGTCAATGACTGGATCTGGGTTGCCCGTCAGCGTGCAGACGGGCGCGAATTCGCTTTTGTCCCCTACTCGCGGGCGATCGGTTCGGTGATGGTGCGGCCGGATTCGAACATTCGCTCGCTCGCAGACCTGCGCGGCCAGCGCCTGGGCGTCGCCGGCGGCGCGCTCGACAAGAGCTGGCTGCTGCTGCGTGCTTACTCGCGCAAGACCCTCGGCGAAGACGCTGCGAAGCTCGTAAAACCCGACTTCGGCGCGCCGCCGCTGCTCAACGCGCTGATGCTCAAGGGCGAGCTGCCTGCGGTGCTCAACTTCTGGCATTTCTCGGCGCGCCTGCGCGCAGCCGGGATGCGCGAATTGCTGAGTCTCGACCAGATCCTGCAGGGGCTCGGCGTCGAAGGCGAGTTGCCGATGGTGGGCTGGGTGTTCCGCGAAGACTGGGCAAACAAGAACCGTCCGGCGCTCGAAGCCTTCCTGCGCGCATCGGCCAAGGCCAAGCAGGCGATGCAGGAGTCCGATGCGGTGTGGGCGGACATCCGGCCCCTGACACAGGCCGAGGACGACGCGACCTTCACCGCGCTGAAGCAGGGCTTCCGTGCCGGCATCCCGACGGCCGATGTCGCACGTGCCGAACGCACGGCCCGCAGCGTGTTCCGCATACTGGCCGACGAAGGCGGTACCGACCTCGTCGGCTCCGCGACCGCGTTGCCGGCCGGCACCTTCTGGCGCGCGGGCGGGCGGTGATGAAGGGCGCCGTCGATGAGGCGGGCGTGATGCTCCTGGGCGAGCGGCGCAAGACACCGCGGCTCGGCGTGCCGCGCGTCGGCGCCGAAGCGTGGCTGCGTCTCGCGTCGCTCGCCGGATTCCTCGTCGTGTGGCAGCTCGCGGCGGTGCTGTTCAACAGCTCGACGCTGCCAGCGCCACCTGTCGTGTTCCGGCGCATGTTCGACGAAATGCTGTCGGGCGCGCTGCCGCTCCATCTAGGGATCACGCTCGCGCGCGTCGCGGTGAGCTTCCTGCTCGCGATGGCGATCGGCACCGCGATCGGTATCGCGATGGGACGCTGGCGCCAGTTGGACCTGCTGCTCGACGGCTGGCTGGTGCTCGGGCTCAACATCCCCGCGCTCGTCACGATCATCCTGTGCTACGTGTGGTTCGGGCTCAACGACGCCGCGGCGATCGTCGCCGTCGCGCTCAACAAGATCCCGACCGTGATCGTCACCGTGCGCGAAGGCGCGCGCGCGATCGATCGAGGCCTCATGCAGGTCGCGCAGGCTTATCGTCTGCCGCGGCGCCTCACCTTCATGCGCGTGTATCTGCCGCAGCTCTATCCCTGGCTGATTGCCTCCGCCCGCTCCGGCCTGTCGCTGATCTGGAAGATCGTGCTCGTCGTCGAACTGCTCGGCCGCAGCAATGGCATCGGCTTCCAGCTCAACATGTTCTTCCAGCTGTTCGACATCGCGGGCATCCTGGCCTACACGCTGACTTTCGCGGCGGTCGTGTTGATCGTCGAAGCGGCCGGCCTGCGACCGCTCGAACGGCGCCTCACCCGGTGGCGGAGCTGATTCATGCTTGAAATCACGATCGACCGCAAATCCTACGCCGACCGCGGCGGCCGTCCGCATCTTGCGCTCGCGGGGCTCGAACTGCGCGCCGCGCCAGGCGAATTCGTCTGCGTCGTGGGCCCGTCGGGTTGCGGCAAGAGCACGCTGCTCAACGTCATCGGCGGGCTCGACCACGACGTCGATGGCCGTGTCCGCATCGGCGCACCCGGCGCGCGGCATGACACGGGCTACATGTTCCAGGAGCCGCGACTGATGCCCTGGCTCACCGTGCTCGACAACGTGCTGCTCGTCGCAGGGCCGTCGCCTGAAGCACGCGAACGGGCGCTCGCTCTGCTGCGTGCAATGGAGCTCGGCGACGTGATGCACGCCTACCCGGGTCGGCTCTCCGGTGGGATGCAGCGTCGCGTTGCCCTGGCACGCGCCTTCGTGATCGAACCGGCGGTGCTGCTGATGGACGAGCCCTTCGTGTCGCTCGACGTCCCCACGGCCAACCGCTTGCGCGCGATGCTCGTCGAAATGTGGCAACGTTGCCGCAGCACCGTGCTCTTCGTCACGCACGACCTGCGCGAGGCGCTGTCGCTCGCCGACCGCATATGCTTTCTATCCCCCGCGCCCGGGCACGTCGTGCTGGAATTGCCGGTGAGCCTGCGGCGCCCGAGAATGCCTGACGACGCAGCCGTCGCACAATTGCACGCCCGCCTGCTGGCGGAGCATCCCGAGATCCTCGCCGGACTGGCGGCTTGTGGATTGGGGAAGGAGGAAAGACCGGATGTCTGAAATGATCGAAGCTGAGCCTGTCACCCAAAGCCGTGGCCAGGAGGGGAGCGACATTCCTGGTGCCGCGTCGCCCGATCACGCGCTGCTGCGCCTGGAGGACGTGCGCAAATCCTATGGCCCGCGCGAGGCCCTCCGTGGCGTGAGCCTCGCGGTGCAGCCCGGGGAGTTCGTCGCACTGCTGGGGCCGAACGGGGCCGGCAAGAGCACGCTGTTCCAGTTGCTGACCGGGCTTTTCAATGCCGACACCGGCCGCATCAGCGTCTGCGGCCATGATATCCGGCGCGATCCGGTGCGGGCGCTGGCCGACATCGGCGTCGTGTTCCAGCAGATGACGCTCGACCTCGATCTCAGCGTCGTCGCCAACCTGAATTTTCACGCCAAGCTGCATGGGCTCGGGGGCAAGCATGCCCGCGAGCGCATCGACGACAGCCTGCGCCGTGTCGGCCTCGTTGAACGCGCGAAGGACCCGGTCCGTGCGTTGAGTGGCGGCAACCGGCGCAAGGTCGAGCTCGCGCGGGCGCTGGTGCATGAGCCGGCCGTGCTGCTGATGGATGAGGCGACCGTTGGGCTCGATCCCGCATCGCGCCGCCAATTGCTCGACGAAGTCCTCGCGCTGCGCGACCGCGGTGTCGCGACGTTGTGGGCGACCCACCTCGTCGACGAGGCCGAGGCCGCCAATCGCGTGATCGTGCTCCATCAGGGACGTATCCTCGCCGAAGGGCGTCCCGAGGCGCTCGCGCAATTCGCCGGGACGCCGACGCTCGCCGAAGCTTTCCTCAAGCTGACAGGTGGCAACCAGGACTGAGCGGCTACCAGTAACAATCGAACAGCAACGACAGGAGACTCCCCCAGTGATTCGTATCAGGACGACGATGGCCGCGCTCGCGCTGGCCTTTGCCGCAGGAGCGGCCGGCGCGAAGGACACCGGCTACGTGTTCGTCAGCAGCGAGAACGACAACGCCGTGACCGTGCTCGACGGCAAGACGTGGAAGGTCGTGAAGACGATCGCGACCGGGAAGCGCCCGCGCGACATGCACTTGAGCCCGGACCGGCAGTCGCTCTACGTCATCTCGAGCAAGAACAACCGCGTCGACGTCATTGACGTCGCCCAGCTCAAGGTCGTGCGCAGCATTCCGGTCGCCGAGGACCCCGAGATGTTCGATCTGTCGGCCGATGGCAAGCGCCTGTATGTTTCGCACGAAGAGGGCGCCCAGCTCGCCGTGATCGACGTCGCGTCGCGCAAGCCGGTCGCCAAGGTCGAGGTCGGCGAGGAGCCCGAAGGCGTGCGTGTCAGCCCCGACGGAAAGCGCGTGTACGTCACCTCCGAAGTCGCGAATATGGTGCACGTCGTCGATACCGCGACCAACAAGATCGTCGCGAACGTGATGGTCGGCAACCGCCCGCGCCGCTTCGCGATGACTCCGGACGGCAGCGAAGTGTGGGTCACCAACGAGATGGGCGCGCGCGTCTCGATCATCGATGCGACGCACGACACCGTGAAGGGCAACGTCGACTTCAAGCCGAAGGGCTTCCGCCAGGACGACGTGACGCCTGTCGGCATCACGATGACGCGCGGCGGCAAGACCGCCTACGTCACATTGGGGCGCGCGAACCACGTCGCCGTCGTCGACGTCGCGACCCGCGCTGTGCAGGATTACATCCTCGTCGGTAAACGCGCCTGGGGTGTCGCCCTCAATCGCGACGAGAGCCAGCTTTACGTCGTCAATGGCCTCTCGGACGACCTCTCCGTGATCGACACCGCCAGCCGCAAGGTGCTGCGGTCGGTGCCCGTCGGCCGCGTGCCGCATTCGGTCGTGATCGACGACTAAGGGGGCATCGTGCAGATCACGTACCGAGTCTACGCGGGACGATTCCCACGGCTCTTCGCCTTGTTCGCGGCGCTGGCTGCGTTGCTGTTCGCGCCTGCCACCTGGGCTGCGACCGTCCGTATCGCCCATCTTGAGATCGAAGGCGACCCGCGCTACGACGAAACGCATCTGGCGCTGCACGGTCTCGCCCAGCCGCTCGGGCGTCCCTACGCGGGTGCGGAAGTGGCGATCCGCGAGGCCAAGTTCGCCGGCAAGGCGGCGGGCGTTGACTTCGCCCTGGAGCGCGTCAGCGGCGCCGATGCGAAGGTCCTGATCGCCGCCGTCGAGAAACTCAACGGGCAAGGCGTGCGCTACTTCCTCATCGACGCACCGGCCGCCGTGGTCGCCGAAGTCGCGAAGGCGGTGCGCGGCCGCGAACTGCTGCTCTTCAACGTCTCGGCGGCAGACGACGCGCTGCGCCAGACGCAATGCCAGCCGAATCTCATGCACACGCTGCCGAACCACGCGATGACCGCCGATGCGCTCGTGCAGTACCTCGTGTCGCGCAAATGGCGCTCGGTGCTGATGCTCGAAGGCCCGCTGCCCGACGATCACCTGATCGCCGAAGCTTTCGAGCGCTCCGCCAAGCGCTTCGGCGTCAAGGTCGTCGACAAGAAGCCTTTCGTGCTGAGCAACGATCCACGTCAGCGCGACCAGGGCAATGTCGCGCTGCTCACGGCCGGCAGCGACTACGACGTCGTCTTTGTCGCCGACAGCGACGGCGAATTCGCGCGCAGCGTCCCCTATCGCACGGTGAAGCCGCGTCCGGTTGTCGGCGCCGACGGCCTCGTCGCCACCGCATGGACCTGGGCCTGGGAGCGCAACGGCGCGCCGCAGCTCAACGCCCGCCTGGAAAAGCAGGCCGGCCGCCGCATGGCCGACATCGACTGGGCCGCCTGGATGGCAGTGAAGTCCGTCGTCGAGGCCGTCGCGCGCACGAACAACGCCGCCTTCCCGGTCGTCGTCAAATATCTCAAGGGCGACGAAATCGCGATCGACGGCTTCAAAGGCAACCGCCTCGGCTTCCGCGCGTGGGACAACCAATTGCGCCAGCCGATCCTGCTCGCGACCCACAACGCCGTGATCGAGCGCGCTCCGATCGACGGCTTCCTGCATCCGACGAACAACATGGATACGCTCGGCTTCGATCAGCGCGACAGCCGCTGCGCCTTCTGACGGCCGGCCACCAGGAGCACCGATGAAACTTTCCCACGCCTGGCTTGCGTTGCAAGCCATCACCGGCCGCGAAGTGGCCAAGTTCGTCCGACAGGGTGGGCGCTTCGCCTCCGCGCTCGTCCGCCCGCTGCTGTGGCTGGTTGTGTTCGCCGCGGGCTTCCAGAACGTCTTCGGCGTGTCGATCATCCCGCCCTACGAGACCTACATTCCCTACCAGGAATACATCGTCCCCGGCCTGCTCGGGATGGTGCTGCTCTTCAACGGCATGCAGTCCTCGCTCGCGATGGTGTACGACCGCGAAATGGGCGTGATGCGCCTGCTGCTGACCGCCCCCTTGCCGCGCGCCTACCTGCTCTTCGCGAAGCTCCTCGCCGGCACCTTGCTGTCCGTGCTGCAGGCCTACGTCTTCCTCGTGATCGCGGCGCTCTTCGGCGTGCAGGTGCCGTGGACCGGCTGGCTCTACGCGCTGCCGGTGATCGTGCTCGGAGGAATGATGCTTGGAGCGCTGGGCCTGCTGCTGTCCGTGCAGGTGCGCCAGTTGGAGAACTTCGCGGGCACGATGAACTTCGTCATCTTCCCGATGTTCTTCATCTCGCCGGCGCTCTATCCGCTATGGAAACTCGAAGAATCCGGCGCGGCCGTCGTCTACACAGTCGCTCGCTGGAACCCTTTCACCCACGCGGTCGAGGCGATCCGCTTCGCGTTGTACGGGCAATTCGCCGTGACCTCGATGGCGATCGTGGTTGCGGCGTTGATCGTCTTTTTCGCGCTCGCCGTCCAGGGATACGACCCGCAGCGCGGCATGCTGAAGCGCGCCGGCGCGAAGGCGGCATGAACTGTATCGCCGCCGTGGAGCAGGACGTGTAGCGACCTGCTCCAAAGTGGAGCAGTTGTTCCGTTTTGGAGCGATTGGGGGAAATGACGCAATTCTGCGATGACCTTCCGAGTCATCGCAGAATCGCTTTCAGGGCGTCCGGTGTGTGACGCCGTAAGTCGCGAAGATGCGGTCGAGCTCGCCCGAGCGCTGGATTTCGGCGAGACCTTCGGACAGCGCAGCTTTCAGTTCCTTGCTGCCCGACTTCACTGCCAGGCCCAGCGTCCAGCTACTGACGCGCATGCCGGTGATGTTCATCGGATCGAGGCGGAACTGCTTGTCGTCCTTCATCGTCGCCTCGAGTTCGCTGCGCGGACCCATCACGGCGCTGACTTCACCGTGCGTCATCGCCTTCACGGCGTCGGCAACGCTGTGGAAGTGCACGACGTTGTCACGCAGGCGTCCGCCCAGCGCGTGCATCAGGTAATCATCGGAATGGGTGTCGAGCTCCACGCCGATCTTTTCGCGTGTGAAGACTTCCAGCGCTTCCGACGGCGAGCCCGATATCTGCGGCACGCGCTCGGGGTTCCGGGCGAGGGCCATCGTCTCGAGCTGGTAGGGTCCGAAGATCGCGACCTTGTCATTTTGCTGCGCGAAGTACGCGTCAACCGGAACGTGCAGCATCACGTCCCCCGGGCGCGTCCCCAGGTAATGGCCTTTCCAGACCATGTTGCGCAGATCGTCGCTCATGTTCTCCCCGGCGGGGAATTCGACGATCTCCGCGCGCAGGCCCAGCTTTTCAGCCAGGGCCTGCCCGAGCGCGATATCGACGCCCTTGCCGCGCGCCGAATACGGCGCGAAGTCGGCATAGACGGCGATCCTCAAGGTGCCTTGCTGCTGCAGCTCCAGGTCGGCCGCCTTCGCATAGGCGGGCAGCAGGGGGCTTGCGCACAGCGCCCCCGCAGCGATCAGAAAGGAACGACGATCATTTTTCACGTACGGTCTCCAACCAAGCCTTGATGGCCCACATTGCCTCCTGCGGCAGAATGCCTTCGAACGGGGGCATATATACCGCGCCATTGCGCGTCACGCCGTGACGGATGCGCCCGAGGAAGTATTCGTCGGTTTCCGGTTCGATGTCCAGCTTGCGCAGGTCAGGAGCGATGCCGCCCGAGACCGCGCCGAGACCGTGGCAGCGCGCGCAGTTCTGGTTGAAGGCCGAGCTGCCGACGCGGATCGCCTCTGCATCGCCGCGGTAGGGATTGGGGGAGGTGATCCATTCCTTGCCCAGGGGCTTCAAGGTCGATACATCGACCGCTTGGGGAGTGACGTTGCCGTGCGCGTGTGCCAGGCCCGCCACGAGCGCCAGACCGATCGCCATTGCTCCAACTCGCAGTTTGCGGGCCGGGGTCTCCTTGTAGTTCTGCGTATCCACCTTGTCGTTCCTCACACTTGTTTAGATTTCACGTGCACCTGGGACGGTGCCCTTGGCGTAACCTGTACTGCAAACGCTGTGCCACCGTTTCAGTAAGGGCTTCGACTCGCAGCAAACCCACAAGATCCGCGGGATTCTGCTGATCTTCTGCTGGCAAAGAAATTGCTCCATCGGAGCTACCCCAGCCAGAGGGTCGATTGCTTCAACATGGGGCAGGTGCTACTTTCTGGAGCAAGGGACACGCTGACAATAAGTCCTGTATAAGGCGCATCACAGGAGGAGATGATGGTTGTGACACCGCAGTTGCGAGAGCGCCGCGACGATGCTGTTCTTGACGCAAGACGCAGCTTCTTCGAACGAGGTGAGCTGCCCGAATCGGGCGTCGCACCGCTGGTGCTGCGTTCGTGGGAGCGCAGCCGCTCGGTCGGATTGGATGTCCAGGACGGACGACCGGTCGACCCGGCGGGCAGGGCTCGGCTGTCCGAAGCGCGCGATCGCAGTGCGCGCCTGCTCGACCAGGCTGGCGGGATCATGGAACACGTCTTCGAGCAGATCCGCTCGACCGGCAGCATGGTCCTCCTCGCCGACATCGAAGGCATGATCCTGCACTGTCTCGGCGACCCTGACTTCGTCGGCCGTGCCCACCAGGTCGCACTCCAGCCAGGCGCGAGCTGGGAAGAGTCGGTTCGCGGCACGAACGCGATCGGCACAGCCATCGTCGAGCGTGGAGCCGTCGAAGTGCTGGGCGCCGAGCACTATCTCGAGCGCAACGGATTCCTCACCTGCTGTGCCGTCCCCGTATTCAGCGCCAGCGGACAGCTCGCCGGCGTCTTCGACATCTCCGGCGACTCCCGCACTCATCAGCGCCACACCTTGGGCCTTGCGCGCCTGTCGGTGCAACTGCTTGAAAAGCGCTTGTTCGAGGCGGAGTTCGCCCGCGACATCCGCATTGCCTTCCATCCGCGCCCCGAGTACGTGGGCAGTTTGCAGGAAGGCATGATCGCGATCAGCCCCGAGGGCGCCATCATCGGCGCCAATCCGTTCGCCCGCGAATACCTAGGACTGGTTCCGGGACTGCTCGAAACCCCCGCACTGTCCACCTTCCTCCGCACCGGCTTCGGCCAACTGATGGATCGCGCCGCTTCGGCCGCTGGAGACCTGCTGATGATCGAAACCCGCCGCGGCGAGCCCATCTACGTTCAAGTTCGTGGCCAGCGCCCGGTCCGTGTCGAAGTGCCCGCCACAAAAGCCCTCGACCGCGCATCCGAGCGGCCCGCCAAGTCGACGGAGCGTGGCCGCAATCGCATCCAACTCGACGACCTTGCGACCGGCGACACCCGCCTGCAACTCGCGCTCGATCGCGCCCGCCGCGTCCTCGGGAAAGACATCCCGCTGCTGATCCAGGGCGAGTCCGGCGTCGGCAAGGAACTCTTCGCGAGTGCCTTCCACCACAGCGGACCGCGCAGCGACGGCCCCTTCGTCGCGCTCAACTGCGCGGCAATCCCCGAGAACCTGATCGAATCCGAACTCTTCGGATACGTCGGCGGCGCCTTCACGGGCGCGCGTCGCGAAGGGGCGATCGGCAAGCTCCAGCAAGCGCACGGCGGCACACTCTTCCTCGACGAGATCGGCGACATGCCGATGGGCATGCAGGCCCGTCTGCTGCGCGTGCTGCAGGAGCGCAGCGTCACGCCGATCGGTTCGATGAAGTCGATCCCGGTCGACATCTCGCTCGTTTGCGCGACTCACCGCGTGCTGCGCGAGGCGGTGAAGCAAGGCACGTTCCGCGAGGATCTTTATTACCGCGTGAACAGTCTAACGGTGACCTTGCCGCCGCTGCGCGAACGCACCGACATCCGCCCCATCGTCACGCGCCTGCTGGACGCCGAGATCGGCGACATGCGCCGGGGCAGGGTCGGGATAGGCGATGAGGTGATGTCCTTCTTTCAGCGCTACAACTGGCCGGGCAACGTGCGCCAGCTCCAGAACGTGATTCGCGTCGCCGTCGCCTTGCTCGACGACGACGAGGACGAAATCCTGCCGGTGCACCTGCCGGAGGAATTGTTCGGAACCGATCCAGGCGACGACGGCGAACCTCGCCGCGCCGACTTTGTTCCGGCGCCGGCACAGCCTGCCGGTGCAGCGGCAGTCCGGGCGGTCGCCGAGGCGGCGGGCCCGCGGAGTCTGGACGAAATCGAACTCGAAGCCATCAGCACCGTGATGCGCGAAGTCGGCGGCAACATTTCTGCCGCCGCCCGCCGTCTCGGCGTCAGTCGGAATACCTTGTATAGAAAGCTGGGCCGGATGAATTGACCCACAAGAAAACCATGGCAGACTAATGGTCTTTGGCATGGTGTTTGCTGTAACCAAATGTTGTTCCCAAGGTAAATCCACATGACGGAGGAGACATTCGATGTGGAAATCACTTCACATTGATCCCGCGAAGTGCACCGGCTGCCTGCAGTGTGAAATGGCGTGCTCGTACGAACACACCGGGGTCATCAATCCCAGCAAGTCGCGCATCAAGGTGTTCAGTTTCGAGCACGAAGGGCGCAAGGTCCCTTACACCTGTACGCAGTGCACCGAAGCGTGGTGCATGCACTCCTGTCCGGTCGATGCGATCCGTCTCGACCTGACGACCGGCGCAAAGATGGTGTTCGAGGACACCTGTGTCGGCTGCAAGGTCTGCACTATCTCCTGTCCCTTCGGCACGATCAATTACAACCAGAGCACCGGCAAGGTCCAGAAGTGCGACCTGTGCGAGGGCGATCCCGCCTGTGCGAAGGCCTGTCCCACCGGCGCGATCACCTACATCGACGCCGACTGGACCGGACTTGCGCGTATGCAGGCCTGGGCCGCAAAGGCCAACACCCCCGCACCCGCAGCCTGAGAGGAGAGGAACGTCATGGGATGGAATCGCAAGGTCCTGCGGGTGAACCTGACTCAGGGCACGTGCAAGGAAGAGCCGCTCAACATGGCATGGGCCGATGAGTACCTCGGCTCGCGCGGTCTCGCAACCAAGTATCTGGTCTCCGAGATCGACCCCAAGGTCGATCCGCTGTCACCCGACAACAAGATGATCATGGGGACCGGCCCGCTGACCGGCACTATGGCCTCGACTGGTGGTCGTTACACCGTCACGACCAAAGGGCCGTTGACGGGCGCCATCGCCTGTTCGAACTCGGGTGGCTTCTTCGGTGCCGAAATGAAGTTCGCCGGCTGGGACATGATCATTTTCGAGGGACGGTCTCCGAAGCCGGTCTATCTGTTTCTCGAGAACGACAAGGCCGAGCTGCGGGACGCCTCGCACCTGTGGGGCAAGAGCTGCTGGGAAACCGAGGAAACGATCAAGGCTCAGCATCAGGATCCGCTGATCCGCGTCTCCTCGATCGGGCTCGCGGGCGAGAATCAGGTGATGTTCGCCTGTATCGTCAATGACCTGCACCGCGCTGCCGGCCGCTCCGGTGTCGGCGCCGTGATGGGTTCGAAGAACCTCAAGGCGGTCGCAATCCGCGGCACCAAGGGTGTATCCGGCATCAAGGACTTCGGCGCCTTCCTCAAGGCGACGCAGGACGCGAAGAAGGTCCTCGCCGACAACGCGGTCACCGGCCAGGGCCTGCCGAAGTACGGCACTCAGGTGCTGATGAACGTCATCAACGAAGTCGGCGCGCTGCCCACCCGCAACCACCGCGACGTGCAGTTCGAGGAGGCCTCCAAGATTTCCGCCGAGGCGATGCACGAGAAGCGCGAGACCGACGGCAAGACGCACCTCGTCACCAACGCCGCCTGTTTCGGCTGCACGATCGCCTGCGGGCGCATCTCGCAGCTCGACCAGAATCACTTCACGGTCAAGAACAGCCCGAAGTACTGGGGCGCTTCCGGGGGCCTGGAATACGAAGCGGCCTGGGCGCTCGGCGCGAACAACGGCGTCGGCGACCTCGAAGCGCTGCAGTACGTCAACATGCTGTGCAACGAGCAGGGCATGGACCCAATCTCCTTCGGTGCGACCGTCAGTGCGGCGATGGAGTTGTACGAGATGGGTGTCCTGACCAAGGACCAGATCGGCATGGAAGCGCCTTTCGGTTCCGCGCAGGCGTTGGCGCGGATTGCCGAGCTGACCGCGAATGGTGAAGGTTTCGGCAAGGAGATCGGCCTGGGTTCGGCAAGGCTCACGGCCAAGTACGGCCACCCCGAACTGTCGATGAGCGTCAAGAAGCAGGAATTCCCCGCCTACGATTCGCGCGGCATCCAGGGCATCGGCCTCGCCTACGCGACCTCCAACCGCGGCGCTTGCCACCTGCGCGGCTACACGATCGCCTCGGAAGTCCTCGGCATTCCGGTCAAGACCGACCCCCACGCCACCGAAGGCAAGCCCGAACTCGTCAAGGCCTTCCAGGACGCGACGGCGGTGTTCGATGCGGCAGGTGTGTGCGTATTCACGTCCTTCGCCTGGACCTTGGCTGATGTCCAGCCTCAGGTGCAGGCAGCGTGCGAAGGCGACTGGTCGATGGAGAAGCTCAACCAAGTGGGCGAGCGGATCTGGAACATGGAGCGCCAGTTCAACCTCGCGGCCGGCCTCACCGGCAAGGACGACAACCTGCCGAAGCGTCTGACGACGGAACCCGCGAAGACCGGCCCGGCCAAGGGCATGGTGAACCGTCTCGGCGAGATGCTGCCCGAGTACTACAAGGTGCGCGGCTGGACGCCCGAGGGCGTGCCTACGCCGGAAACCTTGTCGCGCCTCGGCCTCTGATCGTCGTCCGATACGCAAAGCGTAGTCCCCCTTCCCGGCGGCGTCGCCCCGGGAAGGGGAGTTCATCGCCCAATCGAGGACAGCTCCCATGAAACACGTGATACTCGGCAACGGTCCGACGGGCGTCGTCGCAGCCGAGACGCTCCGTCGCGCAGCCCCCGCCGACGAGATCCTGATGGTCGGCTCCGAAGGCGAGCCGCCATACTCGCGCATGGCCATTCCCTACCTGCTCGAGGAAAACATCGACGAATCGGGCACCTATCTGCGCAAGACGCCCGACCACTTCAAGAAGCTGCGCGTCCGCGAGCTGAACGCGCGGGCGGTATCGCTCGACACCGAACAACGCCGCATCCTCTTCCAGGACGGCCACTTCGAGGATTACGACCGTCTGCTGATCGCAACCGGCTCGCACCCGGTGCGTCCGCCGATTCCCGGCGTCGACCTGCCCGAGGTGCAGACGTGCTGGACGCTCGCCGACGCGCGCGCCATCGCCAATCTCGCCAAGCCCGGCTCGCGCGTGTTGCAGCTCGGCGCCGGCTTCATCGGCTGCATCATCATGGAAGCCCTTGCGGCGCGCGGCGTCCAGCTCACGGTCGTCGAAATGGGCGACCGCATGGTGCCGCGGATGATGACGCCCAAGGCTGGCGGCATGATCAAGAACTGGGTCGAGACGAAGGGCATCCGCGTCGTCACCAATGCAGGCGTCAAGCGGATCGACCGTAGCGCACAGCCTTCGGTGGTGGACGTCACCCTGTCGACCGGCGACGTGCTGTCCTGCGATCTCGTGATCGTCGCGGCAGGCGTGGCGCCGAATGTCGCCTTCCTCGAATCCACGCCGGTGCACGTCGCCAAGGGCGTCCTCGTCAACGAATATCTCGAGACGAGCGTACCGGGGGTCTATGCCGCCGGCGACGTCGCCGAGGCCCCCGACCTCTTCACCGGCGAGCATCTCGTCGCCGCGATCCAGCCCAACGCCGCCGATCAGGCCCGCGTTGCCGCGTTGAATATGGCCGGTCGCCCGACGAAGCTCAACGGCGTGCTCGCGATCAACGTTCTGGCCACGCTCGGCCTCATTTCGTCATCTTTCGGCCAGTGGTGGGGTGAGAAGAGCGACCAGGGCGGCGCGGGTGTCGAGCACATCGACGAAGCCCGCTATCGCTACCTGAGCCTGCAGTTCAAGGACGACGTGATGATCGGCGCGACCTCGATCGGTCTCACCGAACACGTCGGCGCACTGCGCGGATTGATCCACGGGCAGGTCAAGCTCGGTGCGTGGAAGGAGCGCCTGCTCGCCAACCCGCTGCAGTTTGTCGAAGCCTACGTCGCCCGTTCGCAGCAGCCGATGGCCTTGGCCCGCTGAGGCATTCCGAAGGCAAAGCAATGAAGATCGGCTTCAAGCTCTTCGCGTCGCTCACCGACCACCTCCCGGCCGACCGCAAGGGTAACCGCGTCGAACTGGAGGTGGAGGAGGGCACGACGATCGCAAACCTGATCGGCCGCTTCCAGATTCCCGAGCGCAGCGCCCACCTCGTGCTCGTCAACGGCCAGTTCATCCCGCCGGCGCAGCGGCTCATGCACCGGCTTGCCGACGGGGACGAATTGGCAATCTGGCCGCCGATCGCGGGCGGCTGAGGCCGGCAGCCTCGCGGCACGACTCGTAGTGTTCTTCAAGGACGTCGTACCCCCACGGTTCGAACGAACCGTCACCGCAACCCCCGAGGAATTTGGCCGCGATCTGCGCAAGGCCTGGCCGGAGGGGGTCGCGAGTGTCGGGCCGAATCGATTCTCGGTGGCCTGCGGCGACCTCGCCCTGGAGATCGTTGCCATCACACAAGGCACGCGTCGACTCGGCATACTCGAATTGCCGCTCCTGAAGGTCACATACGAATTTCACGGGGGTGACGAAGCGGCGCGCCGCCGGCTACTGCACACGCTCGATCGCGCAATGCAGCGAGGTGGCGGGTAAGACATACGTCAGCTATGGTCGGCACCCGGCTTCCCCGGGAGATGCCTCTGCGCTATTCCATTAAAGTTTGTTGAGAGAGCGCCGTTACGTAAAAGGTAATAGGACAATACGGGTTCGATCGCCGCCATCGGCGCGAGCAGTTTCCCCTGAAACGGGGGCGGGGAGGGGATGCATGTTGAATCGAATTTCGTTGGCTCGACTCGTTCTTGTCGCGAGCGTCGTCGTGCTCGTGGGAATGGCGGTGCTGTCCATTTTCTCGAACAGGGTGCTGAACGGCATCCACGATCAGTCGCTTTCCGGCCAGGCGCTGCAGAGCTCGATGCTGGCGGCGAAGGAGGCGCGCTTCCAGACGATCCAGATCCAGCAGTTCCTGACCGACGCGGCTGCCACCGCCGAAGAGGATTCGTTCGGCGAAGCGCGCCACGCGATGGAGGCCGCGCAGAAGGCGTTGTCGCGGCTCGGCGAACTTGAACCCAGCCTCGCCGAACGCATCCGCCCGCTTGCCGCCGACGTCACCACTCTGCACGGAATCGGCGTGGAAATGGCCCGCGCCTACATCAACACCGGTCGCGATGCCGGTAACGCCATCATGAAGCGCCAGGGCGATGGATTCGACGACAGGGCTGCGGCGCTCGCCCAGCGCATCGACGCCCTGGTTGACCAACTGACTGTCCAGTCTGCCGAATCGCTCCAGCACACCTCCGAGTCGATCACCACGATCCAGAACCTGATGAATCTGGCGAGCCTTGCCATGCTCATCGGCGTCATCGTCGTCGTCCTCGCGGTTCGTCAAAGCGTGCTGAAGCCGATACAGCAATTGCGCGATTCGATGAACGACATCGCGCAGGGCGAGGGCGATCTCACGCGGCAGCTTGCGGCCGTCGGCACGAACGAACTGGCGGAGGTCAGCGGCAGTTTCAATCGCTTCGTGGCCCGCATTCGCGACATCATCGTCCGGCTTACCGACGACAGCTCCAGCCTGCAGTCGATGAGCGGCACCCTCGCGCGCGCAGCAGATGTCACCCGCTCCAGCATGCGCCGGCTGCACGAGCAGACCGAGGCCGCGTCGGCAGCAGTCGTCGAAATGAATGCCAACGTCCAGGAGGTCGCGGCCAGCGCCTCGTCCGCGGCGGAATCTGCTCGCCACTCGGACAACGCAGCGCAGGAAGGCCGACGCGTCATCGAAGCGACGATCGAGGCGATCCGCGATCTTGCCCGGGACGTCGCCGACGCGGGTCAAGCGATGAAAAGCCTTCACACCGAAGTCGGCGACGTGAGTGATGCGCTGGTGATCATCCGCGAGATTGCCGCCCAGACCAATCTGCTTGCCCTCAATGCTGCGATCGAAGCCGCCCGGGCCGGCGAACAGGGGCGCGGATTCGCTGTCGTTGCCGACGAGGTGCGCAAGCTCGCGCAGCGTACGCACGAGTCGACGGAACGCATCGAAGTCGTGATCGGGCGGCTCCAGGCGGGATCGCATCGTGCGCTCTCCGTCATGGAAGCTGGGGGCGGAAAGGCCTCGGACACAGTCCGTCACGCCAGCGCTGCCGAACAGGCGCTCAATGACATCGTCGTCGCGATGGGGCAGATCGGTGCAATGGTGCAGCAGATCGCCGAGGCCGTCGTCACGCAGCGCGAAGCCGCCGAACACATCGGCAACAGCATTACGGCCATCACCGAGTTTGCCGATCGAGCGGCCGCGGAGGCCGATGACACCTCGCAGGAAACCGCAAACATTGCGGGCATGACCGGAGAACTCACCGCGCTGGTTGGGCAATTCAAGGTGCTACGCCGGTGATGGAGCGACACGGCGGCTGCCGCCCTGTCCCTGCGCAGCAATTGATCCGTTATCCTTGGTGAATGGCGGCGTTTTCCTCCACCTTTTATGAAGCCTTCCTGCTGATTGCGTCGCTCGACCACCGGGCGGTCGAGATCGTGTCCCTGTCCGTCCGCGTAAGCGGGGCGGCTGTCCTGCTCGGAACCCTGATCGGATTGCCCTTGGGCGCGTTTCTCGCAGTAGGCCGATTTCCGGGCAGGAACGTCGCGTTGGTCACCGTCAACGCCTTGATGGGCCTGCCCTCGGTCGTCGTCGGCGTCATCGTCTACCTGTTCCTGTCTCGCTCCGGGCCGTTCGGCGAACTCGGCCTCCTGTACACGCCGGCCGCGATGGTGGTCGCGCAAACCGTGCTCGTCATCCCGTTGATGGCGGCGATCGCCCGCCAAGTCGTCGACGACGCTTGGCAGCGCTACGCGGAAGAACTGCAAGCGATGCGTTTCACTTGGTGGCAGAGCGTGACCACGCTTCTCTACGACTGCCGGCACTCCTTGCTCGTCGCCGTGCTCGCGGGTCTCGGCCGCGCCATGAGTGAAGTCGGCGCCGTCATGATCGTTGGTGGCAACATCGACCACGCCACACGCGTCATGACGACCAGCATCGCGCTCGAAACCAGCAAGGGCGATCTTCCGCTCGCGATCGCGCTCGGGCTCGTCCTCATTTCCGTCATCCTCGTCCTCAATGCGGTCGCCTTCACGGTTCGGGCCTGGGCGATGCGCCGCTACGGATGAAGACGATGTTTCCGTTGCGACTGCGCGACCTGAAATTCCAGCCCAACGGCCGTGCCGTGCTCGACGGCGTAGACCTGGAACTTGGGGGCGAGGGGATTACGCTGATCCTTGGGCCGAACGGCGCCGGCAAGAGCGTGCTCCTGCGTACGCTATGCGGCCTCGTCGAACCGACCGCAGGCACGATCGAATGGGGAAACGGCGCACGGCCGCACCTCGCGGTCGCGATGGTCTTCCAGCGGCCGATGATGCTGCGTGCCTCGGTGCTCGAAAATGTCGCCGTCGCGCTAAAACCCTTCGCAGTTCCGCGGAGCGAACGTCACGAGCGCGCGGCGAAGGTATTGGAACGCGTCGGCCTGGCCGCTCGCGCGACGGATAGCGCGCGACAGCTCTCGGGCGGCGAACAACAGCGCCTGGCTTTGGCTCGCGCCTGGGTCACCGCGCCTCGCCTCCTGCTGCTCGACGAGCCGACCGCGAGCCTCGACCCTTCGGCGACGACTGAAGTCGAGCGCATCGTGCGCGAAATCCGCACCGACGGCACCCGCATCCTGATGACCACCCACAACCTCGGCCAAGCGACCCGCCTCGGCGACGATGTGGTGTTCATGAGCGCGGGCAAGGTGCGTGAGCATGCCTCGGTCCAGCGTTTCTTCTCCCGCCCCTCGTCGGAGGAGGCGCGCCTGTTCATCCAGGGCGAGCTCCCGTGGCGGATGAATTTCTGAACACAGGGCGAGACGGCCCCGGCTCACTCCTGCCGATGCCCTGAGAAGCCTTGGTCCCAGTATGGCACTGGCCCGATCCGCTCCGCCAAGTAATCGACTAGCGTCCTCACGCGATGGGGCACGTAGCGCGTCCCCGGGAATACCGCGTAGATCTGCAGCTGCATCGCCGTGTATTCGGCCAGTACCTGTTCGAGCAGTCCCACCTGAACCGCCTGTGCCGTATTGAACGTCGGTTCGCACACAATGCCGAGGCCACGGATCGCCCCGTCCACGAGGGCATCGCCGTTGTTCATCCGCAGCCGCCCCTTCACCGGAACCGAGTACGGTTCGCCATTGACCCGGAAGTTCCAACCCGGCACCGGGGCCAGCGTATACGTCAGACAATGGTGCGACAGCAGGTCGTCCGGATGGCTGGGACGCCCGTGCCGGTCGAGATACGCGGGGGAGGCGACCACCGCAAGGCTGCTTACTCCCAGCCGACGGATGACCAAGCTCGGATCGATCCGCGGCGAAATCCGCACCGCGAAATCCATCCCTTCCTCGATCAGATTCACCCGCCGGTCGCTGAACTCGAGATCAACCGTCACTTCCGGATAGGTCGTGATGAAATCCGAGACCAGCGGCATCAGGTGTCGAATGCCGAAACTCATCGGCACGCTGGCCCGGATCGGGCCGCGCGGCGCACGTTTTTCCCCGACGAGATCGCCCTCGGCCGCCTCGACCATCGACAGGATTTCCCGGCACTTCTCCAGATAGGCCGACCCGGATGCCGTCAAGCTCAATCGTCGCGTGCTGCGCGCCAGCAGCTTTGTCCCGAGGTGCGCCTCAAGCGCCGCAATCTGGCGCGTGATTGCCGACCGGGCAACGTTGAGCCGATCCGCCACAGCCGTAAAGCTGCCGGCTTCGGCGACGCGGACAAACACATCCATGGCTTGAAGACGGTCCATTGTTTTCTTCCGTGCAACAAAGAGTTCGAAGACAAGGCCTATTTTAGGAGCAATCGTTCGCCTAAAGTTCGAATCACGCAATGATGCAAGAACGGAGAGCGATGACATGATTCTGGTAACCGGAGCCACCGGGCAGTTGGGGCAGCGCATCGTGCAGCGCCTTGCAGCCCGCCTGCCGCACGCGGGCGCCGGCCAGCTCGCCGTCAGCGTCCGCGATCCCGCCCGCGCGACACAACTCGCCGCGCGCGGAATCGACGTCCGTCAGGGCAACTTCGACAATGTCGACACGCTCGCCACGGCTTTCTCCGGGATCGATCGCCTCGTCCTGATTTCCACCGACGGCCCCAAGGCTGTCCGGATCGCCCAGCATGGCAGGGCGATCGAGAGCGCACGCAAGGCGGCCGTCAAGCACATCTTCTACACGAGCTTCCAGGACGCGGCGGAGAATTCCCCATCCGAATTCGCCCAAGTCCATGCGGCCACCGAATCGCTCCTCGCGACTTGCGGTATTGCGCACACGATCCTGCGCAACGGCCTCTACGCCGATTTCTTGCCGATGACGCTCGCGTCGGCGCTGCAAACCGGCGTCCTGCGCCTGCCTGCGGGTACTGGTAAGGTCAGTTTCATTTCGCGCAATGAACTTGCCGAAGCCATTGCTGCGGCCGCGCTCGCACCGCGCCTCGAGAAGGGACTCTACGAACTCACCGGCCAGACCTCCCACGACTTCACCGAAATCGCGGCCAAGGTCGGCGCGGCGACCGGGAAGCCCCTGCGCTACGAGGCGATCGGCGAAGACGAATACGCGCAGCTGCTGGAGCAGGCGCAAATGCCTGCTTGGCTGGCACGTGCGATGGCAACAATGTATACCGCGGCCTCGGAAAACCGGTTCGCCCGATGCAGCAACGATTTCGCAGCCTTGGTCGGCCACCCTCCGAAATCAATCGATTGCCTCGTCGCCGAATTCTTCCGCGCCCCCTGACCTGCCGCATCCGTAACGAGGAAGAAGAATGAAAGTCCCAAAACACTACGCGACGCCGTCCGTACTCCTGCATTGGCTCACCGCCGTGCTGATCCTGACTGCGATTCCGCTCGGCCTCTACCTGAGCGATCTGCCGCTGTCGCCGAACAAGCTCAAGCTCATCTCGTATCACAAATGGATCGGCATCACGGTGCTGTTCCTCTTCCTTCCGCGCCTGTTGCTGCGCCTGACCCAACCCGTCCCCGCGGCCCTCGAAGCGCCCGCGTGGCAACGCTTTGCCGCCTCCGCAACCCACGGCTTGCTCTACGTCCTCCTCATCGCCGTGCCGCTTACCGGATGGCTCATGAGCTCCGCCAAAGGTTTCCCGGTCGTCTATCTTGGCATCCTGCCGCTGCCGGATCTGGTGGCGAAGGATCAAGCGCTCGGCGACCTGTTCAAGACCATCCACGAAACCCTGAATGACGGGCTTCTCATCCTGATCGGCCTGCACGTTGCGGCGGCGCTCAAGCACCAGTTCGTCGACCGCGACGAAACGCTGGTCCGGATGATGCCGATTCTCAAACGCTCAAACTGAATCAAGGAAACTCGACGATGACCCTGCGCACAGTGCTCGCCGCCGCCCTGTTTGCGGCAACCCTGCCGATGGCTCCCCTGACCGCCGTCGCAGCCGATGCGCCCGCCGTCTTTGATCAGGTGCAACCGGCCAAGAGCAAGATCGCGTTCGTATTCACGCAAATGGGCGTGCCGGTCGAAGGCCAATTCCGGAAATCAAAGGTAGACCTGGCCTTCGACGCCGTTGCTCCGGCCAAATCGACGGTTCGCCTCGATCTCGATCTCTCCGGGATCGATGCCGGCTCGTCCGACGCCAATCAGGAAGTCGGAGGCAAGGCCTGGTTCGACCTCAAGAACTTCCCGACCGCCACCTTCGTGTCCTCGTCGGTCAAGCCGCTCGGCGGCAACCGCTACGAAATGACCGGCAAGCTCAGCATCAAGGGCCGCACTCGCGACGTCACGACCCCGATCGTCGTGACCCAGGCCGGCAACACGGCGAAATTCGACGGCAACTTCACCCTCAAGCGCCTGGAATTCGGCATCGGCGACGGCAGCTGGTCGGATACGTCGATCGTGGCCGATGAAGTCAAGGTGAGCTTCCACGTCGAAGCCGATCGCCGCGCCGCCAAATAACACACACCACCCAACCCCGATAACCGCAGCACCTTAATCGAACCGTTTGTCCCTAGGAGATTCCGAAGAAATGCAACTCAAACGCCTCGCCCTCATTTCGACCCTGGCCGCCACTTTCGTCGCTCCCGCGTTCGCTGCCCCCGAAACCTTCGTCATCGACGGCACCCACACCTTCCCGCGTTTCGAATACAACCACTTCGGCTATTCGACCCAGCAGAGCCGCTTCAACAAGACCACCGGCACGATCGTCATCGACCGCGCGGGGAAGAGCGGCTCGGTGGATGTCACGATCGACACCAAGTCGGTGGACACGGGTTCGGACCTCTTCAATGAGCACATCCAGGGCGAGGACTTCTTCGACTCAGCCAAGCACCCCAAGATCACCTTCAAGTCGACGGGTCTCTCCTTCGACGGCGACAAGCTCGCCTCCGTCGATGGAAACCTGACCATCAAGGGCGTCACCAAGCCCGTCAAGCTCGAAGTGACCTCATTCAAGTGCATGGATCATCCGATCGTGAAGAAGGAAGCCTGCGGCGCCAACGCTGTCACCACCATCAAGCGCTCCGACTTCGGTGCCGGCAAGTTTGCACCTTACGTCGGTGACGACGTCAAGCTCGTGATCGCAGTCGAAGCGGTCAAGCAATAACAGCTGCGAACCGAGGCCCCGATCCTCCGGGGCCTTTTTTTGCCCGCTCTTCGCGGGTGCCATTTCTTGGGAGATAACAATGAGCGACGCAACGATTGCGCAGAAAGCTCCGTACGCCGTGGATGTCGAAGCAGGCAAGAGCTATTGGTGGTGCTCCTGCGGCAAGAGCGCGAGTCAGCCCTTCTGTGATGGCAGCCACAATGGGTCGGAGTTCACCCCCGTCGAATACAAGGCGGAGGAGAGCAAGACCGCGTATTTCTGTGGCTGTAAGCACGGCAATAACCACCCGCTGTGTGATGGATCGCACCAAGTTCTGTAATGCCTGAAGCGCCTCGCCGACGCAGAGATAAGGCACGTCGGCGGGGACGTGGGAACCGGCAGCTCAGGCCGGGCCAGACGAGCAATTGCCCGATCGACCTCCAGTCGGACTTGCGATGCGGCCTCATCCGTCGTCTGCCCGGATCCGGAATTGAAGATGTGTGAATATGTAAAATAAGTACAAGCTGCAGCGGTCAGCGTCATAATTCCTTTTCACAAGGCGACATGTCGTGCACAAGTTTCTACGTGCCGCTTCGTTCCGGGAGGGCCGTTCAGGATGAGAAAATCAGCCATCGCTGCCGCGCTTGCATTTATTCTGCTAATTCCCGTCGGAGCTAGCGGGCATCTGAAGACGGCGGTGCCGGACAGCCGCGCCGCACTCGGCCCCACGGACCATTTCGGTGCGCAATTGGTCCTTACTCCGGACGAGCAGGGCTTCGCCGAAGCATTGGTTTCCCGATCCCGCTTACCTCAACTGCCTTGGGAGTACATACTGACTCGGGGATCGTCCGTGACAGCCGTTCTAGTATTCCAAGGATGTGCGACGAATGGGGCAGGTCGGTGCGACGTTGTCGCCGAGTTCTCCGTGATCTCCCCCTCGGGCACCGAGATGTCCGGAGGGGCTGGCGAGTTGTGGTCGGATCCACCGGTACCCGGCGGTTTGCATATCGGAAATTCCAGCGTCGGCCTGAGCTTCGGCCAGGACGACGCTGTCGGTCAATATCACATCATCGCCAACGTGACCGATCAGGTCTCGGGTCGGCGACTGATGCTGGATTCTCCACTGACACTGCGCGAATAAGCGCCTAGCGGACGGGCGCACGTCGCCCGAGTCCGCGCGCGGCGCTTCCTTTGCCCTCCCCCGAGCCATACTCGTCACACTTTTCAAGTGCCACCGCCGGCATTGGCGATCCATTGGGAGCGGGCAGCAAACAAAATTCCCCTCAAGGCTTGACGCCCGCTCGGAGCTCTATATAATCCGCCCCTCTTCGCGACGTTGCCGGCAAATGCGGCGGCAGCGGGAAGAGGAAAGAGCGTTGAGCGCGGCGGTGTTGAAGGAAATAAAAAACACAGCAGTACTTGACGGCGACAAGGAAGTTTGTCAGAATCTCTTTCTCGCTGCTTCGGCAGCGGTTCTTTAAAAAATTGGACAACCGAT
>NZ_DATFAO010000083.1:0-3085 GCF_035254505.1 Aromatoleum sp. | reverse complement strand
AGCTTCCCGGCCGTCGATGATCCTGTGGTCGTACGACACGGCCAGGTAGTTCATCGGCCGCACCACCACCTGGCCGTTCTCCACCACGGCGCGCTCCTTGGTCGCGTGCACGCCGAGGATCGCCGACTGCGGCGGGTTGATGATCGGCGTCGACAGCATCGAGCCGAACACGCCGCCGTTGGAGATCGAGAAGGTGCCGCCGGAGAGCTCCTCGAGCGAGAGCTTGCCGTCCTTGGCCTTCTGGCCGAACTCGGCGATCTTCTTCTCGATGTCGGCGATCGACATCTGGTCGGCGTCGCGCAGGATCGGCACGACGAGGCCACGGGGGCTGCCCACGGCGATGCCGATGTCGATGTAGCCGTGGTAGATGATGTCGGTGCCGTCGACCGAGGCGTTGAGGATCGGGAATTTCTTCAGCGCCGCGACCGCCGCCTTGACGAAGAAGCCCATGAAGCCGAGACGCACGCCGTGGGCCTTCTCGAACTTGTCGCCGTACTGCTTGCGAAGCGCCATGACCGGGGCCATGTTCACTTCATTGAAGGTGGTCAGGATCGCGTTTTCGTTCTTCGACTGGATCAGGCGCTCGGCGATGCGCTGACGCAGGCGCGTCATCGGCACGCGCTCTTCGGGACGCTCACCGGTCAGTGCCAGCGCAGCCGGCGCGGGCGCCGGCGTGGCCGGACGGGCCTGGGCCGCGACGGCGTCTTCCTTCGTCACGCGGCCACCGCGGCCGGAGCCGGCGACGTCCGCCGCGGCCACGCCCTTCTCTTCGAGGATCTTGCGTGCGGCGGGGCTCGCGGTGCCGGCCGGGGCGGCCGCAGCAGCGGCTGCAGCAGGCGCGGCGGCCGGAGCGGCCGCAGCCGCAGCGGGGGCACCGGCCGCGGCCTTCGCTTCGGTGTCGATCTGCGCGATCAGTTCGCCCGACGTGACCGTATCACCATTGGTCTTGATGATCTTCACCAGCACGCCCGCAGCGGGGGCCGGGGTTTCGAGCACGACCTTGTCGGTCTCGATGTCGATCAGGTTCTCGTCGCGCGCGACCATCTCGCCTTCCTGCTTGTGCCAGGTGACGAGCGTCGCTTCCGACACGGATTCGGACAGTTGCGGCACTTTGACTTCGATCAGCATGTAACTTTCTCCCAGTGTTCTTGAGTTATTCGTTCGGTGCTCAGTTGGGTGACTGAGGCGTGGTGTCCTGGATCGGCCCAAAGGCGTTCTCGATCACGGCCTTCTGCTGCGCGTTGTGCTTGGCGTAGTAGCCGACTGCGGGCGAGGCCGACGCGGGGCGGGCCACCAGCAGCAGGCGACGCTTGCCGAGCACGTTCACCAGGTGCTGGCGCGAGGCGAGCCAGTACCAAGCGCCCTGGTTGCGCGGCTCCTCCTGGCACCACACGACTTCCTTGGCGTTCGGGAACTGATTGATCGCGGCGGCGAAGGCGTCCGACGGGAAGGGGTAGATCTGCTCGATCCGCACCAGCGCCGTATCCTTGATGCCCTGCTCGCGACGGTGCGCGAGGAGTTCGTAATAGATCTTGCCCTGGCACAGCACGACCCGCTTGACCTTCTTCGGGTCGAGCGCCTCGACTTCAGGGATCACAGTCTGGAAGCTGCCGTTGGCAAGCTCGTCCATCGTCGAGATCGCTTCCTTGTGGCGCAGCAGCGACTTCGGCGTGACGATGATCAAGGGCTTGCGGATCTTGCGCACCATCTGACGGCGCAGCAGGTGGAAGACCTGCGCCGGCGTCGTCGGCACGCACACCTGCCAGTTGTTCTCGGCGGCGAGGCTAATGAAGCGCTCCGGGCGGCACGAGGAGTGCTCGGGGCCTTGGCCTTCGTAGCCGTGCGGCAGCATCATGACGAGGCCGGAGAGACGGCCCCACTTCGCTTCGCCCGAGCTGATGAACTGGTCGATGACGACCTGGGCGCCATTCACGAAGTCGCCGAACTGCGCTTCCCACACGACGAGGCTGTTCGGCTCGGTCGTCGAGTAGCCATATTCGAAGCCGAGCACAGCTTCTTCGGAGAGCACCGAGTCGAAGCACTGGAAGCCGGCCTGGCCGTCCTGGATGTGTTCGAGCGACTTGTAGATGCCTTCGTCCCAGCGCTCGCGCTTCTGGTCGTGGAGCACCGCGTGACGGTGGAAGAAGGTGCCGCGGCCGACGTCCTCACCGGACAGACGCACCTGGTAGCCTTGCGCCAGCAAGCTCGCGTAGGCGAGGTTCTCGCCCATACCCCAGTCGAGCGGGGCTTCGCCACGGGCCATCGCCGCGCGGTCGTCGATGATCTTCTTGACGCGCGAGTGCAGCGCGAAGGTCGCGGGAATCGTCGCGAGGCGCTCGCCCAGGCGCTGGATCTCCTGCACCGGGATCGCGGTGTCGGCGGCGTCCGTGTAGGGCTGCTTGAGGAACGGCGTCCAGTCGACGGCGAACTGGCGGTTGTGGCCCGAGAGCACGGGGTTCGACAGCAGCTCGCCGCGGTCGAGGTGTTCGCGGTACTCGGCAATGATGCGGTCCGGTTCGTCGGCGGCGCAGGTGCCTTCGGTCACCAGGCGGTCGGCGTAGAGCTTGCGCGTACCCGGGTGCTTCTGGATGGTGCGGTACATCAGCGGCTGCGTGACCATCGGCTCGTCCTGCTCGTTGTGGCCGAGCTTGCGGAAGCAGATCAGGTCCACCACCACGTCCTTCTTGAATTTCGCGCGGTAGTCCATGGCGATCTCGATCGCCATCACCGACGCCTCCGGGTCGTCCGCGTTGACGTGGACGATCGGGATCTTGAACCCGCGCGCGAGCCCGCTCGCATACGACGTGCTGTAGGAATCCTCGGGGCCGGTCGTGAACCCGAGCTGGTTGTTCACGATGATGTGAATCGTGCCGCCCGTCTGGTAGCCGGGCAGCCGCCCGAGGTTCAGCGTTTCCGCCACGATCCCCTGGCCGGGGAACGCGGCGTCGCCATGAATGAGGATCGGGACGCTCTTCGCCGGATCGAACTCCGGGGCGCCGGCGTGGCTCGTGACCGTGCCCGCGGCGCGCGCCATGCCCTCGACGA
Source organism: Aromatoleum sp. (assembly GCF_035254505.1). Taxonomy (GTDB): domain Bacteria; phylum Pseudomonadota; class Gammaproteobacteria; order Burkholderiales; family Rhodocyclaceae; genus Aromatoleum. The sequence goes on along the minus strand of NZ_DATFAO010000083.1, from coordinate 40 downwards.
CGGGATTGACGGCCTCGAGATGGCTCGGGTTCGCGGGCAT
>NZ_DATFAO010000082.1:0-12110 GCF_035254505.1 Aromatoleum sp. | reverse complement strand
GCGCCGAGCAGGATGTGCTGACCGTTGTCGACACGCCAGCCGTCCTTGTTGACGACCCGTGCGCGCCCGCCGAGCGTGTGCGATCGATCGAAGACAGTGACCTGTACGCGCCGTCGTGCCAGTTCCACCGCGCAGGCGAGCCCGGCATATCCTGCGCCAATCACCGCAACGTGCTGACTCACGCGATTACCCCCCGCAGCCCCGTTGAGCCTTACGCCCGCAGCCAGGTCGACCCGGCGAGCCAGAGCTTGCGGATCGGAGTCAGCGACGTGCGGCGGTCGAGCACCAGAAAGCCGTCGCGTTCGATTTCGCGCAGGAGGGTGCGGTAGATCGCGGCCATCACGAGGCCCGGCCGCTGGGTCTTGCGGTCGCCGGGCGGCAGGTGCGCGAAAGCCTGATCGTAGTACTGTTGCGCGCGCTGGGCCTGGAAGCGCATCAGCTGGACGAAGTTGTCGTCGTGGCGCGCGTCCATGATTTGCTTGGCCGGTACGTTGAACCGCTGCAGATCCTCGATCGGCAGGTAGATGCGGCCGCGCCGCGCGTCCTCGCCGACGTCGCGGATGATGTTCGTGAGCTGGAAGGCCATCCCGAGATCGTGCGCATACTTCAGCGTTTGTCGGTCCTGATAGCCGAAGATCTCCGCGGCGAGCAGTCCGACGACGCTAGCGACCCGATAGCAGTAGAGCTGCAGGCCCTTGAAGTCGAGGTAACGGGTCTGCGTCAGATCCATTTCCATGCCGTCGATGATTTCGAGCAGCTGCTCCTGCGGGAGGTTGAAGCGTCCGATGACGTCCTTCAATGCCAGTCCGACCGGATGCGTCGGCTGCCCGCCGTAGGTGCGGCCGATCTCTTTGCGCCACCATTCGAGCTTGGTCTGTGCAACCTGCACGTCGTGGCATTCGTCGACGACATCATCAACCTCGCGACACAAGGCATAGAGCGCGATGATGGCCTGCCGCCGCTCGGGCGGAAGGAAGAGGAAGCTGTAGTAGAAGCTTGAGCCGCTCTTGGCAGCTTTGTCCTGGCAGTAATCGTGGGGATTCATCGGATACCTTTGTAGTTCAGCGCGCGCCACACGAGTCGCGGCCAGTCGGATTTTGTCAGGGTCGGGCGCCGCCGAAAAACGTCGAAACGCACCGCCTCGATGCGTTCGAGAATGCGCAGGCCGCCGAGCACGACGAGGCGCAGTTCCCAGCCGATGCGGCCGGGCAGGTCGCGTGCGAGCGATGCGCCGTCGAGCATCATCGCGCGCGCCCGGTGGACCTGGAACGCCATCAGGGCGCGCCACGCATCATCGCAGAGCGCGGCTTCGACGTGCGCTTCGGTCACGCCCAACCGCTGCATATCATCGAGCGGGACGTAAATGCGGTGCTTTTGCCAGTCGACAGCGACGTCCTGCCAGAAGTTGATCAACTGCAGGCTCGTGCAGATCAGATCCGAACGCCGCAGATTCTCGGCCGTGGCGGCCCCGTATAGGTGCAGCATCAGCCGGCCGACGGGGTCCGCGGAGCGGCGGCAGTAGTCGCAGAGTTCATCAAAGTTTGCGTAACGGGTCTTCCCGACGTCCTGGCTGAAGGCATCGAGCAGGTCCCGGAAGCATTGCAGCGGCAGTGCGTGCTCGCGGATCGCTACGGCAAGCCGCGTGAACATGCGGGCGAGGGACGGATCTCGCGGAGCCTCGCCGCGCCCGAGCGCATTGAGTTCGTTCCGATAGTCGTTGAGACGGGCCAGCCGCGCGACCGGCGACGCGTCGCCTTCATCGGCGACGTCGTCCGCGCTGCGCGCAAACGCATAGATGGCTTCCACCGGCTCGCGCAGGCGAGGTGGCAGCAACAGCGAGGCGACGGGGAAGTTCTCGTAATGATCGACGGGCATGGGCGCGGCGCAGTATACGCGATAGCACATTGCAGGCCGTCGTTACTGCGCAGTCGGAAGGCGATTCAGTCGTCCATGATTTCGTCGTCGGAAGGGAGACCGGGATCGGCGTTGTCCGGATTCCCAGTGGGCGCGCCCGATTCGACGACACAATTGCGCCCGTCGCGCTTCGCTTGGTAGCAGGCGGTGTCGGCAGCAATCAGGATCTCGGCCGGATCCGACTGCCTGCCGTCGATGTAGGTAATGCCAATACTTGCACCGATCGAGAAAGTGTGGCCGTGCCACTCGAATCGGTAGTCCGCAACGCTTTCGCACAGCTCTTTGGCCAGCCGCAATGCATCGTCCCGCGAACAGCCGCGCAGGATCAGCGCGAACTCGTCTCCGCCCACGCGGCACAGCGTGTCCTGTTCGCGAATGCGTGACTGGATCAGCTCCGCGATGCGCATCAGCAGTTCGTCACCGGCAGCGTGACCGCAGGAGTCGTTGACGATCTTGAAGCGATCGAGGTCGATGAAGCACAGCGCGCCGTGGTCACCGGCACGCCGCCGCGACGCGGCGACGCACTCTTCGATCCGTTGTTCGAAGACGCGTCGGTTCGGCAGACCGGTGAGCGGATCGTGCGCCGCCTGGTAGGCGAGCTGGGCCGTCGCGTCGTCGATGCGGGACTGCATCGTACGGTGATTCTCGGAAATCGCCCGCGCCATCGCATTGAAGCCTTTTTCCAGCGCGGAGAGTTCGGGATTGTTGGCGCGTTCGGCAATTTCGACGTCGAGGTCGCCCGCCTTCATCCGCCTGACGCCTTCGACGAGGGCCTTGACCGGCCGGGAGACCGAGCGGGCCAGACGCAGTGCCAGCAGTCCGGATAGCGAAAGCCCGAAGGCGAGCATCGCAAGCGCAGCCGCGATGATCGTGTTTTTTTCGTGGGCGGACGGCCGCGCGTCCAGCTCGATGTGGACCCAGCCGATCGGTTGCTGGACCCGTCCAGTCGATGCGTCCGCAAAGACATCGTCGATCGCCACGTTGACTGCCTCGATCGGCGCGACCATGACCACGAAGTCAGGCGCTCCTCCCCGGACTGTCCCACGCTGCAGCGCGCGCAGTTCGGCGGGGGCCAGCACGCGGATCCGTCCCTTGCTGGCGAGCAGGTTTCCGCCATCATCGTAGAGAGCGGCGGCGCTGACGTCGCGCTGCTCAGTGGCCGCCTGCAGGAGCGCATCGAGCGCTTCGCGATTGCCCGCGATGACACCATATTCCGCCGCCGGCGCGAGAAAGCTGATGATGGCGTCACCGTGGGTCTGCAGCGCCTCATCGAGCATTCGGGTGCCGCGGTAGACGACGACGGTGGTCACGAGCGATGCGAGGACCGCCATCGGCAGCAGGGCGACCAGCAGAAGCCTGTCATGCAGCGGAAGGCGGTTCAGTATCTTCACGGCTACTTCCGCCTTTCGATGCCGTCGGCGAGCGTCGACTCGTCGCTGATCGTTATGCTCAGCGCTCGTGCGACATGGCGGTTCACGCCCACCGAGAAGTAGCGCGGTGACTCCGCGGGCGGCAGGTCTATCCGTCCGGTCCCCTGTTGCGCCAGCCATTCCGCCGTCTGACGCGCGACGTCCTCGGGCGCGCTGAACACGCCGGCGAGCGCGCCCGCCGTCACGTAGGCCTGGGAATAGCCGAATACCGGTTTGCGGTAGCGATAAGTCGTCAGCAAGATCGGCCGGGCGGTGTTGGGGGTGTAGGCGAGGGAGTCGGGAACCGCCAGGATGAGGTCCGAGGCGTCCAGCAGGCGTTCGAGTGCTGGCAGGAGCGCGTCGCTGTCGCCGATCTGTTCGAAGTTGGGCTTGAAGCCGGCACGGATGGCCGCGTCCTGCAGCGCGGAGCGCAGCGGAGCCGACTGCGGTCCAAGAAGGATGCCCACGCGTTCAGCGGAGGGCATGGCGGTGCGAACTAGGCGGAAGTGGCGCAGCAATGGTTGGTCGAGGACGATCCCGCCAATCCTCGCGCGCGGGTAGCGAATCTGCAGCGCGCGTAGATTTTGGGTCGAAATGAGCACCGCGAGAATCGGCGCTCCCGACCGTTCGGCCATTTGGTTCGCCGCTTCGGCACCCACGGCAATGATGACGTCGGCACGCGCCAGGACGGCTTCGTCATAGCTTTCGCCGACTGTTCCAGCCTCACGAACACGGATCGCGCCGGGCTGCGGGAGGGCCGAACGCAGTGCTGTGAGGAAGGCCGCTTGGGGCTCATTATGTTTCGACAAGACGATCGCTGCTTCGATCGCCGACGCGCCGACCGGCAGACCGCAGAGGGCCAGCCAGAACACGAGGGCGAAGAGGCAGGAAATCTTTTTCAACATATCCCGGTCGAAGTACGGCCGACTCCGGCTGCATGCGCGTGCGGCGGTCCGGGACGAAACGATCCAGCGAAGATCAGTTGCCCCGGGGGGTGGATTATTCCCGAAAATGGATGTTTTTTCTCGATAATTGCAAAGATTTCATTCGGCGAGGATAGTCTCCTTGCAAAATTGATCGGCATAGTGGGGTCTCATTTTGAGAGCGGGAATCCGGCCGGCGAGTCCAGATGGAAGCGCTTTCGGCATATCTTGATCCAATAACGGGAGACACAGTGCTGGAGATTAGTGCCGTAACGAAATGTCACGAGAAGTCCGTAACCCAAGCCGGATCACGCGCCCTCTTCGCCGACGTCTCGCTTGAGTTGCACAAGGGCGAATGCGTCGCAATCATGGGCGAGTCAGGCGTCGGAAAGTCGACCTTGCTCAACTGCATCGCCGGGCTGGAGCCGGTGGATGGGGGCGTGATCCGGCTCGATGACGTCGAACTGACTGCGCTCGACGAAGCCGGTTTTGCACGGCTGCGGCGGAAGTTTTTCGGCTTCGTGTTCCAGGCCTTTCACGTGCTGCCGCACCTGACCGTGGCGCAAAACGTCGCGTTGCCCCTATGGCTGCTCGACACGAATGAGGCTGAGGCCGCGCGTCAGGCAGTAGAGATGATCGAGCGGGTCGGGCTCGGCGGCCGCGGGGACGACTGGCCGCGCCACCTTTCCGGCGGTGAGCTCCAGCGGGTTGCGATCGCGCGCGCGCTGGTGCATCGCCCGCTCCTCGTCCTTGCTGACGAGCCGACCGGCAACCTCGATCCCGAGCGTGCCGCCGATATTCTCGATCTGCTGCTTGAGCGCATTCGTAGCGCCGACGCGATGGGGATCATCGTCACGCACTCGGCCGCCGCGGCACGCCGTGCGGACCGCGTTCTGCGCCTGAGCAGTCGTGGACTCACGGAGCAGGCGGTCGTAGCGTGAAGCCCGTTCTGCGCCATCTCTTCCTGGCGAGCCTGCGTTACAGCCGGTTCGCGACCGCATTGTCGCTGCTCGCGATCGCCCTCGGCGTCGCGCTCGGCCTGGCTGTGCAGTTGATTCACGATGCGGCGCTCGACGAGTTCGGTCGCGGGCTGCGCAGTCTTGCCGGAGCGGTCGACCTGCAATTGACAGGGCCCAGGACCGGATTCGACGACCGCCTCTACGCAGAAATCGCCCGCTTGCCGCAGGTCGCGGACATCGCGCCGGTGCTGGAGCTCGAAGTGCGCCTCCCGGGCCGCACGCAGAGCTTGCGGGTGTTCGGCGTCGACGTGCTGCGCGCTTATCGGCTGCACGCAGCGTTCCAGCCGAAGCCCGAAGCCACGGGCGGGGAGGGCGGCGAATTCGCGTTGTTCGCGCCGGATGCGCTGTTTCTCACCACCCCGGCGCGTACAGCGTTGGGGCTGGAGACTGGAGCCACCTTGCGCGTCCAGTCGGGAACGGTCGAGCGCACGCTGCGGATCGCAGGAGGCGTGCCCGCCGCACCGGCGAATCAGCCGTTCGGCGTAATGGACATCGCCGCGATGCAGCAGGTCTTCGACCACATCGGAAGAATCTCCCGCATCGACTTGCGGATGCGATCCCGCACCGATCCGGACGACATGCGGACGGTGCTGAAGGCCATGCTGCCGCCCGGGGTCGAGATCCTGACGCCCGAGCTCGCGGAGTCCCAGGCGGTCGCGCTTTCACGCGCCTACCGGGTGAATCTGACGATGCTCGCCGCCATCGCGCTCGTCACCGGCGCCTTCCTCGTCTTCTCGTCACAGCGGCTGGCCGTCGCCCGGCGGGTCCAGGAGTTCGCGTTCCTGCGCGCAATGGGACTGACGCGGCGGGAGCTCATGCTGGGAATCCTTGTCGAAGGCGCCGTGCTCGGGCTTGCGGGCGGTGTCCTTGGAATCGCACTCGGTCATGTCCTGGCGCGCCTTGCAATCGGGCTGTTCGGCGGCGATCTGGGCGCCGGCTATTTCGAGGGCCTCGCGCCCACGCTGCGATTCGAGCCTTTGGCGGCAATCGCGTACCTGGTTGCAGGAGTGCTCGCAGGTCTTGCCGGAGCATGGGGGCCGGCTCGGGACGCCGCCCGCGTGAATCCCGCGAGCGGGCTGCGAGCGGGCGCCGATTCGGGAGGCTTCCATGTCAGGACGGGGGCCTTCCTGGCGCTGGTCCTCGCGACTGTGGCCTTGGGACTGTGCGTGCTGCCGCCCGTGAGCGGTGTGCCGGTATTCGGCTATGGCGCCGTCGCTGCGATCCTTGCAGCGGCAATTCTGGTTCTTCCGGCCATCGCATCGTCCATACACCGCGCGTGGCCGCCGGGGCGAAGTGCGACGGTCCGGCTCGCGCGCGCGAGGCTCGGGGCAGCGCCGGGGCAGGCGGTCGTTGCAGCCGCCGGAGTGGTCGCGAGCGTCGCACTTGCGGCGGCAATGGGCATCATGGTGACCTCCTTCCGGCATTCGCTGGACGCATGGCTGGGCGTCGTCTTGCCGGCCGATCTGTATGTCAGCGCTTCGCGAGGTGCAAACAGCGGTTACCTGGACGAGGCGCTGATTGCCCGGGTCGCGCAGCTCGACGGTGTCGAGACCCTGCGACCCGTGCGTTTCGACAGCATCCGCCTCGACGCCACCCACTCCCCGGTCACGCTCATTGCGCGACCGGTCGATGGCGGGAAGATCTTGCCGCTGGTCAGCACCGAAGATCGCGAGGGGAAGCTGCCGGAAAAGGTGCCCATCTGGATTTCGGAAGCAATGGCCGCGATATTTTCGCTCGACATCGGCGACGAACCCCTGATTCCCATCGCCGGTAAGCCTGTGCCGTGCCGTGTCGCCGGCGTCTGGCGCGACTATGCGCGTCAGTATGGCGCCTTCGTCATCGAACTCGACGACTACCGCCGTCTGACGTCAGACTTCTCGGCGAACGATCTGGGGATCTGGTTGCGGCGCGGCGCATCGCCCGATGCCGTCGCCGCGGAGGTGCGTGCCGCAACAGGCGATCGGGCCGTCGATATTGCCGTTCCGCGCGAGATTCGCGACCGAAGCCTCGCCATCTTCGACCGCACGTTTCTCGTCACCTACCTGATGGAAGCGGTTGCGGTCGTCATCGGTCTTTTCGGCGTCAGCGCCAGTTTCGCCGCGCTTGCGTCGGCTCGCCGCAGGGAGTTTGGGATGCTGCGCCACCTGGGCTTGACCCGCCGCGATATCGGTCGGCTCCTCGCAATTGAGGGGGCCATGACCGCGGCAGTCGGTTCCGTGGTCGGACTCGCCGCGGGAGCCGCGGTGTCGGTAGTGCTCATAGAGGTCGTCAACCGCCAGAGTTTCCACTGGAGCATGGATATTCGCATCCCTTTCGTTGGCCTCGCGGCGTTCGCCTGCGTCCTGATCACGCTCGCAGCCCTTGCTGCCCGGCTGTCGGGCCGGCACGCAATGCATCAGTCCGCGGTTCTTGCGGTGCGGGAGGACTGGTGAACACCGTGCGCGCATTCATCGCGATCTGGGCGCTGCTGCTCGCCCAGATCGTGGGCGCCGCATCTGCGGGTTACGCCGTCGTGCATCCGGATCGGCCCTTGCAGTTCCCGAAAGACTTCGGCGCGCACCCCGAGTACCGCACGGAGTGGTGGTACGTGACGGGGTGGCTGCTCGACGAGCAGCGCAAGGAGCGGGGCTTTCAGCTCACCTTCTTCCGCGTGCGGACGCGCGCCGGCGAGGACAACCCCTCGCGGTTCGCGCCGCGTCAACTCGTCCTTGCCCACGCGGCCGTCGCGGATCCGACCGAGGGCCACCTCCTGCACGACGAACGGAGCGAGCGGGCGATGGATCCGCTCGCAGGGGCCAGCGAGGGAAACACCCACGCCTGGAGCGGCTCATGGGAACTCGTGCTCGACGACGGCAACTACCGCGCTCGTGCCCAGGCCGATTCCTTCGAGTTCGATCTAAAACTCGCGCCGTCGGGCCCGCCTGTTCCCAACGGCAAGAACGGATTTAGCCAGAAGGCCCCCGATCCGCGGAATGCCAGCCATTACTACAGTCGTCCGCAACTCGCAGTCACCGGGACCTTGCGCCTGCGCGGCAAGCCGCATGAGGTCACCGGGCGTGCATGGCTGGACCACGAATGGTCCAGCGAATACCTGCCCGTCAATGCCAGCGGCTGGGATTGGATAGGGGTGAATCTGCACGACGGCAGCTCGCTGATGGCGTTCCGCATGCGCGGCAAGGATGGGGCACCCCTCTGGGCCGCCGCGACACTGGCGCCGGCACGAGGTGTGCCGGCGGCGCTCGGGCCCGACAAGGTGCGTTTTGTGCCCGTCCGCCGTTGGCGATCCCCGCGCACCGGCGCCGATTATCCTGTCGCATGGAACGTCGAGGTGGCCGGCCGGACGTTCAGGATCGAGCCGCTGATGGACGACCAAGAGCTTGACAGCCCCCGCTCCACCGGCGCCGTGTATTGGGAAGGAGCGGTTCGGGTCTATGAGGGTGAACGTGAAGTCGGACGGGGATATCTCGAAATGACCGGCTACGTAGGGCGACTGCGGATGTAAGGGACGTGTATAATCCGCCCCGCTGCCGCAAGGGCGGCCCCCGGTATCGGGGAGAAGCTGGGCCCAGGTGGCGAAATTGGTAGACGCACCAGATTTAGGTTCTGGCGCCGCAAGGCGTGGGGGTTCGAGTCCCTTCCTGGGCACCAAAGACAAGGCAATTGCGCCGCGCAATTACCTTCTCCTGCTCTATATCTCAATAAGAACGCGATGAGCAATGCGCAGTGGTTCCTGCTGCTGGGTTGTCTTTTCCTGGCGATGGGACTGACGTGGTCTCCTCTCCGGCGATTGCCCGTCACCTCGGCGATCATCTATCTTGCTGTCGGGCTGCTGGTCGGGCCGACCTGCCTGCATCTCTTCCATTTCAACCCGCTGAAAGAGTCGGCGCTCCTGGAGGTACTGACCGAAGGTGCCGCGTTGATCTCGCTGTATGCGGCGGGCGTGAAGATGCCGGTTCCTTTGAGCCTTGCGAGATGGCGCACGCCGATCCTGCTGGCCTTCGTTTCGATGATCCTCACCGTGGGGCTCGTCGCGGTGTTCGCGGTGTTTGTGCTGGAACTGCCGCTTGGTGCCGCAATTCTGCTTGGTGCGATCGTCGCCCCGACCGATCCCGTGCTCGCGACCGACGTGCAGATCCGCCATCCCGGAGAACGTGATCGCCTGCGCTTCACCCTGACTTGCGAAGCCGGCATGAACGACGGCAGCGCCTTTCCCTTCGTGATGCTCGGGCTTGGGCTCCTGGGGCTGCATGATATCGGCGAGGACGGCATACGCTGGGCGATGGTCGATGTCCTATGGGCGACAGTCGGCGGCATCGGCATCGGGTTTGTCGGCGGGGTCCTGCTCGCGCATGTCGCGCATCGGATCAGGAATCTCGGCACCCGGCACGAGTTGCTCGATGACTTCCTCGGCCTCGGACTGATTGGCGTCGTCTACGGTGCAAGCGTCGGGCTCAACACTTGGGGATTCCTTGCGGTGTTCTTCGCCGCCGTGGCCTTGCGTCAGACCGAGCGTAAATTGTCGGGCGGGCAGGAAGACACCCCGGATCGTCTGCGCTTCGATCGCGATGCGGAAGCGGCCGAAGGCGAAAGCGGGGCGGCCGTGCAGGCGGTGAGTGAGGAATCACTGATCTTCAAGGAGCACCTCGAGCGGTTGTCCGAACTCGTGCTCATTCTCTTGGTAGGCGGGACCTTGTTCATCAACTCGTGGAGCTGGCGAGCCGTCGGTTTGTCGCTTTTCCTGTTTCTGATCGCCCGACCGGTCAGCGTCATGGTCGGTTTGGCGGGAACCCGCACGCCCTGGAAATTGCGGGCGCTTGTGGGGTGGTTTGGCGTGCGAGGGATCGGCTCGCTCTACTACCTGATGTACTCGATCCAGCACGGCTTGCCGGAAAAGCTCGCGCTGGAACTCATCCACCTCACGCTGATCGTCGTCACGTTGTCGATCGTGTGCCATGGGATCAGCGTGAAGCCCGTGATGGAGAAATTTTGGAGCGACTCTCCGCGCTAGACGTGACTTGGGCGTGTCACGCATCCGCGACACGCCCAAGCAGGAGAAAGTACGACGATTCGGCCGGAAGCCGCGTTTACTTGGGCAACGGCGAGTACTCGATCGGCACCCAACTGTAAACGCCCTTTGCATCGGCGCGCACGTGGCCAAGGCCGGGGAAGGGCAGGTGCATGCCGGCGACCAATGTCTTGCTGGTCGCCATCGCATAAAGCAGGGAACGGCGAGTTGCGACGGCCTGGTCCTGATCCACGTCGAACTCGATCGACACCTCCGGCTGCGAGAACTGCACGCCATGCGCGTGAATGACGTCGCCCCAGATCAGTAGCTTCTGGTCAGCTGATTCGACGGAAAAGGCCGTGTGACCGGGTGTATGCCCATTTGCCTTGACTGCGCGGATGCCCGGCACAAGTTCGCTGCCGTCAGAAAACGTCTTCCATTTCCCGTGCGACTGGTAGATGCCCGCGATGTCGCGCGCCATTTTGAAGAGGCCCTGCACGTCTGCTGGCGCGCCCGCCGCATTCTTTTCGGACAGCCAGTAGTCGTTGTCCGCTTGCGAGACATGCACGACGGCGTTCGGGAACGCCGCCTGCGAGTTCGCGTCGGCGAGGCCGCCGATGTGATCCCCGTGCATGTGAGTCACGACGACTGTATCGACCTGGGACGGGTCATAACCCGAGGCCTTCATGTTGCTGATGATGTTTCCGAGTCCGGGCCCGAAAAAGCCAGCCGCTCCGGCATCGACGAGGACCAGGTTCTTTCCCGTATTGATGAGGTAGGCATTGACCGCCGTCTGCATCTTCGGGTTGCCGACGAAGTGGCGGGCGAGGCGCCATTTCAGTTCATCAGGCTTGGTGTTACGCAGCAGCTTGACGTCGAGTTCGATTGCGCCATCGAAGAGTGCCGTGACTTCGAACTGGCCGACCATCATGCGGTAATAACCGGGTACCTGGGACTTGACCATCGGCACTTCGGCGATTGCCGGTGCGGCCGGCATGAGGGCCAGCAGAGCTGCGCTCACGGCAAGGATTGGCGTGAGTTTCTTGAACATGGGGGAGATCTCCTGTCAGAGAGGCGAGCGAGGCGACGACGTTATTGATGTTCGCATAGGACTGCGCACCGTGCAAAAAATCGCCGGTGCGCAGTACAGCGAGGGGCTCAGCGGCTGATCGGCTTGTAGCGGATGCGTTTCGGCTTGGCGCCTTCCTCACCCAGCCGCTTGCGCTTGTCCTCTTCGTATTCCTGATAGTTGCCCGCGAAGAAGGTCCACTGGGACTCGCCTTCCGCCGCCAGGATGTGCGTGCAGATACGGTCGAGAAACCAACGGTCGTGGCTGATGATCAGTGCGCAGCCGGCGAACTCCAGCAGCGCATCTTCGAGCGCCCGCAGCGTTTCGACGTCGAGGTCGTTGGACGGTTCATCGAGCAGCAGTACGTTGCCGCCGGAGATCAGCGTTTTCGCCAGATGTAGGCGCCCGCGCTCGCCGCCGGAAAGGTTACCGACGATCTTCTGCTGGTCGCCGCCCTTGAAGTTGAAGCGGCCGATATACGCGCGGCTCGGCATTTCGAAGCGGCCGACGGTCAGCACGTCCGCACCATCCGAAATCGCCTCGAAAACCGTCTTGTCGTTCGCGAGCCCTTCCCGCGACTGGTCGACGGCGGCGATCTTTACCGTCGAGCCGACCGTGATGTCGCCCGAATCCGGCTTGTCGCGGCCTTCGATCATCTTGAAGAGCGTCGACTTGCCCGCACCGTTGGGGCCGATCACCCCGACGATCGCACCGGGCGGGATGCTGAAACTCACGTTGTCCATCAGCAGCTTGTCGCCGAAGGCCTTGGAG